>QALR01000016.1 GCA_003150035.1 Clostridiales bacterium
TCGAGAGTGAGCCCTGCAACATTAAAAAAGAACCTGGCGCTTATAAACGCCAGGCTCAAGAAAGTTTTACATTTCCAGACACCACAAGATTTGTTTGACCAATATCTCTCTATCTGTTGCACTTAAGTTGACAATTCATCTGGTCTTATTCTTCATCCTCGTCGCTCGATGCATTTCTCACGGAAGGCAGATATTGTACATAATCCTTTAGCTGCGCCTTGGTGAATATCTGATAGCCCCAGTAGTTCGTAGAAAGCTTGGAAAGCTCGCTTGATACCACATAGGTATTGGTGTTAAAGAGAATCGGCACCACCACCGCGTCACTGAGAAGGAGCTCCTCTGCCTCATGGAGGATTTCTGCTCTCTGTCTATCATCAGATTCTGCAAAAGCGGCAGCAATAAGCGCGTCATACTCTGGATTATAATATCCGGTTCGATGCTCGTCATACGTATAATACATAGTCTCGCCGCGGCTTGCATCATAGTCTGGATCCGAAGAAGTTACCATTCTGACACCGCCGTTGTAATCTCTTGTAAAAGGCGTAAGACTATAGAGTGCATAAACAGAAAGCATCTGGTAATCCAGTCCGATGACATCATAATCTCCCGTTGCAAAGGCCTCATCGTACTCCGCAGCAGGAAGAGAATTTATCACTACACTAAAGCCAAGTTGCTCCCATATGGTTTCTGTATACTGAGCAATTGCCTTTTCTTTGCTGACATATCCCATAAGCTGAGACTGATAGCTATCATTCATTTCGTCCTGACGAACCACGATATAAATATCTTCGTAATCTTCCGGCCAGATATCGTTTTCCTCTAAAAGCTGCCTCGCTCCTTCTATGTCGCCAGCGGCGCTGATAATATCTCCGCCCTCTTCACGGAACGAGGTACCCCGACTGGTATTAAACACTTTATCATTGATAAGACCTGTCGCTGCCTCCGTATCACACCCGACAAGCTGTGCGATATAGTTTCGGTCAAGCGCCATAGAAAGCGCCTGCCTGACGGCTGCGTTCTGAAAGAGCTCCGCATTTTCAATAGAATTCAGATTGAAATAATAAACAAACGTCGAAGCCTCTTTCTCTGTCTCCACATCGTTTCCGTATTTCGCCGCCGTTGCCGCCGTAAGCCCGCTCACATAGAAGAGTTCGCGATTGCCAAACATCGTGAGCACGTCGGTCTCTGCTGTAGAATATACCAAAGACAGATCAAGCGGAATATCATAGCGAATCGTAATACGATAAGGCGTCACATATTTGTCGATTGCCTCTGTCTGAACCTCCTGATTCAGATAATAGTAACGGGACCGCTCAAGAACAATTTCCTCTGAAGGCTCGCTTGAAAATTTCCTCACACGGAACGGTCCGTTGGTGGAAAGGTCCGTTGCGGTTTTGGACCAAGTATCCGGATAAGACGCAACCTTGTTTTCACGTAGTGGAACAAGCGCCGGACTTGCCGTATTGTAAAGGAACTCATCAATATCGGCCCCTTCCTCGAATTCGACAACCAATTTGGTCGTTGATTTGGAATAAAGTCCGATATCATCAATAGAAATCAGCCCGAGCTTGGCATCCTCAGCGCCCTTGATACAATACAGCATAGAGGCCGCCGGAGACTCAAAAGAAGGATCGAGAATCCGTTTCCAAGCATATACGATATCATTTGCCTGCACAAGGGAGCCGTCGCTCCAATACGTATCGTTGATGACAATCTCAAGACGCTGCTCTCCGGTTCTGGAATCTTCTACGATTTCCCAATCCTTCGCCAACGCCTTTTTTAGCTTTCCATTTTCATCCAGCCTTGTCAGCCCCTCAAAGATAAGACTGAGAATTTTTACCGCATTTTCATCTGTGTAGGCAATGGCGGGATCCAGGTCCATGACCTTTGTTCCCATGTAAATTTCAAATTCCGCGCCCATCTGCGCCGGATCGTCCTTTGCGATTTTCGTGCAGCCGACGGAAAATACCGCGCACATGGCAAGGGCGAGGATAAAAGCGAGTACTTTCTTCATTCTTGCATGTTCCTCCGAAAATTGTTTTGGGATACGGGGCAGGTGCCCCGGTGGTTCCAACATACGGCAAAAGCACCGATGTTTTCTCCTCTATTATGGAAACCATGAAGTAAAAATCAAATCTATAAATCAAATGATAGCATATATTATACCACCAATAGGCGGCCTAAATCAAATCTTACTTGCTTTAACAGAAAAGATTCTGCCTATTTCACAAATTCTGAAAATATTTTTGTGCAAATCGCACAACGAAAACGCCCTATTTCTTTACTCCACGGCCTTCCTTGCATACTCTCCAAGCAGGCGCACATAAATTTGATAGTTCTCAAATGAAACACCGGGCGGCGTTTGATGATCACAGGACGGAACAAAGCCACCTGTTTTCATAGTCGGCAAAAGCCTTTCAAATTCGGCGCGCATGGCTTCTTCGCCGTGCGGCATTGTCATTTTATCAAAGCCGCCGATAAAGAGGAAATCGGGGTACAGCTCACGCAGACGGCCAACATCTACACCCGCTTGGCGCTCAAGCGGAAGCACCCCATCGATACCGGCGCGCTTGAACCACGGGATCATCATGGAAATATCCCCGTCGCTGTCGATAATGACCTTGGTACCGTGTTTCTTGATTTCAGGAATGATCCGCTGATAATACGGCAGCATGAATTCATCGAACAGCTCTTCCGAAAGCATAGGTCCGTTGTTATAGCTCATATCCTCGGAAATGACCATGAACTCCGGATTGCAAAGGGAATAAATAGCAGGGAGCTGGCTAATGATATAGTCGGCAAGATCCGAGCAGATTCTGTGATAGAGCTCCGGCTCATCATAAAAGGAGTAAAGATGATTTTCGATTCCAAGCAATGTGCGCGGGAACCAGAAAAAGCCGTCATAGGAATACCACAGCACGGCATCGCCGCGGTCGTGCTCCTCTTTTAAGTTTTTAAGGATGTCAATTTTATTTTGCCAATTTTTATTCGTCTCATCCGGATACAAATACTTCTTGAAATTTTCGTAATCTTCTTCCGTATAAATCAACGGGGCACCGTGCGAGGCGGGACGCGGACAATCCGGCGTTTCAAGCGGCATCCAAACCCTGCGGATATAATCCAGGCCGAGATGAGTCTGAATTCTGTCCCAAGGAATATCGCGCGACAGGCCCTCCCCATACCAACGGTTCAGCGTATCACCCCACCAACCTGCCCATTCGATGACGGGGAGTCTATCCGGCTTCTCAAAATTCATAACAGCGTTAAAGCGTTCAACATTTTTCATTTCAGATCGCCTTTCTGCGGAATTGATTTTAGTATGGGAAAACCAGACGGCTTTCATCATACAAATTACGATTGTAAAAGTTATTATATCATGTGAAATCATAAAAATCAAGGAATCCGGCATACATAAACGATAACTTTTTTGTAAAGGCTGCCGAGAAAGCGCTTTCTATCATAAAAAATACGATTTTTTTCACAAAAGCCTTGCAATCTCCAAAAAAAAGGCTATAATAATAGATATCTTTTCATAAACTTCATTGCAAAGATGGAAAACGGTTCGGAATCTGCGCGGCAAGAGAAGCGGCGGTCGGTGCAAGCCGCAGGCGCATTCCGATACTGTCCGCTTCCGGAGCATGCGGAGAAATCCGCGGGCCGGCGTCCCGTATCGCGCTTTCGAGAGGTCGTGCCGCGGCACGGCAATTTGGGTGGCAACACGGAGTCTTTTCGTCCCAACAGCAAGGGAGAAAAGGCTTTTTATTTTTTATTACGGAGGAAAAAGTATATGCTCGACTTAAAATTTCTCAGAGAAAACCCGGAAATCGTAAAACAGAATATCCGCAACAAATTTCAGGATGCCAAGCTTCCGCTTGTCGATGAGGTCATTGCCCTTGATGAAGAGAACCGCAAAGCCAAGGGCGAAGCGGACGCACTTCGAGCCAACCGAAATAAGGTTTCCAAAATGATTGGCGTCTACATGGCGCAGGGAAAAAAAGCCGAAGCCGAGGAAGCAAAAAAACAGGTGACGGAAAATTCCGAAGCGCTTGCAGCATTAGAAGCGAAAGAAGCGGAGCTCAACGAAAAAATCACCAAAATCATGATGACCATCCCCAATATCATCGACCCGTCCGTCCCGATCGGACGCGACGACAGTGAAAACGTGGAGGTTCAGCGCTTCGGCGAGCCGGCCGTTCCGGATTTTGAGATTCCCTATCACACCGATATCATGGAGCGCATGGGCGGGCTCGACCTCGACTCGGCGCGCCGTGTCGCAGGCAACGGCTTTTATTATCTGATGGGAGATATCGCAAGACTGCATTCCGCCGTTATCAGCTACGCACGCGATTTTATGATTGACCGCGGCTTTACCTATTGCGTACCGCCCTTTATGATTCGTTCCGGCGTCGTAACCGGCGTCATGAGCTTTGCCGAAATGGACGCGATGATGTATAAAATCGAGGGAGAGGACCTCTATCTCATCGGGACAAGCGAGCACTCGATGATCGGAAAATTCATCGACCAGATCCTTGATGAAAAGGATCTTCCTTACACACTCACCAGCTACTCTCCCTGCTTCCGCAAGGAAAAGGGCGCGCATGGTATTGAGGAGCGAGGCGTCTACCGCATTCATCAGTTTGAAAAGCAGGAAATGATCGTCGTCTGCCGCCCGGAGGATAGTAAAATATGGTTTGACAAGCTGTGGCAAAACACAGTTGACCTGTTTCGCTCGCTAGATATCCCGGTGCGCACGCTCGAATGCTGCTCGGGCGACCTTGCCGACCTCAAGGTCAAATCCGTCGATGTGGAGGCGTGGTCTCCGCGCCAGAAAAAATATTTTGAGGTCGGGAGCTGCTCCAACCTTGGCGACGCGCAGGCAAGACGTCTGAAAATCCGCGTGGCAGGCGCGGACGGCAAAAAATATCTCGCACATACGCTCAACAACACGGTCGTGGCGCCGCCGAGAATGCTTATCGCCTTCCTTGAAAACAACCTAAACGCCGACGGTTCGGTGAATGTGCCGGCGGTACTGCGTCCCTATATGGGGGGGAAAGACAAGCTGATACCGAAGCATTAAACAGAGCGGGGGCCCGATAGGAACCGCATCTGGCAACACGACGGCAGACAAAGTGCCACTAGCAAAACATTTTTAGCTTCCCTGAAATACGTTTTACAAAAAGGAGAACAGATATGCACACGATGGCTTTCGGCTTTGCACTTGGGAACAATGTCGGGACTTACCTCTTGTTCGGCGCTATTTTTGCAATCCTTGCTTTTTTCATATGGGCTCCTATCCACTCGCGCAGGGAAACAAAAAAAGCGCTAGAAAAAATGGATACCCCTGTAGAAGATCCGGCGCTTTTGGAACAAAGTGCCGTCGTGCTAGATAAATACTGCTATGCCAAGGCATCCAGACGAAGCTCTCCGCTGCATGACAAGCATTTTTTCATAAAGTTTCAGACGGAGGACGGCAAGACGGTCGAATATCCAGTGTGGGAAGAGCTTTATCTTTCTGTTTATAAAGGACAAACGGGGATGTTAGCGACTATCGGAGAGAATTTCTATGGATTCTGCGCAGACTGAACCCATGCATTTCCTCATCAGCTTATGCAAGAATCCCGGCAGCACACCTGTCTTTGCCGAGACTTCTTCATTTTATTCATCTGCAAAAGGTGAATATTGTGCAAACTGTTTCAAGCAAAAACACTTGATTTCTTTTCATATAATAAATTGACAAAATTATAGAGAAAATGCTATACTGAAAAAATCCATGGAGGGAAAACATGAAAAAAGAGCACATTATGATCGGGTTTCTTCTCTGCTTCGCTCTTATTATTACGCTTACCGTATTGCTTATCCATCAAAACGAAAGCGATAAGCTTGACCGGCAGAGTGCCGACGGTCAAGTGGTTTCCAATCTGGAAAAATTCGCCGGCAGCCTGATTCCTGTGGAACGGATAGACGAGTACGATGCCGCCCGGATCGAGAAATACAAAATCGAAACCGCCCGCTATATCTATGCCGCAAGCGGCTTCTGTTCGCTCTCCTCTTATCGCAGGTACGAAAATTTTTGTTCGCTGATTTCGGGTCTTTCGTATCTCTCGCAGATTGATAAGCTTCCGCTCGCCATTTGCGAGCAGGATATAAAAGATCTCCTGTACCTTTGCGCCCATATGCATGACAGAGAGCTTGTCGAATCTCTCAGCGCAGAGCTTATGGAACGCATCAAGCCTTTTGAATATTCGCTTAACGCATAAAAAGCGGAACGGGCATTCCCGTTCCGTCTTTTGTTTTCTTTCAGTCGAACAGGCAAAGAACAAAATCCTTCGCCCTTGCCAAAATTTCGCGAAGCTCGCGGTAAAGCTGTCCCGCATAGGAATGCAGCGCCGAATCGCATCCCGACGCTTCTATGTCCATGTCTTCCGCAATATACAAGGCACGGTATAGGTGATACTTCTGCGTCACGATGACAAGTTTTTCTATACCAAAAACCGTTTTTGCCCGCGACAAGGACTCATAGGTAGAAAACCCTTCGCCGTCGGTGAGGATATCCTCCTCTGGCACGCCGTTTTGCATGGCGTATTCCTTCATAAACGTGACCTCTCCCCATTTTCCGCTGTCATCCCCCGACAGCAGAAGCTTTTTCACAGAGCCATCCCGATATAGGGCAATACCGGCATCCATCCGGTCACGAAGCATATCCGAAAGCACGCCGCCCTCGTGGACCTTTGCCCCAAGGATAAGCGCATATTCATAGCCATCCGCGGCGGAAATCGGCTCAATTTTGTCACGGGTGCTGAAAAACACCGTCAGATTCACGGCGGCAAGAATGCCCGCGCACAACACCAAAAGGGCGGCGACCGCGATGAGAATTTTTATCGAACGCTTCATTTTTACAGTTCTTTTGCGCGCAAATCAATATTGCGCCGGAAATTGATAAGCTTGCGCGTATATTCCGTATCCATAAACTTGCTTGTAATGATAAAATCCGCTGTCGCGCGATTGTTGGCAATCGGAATATCAAACACCTGTGCAATCCGCAGCAGCGCTTTGACATCCGGGTCATGCGGCTGTGCTTCGAGCGGATCGGAGAAAAAAATGACAAGGTCGATTTTTCCGTCCACAATCCGGGCGCCGATCTGTTGGTCTCCGCCGAGCGGACCGCTGTTGAAGCCGCGGATAGGAAGCCCTGTTTTCTCTGCAATCATTTTCGCGGTAGTCCCCGTTCCGCATAGGAAATGATGCTCCAAAATGGATTTATTGGCAAGGCACCAATCGATGATTTCGGCCTTTTTATGGTCATGCGCGATAAGCGCGATATTTTTTTGCTTCGGCAATGTGCATTCAATGTATTCGTTCTCAAACATAAGCTGACTTTCCTTTTCTACAAACAATTTCTTCTCAGGGCATTCTCTTTCTACAAGAGTTCCAAGCACACCTTTTACAAAAAGAAAACGTTTTCTATGCAAAATCTTTCCCGAAAAAGGTTAGGCCTACAACCGGATATGCTGTCCGTCGCATTTCAAAAGAGGAGTGATGACTTTATTTTTTAGTTTAGCAAGCCTTTTCTGGCTTGTCAAGAGACCGCCAAACGATTTTTCATAAAATTTACATGAAGAATAATAAACGCGTCATGGATCTCGGTATTCATCACCTCATAAAAAATCAAGGCTCCTGCGTGCAGGAGCCCTGGTTTTTCTGTTTTCTTATTTCTTGAAGCTCTCTTCCACGGCGACCGCGACCGCGACCGTCGCGCCGACCATCGGATTGTTGCCCATGCCGATGAGTCCCATCATTTCGACATGCGCCGGAACGGATGAGCTGCCTGCGAACTGCGCGTCGGAATGCATGCGTCCCATGGTATCGGTCATGCCGTAGGAGGACGGTCCCGCCGCCATATTGTCAGGATGGAGCGTTCTGCCCGTACCGCCACCGGAGGCAACGGAGAAATATTTCACGCCGTTCTCGACACACCATTTTTTATAGGTGCCGGCAACGGGATGTTGGAAGCGCGTCGGGTTGGTCGAGTTGCCCGTGATGGAAACGCCGACATTTTCTAGCTTCATGATCGCGACGCCCTCCGGAACGTTGTCCGCACCGTAGCATTTGACCGCCGCGCGGGGTCCCTTGGAATACGGAGTCTCGGATACGACCTTGACCTCTTCCGTATATGGGTCAAACTCCGTTTTCACATAGGTAAAGCCGTTGATTCTGGAGATGATAAACGCGGCGTCCTTGCCAAGACCGTTCAGAATAACGCGGAGCGGTTTTGTACGCACCTTATTGGCATTGAGCGCGATTTTGATCGCACCCTCCGCCGCGGCAAAGGACTCATGCCCTGCAAGAAAACAGAAGCACTCCGTCTCCTCAGAAAGCAGCATTTTCCCGAGATTTCCGTGGCCGAGTCCGACCTTGCGGTTTTCCGCAACGGATCCGGGAATGCAGAATGCCTGCAATCCGATACCGATGGCAGCGGCAGCGTCCGCCGCCTTTTTGCAGCCCTTTTTCAGCGCGATTGCCGCGCCGACGGTATAAGCCCAGACCGCGTTATCAAAGCAGATAGGCTGGGTCTCTCTTACGATTTTATCACAGTCGATGCCTGCGGCAAGCGTGATATCCTTGCATTCCTCAATGGAGCCAATTCCGTATTCGGCAAGAACGGAATTGATTTTGTCTACTCTTCTCTCATAACTTTCAAACAGTGCCATTTTCCGTTCCCCCTCTTACTCTTTTCTCGGATCGATATATTTTGCGGCGTCGGCAAATCTTCCGTATGTACCCTTGGATTTTTCATACGCCTCGTTCGGCTCCATGCCCTTTTTGATAAAGTCGGTCATTTTGCCCAGCGATACGAATTCATAGCCGATAACCTGATCATCCTCATCAAGCGCCATTCTGGTGCAATAGCCCTCGGTCATCTCGAGATAACGCACGCCCTTTGCCTTGGTGCCGTACATGGTTCCGACCATGGAACGCGCGCCCTTGCCAAGATCTTCCATGCCCGCTCCGACGACAAGCCCTCCCTCCGAGAATGCGGACTGTGTGCGTCCATATACAATCTGAAGGAAAAGCTCTCTCATCGCGGTGTTGATGGCGTCGCAGACAAGGTCTGTGTTCAGCGCCTCCAGAATCGTCTTGCCGGGCAGAATCTCCGCCGCCATCGCCGCGGAATGCGTCATGCCCGAACATCCGATCGTTTCCACAAGTGCTTCTTCGATTACGCCATCCTTGACGTTAAGGGAAAGCTTGCACGCGCCCTGCTGGGGAGCGCACCAACCCACACCGTGGGTGTATCCGGAAATGTCGGTAATCTGTTTTGCCTGAATCCACTTGCCCTCTTCCGGAAGAGGCGCCGGACCGTGATTCGGTCCCTGCTTCACGCAGCACATGGATTCAACCTCATGAGAATATGTGATGTCTGCCATGTTTTCTTTCTCCTTTGTTTTAGAATTGTTTTTCGTTATTTTACGATTTTGCCGTATACGACACCGGAAGCACCGGCTGCATTCGCCTCGTCCGTATCGATATGCATCGCAGGCGCATACTTGTCGGACACGCGGACAATTACGCCGTCGAAAATGAGCGGACGAGAAGTATCCAGCTCCACCTTGACAATTTGCTTGTCGCACACGTCTAGTTCCTCCGCCGCCTCAGGGGTCAGATGAATATGTCTTTGCGCAGCGATGACTCCCTCGGAAAGCTCCACGGTGCCGCACGGACCGACAAGCGTACAGGAGCCGGACCCTGCAATGTCTCCCGACTCGCGCACCGGCGCCGTGACGCCAAGCGTTCTTGCGTCGGTGAGGGAAACCTCCACCTGCGTCGCATTCCTTGTCGGACCGAGCACAGACATTTTGAGCTCGCCGCGCTCGCCTTTTACGGTGACCTTCTCCTCACATGCAAATTGTCCCGGCTGGCTCAGCATTTTTTTGACGGTGAGCGTATGCCCTTCGCCGAACAACGCCGCGACATGTGCTTCGGTAAGATGAATGTGCCGCGCCGAGGTCTCCACTAAAATTTTATTTTCCATAACTGCAATCTCCTTTCGACAGCCATACTGTCTAAGTTCGCGTATTCTCTCCTTTTTGAAATGAAAGGCAAAAACACGTTTGATTCATATCTATTATAAATGATTTTTTGCGGATTGTAAATGATTAGCCCGCAATTTTTTTGTAAAAAATAAAAGAGATTGTATTTTTCATATGGGAAAAGGAGATTTGGATATGAACGAAACGAAAAACGAGTCCCGAGACGAAATCCCAGAAGGCGGGACTCCGGCCTCGGGCGGGGATATCGGCAAGCTCGGCACGGCTGTGACGAAAAGCGACGGCGTTGCCCTCTACTGCATCACAATTATTGGGCAAATCGAGGGACATTATCTTCTGCCAAACACACAAAAAACGACAAAATATGAGCATATTCTGCCTTTGCTCGCCGCCATCGAAGAAAATCCTGAGCTTGACGGACTGCTTGTGATTATCAATACGGTAGGAGGCGACGTGGAAGCAGGACTTGCCATCGCCGAAATGCTCGCGAGCATGCGCAAGCCGACAGCATCCATTGTCATCGGGGGCGGCCATTCCATCGGAATTCCCATTGCCGTATCCTGCGACAGATCCTTCATCGTGCCAAGCGCCACAATGACCATTCATCCCGTACGCACAAGCGGAACTGTCCTCGGCGTACCGCAGGCATTTCTGGGTCTTGAAAAAATGCAGAACCGGATTTCGGATTTCATTGTCGGGCATTCGAATATCACAAAAGATACCTTGACACATCTGACTTTTCAAACAGATGAAATGGCGACAGATGTCGGCACTATCATCGACGGAGAAGAAGCGGTGGACCGCGGACTCATCGATGAAATCGGTGGACTTCGCGAAGCGATAGCATGGCTCAAAGCCACGGTAAAAAAGGAGAAGGGAGACTCGAGGGATGACAAAGACGCTGTTCAAAGTGAAAGCGCACAGACAGCCGGGAAGGCCGATCGTTCTTGACGGCAGGCTGAAATGGGGAAACACGGAAAAACGCTCGTTCCTATTTCTTTTCGGCGGAGTCGGTTACGGACTGATTGAACTTATCTGGCGGGGGAGGACCCATCCCAGCATGATCATAACGGGAGGGATTTGCTTTGTCATGCTGTATGGCATAGGCAAGGCACTTCGGCGGCAATCCATTCTTTTACGAAGCGCTGTATCCTGTGCCGCTATCACCGCGGTGGAATTTTCTGTCGGCGTGATCGTCAATCTTATATTGCATCTCTCGGTGTGGGATTACTCCGCAAACCGTTTCAATCTGTTGGGACAAATTTGTCTGCTTTATACATTTCTCTGGTTTCTTCTGTCTGTACCTCTGATGCTGTTTGTAACTCGCCTTTGTACCAGAATCGAGAATTCGTAAATTTTTCAAAAGGGCTTCCCTTTTCCTGTGAATTATGTTACAATGTATAGAAGAAAGCGGCTTCGGAAGGAGAGGAAAAGACGCCATGGAACAGGGCCATATCGTTTGGATTTCGGAATGCATGGACTATGCCGAAGACAGACTTGCCGAAATCGTTCGCCATCATTTTGCCGATCTCGGATACGACCACCGCTTTTTTGAAGGAAAAAAAGTTGTGGTAAAGCCCAATCTCGTCATGAAAAAAGCGCCAGATGCCGCGGCAACCACCCATCCTGCGGTGCTTGGCGCGGTGCTCTGCGTTCTGCGGGAGATGGACGTTTCTCCCGTCATTGCAGAAAGTCCCGGCGGGCTCTACAACAAGCAGCGTCTGGAAGGAGTTTACCGGGCCTGTGGCATCCAGGATGTCGCCGCCCGCTATGGTGCGGCGCTCAACCTTGACACCTCTGCCGTACAGATGCCGTTCCCGGAAGGAAAAAAAGTCAAGATGTTCCATGTCATCGCCCCTGTTGCAGAAGCGGATGTCCTCATCGATTTATGTAAATTGAAAAGCCATTCGCTTACCAAAATGAGTGCAGCGGTCAAAAATCTGTTCGGGGTGATCCCAGGAATTGAAAAATTTGAGATGCACGCAACCTTTCCCGATTACGGCGATTTTGTCGCCATGCTTTGCGACCTGTGCGAGATGCTCTGCCGGAAAAAAACCGTCATTGCGATAACAGACGCCGTCGTCGGTATGGAGGGAAACGGTCCCACTGCCGGCACACCCCGGAAAATCGGCGCGCTTCTGACAAGTCCGAGTCCGTTTGCTTCAGACCTTGCATGTGAAAAAATTCTCGGCTTTGAGGGGACCGTCCCTCTTGTGCGGGAAGCCGTGTCCCGCGGACTTTGCCCCGCGGATGCGCACGCGCTTGACATTCGCGGCGCCGCGATAGATACGGTTGCCGTCCCAAACTTCAAAGCACCGGACAGCGCAGAAAAAAGAGCGCCGTCCGCGCTTACTGTCCTTTCGAAAGGAAAGCTCGGGCGCTTTTTCATGCCGCGGCCGGTCGTTGTCCGGGAGAGCTGCCGGGGCTGCGGGGAATGTGTCGCATCCTGTCCCAAGCACACCATAGAGCTCCTTGCCGAAAGAAAAAACGGGACAAGGATCGCTCATATCAAGCACGCATCCTGCATAAGATGTTATTGTTGTCAGGAGCTTTGTCCGTTCCATGCGGTCCGAGTGAAAAAAAATGTTATTCTCAAGATCATAAGTTCGATATAGAAAGCGGAGATCCTCATACATATGGAAAAAATCACGATTCTTGCACCTGCCAAAATCAACCTTTTTCTGCGGGTCGGCGCGCGCCGGGAGGACGGCTATCACGACATTGAAACCGTCATGCAGACCGTCACGCTGTTCGACCGGCTTGAGGTCTGCAAAAATGAGCCGGAAGCCGAATCCGTCATCGATGTCAGATGCCGCGATTTCATGGCGCCGGACGGAGCCGGCAATATTGTTTTCCGAGCGGCTGCCGCCTTTTTTGCCGCTGCCGGAATAGAAAAATACCATATTTCTTTTGTTATTGATAAAAAAATCCCTTCAGAAGCAGGACTTGGCGGCGGTTCCTCCGATGCGGCTGCTGCTATCATCGCGCTTGACCGGCTCTATGGTACCGCCATGACCGTCGAGGATATGTGCGCCATCGCGGCCGGCGTGGGCGCCGACGTTCCCTTCTGCATCAAAAAGGGCACGGCAAGCGCCACAGGCATTGGCGAAATCGTCGAGAGCTGCGCCCCGATGCCGGATTGTGCGATACTTGTAGCAATACCGAAAGGGAGCCGGATCTGCACGGCGGATGCCTATGCAAAGATCGACGGAATCCCCGGCGCATCGTCCTACACCTGCTCCGATATGCTCTGCGCCATGACAAGCTGCGATCTTGGCAAGATCTCCGCCGCCCTCTACAACCAGTTTGAAGCAGTAACCGATCCCTCGACCGGGGTATTTGCTCTGATCGACGCAGTCAAGGGAGCGGGAGCGCTAGGTGCGTGCATGAGCGGAAGCGGTCCCGCCGTTTTCGGGCTGTTTTGCGACATCGCATCCGCTCGTGCGGCGAAAGATGCGCTTGGTGCCGGTGTGGACGCCTTTGTCTGCTCTCCTGCAAGAAGAGATTATCCTTACATCGAAAGCTGAACGATCTGAAATACCACAAGACAAATGACGCTTGCCGCGATCGCCCCCAGCACAAAGCTGAGGAAGGAAAACGACAGGCGATTCTTTTTTCTGCCCGTTTGGTATTCTGAAACAATCCGGTTTGCTTCCTTTACGATATCTGCGCCCGCCGTTCCGGCGGGCAATTCCTTTTTCAGGATAAAATAAGCCTCGTCTATATAATCGCTCCCGATATTTTTCATGACAACAAGATTTTTTCGGCATCCCTTTATCATCATCACGTAAATTCCTCCGATATTTGACAGGTTTTCATGGATTATTGTTTACCGTACCGGCCGCCAAATATTCCCGGGAACGGAAAAAAACAGTCCGCAGGTGAATAAAATCCCCTCGCTTGCCGCACCATATGAACAAACCGAAACGTAAAGGTGTGCCAGACATCAAAGAGCGCGCCCGTTTCGGACAAACAGTGCGGAGGTTTCTGTCATGAGTAAAACGATCAAGGCTGTCATTATGGCGGGGGGAGAAGGAACAAGGCTCATGCCGATGACGGGGCGGATGCCTAAGCCTCTTGTTCCGGTGCTGAACATACCCGTGATGAGCCATATGCTCCGTCTTCTTTTTAAAAACGGAATCAGAGAGGCGGCGGTGACGCTCAAATACCGTGCTTATGATATTATGAATTATTACAAAACGCACAGCACCGAAGGCATCCGGCTTACCTTCTTTGAAGAGGATAAACCGCTTGGTACAGCGGGAGGCGTGAAGTCCGCTTCTGATTTTCTTGACTCGGATTTCCTTGTCGTAAGCGGGGACGCCGTGTGCGACATTTCCCTTTCCGACGCCATTCGCTTTCATCGGACAAAAAAAGCCACAGCGACCATCGTTACGGCGAAAAAGAACGTGCCTCTTTCGTTCGGCGGTGTCGTCGCAAAGCAAAACGGAGAGGTCATGCGGTTTACCGAGAAACCTTCCTGGCAGCACGTGCTTTCAGACAGAGTAAACACCGGAATTTATGTGTTTGACCGGAAAATTTTATCGGAAATCCCGGCCGGATTCTGTGACTTTTCAAAAGACGTATTTCCGTCCCTTGTCGGACACGGTCTTTACGCTTACGCTTCCGACGGATATTGGTGCGATATCGGCAGTCTGGATGCCTACTACGCATGCAACATGGATGCCCTCCACGGTCGCATACGGGGCTTTTCCGTTCCGGCGCATGCGAAAAGCTTCCTTTCCTGGGACGCCGATGTGGACCCGCACGCCTGCGTTCGGGGGCCGTGCATTGCCGGGACAGTCCGGATTGCCCCCGGCGCGGTCGTGGAGGCCTCCATTTTAATGGACGGCTCCTCTGTCGGAAGAGGGGCGCTCGTGCGCTCGTCCATTCTCTGCCGCGAGGCGGTCATCGGCGACTATGCGGTTGTAAAGCAGGGCTCTGTCATCGGAGAGGGAGCCGTCATCGGAAGCGGAAGCATGATCGAGCGCGGCACGCGCATTAAAGCGGGAAAAATAATTTTATCGGAGGATTTGATTTTGGATAACAGGATTTTTTCAGGTACGGAAGGCAACGTTTTCCGTGAGTTCGGACTTGCAGGCAATATAAAAACAGAGCTTCTGCCGCCGCTACTTTCGGCGTTCGGCGCCGCGGCGCGGGCGGTGATGGGAAAGACGGCCGTCTTTTTCGACGATGGCAGCGCATCGGCGGACTATGTAAAAAACCTCATCATGAGCGGGGCCATGTCCGCAGGAACAACAAGCCTTGACGGCGGCGTCGGCTTCCACGCGCTCGCCGCGTTCTCGGTATCGTATACAGGCTCGGATTTCGGAATCTACGTGAGACGAGAGGTCGGAGATATCCATAAAATTTATTTGCTTGACGCCTATGGCTTTCCGGCGGGTTCTGCGCGCACACGAAAAATCGCGGCGCAGATGAGGAAAGAATACGAAATTTCTTTGCCGGACACACCGGCGCAGCCATATGACGGCTACGGCGACTATCTGCGTCATCTCGTCGGATGCGCCATGCCGCTTACCGGCAAATTTGCGGTCAAGGACAACGCCTGCGGACAGGCGTTTTACGCCGCAGCTACCCTGCTCGGTGCAGTCTGCGAGATTGGAACCAAAAGCCTTGCGGCGGACGGATATGTGTTTGTTGACATTTCCGACGACGGGGAGCTTGAAATTTCCTACCGCTCCGCCGACGGCGGATATGTGATGATTGACAGGCCCCATGCGACGGCGGCCATCATCAAATCCAAAATCGCAGGCGGCGAATCCATGATTTACCTGCCTGTGACAGCGCCGCACGCGCTCGTCGAAACCGTGCGCACGCTTGGCGGAATCGTCAAGCAATATGACATGCAGACCGACATCGACACGGAAACCATTGCCGGCGCGTCAGGACAAACCTGGCAGAACGACCCGATTCTGCTCGCGCTTTTGTATGCGGCCGAGCTCGGCGCCGACCGCCGGATTCTATATCCGGGCGAGGAATTTGCGCTTGCCGAAAAAACGCTGACCGTGGAAAGTTCCGCCGCCGTTATCGGAGAGCTCGCCGCACATGGAGCGGATACGGAAAACGGAATGCTGGTACTGAACTTTGACGATTCCTCCGTACGCGTCAGTGCCGAGGATGAGCATACGATAAAACTCTCTGCCGAAGCGAAAACGCCGCGCGATGCGGAGGACGCGCTGCGGTATGCCGAGAAAGGCATTACGGAAAGCGTCCACCCGCTATAAGGACTTTCTCCCTCACGCCCCTTGCAATTTTTCCTACCGTGTGCTACAATCATAAAAAACGCAGGGAGGAGCTGCCCGGATGTCCGTCGCCATCAAAATCATCCCATCCTATGAAAAATGCTTCCTTGACGAAGCCATCGAAGAGAAAGCGCCGCTTGTCCGCCCACGCTGTCTGAGGGGAGAAGAATTCCATTTCGGCGTCGTCTTCACAACGGAAGATTCGCCGGCATGGCTGCTCGGCGAGGTGACAACGCTTGCCGTGCGCTCCCCGCTTTCGGAAATTCTCCGTTTTGAGAGAGTGGAGCACGTTCCCGTCCGCTTCCCCTGCTACCCGAAGCGCGCGGACGAGGATTATTTGCGAAAGACAGCAGGACTTTATCCCGACCTGCTCATCCCGCTGTGCCCCGGAGACCCCGTCGAGGTCCCGTTCCATTCACTCGGCTCTCTTTACGGGACCGCCGACATTCCGGAATCGCTCGCGGCAGGCGACTACGAAATCACCGTCGCGCTTGTCGCCGAGGACGGGACGGAATATCCGGCGTCTTTCACGCTTACAGTTCTCGACGCCGTTCTCCCACGCGGGAATCTCATCTATACGCAATGGATCCACGCCGACTGCCTCGCCGGCGCGTATGGTGTTGATATCTTTTCCGAGAAGCATTGGACGTATCTTGAAAATTATATACGGTGCGCTGTGAAAAACGGGGTAAACGCTGTTCTGACACCGGTTTTCACCCCTCCGCTCGATACGGCGCAGGGCGGAGAGCGCCCGACCGTGCAGCTCGTGGACGTATACAGGGACGCGAACGGTTGGCGCTTTTCCTTTGAGCGGCTGCACCGCTATATCTCTCTTTGCCGGCGGTGCGGCGCCGAATATTTTGAAATCTCTCACCTGTTCACGCAATGGGGCGCCTCTCACGCACCGAAGATCGTCGGGGTCGTCAACGGGAAAAAAGAGAAGCTTTTCGGTTGGGAAACGGATTCTCTTTCCGACGAGTACATCAGCTTTCTGCGCGCATTTCTTACCGCTTTTCTTGCGGAAATGAAGGCGTCCGGCCTTGACAGGGCGTGCCTCTTCCATCTTTCGGACGAACCGGGCATGGCACATCTCGAGCGGTACCGTGCGGTGAAGTCACGCATCGCAGACCTTCTCGAGGGCTATCCTGTCATCGACGCCGTCTCCGATTTTGATTTTTACCGGACAGGCGCCGTCGGCACGCCGATTCCTGCCTCTGATCACATCGAGCCCTTCCTTGCGGCAGGCATTGAGGGACTTTGGACCTATTACTGCTGTGCTCAGGGACGAGAGGTCTCCAACCGCTTTATCGCCATGCCGTCCTCACGAACCCGAATCATCGGCGCGCAGCTCTGGAAATACCGCATCGCCGGCTTTCTCCACTGGGGATATAATTTCTGGTATACCCGTTTCTCGCGGCGTGAAATCCATCCGTATGTGATCCTTGACGGCGGCTGCTTTACCCCGGCGGGAGACTGTTTTTCCGTTTATCCGGGACCGGACGGCGTTCCGTACCAAAGCCTGCACATGAAGGCTTTTACCGAGGCACTCTCGGACCTTCGCGCCATGACGCTCGCCGAAGCGCTTTGCGGCAGAAATGCGGTCCTGGAAGCCGTGGAAGCTGCGGGAGAGGTGACGTTTTCCCGCTATCCGAGAGAAAGAGACGCCGCGGCGTCTCTGCGCGAACGGGTAAACGTGCTGATTGAAAACGCTGTAAAATAGGGCCTTTCCTCCTGCGTTCTTTTTGTTTACGGAATATTTGCCTTTTCCTTTGAAAAAACTATTGCGGAAAATGCAAAATCGGTGTATAATGAAAAAAGAGAAAGGAAACTTCTTCCTTTCACATTTTTACGAAAATAATTTGAACACAATATAGATGGCGTTTTACCGGCGCGCGGAGCAGACGGCGCACCGGTTGAACGCAAAAGGACCTTCTACTTTCATGGAGAGGCGCCGCGGAAGGGCGTGCGATGTGTCTCTCCATGATACATATTGAATCAGATTATTGACCCGAACAGAACGTATGTTTTTCTGTTCAGGATTTTTGCTGTGATTTTTTAAAGAAAGGAACCCTGTTTTGGACAGGGTGGTATGATGTATGCCAAGAACGGCCAAATCAACAAAAGAAACAAAAGCAGAAAAGATGGCAAAGCCGGCCAAGACAAGAGGAAAGCTGAAAAAGCTTCGTGTCATTCCGCTCGGCGGACTGGATGAGATCGGAAAGAATCTGACGGTTCTCGAATACAGCGACAGCATTCTCATTGTCGACTGCGGGCTCGGCTTTCCCAATGACGATATGTTAGGAATCGACCTTGTTGTCCCAGATATTACCTATCTTGTCAGCAATGCGGATAAAATCCGCGGCATTGTGCTCACACACGGCCATGAAGACCATATCGGCGGAATTCCGTACCTTCTGCAGAAGCTGAACGTTCCGATTTACGGAACAAGGCTGACACTCGGAATTTTGGAAAACAAATTTGAAGAGCATGTATTCGATTTCAAGCCGGAGCTTCATTGCGTGAAAGCAGGAGACACCGTCGTCCTCGGACAATTTGAGGTGGAATTTATACGCGTCAACCATTCGATTGCAGACGCCTGTGCGCTTGCCATTCGGACGCCGGTCGGAACCGTCGTTCACTCCGGCGACTTCAAAATTGATCCGACGCCGATTGATGGTGAGATGACCGACCTTGCCAGGTTCGGAGAAATCGGAAAAGAGGGCGTTTTGCTTTTCATGTGCGAATCGACAAATGTTGAGCGTCTGGGCTTTACGCCTTCGGAAAGGAAAGTCGGCGAATCGCTTGCCCGGTTTTTCGAAACCTACAAGAAAAAGCGCATCGTCATCGCGACATTTTCCTCAAACGTCCACCGTGTGCAGCAGATCATCAATTCTGCCGCAAAATACGGAAGGAAGGTCGCCGTCACCGGGCGCAGTATGATTAACATCGTTTCCGCCGCGGTGGAGCTCGGTTATATGAGCTTCCCGGAGGGGGTGCTCGTCGACATCAACGAAATCAAAAAATATCCGCCGGAGAAAATGACCATCGTCTCCACCGGCAGCCAAGGTGAACCGATGTCAGCCCTCTACCGCATGGCGTTCGGCATGCACGACAGAGTGGAGCTCGGATCCGGAGACGTCGTCATCATCAGCGCTTCGGCAATTCCGGGCAACGAAAAACTGGTCGGCAACATTATCAATGAGCTGTATAAGAAGGGCGTCACCGTGCTCAACGACAGTGTCGCGGAGGTCCATGTTTCCGGGCACGCCTGTCAAGAGGAGCTGAAAATTCTGCACGCACTGCTCCGTCCGAAATATTTCATGCCGGTTCACGGAGAGGCGCGTCATCTCTACCATCATAAAGAACTGGCCGAATACATGGGAATGCCGTCCAACCATATTTTTATATCGGAAATCGGCAAAATTTTGGAAATCGGCGCAGACAGCGCAAAATTCAACGGCACAGTCCCTGCCGGCATTGTTCTTGTGGACGGCACCGGTGTCGGAGACGTCGGCAATGTGGTGCTGCGTGACAGGCGTCATCTTTCAGAGGACGGCATTATCATCGTCGTTTCCACCATCGACGCGCAGGCGTATGACATTATATCCGGTCCTGAAATCGTTTCACGCGGTTTTGTCTACGCCAAGGAATCGGAAAAGCTTATCGACCAGATCCGGCTCATCGCGCGCGACGCGCTATACGGATGTCTGAACAAAGGCGTCGTCGACTGGACGCAGCTCAAATACAAGGTCAAGGATGATCTCTCCAAATTTATTTATTCCCAGACCAAGCGCAAGCCGATGATCCTGCCTATCATTATGGATATTTGAGCGGCCTCGGTCCGTCATACAACATTCGATCTCGCGGATATATGCAAAAATCTTCCCGTCTAAAAAGGCGGGAAAAAACATCGGAGAAATCAAATGAACCAAAATCCTCACAACCGAAGAAGTGACGGCGCCTACTACCCCGAATCTCCCGTCATCGGGAGGTTCGTCTCGCCATGGGATACTAGCGGTTGGTATTCCGTGTTTGCCGAATTTGACGTCGGCGCAAAGCTTCATTCCAACGAGGAGGTCACCGCCTCCTCTGTCCCGGAACGCCTGCGCGGGGCAGATTATATCATGACATTCAACTCCCGCGCAGATGGATTTGACGATAAGCAGGAGGTGGACTTCTTCTGCGAGAGGGACGCCATCGTTTCTGTGGCGATCGACGCCAGACTTTCCCTCGCACTCCCGTCTTTTATCGCGGAATTCACCGCCACAGGCGAGAGCCTTCTCGCCTCAGACGGACGGGAATACCTCCTTTTCGAAAGGACCTATTCGGCGGGTTCACATGTACATATTCCCGGCATTTGCGGCGACTGCAACCATTTTGTCGTGTTTGCGCGCCCTGCCGCCGCCCTGGAAAAAGCCCTCCTGCCGAAGACACCGGTGCTTGGCACTCGGGCGGCGCCCTATCAAAAGAGAACGTATCGCAGCCACCTGGTGGAAGTGTTCAACGACGAGAACGCCTTGTCGCGTTTTTCCTGCCGCGGCTGCAAACTTACCGAAAGAGACGGAAATCCGCGTGACCGCTTTGTTCGTATGCGGGGCGAAGCCTCTCTCAAAAAAGAGCTTACCGCCCTTTCCTCCCGTGTCGTTTTGACAGCAAAAATCAGCTGCACATCCGGCGTACTCTCCGTCGCCTTCTTAGGAGAGGTCGGCGCACTCTGCGGCGCCGTACTGAATGGCGACAGACTCTGCGCGATGGATGGAACATCCATCGCGCCTTACGTGCCAGGGGAGGAAATTCTTCTTCGGCTTGTGTTCGACACGGAACTCGAGGAATACGACGTTTGGGCAAACAGCCGTATGCTTTGCCGGACAAGGGTGCTCTCGGACCGCGTGCCGCTTGCCGTATCCGTTTCCTGTGACGGGGAAGGTACGCTTGATAATCTTTATGTATTCGACGACACTGAGCTTTACGTTGCATGCGAGGAATTTGATTCCGGAACAGACGCCGTTTCGGCGAGCGGAAACGCGGAATGCCAATGCGTTCCGGAGCCGTTTGACGACGATCCCAGTCTTTCTCTGTCCTCCTCAGACGGCAAGGACGCCTATACGGAATATCTCTTCCCTGCCGTATCCGGTATTCTTTCGGTGGAAACCAAGGTACGCGCGCACGGAACAGGTCTTGTGCTTGTGCCGGAAATGACAGATGAAAACGGGACGCCTGTCTGCCGCATCGCGCTTTACAAAAACTGCCTGTTTGCGACAGACGGCGACGACTGGGTAGAAATTTACGAGGGGCTTACGGATTGGCAGTATTATCCCGCTGGGAACTGGTATCAGATCAAGGTGACGCTCGACACCGACCGTTCTGTTTATACGCTGATGGTAGACGGCGCCGTTCGCGCGGTGGATTTTCGGTTTATCCGCTCTGTGAAAAGCGTATCCCGACTGGTATTTTCCGTGCAGGGCGGTGAACGCCTGCTTGTCGGCAGGATCCGCATTTATGACGCCGCTGATTTTTCCCGCGGCGTGCTTCCCGCAGCTCCGGTATTTGATGTGAAAGGCGCCCCGTATTTTGCTGCGGGAGACGGAACGACGCTCGACACCGCCGCCATTCAGCATGCGGTAGACGATGCCGCCATGACCGGCGGTACCGTGTATCTGCATGACGGCGTGTTCTTCTCCGGAGAAATTTTCCTTGCCTCAGATATGACCTTTTTCGTGGACACGACGGCAACGCTGCTTGGCACGAAAGATCACGGTGAATATCCGCTGCAGGAGCCTCGCACAAGTCTTTGCGCGCACCGTCAGCTTGGACGCGGACTGCTCTATGGCGAAGGACTTTCCAACGTCCGCATAACGGGCGGCGGCATGCTCGACGGAAACGGGCGTTACCGCTTTAAGATGAATGATCCGGCAGCAGACAGACGTGCGCTCGACGCCAGACCGGACCTTGTCTATATTGCCTATTCGGACGGCATCACGGTCGAGCACCTGAATTTCAAGAGCAGCGCTTTTTGGACTGTTGTTCCGCTTTCCAGCTCCAATATTCTCCTTCGCGGACTCAATCTCGACTGTATGAATACGCCGAACCGGGACGGAATCGATCCCGTAGACTGCCACGATATGACCATTTACGGCTGCAACATCATGGCGGGGGACGACGGACTGTGCTTCAAGAGCTCCGACCCCGTCGGATGCTATAATATTTACGTGGAAGATATGATGATCCAGAGTCTTGCCTCCGGCATTAAGTTCGGCACAGACACGTATTTCTGCCTGAAAGATACAGAAATTTGCGGCTGTACGGTGAAAAATGTCAACCGATGCGGCATTTCTCTTGAAACCGTAGACGGCGCAGCGGTTGAAAATGTGCTGTTCTGCCGCATCGACATGACGGACGTTGGCGCGCCGGCCTATCTTGTCGTCGGGAACCGGAATCGTCTTCCCCGCAAAGAGGGCATTGCCGAACGGACAGGCTATATGAAAAACGTGATTTTCCGCGAGCTTCGATTTGAACATCCCTATCCGTTCAGCTATACAAAAAATATCCGGGAAGTCATGATCGTCGGTCAAAATGAAAGACAGCGTATCGAAAACGTCGTCTTTGAGCGATGCCGGTTTGTCCTGCCCGGCGGATTTGACGCTCTCCCGGGCTGCCCTGCCGTAATTGATAAAAAATATCCGGAATACGACAGGCACGGCCTTTCCGCCGGCTCCATGTTTTGCGTGCGCTTTGCAAAAAACGTCCGTGTCGAAAACTGCGATATCACACTTGAAAAACCGGACGCAAGACCTTCTATCGCTTATTTTGACTATGAGGAATGAACCATACAAAAAGCATCCCCTGCGGCGGGGATGCTTTTTTTGCGCCTATTTTGCGGTAACAGACGCCGCGAAAACTTCTCCGAAGGCCTGTGCCGTACGGATCGCCTCCTCGACGCTGTTGCCGCAGGTTCCAATCTCCGCTGTCAATACCGTAACAGGCAAATGCTGATTCAAGCGGGAGCGTGAGATCTCCGTCGGCATCAGGAGAGACGGATAGCTTGCCGCAAGCTTTTCCGCGAGCGCAAGGGACGCCGCAGCACCCGTCTCCCAATCCTCATAGGGGGCGCCGTCTGCATCCGTACCGATGACAAGACGCATTTGTGCCATCGTTCCGGCTTCTCCCGCCGTTACCGGCCGAAGCATATTTCCGTTATCATCAAGCAGAATATCCCGATGAATATCTACGACATACCGGACATCGGGATATTCCGCAAGCGCCTCCTCTAGCGCCTCGTATGCCGCCGCATAGGAACCGCGCCCTGAGGTCACGGAAAGCTCCACATACTCTGCCTGAATGCCGCGGTTTGCAAGAGACTCGATAAACGCTTCCGCTACCGCGACGACAGAACTCTCCCGCGTCCCGGAATTGACATAAGAACCGTCTATGTATTCATACGCCTCTGCCGCGGAATAGCCTTCATAAGGATGTGTATTGATGACGAGAACCGTTACGGTATCCCCGCCTACCCCCTCTAACGGCTGCGGGCTCACCGCTTCGATGTCGTAATGCGTTTGGTTATCATAATGTTTTCCGACTGTCCACGCGCTGAGATCGCAGGGCAGGATGGCAAGCGCGCCGTCGGAAAGCTTCTCATAATCAAACTCATACAAATCGGTCGTCGTCTCTCCGGTTGTCGTTTCCGTACTATCTCCCGTCGTTGTCTCGTCTCCGGCTCCTCCTAAGAAAGAAAAAAGCCCAAATTTTCCTGCGCATAAAACCATGCAGGCAAGCAGGATGACAGCAAGCAGAATAAGGAAATACTTAGAAAACGCCGACCTATTTTCCCTGCGTTTCCTTTTTTGCAGGTATGGAACCGTTTCGTCCCTGACCGGGACCGGTAAATTTCGATTCATCGTAAACCTCCGCCCGAGAAGCACCGTGGTCTTTGTCTACCGCTTCTCTTTATCTTCAGAAATAGAACAGCGGCGCCGACCGCCGCCGCTATATCTATATGGAAGATCCTCTGCTTTTATGCCATCATTGCCATTTCCTCATAGGAAAAGTTTCCGTGAAACGCCCGATTGATGGCGTAGCCGATAATGGTTCCCACATTTTGCACAATGATATCAATCTCCTTCGGCGATACAAACAGGCCCGACAGCTTCTGCAAAAGCGACGCATCTGTTTCCCTGCCCGCAAGCGCGTCATACACAAGCGTCGCCGTGTCCACAACGGTCGGCACGCCAATGGCAATGACGGGAACGCCGATATACGCGCGATCAAAGGAAGCGCGCCTGTTGCCGACACCAGAACCGGGAGAAATCCCAGTGTCTGAAAGCTGAATGGTGCGCGCAAGCCGCGCTGCCTCTCTTGCGGCCAGTGAATCCACCACGACAACGACATCCGGATGCAGGTCCTTTACCGCACTTTTTACAAGAGCGGCGGCTTCCATTCCTGTTTTCGCCATGACGCCGGGCGATAGAGCGGCAAGATCGAAAAAGCCGCTTTTCGCAAAAAAATCCGCATCGTTCTCCTTGATGTGATGGGTAACGAGCACCTTCTCCGCAGCGAGGACACCAACGGCGTCTGCGGCAAGCGCCCGGTTCCCAAGCCCGCAAATCAGCGCGCTCGATACCTTTCCGCAGATATCCCGTATTTGCTCGGCAAGAATGTCGCAAAGCTCGGTAAGCTCGGTATAACCGAGGCCCGCGGCGGTCGGATAGGAAATCGTGACGTACTTTCCGCATGGTTTCCCGAGCTTTCTCTCTCCATTTTCATTGACAATATCAATGGTACTGATTTTCACATCGCCCTTTTTTATCTCCCTGTAAAGCACGCCGTCAACCTCTCCTGAGGACGCCTTTGCTTCGGCGCTCATTGCCTTATCGCGCATCTCCTCCGCGAGATCGGTTCTGATTTCAAACATGATAAACCACCTTTCAGGGGGCGGCATGTTTCCTGAAAAAAACCGCCTCTCAGAAAGTTATTCTTCACGAAAGGCGGCGTATCTATTCAGTCCTTTTCGGATTCAGGCTCTGAAATATCCATATCCTCATCTCCAGAATAGTATGGGTCAATCATATACTTCTTGATTTTCGGATAGGCGGCATACATCCCCATAAAGGCACAGGTGGAAAACAAAATCATAAACACGCTGATGACGCCGAGCGGAATAAATATCGAGGCGAGGCTGAGGGTCAAACCAATCAGCATGACGATTCCGAGAAACATGATAAAATTTCGCCCGAATCCAAGAAGAGAGAAAATGGCCGCATTTTTTATGATTTTAGGCAGACTGAGTTCAAAGGTCACCATGATGGTATAAATATAAAACCGCATAAACGAGTAAAGAATGATGACAATCAGCATGCAGTAGAAGAGGACATAATATCGGGAATAGTTATAATAGTAGCTGTAAAGGGAAAAGAAGCAAAGCCCGATCATCAAAACATCCAGAATCCCGAACGGGAGCGATTGCTTCCAACTGGTTTTGATGGTCGATTTGAAATCCTGCCACAAAAAAACAGGCTCTCCCTTGACGAGGTTTTTGACAAGATACGTGCAGCCTGCATTGACGGGACCAAAAGTAAAGATAATGAGCGCCGCAAGCCCGCGAAGAATATATGTCGCCGTTGTCGGCGCATAAATGGTAGTCATCGCGCCATGGATGCCGAGCAGCGCCGACATAGACGGCGAAAATTCTCCGGATGCAGTCTGAATCCCGCTGATAACCGGAAATACTTCACTCGCCGGCGCGGCGCCCGCTTCACCGAAAAAGCCGCTGATCGAAAGAAGCAGGAAGAAGATCGGGAAATTTCCAACGATGTAAAGCGCGTTCACCCAGACAAGCCTCGTGAACTTTCGGGCATAGAGCTTAAAGAAATTGATAAAGTTATAATCAGTAATGATGTCTTCCTTCTTGACGCCCTTTCCATCCTTGGAATAATTCCAAAAAAGGCTGAATCTTTTTTTCTTCGGCGGCTTTACCGGCTCGCCGTGTTCGTCAAATTCTCTCAATTTTCAAACTTCCCCATTTCTGAAAATTTTTGTAGATTTCCTTTTTATTTTTCATCCTCTGCCGCCCATGAATCCGCCAGATAATTCATATCTCCCGAGAGCAGGCTGAGAATCCCGCGGTATACAAGCTCGGCTTTGTCGTCAAAATGATATTTCATCAGCTCTGCCTGCCGCTTGGTTTCCACGACGACAGAGGTCTGCATAAATACGCCGTCGCTGTCACGGCATTCGCATTTCAGGGCAAATCTTCCGTCTTCAAGAGGAACGACTTCACTTTTTATCTTCGTGCCGCGACTTTGAAAGGAAAGCAGCCGGAGAGCGGAACGAAGTGCCCGTTCACGAATAGGGCGCAGAAGATCGCTTTGCAGGGTTTGCGCCGCAGCTCTTCCCTCCGGTGTGATGGCATAGTATTCCTTGCCGTCCCGTATCGTCTTTTGAACCGCTTTCGTCTCGCAAAGCTCATAGAAGCAATCCATAAAATCAAACTGCCGTACAAATTCGTCCTGAACCACCATGTCATGCAGTGTCACAAAGTCGACCGGACGTTCCATGTGCATCAGCAGATACAGGATGAAAATTTTGATATCCGTCTTGTCCGTCAGCGCAAACGGCATTCCTTTCCACCCTTCCTTCTTCAAAAGAATTTTTCTTTATTCTATAGGGAGCTCGTTCTGTTATTCAACGTGACAAGGTGCAACATCCGGTCGTACTGTGCTTTCAGCAGAAGACAAGTCCCCTGCAAAAAACGCAACCGGAGCCCGCCGCCTGCTTCAGCATAGCGTAAGGGAGACTAGGAGCATCTTGCCTACGTTATAGTTTATCACAAACAAAGGAATCTGTATAGGGCTTTGCGAAAATCGTTACAAATTTTTCATGAATGTCTTGTTTCCTTCCGCATTTTATGATAGAATCTTGGTGCAATCAACCGTAGGGAAAGGAATTCTTGAATCATGAAAAAAAATCTGCACTTAATCTGCAATGCACATATCGACGTCGTCTGGCTCTGGGAAATCGAAGAAGGCGTCGCCGAAACGCTTTCCACCTTCCGCGTCGCCGCCGATTTCTGCGAGGAATACGACGGCTTTGTTTTCTGCCATAACGAATCCTTGCTTTACGAATGGATAGAGGAAAACGATCCGGAGCTGTTTTGCCGCATTCAAAAGCTTGTCAGAGAAGGCAAGTGGCATATCATGGGCGGTTGGTATCTTCAGCCGGACTGCAATCTTGTCAGCGGAGAGAGCTTTGTCCGTCAGATTCTCGCCGGAAAATACTATTTCCTTGAAAAATTCGGAGCAGAACCGAGGGTCGCCATCAATTTTGACGCATTCGGGCATTCGCGGGGCATTGTCGACATTCTCGCGCACGCGGGCTTCGACTCCTATATTTTCTGCCGCCCGGAACCCGACATGCTGGAGCTTCCCGCTGCGGACTTTCTTTGGGTCGGCTTTGACGGCAGCAAAATCGCCTGTCACAGAGCGTATAATTCCTATGAATCCCACAGGGGCGAGGCAGACCAGAAGATCAAGGGCTGGATAGAGAAAAACCGCGGAAAATCCGTCGGTCTTGTCCTCTGGGGCATCGGCGACCACGGCGGCGGTCCGTCCCGCGTCGACTATGAAAAAATCACGCGGCTTGGTGAGGAAGAATCGGAGTTCCGTCTCATCCACTCCACGCCGGAAGCGTATTTTGACGAGCTGCGGAGCAAAGAAAAGCTCCCGGAATACAGAGGCCTCATGAATCCGCGCTATACCGGCTGCTATACCACGCAGATGCGAATTAAAAGGATTCACCGAAAGCTTGAAAACGAGCTTTATATGACCGAAAAAATGGCGGCGCATGCGCTGATGGCAGGTGTGATGGCGTATCCCGCAGATGCCATTGCGACAGCGACCAAGGACCTCCTTCTCACCGAATTTCACGATATTCTGCCCGGTTCCGCTATCCAGCCGGTGGAGCAGTATGCGACAGCCGTTGCCGGTCACGGGCTTACCGAGCTGCGCAATATCAAAATCCGCGCGTTTCTCGCACTCTGCTCTGACAAAGCAAAAGCGGAGGAGGGAACCATCCCCGTATTTGTCTACAACCCGCATCCCTATGAGGTGGACGAAATCGTCGAGGTGGAATATCAGCTTCCCGACCAAAACAAAAACCCCGCGCTGTTCGCAAAACCTGTCGTATATGAAAACGGAAAGGAGATCCCTTCCCAATGCGAGCATGAGCTTTCCAACTTCAACGTGGACTGGCGCAAGCGCTCCGTTTTCGCGGCAAAGCTCGCCCCCGGACAGATGACGCGCTTCGATATCCGAATCGAGCTCATCCCAACGCCGGCGCCGATTTCTCAGCCAAGCGGAGACGTCATCGACTTCAAAACCGCGTCGCTCGAAGTGGTCATCAACAAAGCGACGGGACTTGTCGACAAATTTGTGGTGAACGGAATCCCGGGGACCGGCAAGGACGCCTTCCGCCCGATCGCGGTATGTGACGATGAAAATTCGTGGGCACATAAAGAAAAATCCTTCCGCGAGATCAAGGGAGAATTCCGTCTGATGAGTCCTGAACAGGGAACAAAATTCTCTGGAGTCACCTGCGGGACGGTGCTCCCATCTGTCCGTGTCATCGAGGACGGGCCGGTACGCACCGTGGTCGAAGCGGTATTCTCGTACGCCGATTCCTTCCTCTGCCGCCGCTATTATCTACCAAAAACCGGAACGGACCTCAAAATCTGCGACAAGGTTTATTGGAACGAAAAAATGACGATGCTCAAGCTTTCCGTTCCGACGCCGTTTGACAAAACCTTCATCGGGCAAACGGCGTATGGCAGCGAAACGCTCCTCACAAACGGAGACGAAATGGTCAGCCAAAAATGGAATCTGATTTCCGATGGCAGGAATGCGCTCACGGTTATCAACGACGGGACCTATGGCTCTGACTGCAAGGACGGAGAACTGCGCATCACGATGCTGCGTTCACCCGGCTATGCCGCGGGAAAGAGCGATTTCTCTGTCCGCAAGCCCTATATCATGGAGCAGGACCGCTTCTCTCCGTTTATTGATCAAGGTGAACATGACTATGAATTCCATTTCACCGTTGGTTCCCTTTCCGAACGGCTTGCACACATTGAAAGAGAATCCGCCGCCATCGCGGAAAAACCTATGGCGCTCTCCTTCTTCCCTATCGGCTGTCCGGCGGAAAAGGAAAATTCGATTCGTCCGTTTGCAAAGCTCTCCGACGACGTTATCACGCTTTCTGTTTTCAAAAAAGCAGAGCGCGGTGATGACTCTGTGATTCGCCTTTTCAATCCGACAGCGGAAAAGAGAAAAACGACCCTCACCCTTCCCTCGATTGCGTTCGAGAAGGAATTTGAGCTTTCCGGCTTTGAAATCAAAACGGTTCGGATCTCTTTGCAAAGTGGCACCGTCACAGAAGTCGATCTTACGGAACGGTAAGCCGTTTTACCGCTCATGGCAGGCCACCATGGGCGGTTTTTCTTTTTCCCTTTTGGAAAAGGGAGAAACGGTGGTCTTCCCCGTAAAAAGAACCAAAAGATCTACCGAAGCTTCCGCCTCGAACTCCCATCCCGCGTCCGAAAGCCGATTCACGCAGCGCCTGGCATGTGGCCATTCCCTGCGGAAACAAGCCACGGCGTCAAGGCGAAGCTGAAAGTGGTTATACCCGTTTGCTCTTTTCTCTGCGTTTTTTCTTTGTCACCATACAATGCGCCGCATTGCATGGCAAACATGCCGCGCGATAACCCCCGTCGCACCGGAAGCTTTGCGCCCGCGGGCGCGGGAGCATCCCGCAATTTGTGTTTGCCCACGGCTTAGGTTTCTTTACGCAAAGAAAAAACAGAAATACCGCGGGCTTTGTCCGCGGTATTTCTGTATTAGAAAAGGAGGGATTTAAGCGTTGGGATTGAACTCCACAAACGTGATTTCGATTTCAAGCTCTTCGCAGGAATTCAAATATTCAGAAAGGTTATTGTTTGTGAGTTCGATGGTAGGACGGCGGATAGTCAGTGTAACGGAATCTCCCACCTCATATCTTGTGAGCATCTGAGAAAGTGTCGCAAAAGACGTAATCTCCGTACCGTTGATCTTTTGAAGAATATCTCCCACCTGAAGTCCGGATTTCGCCGCGCTGCCGTTTTCGCTGATTTCCGTTACTTGAATATAGGAATACGTTTCAAGATACGGCCATGTCTGATACTGCCTGGTCTGCACCGTAACGCCAAGCCGTGCTTGACCGGTTACATACCCGTAATTTTTCAAATCGTTAATACATTTGACGACCGTCGAGGAAGGAATGGCAAAGCCCATGCCTTCTACCGAAACGCCGCCGATTTTCGCATTGACGATGCCTATCAGCTCTCCCTTGGCGTTGAACAGGCCACCGCCGGAGTTCCCGCTGTTGATAGCGGCGCTCGTCTGCATCAGCGTCATCGTCGTATTCTCAACCGTCACATCACGGGCAAGCGCGCTAATAATACCGTCCGTTATGGAAAGCCCGTAGCCGAGCGGATTTCCGATAGCAAGCACCGTGTCGCCGAGCATCATCGCGTCGGAATCGCCAAAGGTCACAGGAGTGCAGTTGTTTTTATCAATTTTTATAATGGAGATATCCATGTTTTCGTCGCCGTAAATATATCTTCCTTCGTAAACCTCTCCGTTATACAGCGTCACGGAAATGGTCCTGGTATCCGCGCCGACGACATGATAATTGGTAACGATATAGCCGTCTGTGGTATAAATAACACCGGAGCCAGCACCCGCGGTCGTATATTCCTGTCCATAGGCGGTTTCTACCTCCGTCACGTTGATGATAACGACAGACTGGATACACTTGCTAGCGACTGAAGCGAGAGAAGAATGTTCCAATCCTTCCCCGTTTTCTGTTTGTACACCGGGCGCGGTTTCCGTATCGCCATTCGACGTGACCTCGCCCGGGATCACAGCGCTACCGGAAGTGCTGCTTGTGCCGGAAGGTTCTCCTCCCTCTGTCGTCGAAACCGGAGAACTTCCCCATCCGCCTGCCAATGCACTGATTCCTGCCCCCGCCAGAACGGAAACCATCAGACAGAGAACAATCAGCATGGCAACGGCGCCCTTTGTCATATGCACTTCTGACTTTTTCCTTTTCGGAGGCTCATACTCCGTTCTGACTTCACGGAAATCGGCGTATTCAGAATTTCCGCGACCGGGTTCGTCCGAACGATGATAGGTGTCATCCTGTCCCGCTTTTTCATCCGGCTTTTTATCTCCCGGATGATCCGGATTCTCATTCGAATTCGAATCAGGACGCGGGGTTTCTTCGTTGTTTGTATCATCGTAATGCTTGTTCTCAAAATCCGACATATGTTTTTTCTCCTTTACTCTTTTTTGGATATGTCCTCATTTTAAACGCCATTTGTTACGTCCGCATGAATTCTGATTAACATGGATGTAAATATATTTCGCATTTTTCTTGAATTTCTCGTCCTTTTGCGATAAAATAAAAGAAGCACAACGTTAGATTTGCCATAATATAAAGGGAATATACCTTTCGTTTTTCCTGCAAGTCCGAAAAAACGGCCTTTTTCCGGATTAAAAAAATTTTATTCAGAAAGGACCTGTGCTTTGAATTCATCCAAACTCGCGATTTTCTCAAGAATGCCGACGCTTATGACAGACAGACTGATCCTGCGGAAAATGCTCGTATCTGATTATCTGGACATGTATGATTATGCATCCCGTCCGCTTACCACCAAATATCTCCTGTGGCTGCCGCATGATTCCCCCAAGTTTTCAAAAAAATATCTGAATTATATCCAAGGGCAATACCGAGAAGAACGCTTTTACGATTTTGCGCTTGTCGAAAAACAGAGCGGAAAAATGATCGGCACCTGCGGTTTTACCGGATTTGATCTTGAAAACAATTCGGCAGAGGTCGGATATGTCATCAACCCCGATTTCTGGGGGAATGGGCTTGCGCCGGAGGCATTGCGGCGGATTATAGGCTTTGGATTTCACGAGCTTATGCTCCATCGGATTACTGCAAAAATTATGGATGGAAATCTTCAAAGCATGCGCGTTGCAGAAAAATGCGGCATGAGACATGAGGCAGTCCATGTAGAGGGAATGCTTATCAAGGGGCAGTTCCAAACCATTCATGAATATGCCATTCTGGAAAAAGAATGGACTCGATAATAACTACAGAAAAATGCCCGGCGTAAATTCGGGCATTTTTCCTTCTTGTTTACCTAAATGAAAAACGAAATACCAATTTCCATAAAAGTGATAATAGTTTTAATTTCGAAGAGAAAATTAATTTGAAATATAATTTTTAACTTTACATTCAGGATCACATAGCTCCCATGCAGTCAGGGCTTACAGCAGAAACCTTCAAAGCTTTTTCTTAAACACTCTCGCGCATATCAAACCTTCTTTCCCATTTCATAGGCCTGCCTATAGGCGGGCGTACCGATGACTTTTCCCTTTTCGTAGACACCTGTCCCGTAAATCACGCCCATCTCCTTCGCGCCCTGTACACAGCCGGCATAGCTGCGGAAGCAATCGAGCGTAGTGAGCGCTGCGCTCTTTTCCGTATCGGCACATGTCGCTATGTAGTAAAACTCTTTATTCTTTACTTCCAGCCAACGAGCGACCGTCCTGTCGATAACGGCTTTGAGCTGCGCATCAATGGAATAGAAGTACACGGGGCTTGCAAGCACAATGACGTCCGCATCGATCATCTTTTGCAGAATCTCTGCCATATCATCCTTTATGGCACATTCGCCGCCGTGGCTGCGGCAGTAGTAGCAGGCATGGCAATAACCAACCTTCTTATCGGCGAGGCAGAGCTTTTCCACCTGATGATTCGCTTCCGTCGCTCCTTTGGCAAACTGATCGCACAAGATATCCGAATTGCCGCCCTTTCTGGGACTGCCCGATAAAATGAAAACCTTCTTCATAGAACCCTATCTCCTTCAAAAACAGTCTGCATATATTCATTGTTTTCCAGATCGCAAGACGTTAAAGTGAATGCCATACAAAGTACGATGTCAACAAGCATGAAAAACCATTTTAAGTTTTTTATTGCATATCTCCTTGTGTGTTGAAGTCAGGGCGGCCGAAAAGGATCCCCGCGTCTGTTTCATACTCAACTCTCCAGCATTTTTATCCAATCACGCCGAGATTTTCCAGCCAACCCGCCACATCCCCTTCGGACGCGCCAGAACCGAATCTGCGCCCGTCCTGCCAATCTCCCGATCCACCTGCAATCGCCGCAAGATTTTGCGTGCTGTCGCCCAACCCGGAGCTGGACGAGGTACAAAAAGTGTACACCGTCTTACCGGTAAAATCATTCGCTCTTACGAATGTGTTGACGGGCCATGCGGCATCATACCACCAGATGGGATAGCCGATGAATACAACCTCGTACGCTTCCCAATTTTCTACCGAAACGGCTTCCAGCCGTGTATCTGTCAGTGTTCCCTCCTGCTTGGCTTCATATTCCTGCACAACACGGCTGTTTTCATCTGTCCATCGCAAGTCATCGGAGGTATAGGGATCGGCAGGAACAAGCTCAAAAATGCCGCCGCCCGTCGCCTCGGCAATCAAATTTGCCACGCGCCCGGTATTGCCCGTCGCGGAAAAATAGACGACAAGAACATTCAAATCTGTCTCTCCGGGATTCTGTCCGCCGCCGACAAGCCCGTTTCCCGTCAGATATTCGTCGATCGCCTGCGTGCTGCTCGGTCTTACGAACAGTCCGTCATGCACGGTTGCATGATCCGCGCAATCGGTTACAAACTGCACGGATTCGGCAAACTGCCCCTCATCCATGGACGCCGACTGCGAGAACGGATAGATGTCTTTGCCCGTCCAATCGTAATGTTCAAGGAAAGTACCCACGACCATGGGCGCGGTATGCCACCAAATAGGATACCCGACAAGAACGCTGTCGTATTTTTCAAGGTCTATGAGGTCATACGTCTGCTGGGAAACGGCAGGCCGGGCGTTTTGTTCGGCTTCTTCCTGCGCTCTGCCGTAAGCCACATCGTTATAGCTCCCCTCGTACGGTTCTTCCGGAACGATCTCCACAAGATACCCGCCTGTCTGCTCGGCAATGTATTCTGCCATGCGCTCGGTATTCTGTGAGCTTGACCAGGAAAAATAGACGATCAGCGTATCGCTTTCGGGATCGCCCGCCGTATGCGGAACCTGCGGTTCCGTGGGATCATTGCCCTGCTCATTTCCGCCGCCCGTTTGTGTATTATCCTGTCCGTCATTGCCGCTTGTATGCGTGTCGTCTTGCCCGCTGCCCGACTGCAATTGATCGGTCGAGCAGGCCGAACATACAACCATTGTCATGACCAAAATCAGGCTTAAAAAAACAGTCCATAACTTCTTCATTGTTTTTCCTCCTTGAATCCGTCCGCTTACCAGTCTTTTTTGGCGTTGTCGTTGCCATGCGCATGTCTTCGTTCCTCCACGGTCTTGACGAACCATTCCACCATACCCGGATCGGTGTGGGAGAAGAAGGATGACTGCTCCCGATCGAGCGCGGCAATCTCTTTCATATCTTCATCCGAAAGACTGAAATCGAACACATCGAAATTCTCTGCCATTCTCTCCTTGTGCACGGACTTGGGAATGACCACAATGCCGCGCTGCAAATGCCAACGCAGCATGATCTGCGCGGTCGTCTTGCCGTACTTTTCCCCTATCTTGATCAGGACGGGATCCGTAAAAAGTCCGCCGCGACCCTCGCCGAAGGGCGCCCATGCCTCATGAACAACGCCGTATTTGCTCATCCACTCGTGCGCGGCCTTTTGCTGGTTATGCGGGTGCGTTTCCACCTGATTGACCATCGGCCGGATGCGCGAGAACGAGCAGAGATCCACCAGCCTGTCGGGATAAAAGTTGGAAACGCCGATTGCGCGGAGCTTCCCTTCCGCATACAGTTCTTCCAGAGCGCGCCATGCGCCGTAATAATCGGCAAACGGCTGGTGCAGCAGCACAAGGTCGATATAGTCGAGCTGCAGCTTGCGCAGTGATTCCAGAACCGACTTTCTGCATTCTTCATAGCCGTAATGCTCGATCCATACCTTTGTAGTAATGAACAGCTCCTCACGGGGAATGCCGGACTTCCTGATCGCTCTGCCCACTTCCTCCTCATTGAAGTAGGACTGCGCCGTGTCGATATGCCGGTAACCGACCGAAAGCGCGTCCGCAACGCAGCGCTCGCATTCCTCCTTTGTGATTTGATACACGCCGTAGCCGAGCTGGGGTATCTTCACTCCATTTGCAAGCGTTACATATTCCATAACAAAAACCTCCTTTGGATTTACGGCTGTATTATAGCACTTGTCCTTTCAAAACGGAATCGCAAAAAAGTTCATCGTATATACTAAAAGTAAATACAATGCATAGAAAAAACAGCCGCGCTCCAAAGTGGGAACGCGGCTGCAAGGATGTTTTATTGTGCTGCGACCGAACGCAACAGGTCTATAAATTTTTTAACAAGCTTTGTGGGTGTCGGCGAATAAAACACGCCGAATGGGATGCTGTCATCCCAGCTTGTGGGAATGAGCCTGAGCAACGGGTGCACGTCTTCCCATCCTTCTACGGTTATGATGGGAGTGTTTTCGGAAACAGCACGGTTATAGGCGGAAATGTTGAACATTTCAAAGTCCTCCGTCCTTATCCCCCCATTTTCGAGCGTGTCCCGCAATTTGTCGATATACACATTCCATCCACGGTGAATAAACAGCACTTTGCGGTTTTTCAGCTTTTCGGGGGTAATGAGGGCCTCCGCGCTCAAGGCGTGCGTGACAGGTACGGCCAAAAGGATCTTTTTATCGTACATGTGCGCTGCCAGACACCTGCGCTCTTTTAAAAAATTCTCGTCATATAACCCGCCTACAACATCGATATGCTGCCCTAAATTTTTGAGGATCTCTACCGAATTGACAGGGTTGTTATCGAAGGGAATGAGCTCTATTTTGAGCGTCGGCATACGGCTCTGTATCTGTGACCAAACGTCGAGTATGAATTTCGCCGGCGTCATAACCGACGTACCGATGCGGATAGACCTGTGCTTTTCGCCTTCTTCTATCTCCATTGCCTTCTGGGCCGCCCGTTCGATGTATTCGAGAATATATCGTGCATCCTGCAAAAAGCTTTCTCCCGCGCGGGTGATGCGCAGCCCATGATTGGTGCGCTCAAACAGCGTTACCGAAAGCTCCTTTTCCAGCGCGTTGATCTGCTTCATCACCGCAGTAGGCGTAACATACAAAATATCTGCCGCTTTGGTAAAACTACCGCTTTCGGCAACCTTGATAAATGTTTCCAACCGACCGTCAAACACCTTGCACCCTCGCATTTACTTTAAGTATATCTACATTATAGTATAAAACAAAGGAAATGTCTATATATGAATAACTTTTTCTTCTCAACTTGACTTAAATGAAATGACAAATCCGTGCCGACTTTTATGAAAAAGCATGTCAGAAACGTTGCAAATCGCAAATTATCCACGCTGCTGAATTTACAGGCAGTTTGTGCAATCTCTGATATCAGACCGAAGCATCCACATAAATGGCGGCTCCGGTCTTTTTTATTACACGATTCTTTCCAGCTATGCGCCAACACGATACCTAGGCATTCCTATCTTCTTTCCGAAAGGCAAAAAAGCCTCGGCAGCGTTCCTGCCTCTTCTTCCAACATACCGTGGGCGGAGCATCAGTCCCCTTTCCTCCGTCAGTTTCTTCGGTTTCTTGCAATGAGAATCAAGCGAAGCAGCGAAAGCAGAGAGGTCGCAAGCGCCGCAACATATGTCATGGCAGCCGCAGAAAGGACCCTGCGTGCGCCTGCCAGCTCATCCTCTTCCAAAAGACGGCGTGCACGAATGCCCTCCAGCGCACGGCGGGAAGCGTTGAACTCCACAGGCAAGGTGACAAGCTGGAACAATGTTGCCAGCGAGAAGCAAACGATCCCTGCAAACATCAGCCAGTCCCCGAGCACAGAAAGCTGCGCCGTCAGCAATCCGATAAGAAAGAGCGGCATGGCAAGTCCTGATCCGATTTGACAAATCGGAATGATTCGCATGCGAATCGTCAGAGGCGCATATTGAGCCGCATGCTGAATCGCATGTCCCGCCTCGTGACAGGCGACTCCGACAGCAGCTGCACTGCACGAACCATACACCGTTTCCGACAGATTCAGCGTCTGTGTGCGCGGATCATAATGATCTGTCAAATTCCCAGCAATCCGGTTAATTGACACATAAGACAGGCCGTTTTCATCCAAAAGCCGACGAGCTGCCTGTTCCGCACTGATACCGGAATGCGTCGTAGTTTTGCTGTATTTAGCAAAAGTGCTGTTCACCCGAATTTGCGCCCAAAAGGCAAACAGCATAGCGGGAAGCACGATAAGAAGCGTCCAATCCCCGAAAAATAATCCAAACATCATAATTGATAACACCTCCGGTCTGTAAACTAAGGGGGCGGCACAAAACCGTACTGTATACCACGTACAAATGACAAAAGACTTGCCCCTTGCTGTCCGCCCGATTCCTTCTATTTTAAGCATAACAGAGAAGTGTGAATAAAATATCATACTTTTTCCACAATGTCAACACTTAATTTTTATACCTTAATATTATTCCCACTCGGCAGGCCCGTTTCATCTTAAAACACCGCCGATTCCTCTATTTCCGTCTGTATGCAATTTAATATTGAGAGGAAAAAAGTAACAGCGCCGCAAGTTTTTGAAATCAAGAGCTTGCGGCGCTAATTTATGGCGTCCCTGGGCGGATTCGAACCGCCGGCCTTTCGCTTAGGAGGCGAACGCTCTATCCTGCTGAGCTACAAGGACAACTCCGCCGAAAAGCGGCGGTATTTTATTTTTTTTGAGCGGAAGACGCTGCCTTCTCCTCATCCTTTTTCGAAAAAGATTCTTCGGCGTCCGGCGAATGGTCTGCCGCTGCCGTACCCATTTTGCTTTCCTCATAGGCCGCGATCTCTTCCTCCGTGATACAGGGGAAATCCTCCGTAAACACCTGACGGGGATGACTGACATTTTCGTTAGAAGATCCCGGATGGTTTCTCTTGTTCCGGCGTTCTCTGCGCGCTTCCTCTTCTCTGTGCATTTCGCGCCCTGCATCCGTCGAATAATAATCGTAGGTATCTGTCGCAAGCCCTTTTTCGGCAAGCCGTCTGTCCACCAGCGAATAGACAACCGCATAGAGAATGGCAAACACCGGAACCCCGATAATGAGTCCCCAGAAGCCGAGAAGCCCTGTCATAACGATAATGGCAGTAAACATAAAGACCGACGAAGCCTCCACGCCGGAATGTATCACTCTCGGACGAATCATTTTCTTATTGACCAGATGAAGAACCACCATGAACAAAACAAACCAAATCACTTGAACAGGGTCCGCAAGCAAAATAATCAGTGCGCCGGCAACCGTGCCGAGCACCGGTCCGAAAACCGGTACAATGCAGGCAAGACCGACGATTGTGCTTACCAAGGGATAATAGGGAATCCCAATAATGAACGTACAGATAAGACAAAGCGTCCCGACAATCAGAGCATCCGCGAGCTGCCCCTTGATAAAGCCCCCGAAATTCTTATCGGCGAGATTGGCCCCCTTTGCCACGGCGGCATAGCGCTTTCTGCTGAGCAGCGCCCGTCCTGCCTTTTTCACTTGGGCAATCAAGCGCTCCTTTACAAGCAGAAAATAGACTGCAAGAATAATACCGAGGAAAATGTCCATCACAATTCCAAGCAAGGAATCCGCAACGACCGTGACATCCGGAACGATCGTGCTGATGCTAGAATAAAACCTGTCCAAAAGCTCGACGGCATACTCGGTTATGGTTTCAATATAGCCGGAAAGGATCCCTCCTCCCTCAGAAAGGCCGAGAAGCCACTCCTTTACCGTTTCAAGATAAAGACCTGACATATTCTGCAAATCTGCCCAACCACGGAATACCTGCGGGACAATTCTCCAAAGAAACAACAAGATGACAGCTAAAACAACCAACAGTGCACAAAGCACGGACACCACCCGTCTTAGGCGGTACCGGCCTTTTTTATCCAAAAAGCCAAATACCTTTCTTTCAAAAAAGCCAACAAGAGGAGACAGCAGATATGTTATCAAAATTCCATAGAACACCGGGTTGAAAACAGAAAGAAAGTTTTTGGCATAATGTAAAAACTTGTTGAAATCAAGGATGAGAAAAACACATAAAACCACGCAGAAGATCACAATCGCCGCATAGCACGCAATCGTGGAATATTTTTTGTTCCATTCGATCTTCACGTTTTTCTCTCCCCTCTAACGATATTCCCTGCACTTTTACAATGTTTATATAGTATATGATACACGCCGAAAACGAGTTCGTCAAGCAGAAAATCTTATCAAGGGAGATTTTTTTGATAAATTTAAGAACATTTAACAAAATAACCGCCGTCCCCGGCAAAACAGGATGCCGCGCATCCTGCGCGGCCCCCGTATTTTTTCAAACGCTCAACGCTTCTCCTGAATTAGCCGTTTTTCACGTCTATGCTGCCGAAGGTGCAATCAAATTCACATGGAATACTGACATTTCCCTCCGAGTGGTTCTGTACAGAGGCAAACATGCCTCTGTTCTGAGAGGATACTTTCACACCAGGCGGCAAAAGAATCTTTGCCGAACCGAAATTCACGCTGACAGAAAGGCTCGCATCCTCGGCAAAAACCGCGCCGGAAAAATCAAGCGTCAGTGAGCCAAAGGAAACACCATATTCGCAGCTATGAATGGTCTGCCCCGAAAAACGAAGGGTTTCCGAAGCAAAGGCATAGCTGACGGAATTCCCCTCGGGTACAGAATTTCCATCCGACACGTTCTCGTTATGAAGAGAGCCGCGCCGACTCCCGCGGAAAGCGCTTACCATCAGCTTGCCGCCGAAAAGGATCACCGCAAGCGCAAACGCCACAAGCCACAGATTCACAAAATCCGGAATCATTCCGTTGCTTTTCAGAACCACCGCACCGAAAATCAGCATGCCCAGAACATTGATGACATTCGGACCATCCCCGATAACGGAGACAAAAAAGCAAATCATCACAAGCGCAGCCCACCAACCGGGGAAAAAGACGCTGAAATCCCACAAGTCGACGGCGTTTCCAAGCCATGCAATCCCCAAAGCTAGCAGAATCAGCCCAATGATGATTTTTTTTGCTTTTTGCCGGTTCATAGCCGGTACCCCTTTCTTTCCGTAGCAAAAGCCTTCGTTTTATACAGACTTTCTGATACTTTCGCGTTTTTTCTTTCTGTTCATGATAATCAAGCAGACGACGATGACAGCGACAACCACAACGGCAACCGCAATCCAAAAGCCGGTGGAAAGCCCGCTGACGCTGATAGAAATCCACAGATCGTCAAGAAGCTTATTGGTTTCATCGGAAAGATTCACAAATTTTTCCGTCCTTGAGAGTATTTCCTCACTGGGGTACGCATATTCATTTGCCGCAAGCTCCGGGTCAATCAAATTTTTGGCCTCGTCAATCGGAGTAGAATATCCGGTGGCGCCGCAGTTTTCGGCCGAAATCGTCGGCTCGCACATAAAATTGATGAACATTTCCGCAGCTTCCTTGTTTTTGCAGCCCTTCGGAATGCACATAGCGTCGACAAAGAAATTGGAGCCCTCCTTCGGGAAACAGAATGCGAGATTTTCGTTCTGTTCATGCATGGTGATAAAATCGCCTGCATAATATGGCGCGACCCACGCGTTCTCTTCTTCCATCTTGTCAAAAATCTGATCCATGACATACGCCTGGACAAGCGGTTTCTGCTCTCTCAGGAGATCGGCCGCTTCATTGATTTCATCCTCGTTTTCCGTGTTTACGGAATACCCGAGTTTCTCAAGGGCAATGGCAAAAGCGTCACGCGAATTATCGAACATCAAAATCTTTCCTGCGTAGTCTTCATCCCAAAGGATATCCCAACTATCAACGGTTTTGGTTACATATTTTGTGTTGTAGATAATGCCGACCGTTCCCCATGTATACGGCACGCTATATTCGAGCGTCGGGTCATACTCGACATTATTTTTAAACGTTTCGCTTACATATTTTTCGAAATTGGGGATGTTGGAAAAATCAAGCTTTTCTAGCATATCTTTGTCAATCATCCGGGAGATCATGTAGTCCGACGGGATAATCACGTCATAGTAGGCGCTTGCGCTCTGAAGCTTGGAATAAAGCGCCTCGTTGGTATCGAAGGTGGTATATTCCACGTCGATTCCCGTCAAATCCTCAAAAATCTGAATGACATCCTCAGAGCCTTCCGATCCGTCGGCGATATATTCGCCCCAGTTATAGACATAAAGCGTAATATCCTGTCCCTCGAACCTGGAATAATATTCCTCATCAAACGCGTATGGATCGGTCTCGTCCGTCGCAGCCTCTGCTGCGAAAACGGAAAAGGAAGAAAAAAGCATTACAGTGCAAAGAAGCATGGCAAAGATTTTTTTCATTTTTTGGCTGAAATTCCTTTCAATTACATAAAATTTTTATTTCATGAGCGCCTTGATATCAAAGCCGCATCATTTTCTTTTCTCTTGCACGCTCCGCCTTGATGGAGCGTACATTCACCACGAGCAGGACAAGCAACACGAGCACAAACATAATCGTGGAGAGCGCGTTGATTTCCGGGCTGACACGCTTTTTCACCATGGAAGATATGGTGATGGAAAGCGTCTGTACATGTCCTGCCGTAAAATAACTGACAACAAAATCGTCAAGCGAGTAGGTGAACGCCATCAGAAAGCCTGTAATAATGCCGGGCATGATTTCCGGCACTATCACCTTGAAAAAGGCTCGCGACGGATTGCAGCCGAGATCGAGCGCCGCCTCATACATATTTTTATTGATCTGGCGCAGCTTCGGCAGCACGGAAAGAAAAACCGTCGGCACACAAAACGACACATGCGCGATAATCAGCGACACAAAGCCGCCCCCCATATGAGCAAATGAGAAGAGCAGCATCAAAGAGATGCCCATCACAATCTCAGGGCTTAGCATCGGCAAATATGTCACGTTTTTGATGGCATTTTTTGCCGCCTTGCTCTTCATCGAATATACGCCGAGCGCGGCTCCCGTCCCAAGAATCGTCGAAATGACAGACGCCGCCGCCGCCACAATCAGCGTGTTGACAAGAGAATTCAAAATGAGTTCATTGGAAAAGAGATCCTTATACCATTGCAGCGAAAAACCATTCCACGAATATCCCTTGGTCGCATTAAACGAAAAGGCAATCAGCACGAAGATCGGAAGATACAGAAACAGCAGCATCAGCGCGATATACACGCCGGAAAGTGTTTTTCCTTTTTTTGTCATAAGAGCGCCTCCTCTGCATCCTCGCTGTCAAGGCGGTTGAAAATGGCCATCGTAATCAGCACGACCACCATCAAAAGAAGAGAGGTCGCAGAACCGCAGTTCCAATCACCGGAACTCCCAAGGAACTGCGCCTCGATCAAATCGCCGATCAGATAGTTTTCCGCACCGCCGAGCATTCCGCTGATGACAAAGGTACTCACCGCCGGTACAAACACCATCGTCGTTCCCGAAATAATACCCGGCATGCTGAGCGGCAGCACCACGCGGCGGAACGTGGCAAAAAAGCCCGCGCCGAGGTCTCCCGCCGCCTCCACAAGGCTTTTGTCGATTTTAGTCATAATGGAATAGAGCGGCAAAATCATATAGGGAATATAGTTATACACCATACCGAGCACGACCGCCCCTGACGTATTGATAAGCTTTAGGGGAGACAGCCCGATAGAGGTGAGAAGCGAATTGATAACGCCGTTGTCCTCGAGCAGCGCCTGCCACGCATAGGTGCGAAGCAGAAAATTCATCCACATGGGAAGCATGACGAGCATCGTCATCATTTTCTGGCGGGAAAAGGAAAGTCTTGACATCGCATAAGCAAACGGATAAGCGAACACAAGACAGATGACCGTTGCAATCGCCGCAAGGTAAATGCTTTTGACAAGTGTCGGCAGATATCCCGCAGCCTGTTCGATATTGTCAAACGTGAAAGCGCCCGTCCGGTCTGTGAACGCAAAATAAAGGACAAGCAGCAGCGGCAGAACGGTAAAGAGAATCATCCAGATAATATACGGGTAAGAGGCCCATTTTGCGTTAAGCTTTATCAATGCTCCTCACCTCCGCCCGAAAACGCCGTCTGCGGCGGCTCCTGCGACCGGTGCATGATATGGATATCCTCCGGGGTGATGCGCAGTCCGATTTCCGATCCGACGGGAGAGAAATCCGTCGAATGGACACGCCATGTCTTATCCAAGCACTCCACAAGCATCTCATAGTGCACACCCTTAAAGGTAACCGTTGTCACGGTTCCGCAAAGGAACTCCTGCGAGGGAGGCGTGATCTCGATATCCTCCGGACGAATGACGACCTCCACCGGCTCATCCTTTTCAAAGCCCGCGTCGACGCATTCGTAATTCCTTCCCTCAAATTCGACAAGATAGTCCGCATGCATAATACCGGGAACGATATTGCTTTCTCCGATAAAACTTGCCGTAAATGCGTTAACCGGTTCGTTATAAATATCCTGAGGCGTGCCGATTTGCTGAATGATGCCCCCGTTCATGACCACAACGGTGTCGCTCATGGTCAGCGCCTCCTCCTGATCGTGCGTCACGTAAACAAAGGTGATACCAAGCCGCTGCTGGATTTTTTTCAGCTCGAACTGCATCTCCTTGCGCAGCTTCAGGTCAAGAGCGCCAAGCGGCTCGTCAAGGAGCAGTACCTTCGGATTGTTCACAAGCGCGCGCGCAATGGCGACACGCTGCTGCTGTCCGCCCGAAAGCAGGTCCACGCTGCGCGCCTCGAAGCCGGACAGATTGACAAGCGCCAGCATTTCGCGTACGCGCGTGACGATCTCCTTTTCCGGCGTTTTGACAAGACGCAGTCCGAACGCAACGTTTTCAAAAACGTCGAGATGCGGGAACAGCGCGTATTTCTGAAAGACCGTATTGACCTTTCTTTTATAGGGAGGAAGACTGTTGATTTTTTCTCCGAGGAAGCAGACATCCCCCGCATCCGGCGTTACAAAGCCGCCGATAATGCGCAGTGTCGTCGTTTTCCCGCAGCCGGAGGGTCCGAGCAGCGTGATAAATTCCTTGTCATGAATATCAAGGTTAATGCCCTTTAAGACCTGCTCGCCGTTAAAGCTTTTCGAAATATTCCGAAGCTCAATGATTTTCGTGTTTTGATCCATTTCTACCATGCCCTTTTTCTAAAAATTCGTGCGCCACCCCGCCTTTTCGCAGGCTGCCTGCGCACCCGGCGGAAAAACCGCCAAGCCTAAAAAAATGCACGAAAAAATAAATTTTTCCGTGCATTAAAAAGTGCCGTGAACGATATCAAAATCATATTTTGAAAAGGACTTTTTCCGTTCGGTCCCGGATTCACAAGGGCATTATAGCAGATATTCCATCAAAATGCAAGTTTTTTTGAAAATTTTTTGAAAAAACTTTGAAAATTCTTATTTTTTCCGAAAATACGGCCATTTAAACCAAAAATTTTGTCAAAATCTCCGTTTTGTTTGGAAATTCTCCGGAATCCTCACGCCGCATTTTCCGAGGAATTCGAAATTTTTTTCACTCTCACAAGCTCCACTGTCATATCGTCGGTACGGACCGCGGCGCCTTCTGCGGCTTCAATGATTTTTTCGGCCATGGCGCCAAGATTGTCGGTCCATTCTTTAGAAATAAACTCAATAAACCAGGCGGGGTCGCCATTCTCACACGCCTCAATGTCGGAAGCCACGCCGTCTGAGCAAAGCAAAATCACATCTCCGTCCACAAGCTCGAACTCCGTCACCTCCGCCGAAACCTGAGGTACGATCCCGATCGGAAAGGTCCCCGATGCAATTTTATAAAGTCGTCTGTCGCGTATTACATAGGAAGGAACGGCCCCGCTCTTAATAAAGGAGGCAATTCCGAGCATCAGATCGATTTCCAAAAGATCCACCGTGGCAAAACATTCCGTGCTTTTCGAACAGATAAGATTGTTCAGCATCTCCAATGTAACGGATTTCTTATTTCCACAGGCAAGCATTTTCTCAAGGAATACACGGCACATGCGCGAGGTCAGCGCAGCTTCCTCTCCGCTTCCCATGCCGTCGCAGATAAAACAATAAAAATAATCATCATAGCTTTTAACAACCGAAACACTGTCTCCACAGACGCTCTCTCCCTTCTTGGAGACCTGCTTGCCAGCGTATTCCACGGAGAAACAGGGGGCGCCCTCCAAAGTCAGCGCGCTTTTTCCGCTTTCCAGCATAAATTCCGGCATACTGAATTTTACGCCGCATACCGACTCGCAAATCTCCCGAATGTCGGCCGGCCGCAGCTCAGTATGGGCAATGTCTGGTCCGGTTGCAATCACATATTTCTTTCGGTCCCCACACACCACGAGATTTTCCGCACGAAGCCCGGCCCTCAGAAAACGCCGGCGAAGCTTGTCCGACAGGACCTTATCGACATTGAAATTGAGATTCCCGCCTGAAGCAGCGTCTGCAAACATCTGTGCCATCGCCTCATAATCAAAGGCAAAAATCTGTGTTTTATCCTCACGAATCGCCTCCTCCAGCATTTTCGCAGAGCAAGCGCTGATTTCCGCAGCAATCGCATCCAGCATGGGACATTTTACCTTTGTAATGTCATAAAGTCTCTCCCGGTCGATTTTTCCGGATGCCATCAATCGCGAAGCAAGTCTTTCTGAAGCCTTTTCGGATTCAAGTGCTTCCAGACCTCGACAGGAACACTCATTCGGACACATTTCACAGTGCCGGCGCCAAATTTGTCTGCATTTTTCGCTGAGTTTCTCCGGTCTTGGACGCCGGAATTTTTCGGAAAGGCCGTGTAAAATCGAGGAAAGTGCGTTCATGGAGCCGGCAATGCTGTCTATGCGCCGTTCCCGCTCCTCCTCTCGCCGACGCGCAATCAGAGCCCGGCAATCGCCGGATCCCTCGGGGACCGCCTTCATGGAAAAGGAAGGTAAAATCCGAAGCAGCGCCGGAATGGTGATAAGAGCAGAGGCAGTGAGAATTTCCGGAAGAAAGTCCGATATAACCTCTGTTCCTCCAAAATAAAGCCCCCCGCATATCATCACAGCAATAGCCCCTACTGCGGCAAGCAAGCTGTTTACCTCGAAAAAAATTCCTGCAATCAAGCCCGACAAGGCAAAAATCGGTGCATAAAGCCCTCCGCCGCAGGCAAGCCCACAGAGCAGACCCACAGCGCAGCTGCGCGTCGGCTGTCCGAGCCATCCAACATAGAGTGTAATCATATAGGATATGACAAGTCCTATCGAAAACGAACCAATAAAGACATTGGATAGCGACAGCGACAGGCAAAACGCCGCGGCACCCAGTCCTGCTTCAAATGCCGGCGTAAATCGATACTCCGGTTCAAAGAAAAAAGTAAGAAGAAAAGAAAATGAGGCGGCGCACACTGTGTTTACCGCGAGAAATAGAATATCAGAAAGCTCGGTTCCCGCGCGAATTATCTCGATAAGAGAAAAACCAAGCGTAACAATCGCGCAAAGCAGAACTCTTGCCGAAACGGTGTCTGGCAGCCTGCCTGTTTTCTGCATCATTTTTCTTCCATAAACCGCAACACAAAGCAAAACACGAAACAGACACAACGTGCAGGCACCAATCGCGGAAAGCAACAGATTCTCTCCGGTCGCATAAGCGTATGCGCAACGAAGCAGAACGCCAAGAAGAGCAAACACCGAATATTGGGGAACTGCCGCGACAAGCGCATATCCAAGCGGATAGGCACCCCCTGGAAATTCCGTTCCGCTAAAGAGAAAACCGACCGCAAGCGTGAAAGCGGCACCGACTGCCTTTCGAAAGCCCGATCGACCTCGTCCGGACGGCACGACTACGCGCCGCTGCCCTGTCCGCGGCTCTAATTCCTTGATTCTTTCATCAGTCAAAGCGTTATCACCCTTTCATTTTTAACTTCTTGGGAAAATCTTTTTCGTCCTATGTACAAGCATACACGAAAAAACAAAAAGAGAGCGTCGATTCCGCACTGTCGCATAGGACAATTTTTCGTCTTATTGCGACTATTTGGCACGCTCTCTGTAAGTCCTTTTTGACAAATGACATTTTTTGGGGTTCTTTGCGAAAACTTTCTTGGCGCCGAGCCGATTTTTTCCATTACGCCTAACCGGATAAGCTGCGGCACGGACGCCTTTATTTTCTTTTGTTACGATGTTTTTACAGAACCATTATGCAGCAAGACAAGATTCCGCCATCGTATCCTCAGATAGCTCAGCAAGCATGTTTTCGATGAAGATTCCATAACCCTCCGTCGGATTGGAGACAAGCACATGGGTAACGGCTCCGACAAGCTTTCCATTCTGAATGATTGGGCTGCCGCTCATTCCCTGAACAATCCCGCCCGTTTTCTCCAGAAGAGCCTCATCCGTCACACGCACAGAAAAATTTCTACCGCTCCCGCTTTTATCAATTCTAGATATCTCGATTTCATATTTTTGCCTGCCGCCGCCATCCACGGTCGTAAAGATATAGGCCTTGCCTTCTTTCACCTCGGACGACCGCCCAACAGGATACAGCTCTCCTGAAAGATCCTCAGGCATTTCGCTTAGCACACCGTAAATACCAGCATCCGTATTTTTTATCAGCTTGCCCTGCTTATGTCCCGTAAAAGAGCCGCGAAGCTCACCAGGAACACCCGCTTTCCCCGGCGTAATTCCGGAAAGAGAAACCTCCTCTGCGCTGCCATAGGCAAACGGAACAAGAGCTCCACTGTCCGCGTCACATATTCCGTGGCCAAGTCCCGCAAACAGCATCGTTTCCGGCTCGATGAAGGTTACCGTTCCAATTCCCGCTGCACTGTCTTTGATCCAGACGCCAAGTTTATATGCGCCGTTTTCGTCTTGTATAGGCTGAACTGTCGCGGTATGCAAAAGATTCCCGCTTCGATATTCCAAGGTCACGGCTGCTCCGTCTGAATTCTGAATGATCTCAGAAAATTCTCCGACAGAATTTACGCGGGCCCCATCCACCGCCGTGATGACATCGCCTTTCTTCAGCCCCGCGTCTGCTGCAGGTCCGCAGTTTCCGCAGATTCCTACAATCACAACGCCTTCCGTATGAAATTTCACCCCGAACGGAATGCCCGCCGCAACCAACTTTTTCTCGGAAAAGTCCTTTGCCACCGACACAATGGTATCCTCTTCATTCGCTTCGTCCGCCGCCAAAGCGCCAAAAGAGAGCCCTGCCGCCACCATAACGGCAAGAACCGCGCTTAAAATCGCTTTCACTTTTTTCCTCATGTTTTTCGCCTTTCGACGACTGTTTCTTTTGAAAAATCCGCGGTGCCGCCAAGCCGCAGATTTCTGGCACGGTTTTATCCGTGCTGTTTTTAATTTGCTTAATCCTCTGTTTTTTATGTGTAACAATTTTTTTGCATCTAACCATATATTTTGTTTTTCTATTGAAAAAGCTATTTTCCTTTGATATAATGATAGAAGCCTTTATCAATAATTTTAAGAGTCTTCTTCATGTTAATTTTTTTTAGAAGAAGAGCTGGTTTCAGCGGAAAAGGAGTGGGCATGCGTGTCGCCATCGTCGGGTCCAGGAGCATCGAATATGATAAACTAAAAGACAAGGCATATAAGCTGCTATGTCAGTATATCCCGGCAAACGCTACGGAAATCGTAAGCGGAGGCGCCATTGGCATCGATTCTCTTGCAGAACTTTATGCAAAGCAAAACCATTTGCCAACTAGGATTTTCAAGCCTGATTATGCAAAATACGGCAGACGCGCGCCAATCGTGCGCAATGACGAAATTGTCGCGTATGCCCAGTATGTGCTGGCGTTTTGGGATGGAATTTCCCACGGTACAGCTTACACAGTCGCAACGTGTATCAAAGAAGGCGTGCCGGTCAAAATTATCTCGATCGAAGACAAAACAAAATCTGAAATTACCAAAAATCGCGGGTTTTTACAATAAATCGCAGTTTTGATTGTGTATAATAAAGGCGGAAGGGGTCGGTACAGTGCAACAAAGTGAAAAATTGGACAGACAGCTCCGTTCTCTTTCCATGTTAGCGGGCTGTGGCTGTATGATGACGGACGAAATCCTCGATATTCGCCGCTCTGCGGGTGTTTGTTGTCAGTTCTCCTGTCCCGCCAAAGAGAGAGTTGAGTCCGTGACCGGAGACGAAGGCTGTCTTTGGTTGCACCGGCGCGCCGCATACGGCGCGGAAAAATTCGGAGGAAAATATATTTATTTCTGTCCTGCGGGCTTTGTCTTCTGTATTGCCAAATTCCATACCGAAGAAGAAAACGGATATTTTCTTGCAGGGCCCCTGAATCTTTCAGAAAGCGAAGAGGCGCCGGCAGGGGAGCTTCCCTCCGAAATGGATCTTTCCAAAATCGATCCCGCTGCATTCGCCGCCTTTGCAAGTCGCATCCCTGCCGTCTCATCCCGAAAAGCGAGCGCCATTTCCGATATGCTTGAGGTCCTTGCCCTGTCGCAGAGCGAAAATCGTGGAGATTTTCGAGAAAATGAAGAGAAAATGCATCTCCAACAGCAAATCGGCGACTATGTGCAGAGCATCAAAAGCCGTATGATCCTTGGAGTAGATAAATATTCTCCTTATCCATATGATAAAGAAAAGCTGCTTGTCCACGCGATAAAGACCGGGGACGAAAAAGAAGCCAAGCAATATCTCAATGAAATTCTCGGGCATATCTTTTTCGCTTCCGCAAACAATATAGACGCCATCAAGCTGCGCGCCTTTGAGCTCACCGTCATTATCTCCCGTGCGGCGTTGGACGGCGGTGCGGACGAAAGCAGCATCTATCAGCTCAGTCCGCAGTTCATTTCTGATTTCTTCGCTCTCGACACCATCGACGATATTTGCTATGCGTTAATGGACATTCTGAAAAAGTTTTCCGCAGAAACCTTTGGGCTGGAAAAAGTCAAACATGCGGGCATCATTACACAGGTAGTTTCCTTCATCCGCAACAATTATATGCACAAAATCACGCTCGCCGACGTGGCGGCACATGTTTTTCTCTCGCCGTCTTATCTCAGCAAAATTTTCAAGGACGAGATGCAGACAAGTTTCAACGGATATTTAAGCGAAGTCAGAATCGAAAAAAGCAAAGTTCTTCTGCTTTCCAACGACCTTTCCATCGTAGAGGTTTCCGAGCTTGTCGGATTTATCGACCAAAGTTATTTCAACAAAGTTTTCAAAAAACAAACCGGCATGACCCCCAAAAAATACCGTGAAACAAGCGGCGGCTTACATACGGACACGGAACATTTTGTAGCAAACCGAGTCATTTCGGCTAAATCCAAATAGATGATTTTTTACTTAAATGCAAAGGAGAATGATTATGTCACAAGCGATTTTACAGGAAATTTCCGAAAAGCTCCAGCAAGGAAAAACCAAGGATATCAAGATCCTCGTCCCACAGGCGCTCGAAGAAGGCGTTCCCGCCAAGGATATTCTAAACGATGGACTTCTTGCCGGCATGAGCATTGTCGGCGTCAAATTCAAGAACAACGAGGTTTTTGTGCCGGAAGTCCTCATTGCTGCGCGCGCCATGAAGGCCGGAACGGAAATTCTCAAGCCGTATCTTGTTTCCGCGGACGTCAAGCCCGTCGGCAAGGTCGTGCTCGGCACCGTGAAAGGCGACTTTCACGATATCGGCAAAAATCTCGTCAAAATGATGATGGAGGGCAAAGGACTTGAGGTCATCGATCTCGGTGTCGACGTAGCGCCGGAAACATTCGTTTCCTCCGCCATGGAAAACGGCGCCGGCGTTATCGCCTGCTCTGCGCTGCTCACCACTACGATGGGTGAAATGAAGAATGTCGTAGACCTTTGCGTGGAAAAAGGAATCCGCGACAAGGTGAAAATCATGATCGGCGGCGCGCCTATCACGGATGCTTACTGTAAGGAAATCGGCGCGGATGCCTACACTTCAGACGCTGCCTCTGCCGCAGAGGTCGCGCTGTCCTATTTTACGGCATAAGCCGTCTCTATTCTTGCTATAAAAAGAGGTTCCTTATGAAACTGAAAGTGATGACCTATAATATCGCCGGTGGCCGAGATTATACTTCACCGGAAAAGAAAAAGCCTTTCCATCCAGAAGCCTGCGCATCCGTCATTCGAAAAGTTTCCCCTGATATTTGCGGGCTCAACGAAGTCGACTATAAACTCCCGCGAAGCGGCAGACTTAAACTTGCTGAGGTGATTGGCAATATGCTCGGCTACGAAAGCCGATTCGCCCCAGCGGTAACTTGGGGACCCGGCACATACGGAAATGGATTTCTTTCCCGCCATCCGATCGTAGAATTTGAAATCTTTCCTATCCAAGACCCACAGGATAAAAGCGAACCTGTCTATTACGAGCCGCGAGTGATTCTCCATGCCGCCGTAGATTTTTCCGGTTCGGTGGTTGACGTCTACGTGTCCCATTTCGGACTTGCTAAAACCGAAGAAGAAAGCGCCGTAAAAACGCTTGTCGGTATTTTGCAGGAAGCGAAAAGGCCAGTCATCTTAATGGGCGATTTCAATGTGACACCGGATAACCCGGTGCTCTCACCTATCCGAGAGCTTTTAACGGATAGTTTCGACGTTTATCCAAATAAAGATGCCTCAACGATATTTACTTATCCATCGACTCCGGAAGCCGCGAGCAATCCTGAAACCAAACTGAAGATTGACTACATTTTCGTCAGCCGGGATATCCGGGTGGATTCCGTGGAAATTCTCGAAACACAGGAGTCCGATCACAAGCCCTATATCGCCTATATCGAACTGCCATAAATACGGAAAGGAAGAACCCCGTCATGGTGGAAAAAATTTATACCATCCCAATCAATGAAGCTTTTGACGGTGCGCCCGGGCACGAACCGGCGGATTGTCCGTTTTGCCTCATGTACGACATGCTCGAAAAAAACGAGCTTGACATCATTCTCGGCGCCTCCATGATGGAGCCGGATATCCGTATCGAAACTAACAAAAAGGGCTTCTGCAAGCATCATTTTGATCAAATGTTCGAGCGGGGAAACCGCCTCGGATTGGGACTGATTCTGGAAAGCCATCTTGCGGAAATCGAAAAAAATATTTTTTCGAGCGGGACAACCTTTGACAGCAAGGGTGAAAAGGAACAGACAAAACTCCGGATGCTGGACGGCTCCTGCTATGTCTGTGACAGAATCGAAGCGGCGCTTGCCAAAATGTTCTCCAACATGGTATACCTCTGGGAAACCGAGGAAGATTTCCGCGTGAAATTTGCCGCGCAGAAATATTTCTGTCTGCCGCATTACGCAGCTCTGCTTGAGGCGGGCAGAAACGGCCTTTCCAAAAAGCAGTTCGCTGATTATTTCAAGACCGCAAGAGAAATCGAAAAGGCATATATTTCCGAGCTTGGCGGCGATGTGTCCTGGTTCTGCAAGAAATTTGACTACCGGTATGACGCCGAGCCGTGGTATAACGCCAAAGACGCCATACCCCGCGCACTCGCGTTTCTTTCCGGCGGCAGTCCAAAACGATAAAATTTTAGAGTATAAAAACAAGGGGATAAAAACATATGAAAATATTCAGAAGAATCGGCATTCTCACCTCAGGCGGCGACGCACCCGGCATGAACGCGGTCGTGCGCGCAGCAGCAAGAGCCGCTCTCGCGCGCGGCGTCGAGGTTTACGGCATTTATGAAGGCTACAAGGGACTGATTGAGGACAATATGAAGCTCTTCTCCTCTCCTGCGGACCTTTGCAACATCATCACAAGAAGCGGCACCATTCTGTATTCCGACCGTTGTCTCGAATTCAAAACGCCGGAAGGCATGGCAAAGGCCATCGCCACCTGCGAAAAAAATCACATTGACGGCATTATCGCCTGCGGCGGCGACGGCACATTCCGCGGCGCTACCGACCTATCCAATCACGGAATTCCGACCATCGGCATTCCGGGCACCATCGACAATGACATCACTTCCACCGATTATACCGTCGGCTTTGACACAGCAATGAACACCGTCGTGCAAATGGTAGACAGGCTGCGCGACACCTGTGAATCCCACGCCCGCTGCGACGTGGTCGAGGTCATGGGGCGTTGGGCAGGACATATCGCGCTTCGCACCGGGATCGCCTGCGGCGCTTCCGCCGTCGCCATTCCGGAGATTCCTTTTGACGAGGACAAAGCGATTGCCGATATCATCAAGCAAAAGCAGGGCGGCAAGCGCGCATTCATCGTCATCGTATCCGAGGGACTCGTGGGCTATGCAGAGAAACTTGCCAAAACCATTGAGGAAAAAACCGGCATCGAAACCAAATTCGCAAGGCTTGCCCATGTTCAGCGCGGCGGTTCTCCCACCCTTACAGACAGACTGATCGCGTCTGAGATGGGCGTGGAAGCAATCGACCAGCTTTTCGCCGGCAAGTCCAACATCGTCATCTGCAAAAATGACGACCGGATCTGCTGCGTCGACATCGACAAGGCTCTCCTTGTCGACCGGATGTTCAAAAAGAAAATCACCCCCGAAGAGCTTGCCTCTCTTTCCGCAGAGGATAAAGCATGGATGGAAGCCCGTTGCGCAGACGTTCTTGCCAGGATGCAAAAGCTGTACGAAATCGCAAACGAAATCAAATAAGAAAAAGACGGCACGGAATACCGTGCTGTTCTTTTCCCTTTTGGAAAAGGGGAATCCTACAAACTTCACAGGAGCCATCCCATGTCTCAAATAAAACAAACGGAAAAAACCAATGTGATGCGGATTTTGGACGCGGCAAAAATCGAATACAAAAGCCACAGCTGTGCGATGACCGGCGCAGATTCTGCCGTACAGATGGCGCAGATGCTCGGCGCCAACCCCAAAAAAGTTTTCAAGACGCTCGTTACCGTCGGGAAATCGGGTGATCACTACGTCTTTATGATTCCTGCCGAGGCAGAGTTGAATCCAAAAAAAGCGGCTGCCGCGGTCGGCGAAAAAGCCGTCGAGATGATAAAGCAAAAGGAGCTTCTGCCCTTGACGGGCTATGTTCACGGCGGCTGTTCCCCGATTGGAATGAAAAAGCCGTTTCCGACAACGATCCACCGCACGGCGGCAGATTTTGATACGATATTCTTCAGTGCGGGGAAAATCGGCCGACAGGTGGAAATGCCGTTTTCCTCTCTGCAAAAGGTAATGGATATCGGCGTCTCTGATATCGTTGTATGACAAGAAAAAAGCACCTCGCTTGAGCATCTGCAAAATTAGCGGTAAAATGAAATTAGCCACCACGTTTTTTCGTGGTGGCTTTTGATATGCAGAAAGCAAAGAAAAGCCCCGCGCGATGCGGGGCGAGAATTAAAACTGTATAGGATAATCACCGTATCCCATACAACATGAAATTCCTTTCAATGAATAGCGTTGCATTTCAAGGGTTGCAAAAATAATACACAGACAAGTATGATACATTTCGTTGACCTCATAGGTAAAGCCTAAAGATTTATGCTTGGATTTCTTTTCAATTACAACGTTAACAGCAATCAATTCGTCAAGAGCTTCACGTAATGTGTTTTCCTCAAAATTCAATTTTTCTTTCATTTCTCCAAAGCTGATGTTGCTCATGGATATGATAGCCAAGCAAACGAGGATATTGTTTTTCTTTGAAAGAGTGGGTAGAATTGTTTGTGTAAATTCTACCGTTTCTTGGTTCACGTTTTCAAAAAACTTTCTCGTAACAAGCGCGCCATATCCCTTGCCCGATAACAGTGACAAACCATTTTCGTTAGAAATGTGTGCTGGCTCATCATGCATTTCAGTATTCTTTCCTCTGAGATTGCCTCGAGAAATACCGTGATGAGCAGGGGCGAATATTTTTAGAGCGTCTTCATAAGATGCCATACTCATTTGTGCGTGTTCTGCTACTTTGTCAAAAACCTTATTGTAGATATCATTATAGGCATAGTCCTCACCGTAGAAAAGATAGTCTATACTTACTTCAAAGTATGTAGCTATCAGAGGAAGCGTTTGCGCATCAGGAAAAGATGTATTGGTTTCCCATTTTGAAATAGCTTGGGGAGAAATATTTAGAGCACCGGCCAACTGCTCTTGGGTAATGCCCTTACGCTTTCTGAGATCCGCGATATTTTTTGAAATGTTTATTTCTTTCATAATCAAGTTTCCTTTCCGAATTTCACCGCGAGCTCTTCGATTGTGATTAAATTATATCACAAAAACAGCAAGAAGTAAACAACTTGTTCGGATTGCATATCAACTCACAGTTGTTAGTCGCTTGTCAGAATATATATTCAGTTGTTTTTTCGCTTTCCCGACGCTTGCGTCTGGGGCAAGCATAGCGCGTGGATGTCCACGCAACATCGGGCAGAAGCCCGAACCCACTATCCGCAGAGGAACGGCACGCAAAAGCCTCCCTCCGAGAGGGAGGGGGACCGCGATAGCGGTGGAAGGAGCCTGCGTGCCTTGGAATTTAGATTGACCTCATAATAACGCGCTCTCCCTCAGTCGCCTTACGGCGCCAGCTCCCTCCCGGAGGGAGCCTTTCGTAACTTCCCAACGACAAAAACACCACCAAAGAAATCTCCTTGGTGGTGTTCGTGTTTTCTCCGCTAAAGTTGCAGAGGCGAAGCGGGGCGCTTTTATTTTTAATCTTAGCTTTGGATTTCTTTCCACAATCTTGCATAATCCGGCGCTTGCGCATAGGGTTCCACATTTGCAGCACACTCTTTGACCCACGCCAGAAATTTATCGCGATCGGTTTCGGCAACTTCCTTTTTGGGTTTTAATTCGTCCACCATTTTCTCATAAAACGCGATGAGCTTCTGATTGGTCGTCTCCCGGCAGCGAACGATCTCCGCCGCCGCCTTTGCCAACTCATCCGCAGAGCCCCCGTGCTCCAAAGTCGGTTCATTTTCCATCGTGGAAATCGTATCCAACGCTTTCATGACAACGGACATGTCGCCTGCGATCTTTTCGATTTGTTCCAACGCATAGGCCAATGAGTATTTCTCGACCGGTGCCGATGCCTCTGTTGCCGTAGCTTCTACTGAAAAATTGATTTCTTTTATGTTTTCTGTATTTGTCATTTTTTTATCCTCCGAAAATTCCTTTCGTTTGTTCGGCGGACACGCAAGACAAATCGTGTTTTTATCGATAAAGCGCGCCCTGCCGTTTTTGACGAGCCCTGCGGCCCGCCGCGGGTAGGTCGCTTCATACCGGATGCCGGCTTCATCGACAACTTGTACCGTTTTTTCCAATGGGTGTCTCCCCCTTTATTCGATTTTCTGCCGGCTGTGGTATGCCGGACCTTTTGCTGTTTTTTATGATGGGTGCCGTCCCCTGCGGAAATCTCCGCAGTTTTATATTAGCATATCCTCTACGGAAAGTTAAGTTCTTTTCATAAAAAATCTTATTTCATATCAAACACCGTATCTTTTTGAAAAATAGTCTCCGAAAAAAGGGAGAAGCCACGTTTTCTCCCCGGAAAACAGAAGGTTTTGGATAAAATCGGTTGACAAGCCCGTTTAAAATGGGCTATAATATATATTATAATAAATTATAAATTTAAAAAATATAGATTTTCTGGAAAGGCTAATTCTATGATAAAGAGCATGACAGCATTCGGCAGAGCAAAAAAAGAAGTCGGCGGACGCGACATTCTCATTGAAATCAAATCCATAAACAGCCGATATATCGATTATACAGTCAAAATGCCCCGGCTTTTCGGTTTTTTAGAGGAAAAAATCAAAGCCTACCTCATGGCAAGGGGAATTGCCCGCGGTAAAATCGAGGTCTATGTGGCCATTGACGTCTTAGAGGATACCGGCGTTTCCGTAACGCTCGACCGTACCTATGCAGCAAGCTACATAGCGGCGCTGCGAGCGCTCTCGGCGGAATTCGGGCTTCCCGATGACATTACCACGATGTCCGTCGCTGAAAATCACGACATTTTCGCTGTAAAAAAAGCGGACGATGATACGGAGCGGGAGTGGAAAAATTTTCTTCCTGTCTTGAAGGAAGCCACTGATGCGTTTATCGCTTCCAGAGAGCGCGAGGGCGCCAATCTAAAAGCGGATATTATCGCGAAACGCCGCCGTGTCGAGGAGCTTGTCGGTCAAATCGCGTCGCTTTCTAAGTATGACGCAAAATGTCAGTACGCAAAAATAGAAGCGCGCGTCCGTCAGCTGTTAAAAGACGCGTCAGTTGACGAAAGTCGGCTTTTGACCGAATGCGCCCTTATGGCGGACAAAATTGCCATCGACGAGGAGCTCGTTCGTTTAGACTCTCATTTCAAAGCATTTGACTCTATTGTGGAGTCGGATGAACCGGTCGGGCGGGGGCTCGATTTCCTGCTTCAGGAATTCAACCGAGAAACCAACACCATCGGCGCAAAGGCCTGCAACGCAGACATCGCGAAGCTTGTAGTGGAAACCAAGAGCGAACTTGAAAAGATCCGCGAACAAATTCAAAATATTGAATAAAATCGGCACGAGAGAGGGCAAGGTATGAAATTCATAAGCATCGGAAACGGCAATATGGTCGCGGCACACCGGGTTATCGCGGTCGCGGGGCCAGATTCCGCCCCGATCAAACGACTCATTCAGGATGCGCGCGACGCCGGCCGCGTGATTGACGTTTCCTGCGGCAGACGCACAAGATCTGTCATTTTTACAGACAGTGATCACATTATTCTTTCCGCCATCAAGGCGGAAACCGTTTCCACACGTCTGAACGGACAGGCCGAGCAGGACGACATGGACGATGGCGACGACGAGGTATGACGAAAGGAGTTCCGCTATGACCAAAAAAGGTCTGCTGTTTATTATTTCCGGTCCCGCGGGCAGCGGCAAGGGCACCCTTGTCAAACGGGTGCGGGAACTTGCCGAATTTGACTTTTCCGTATCCGCCACCACGCGAGGACCACGTCCCGGAGAAATCGATGGGGTTCACTATTTCTTTGTCAAAAAAGAAGAATTTGAGAAAAAAATTGCGGCCGGAGAAATGCTGGAATATGCAGAATATGTGGGAAATTATTACGGAACGCCAAAGCAGCCTGTGGAGCGCACCCTCGCCGCCGGAAAAAACATCATTTTGGATATCGATGTGCAGGGCGCCATACAGGTCAAAGAAAAAATGCCGGAGGCCGTTATGATATTTGTGCTGCCGCCGGACTTTGCCACCTTGATGCGGCGCATTCGGGGCAGAGGGACGGAATCCCCTGAAATCATAGAAAAACGAATGCAAAAAGCACGGCTTGAGCTCGAGAGCTTTTCTCTCTATGACTACGTTGTTGTCAACCGGGATAATGACATTGAATCTGCCGCACGCGACGTGCTCTCCATCCTGAAAGCGGAAACCTTGAAAACCTTCCGCAACCGTGAGATCAAAGACAATTTCTTTTTATAAATCATCCTAATCAAGAGAAAGGAACCTTATATGATTACTCCGTCTATCGAACAGCTGACAAAAGGAAAATTCAACAGGTATTCTCTCGTCATTGCAACCGCAAAATGCGCAAGACTCATCACAGATGAATATGTTGTACAAAGAGAAAAAGCAGAAAAAATGATTGCCGACAAAAAGACAGATAAAAGCATTGCGTCCCTTATCGCAAGCGATATCCGTGACAACAAAGCGGTAGAGAATGCAGTTCAAAAGCTCTATCAGGGAGAATATCGGGTCATCTTGCCGGAGGACACATCCGAAGAGCAGGGTCAGTAATGCGGCCCTATATAAGGACGCTCGGCGTCCGGCTTCTGGATGTTCCTTACCATCTTGACATTGAATATACCTATTATATCCCTGACCCCGTAGAGGAAGATTTTTCCGTTGGTGATTTCGTGCTAGTCCCTTTTGGAAAGGCAAACAAAAAGCTCTGTGCACTCGTCACAAGCATTGGCCAAACGGAAAACTATAGCCATCTCAAGCCGGTGCTTTCCTCGATTAACCAACAGCTCTCGTTAAATGAGGAAATGATGGCGCTCGTCCGATTTCTCTGCGACAGGACGCTTTGTACAGCCGGCGACGCGGTGCGCCGGATCATTCCCGCTAGCGCTTTTGAACGCGCCGATGAATATTTTCTTGCCGCGCCAAGGGAGGACCGCACCCTCTCTCTTAATCTAAAGGTGTCTGCCGTGCTTTCCTTTATTACAGAACATTCTCCGGTTACGCGCCGCCGCCTTGAAAAGGAATTCGGGGCAGAAATCCGGCCCGCGCTGAAAACACTGCTTTCCGAAGGCTATATTCTGACGGATACCCGAATCAGGGAAGCGGCCGGCGCAACCGAGGAGATCGCCTCCCTTGCCGAGGACGCCGATCTTTCCTCTCTTTCAAAGCCCCGCACCCCGCAGTCTTATCGCAAAATTTTGGAGCTTCTTGAGGAAAACGGAGCGCTTCCCGCAAGCGCGCTTATTGACGCGGGCTACAAGCTCTCTCACATCAAAGCGCTTGCTAAGCGGGGACTTCTTCATCTTACCAAAAAAGAAATCCTGCGAAACCCTTACAAAGATATACCGGTGGATTTTCCCAAGCAAGCCTTGAATGAGGAGCAGAGGTCCGCCGTCTCAGCGCTTGCCGCCTTGATGGATGCAGAGGGCGCTCGCGCCGCCCTGCTTTACGGCGTAACGGGCAGCGGAAAGACCCGTGTTATCCTTGCTCTTTGCGAAAAGGCCGTAAGCGAAGGAAAAACCGTCATGGTGCTTGTTCCGGAAATTGCGCTCACAAGACAAACCGTATCGGTCTTTTATTCCCGTTTCGGTGAAAAAACAGCGGTCGTTCATTCCGGACTTTCCGACGGAGAGCGCTTCGACGCTTTCAAGCGAATCCGACGCGGCGAGGTTTCCGTTGTGCTTGGCACGCGGTCTGCGGTTTTCGCGCCGCTTGAGAGTATCGGACTTATCGTTCTGGACGAGGAGCAGGAAGCCACCTATAAATCCGACATGTCCCCGAAATACCATGCAAGAGACGTAGCAAAATATCGAGCTGTCGCACACGGAGCGCTTCTCGTGATGGCCTCCGCCACCCCCTGTGTGGAAAGCTACTATGAGGCAAAAGCGGGAAAGTATAACCTCGTCACGCTCAGCCGCCGCTATGACGGCAGCGCGCTTCCCTCTGTCACGATCGCCGATATGCGTCTTTCGGAGCATACTCCGGACGAGTGCATCGGACAGGTTCTGCGGGAGCAGATGCAGAAGGTCTATGAGCGCGGCAAGCAGTCCATGCTGTTTCTCAATCGCCGCGGCTATCATAATCTGCTTTCCTGCCGCGCCTGCGGAGAAGCCGTTCTTTGCCCGAACTGTTCTGTCTCTCTGACGCATCACAAGACCGCTCGCGGCGCGCGCCTGCTTTGCCACTACTGCGGATACAGCATACCGGTTCCTCACTTCTGCCCGAACTGCGGAAGCGAGCATCTTGCTTTTGCCGGATACGGCACGCAGCGCATCGAGGACGAAATCGCGGCGTTCCTGCCGGAAGCAAAAATTTTGCGTATGGACGCCGATACCACCAAGGAGCGCTTTTCTCAGGACGAAATAACAGCCGCCTTTGGCAAAGGCGACGCAGACATTCTCATTGGCACACAAATGATTGCCAAGGGCCACAACTTTCCCAATCTCGCGCTAGTCGGCGTCGTTGCAGCGGACAGCTCCCTTTTCTTGGATGATTTCCGGGCAAATGAGAAAACCTTTTCGCTTATCACACAAGTCATCGGGCGGGCCGGCAGAGAGGACGGAGACGGACACGCCGTGATTCAAACCTATAATCCCGAAAACGAAACCATCCGTCGCTCGGCGGCACAGGATTATGAGGCGTTTTATCAAAACGAAATCGCCGTCCGGCGCGCGTTGGTATTTCCGCCATTCTGCGATATTGCCGTCTTTTCGTTCTCCTCCGATGAGGAAACCGCACTTCGGACCTTCTCAGGAGAGTTCGCGGGCGCTCTGAAACACAAGCAGCAAAGCGAATTTGAGGACGTTAAATTTGTGATGTTCGGTCCGTTTGAGGCGCCTGTTTATAAAGTAAAAAACAAGTACCGGATGCGTATCGTCATGAAATTCAAAAACAACAAGCGCGCAAGGGCGCTGTTTGCCTCTCTGCTTATGGAATACGGCAAAAAGGCGCAGGGAAAAATCGCGCTCTCCGTCGACATCAATCCGACCAATACATAAAACAACTCCAAGTGAAAGGATAAAAAACATGGCTCAACTCAACATCCGAACCGAACACGACCCCGCTCTCCGCAAAAAGAGCAGGCCTGTCACGGAAATCACACAGAGAATCCGCACGCTGCTCGATGACATGCTCGAAACGATGCGGGCCGCGGACGGCGTCGGACTTGCCGCGCCGCAGGTAGGCGTACTGCGCCGAATTGTCGTCATCGAAGTCACACCGGGCGAGGTTCTGGAGCTCATTAACCCAAAAATTCTTGCGCAAAGCGGCGAGATGACAGGACTTGAGGGGTGTCTTTCCGTACCCGGCAAGCAAGGCGTCGTAAAACGCCCGTCCTTTGTGCGGGTAGAGGCGCTTGACCGAAACGGCGTCATGCAGACATATGAAGGAACGGAGCTGCTCGCGCGGTGTCTCTGTCATGAAATCGACCATCTTGACGGAATCTTATATACCGATAAAGCGGAGAAAATCATCTATCCCGACGAGGATGGAGAATACAGCGAGGACGACGAGACATGAGAATCCTGTTTATGGGCACACCGGAATTTGCGCAGGCGGCGCTGCTCGCCATTTCCGGCTCTTTTCCGAATGAAATTGTCGCCGTCGTTACAAGGCAGGATACCCCGAAAAATCGCGGACATGCCATGACGCCGCCTCCTGTCAAAGAGACAGCGCTTTCCCTTGGCATCCCCGTTATCCAGCCTGCGAATCTGAAAGAAGAAGCTTTCCGCGAAACGCTAAATGCCATCGCCCCCGATATCATTGTCGTCGCCGCTTACGGAAGAATTCTGCCTCCTTATGTACTAGACTATCCGAAATTCGGCTGCATCAACATCCATGCTTCGCTGCTGCCGAAATATCGCGGCGCGGCCCCAATACAACGCGCCATTCTTGCAGGAGAGCGTGAGGTCGGCGTCACCATTATGAAGATGGAAGAGGGTCTTGACACGGGGGATATGTTTGCGCGCGGCGCCTTTTCTCTTGACGGAACCGAAAACTTCGCCAAAATCCACGACCGGCTTGCAGCGCTCGGCGCCGAGCTTGTCGTTATGACAATGAATAAAATTTTCGACGGTACCGTGCACGCCGAAAAGCAGGACGAAGCCCTTGCGACTTATGCGCCCAAAATCGAAAAAGCCGACAGAGTCTTGGATTTTCACGCGCCGGCACCCGTGCTCCAAAACAGGGTCCGCGCATTCTCGCCCGCTCCGGGTGCGGAAGCCATGCTTCCCTCCGGAAAGGTAAAAATCACAGAGGCCCGTTCCCTGTCAGAGGAGCCGGACGGAGAGCCCGGTACGGTATCCGAGCTTTCCGCCAAAGGAGACGGCGTTCTGTCTGTCAACTGCGGGCAGGGCAAGCTTCTCATTCTGAAGCTTGTCCCGGAAGGCAAAAAGGAAATGTCCGCCGGAGATTTTATCCGAGGACGCCGCATCGCTAGGAGCGATAGCTTTATTTGAACGGACCGCCGTCGCGGCAGAATACGGAGACTTCTATGAACGCAAGAGAAACCGCGTTTCTTTCCCTTATGAAGGTCGAGAACAGCGGCGCATATCCCAATATAGAGCTTTCTTATGCCATCGAGCGAAACGGACTTTCCGGCGCGGAGAGAGCGCTTTATACCGCGCTTTTTTACGGGGTTATCGAACGGAAGCTCACTTTGGACTATATCATCCGCGTCCTATCCGACAGAGCAGATAACGATATCGATCCCAACATCCGCATTATCCTGAGGCTGGGGCTTTATCAGCTTCTCTATATGACAAAAATTCCCGAATCTGCCGCTGTCAACGAAAGTGTGAAGCTTGCCCGCCGCTTCTATGCCAAAAAGAACAGCGAAGCCTTTATCAACGCCGTTCTGCGCAGCTTCCTGCGGCGCCGGGACAGCATTTCCTATCCGAACAAAGAAAAAAATCCCGTTGCCTATCTTTCCGTTTGCTACTCTGTTCCGGAATGGATTTGCCGCTTATGGCTTGACACCTACGGCATGGATAAGATCATCAAAATTCTTGAAACCATCAACACAGCCCCCGCCATGACGCTTACCGTCAACACGCTGAAAACCTCGCCTGCCGAATTTCTTCATGCACTGACAGCCGCAGGCATAAAAGCAGACATGGGAACGCTGACAAAAAACAGCGTTCGCCTGCGTACCTCTCTTCCGATGGAAAATCTTTCTCCCTTTGAAGGCCGATTCTTTGTTCAGGATGAGGCGTCTGCTCTCTGCGTCGCTGTGATGGATGCCGCCCCCGGCGATACGGTTCTTGACGCCTGCGCCTGCCCGGGCGGAAAAAGCTTCGGCATGGCGATGACAATGGAAAACAAGGGGAGCATCCTCTCCTTGGATCTGCACAAAAACAAGCTCTCTCTGATCGAAAAGGGCGCATCCTCACTCGGAATCACTATCATCCGCACAGATGTGCAAAATGCCGCGCTGCCGCGAGAGGGAATGCCCGTCTTTGACAGGGTTCTTTGCGATGTTCCCTGCTCCGGACTCGGCGTTCTGGCAAAAAAGCCCGACATCCGCTATAAGACGGAAGAGGATATCCGTCGTCTGCCCGCTTTGCAGGCCAAAATACTCGAAACCAATGCGGGCTATGTGAAGTCTGGCGGCGTGCTTGTCTACTCTACCTGCACGCTGAATCCCGCCGAGAACGGAGAAATCGTCTCCAGCTTTTTAAAAAATCACCCGGAATTTTCTCTTTGTCCGTTTAAAGCGGGCAGAATAAAATCCGGCGGTATGTGTGAAATTTTACCATATGAATATCAGACGGATGGCTTTTTTATCGCAAAGCTCAGAAAAAAGGATGCCGAATCCGGCGCGCAGAAAACGGAGTAAAACATGGAACGCACCGATATTCTAAGTATGACAAAGGATGAGCTTGCAGGGTGGATGATTTCTCTCGGAGAACCGAAATACCGTGCGGCACAAATCATGGAATGGCTCGTTCGCGGCGCCGATTTCTCCGAAATGAAAAACCTTCCTGCCACACTGCGGCAGACTTTGCAGGAGCGGGCATATCTCGCCTCCGTCGTGCCCGTCAAAAAGCTTGTGTCATCGGATGGAACGATCAAATATCTATACAGGCTTTACGACGGAGAAGCCATTGAGACGGTTTTTATGCGTTATAAGCATGGGAACACCGTCTGTATTTCCACAGAAGCGGGCTGTCCGATGGGATGTGCCTTTTGCGCATCTACACTGCGAGGACTCTCCCGTCGTCTGCTGCCCTCTGAAATGCTCTCTCAGGTTATTGCCGCACAGCGGGACACCGGCGAGAGGGTTGCCGGAATCGTTCTCATGGGAATTGGGGAACCGCTCGATAATTATGACAATGTAGTAAAATTTTTGCACCTTGTCGCCTCCCCGGATGGATTGAACATCGGATATCGGCACATTTCCCTATCCACTTGCGGACTCGTCGATAAAATCCGGCAGCTCGCGGAAGAAAATCTGCCTGTCACCCTTTCGATTTCCCTGCATGCTGCCGACGACGAAACCCGCTCCTCCCTCATGCCGGTAAACAAGCGTTGGAACCTTGCCGCGCTTCTTCCTGCCTGTCTGGATTATTTTAACAAAACCAAGCGGCGCATTTCCTTTGAATACACGCTCATAGAGGGGAAAAACGACCGCCCGGCGGATGCGGAAGCGCTTGCCGACGTGCTGTACCGGTATTGTGCCGGTATGCCCCTGCACGTCAATCTCATCCCGGTGAATCCCGTGCGGGAACGCGGCTTCCGGCAGGGCGACAAAGGCAGCATCCGACGCTTTGCCGAAATATTGGAAGCCAGACGAATCACCGCGACCGTGCGCCGCAGACTTGGCTCGGACATCGATGCATCCTGCGGACAGCTGCGCGCGGCAAGCATCGAATAAACGCTGCCGTATCCCCATATATTGATATCACATAAAATCAAAACCTTTGAAAGGAATCCATACATGTATTTTTGCGGAAAAAGCGACGTCGGCATGCGACGGCAAATCAATCAGGACAGCTACCGGTGCATCAGCATTTGGGGCGGCGATGCCGTTCTTCTCGTCGTCTGCGACGGCATGGGCGGACACAAAGCGGGAGAAATCGCAAGTCAAACTGCGATCGAGGTCTTCTGTAATAAAATCATTGCGTCTCCTTGCCTTGAAGAAAACCCGGATAAAATTCTCGAATTTATCCGATATACGCTTGTATGCGCGGCTTCCGAAGCCAACTCGCTTATCTTTCGTCTCTCCAATGAAAACGAAGAATATCACGGAATGGGAACGACTCTCGTGGCGGCTATCGTTTTCAAGGGATGGTTTTACGCCATCAATGTCGGAGACAGCCGTCTTTACATCATAACCCGATACGAGGCAAAGCTCGTTACCAAGGATCATTCTTTTGTACAGTATTTGATTGATAACGGAAAGCTGACGCCGGACGAGGCGCAGTATTATCCCCGCAAAAACGTCATTACCCGCGCGGTCGGCGTGTCGGAAAAGCTCGACGTCGATTTTTTCAGCGCGCCTCTTGAGCCATGGGAGAGCGGCTATCTGCTGCTTTGCTCAGACGGGCTTTCCAATTACACTGACAACAAAATTCTCGTCGATATTCTATATGGGGCCATGTCAAGAACTCGGTCCTCGCCGGAAATTGACCTTGTAAAAAAAGCCGATATGCTCATCGCATACGCAAACGCCAAAGGCGGAAGCGATAATATTACCGCTGTACTTGCTAAATTCTGATTTCTGAGGTAGCAAAAAAATGGATGTGTTCAAGAAAAATATCGGCGAAGTTTTCGATGGCAGATATAAAATCAACCGCACCATCGGGGTCGGAGGCATGGCAATCGTATACGAAGCGACGGATCTCATGACAAACAAGCGCGTCGCCTTGAAAATGCTGAAGGATTCCATTTCCGACAATACACAGGCATTGCGCCGCTTCATCAATGAATCCAAAGCCGTCGCGATGCTCAATCATCCGAATATTGTGAAAATTCTCGACGTATCGGTGAAAACGGAGCATAAGTTTATCGTGATGGAATATATCCGCGGCATCACTCTGCGCGAATATATGAACCGAAAGGGCACGCTTGATTGGCGGGAAGCGACGGAATTCATTTCCCAAATCCTTTTGGCGCTGGATCACGCGCATATGAAGGGTGTGATTCACCGTGATATCAAGCCGCAGAATATCATGGTCATGGAAGGCGGCGTTATCAAGGTAACGGACTTCGGAATTGCGAAAATTCCCAATGCAGAGACCGTTACGATGATCGATCACGCGATCGGCACCATTTACTACATCAGTCCGGAGCAGGCAAAGGGCAAAAAAATTGACGAGAGAAGCGATATCTATTCTCTCGGTGTCATGTATTATGAAATGGTGACAGGAAAGCTCCCGTTTCTCGCTGAAAATTCCTACGGGATCATGCTCAAGCATATCAGCGATACCCCGACCCCGCCGAAAAAGCTGAATCCCAAAATCCCGCTCGGATTGGAACAAATCATTCTATGCGCGATGGAAAAGGATGTGGTCAACCGGTATCAGAGTGCATCTCAGATGCTGCGGCACATCTATCGGATCAAAAAAGATCCGACCACCATTTTTCAGAAACAAACGCCCGCGCCGCGCACGCCGACCGCTGAGGTCGCCATTCGGCGCACAACCGTACACCCGGAGGAGCACGAAAACGCCCCGCAAAAGGTCGTTCCCCAAAAGATTTCTCCGCGCACACCGCAGTCTCACAAGGCCGCTCGTCCTGCAAGAGGGCGAAGAACCCCGGAATATGTTCCGTTCTCCGTGGTAATTGTCATTTGTATTGCCTTTTTAGCACTTGCTATCATCGGATTTGTGATTCTTTTCTATTCTCTTGCCAATGCAAAGGTGACGCTTCCTGAAGCGCAGGCGTTTCTCTCTTTTGCCGAACAAGCCCCGTCTACACTTCGGGAAGAGGCTTGCCGCTTCATAGGATATCCGTATCTATGAATGAAAACGTGAAAGGCATTATTATCTCCGGCGTCGGAGGGCTATATACCGTCAGGACAGATTCGGGAGAAATGCTTTCCTGCCGGGCAAAAGGCGCATTCCGCCGCACCGGGAGCGCGCCTCTCGCTGGCGACCGTGTTTTGGTAAGGGTGCCCTCTCTTGCCGGAGAAGACTACTTAATTGAAGCGATTTCCCCGCGCCGCAACTCGCTCATTCGGCCGCCGATCGCGAACCTTGACGTTCTTTTTATCACCTTTGCTCCCATAGAACCGGTGCCGAGCACGCTGTATCTTGACAAGCTTAGCTCCATTGCGGTATATGAAAAAATCAAACCCGTGATGGTTATCACCAAAATAGACCTCTCCCCGGAGAAGGCTTCGGAATATGAGGAGCTTTACCGAAAAGCAGGCTTTTCTGTCTTTCCGTGCTCCTGTACGAATGGGAGCGGCCTTTCTGAGCTTTCACACTACGTAAGGCAGGAAACAGATGGAATTTGCGCTTTTGCAGGGGCTTCCGGCGTTGGGAAATCCACGCTCATGAATACTCTTTTTCCATCGCTTTCTCTGGAAACGGGCGTTCTGTCGGAAAAAATTTCAAGAGGGCGCCATACCACGCGGAGTGTGACGCTTTATCCGAAAGCGGAGCTTACGGGAACGTCTTCTCCCGGATATGTTGCCGATACGCCGGGGTTTTCTATGCTGGATTTCCTCGAATTTGATTTTTATACGGTGGAGGATCTGCCGCATTGCTTCCCGGAATTTGAACCCTTTTTGGGAGAATGCCGATATACGGATTGTTCTCACACCAAAGAGACGGATTGTGGGATTATCCGCGCCGTCGGGCGAGGGGATATTCCCCAGTCGCGGCATGACAGTTATCTTTCCCTTTACGCCGATCTGGCACAAAAACGGCCTTGGAAAAAGAAAAATTAAGTCTGGTCAGGTTTGACCAGACTTTTTGTGTCTCTTCTTTATCATACGCTTTTTTTGGAGACGCCATCCGAATATTTCGCCGAAATCGACGCGCCGAGTGCGGTGGCAAAAAAGCCGCCGATGTCGATGACGTACTCAAGGGCAAGAGAAAGGATGTTTTCCACGGCATATTCTCCTCCTGTCACAAACAAAAGTGAGGAAAATACCGCTCGCGCCGCAAAAAAGATCAACGCTGCAAGCCCTACCGGATTCTTAGGTGAAAACATTTTTCGTTCTTTCTCTGGTTTTTCCTTTAATATCCATGCGTAGAAAGCTCTTTCCAACAGGATAACAACCAAAAAGATAGCAACGTTGGCAAGCAAAATCAAAGAGGTTTCTGCATCGGTGAGATAAACCGTCCGCAAAGCTGTTTCGGAATAGACGGACATAAAGAAAAAATGGCGGACAACATACCGAAGCAAAGGAAAAATCCCCGCTGTAATAACAAAAATCACCGACGTTATTACCGTTTTTCCTGCGCTTTCAAAAAACAAAAAGTAGGAGATGACGCCAAAAGATGCATAAACCGATGCGTAAACTACATAATAGGCGAGAACTTCCGGGAGATTGCACATCCACTCCGTAATCCAATACCAGTCCCAATAATATATACTGAAAAAGCAGTGCAACGCCGTTAAAACAAGTGCCGCGCCAAGCGGAATGACAAAGACGGCAAGTATGATTTTCCAAATTGCTTTTTTCACCCTCGTATCCTCGCTTTAATTCCTGATTGATCGCGTGCAGAAGAAAGATTTCTTCCCATGCAAGAGAGGGGCTGCTCTTGCCTAAAGCTCTGCGCTGAGCCTGACCCTATTCCGCACGCATGAAAACAATAGCCGCGCTGCTGTTCCAATAGGCCGCAAAGCGGCTGTCTCCATAGATGTTATTGTATCATGTTCTTCCGGTAAAAAAAAGACCTTTTTGTAAAAAATCACAGTTTCCATTGACAATTTTTACGGAATGGATTATACTTTTTTATTATCGAAATCATTGGAGGTAGAAAATATGGATCTTCGTGCGGTTATTGATTCCTTCCAAAGCTGCCCTTGCGGCAGAGAACATAGCTTTGATTTGAAAATTTATGAGGCAGACCGCGGACTTGTTCACAAGGCAGGAGAAATTCTCGATAGGGGGAATTTCCCGAAAAAATTATATGTCGTTTCCGACGAAAATGCCATTCACGTCTCCCGGGAGCTTTTTCCTTCTCTTGACAGATGCGGTTATCGGTACGAAACAAAAATATATCCCGATATGCGCTATGCCTATATGTCAACTGCCACGGAAATCATGCGCGCCGCCGCGGACTTCGACGGGATTCTTTCCATCGGGACCGGCTCTGTCAATGATGTCTGCCGCTATGCAGCCGCACACGCGAACAAAGCGTTTGCCATTTTCGCTACGGCTCCGTCTATGGATGGCTTTGCTTCGGACTCAGCGCCTCTGATTGACAATAATTTCAAAATATCCTATCCATGCCGCCAACCATCCATCGTTATCGCCGACACGGATATTCTCGCCGCGTCTCCCGCCGAGCTGAAAGCCGCTGGCTTCGGCGATATTCTCGGAAAATACGTCGGGATCGTAGACTGGAAGGTTGCGCACTATACCGTCGGAGAATATTATTGCGAGAACATCGTCTCTCTCGTAAAAAAAGCGGTTGCCGACGTAGTCGCCATAGCGGACAAAGTGACCGTATGCGATCCGGATGCGGCAAAGGCCATCATGGATTCCCTGATCCTTACCGGATGCGCGATGCAGCTTGCCAAATGTACAAGACCAGCGTCCGGTGCTGAGCATGTCGTCTCTCACTTTTGGGAAATTCATAAGCTTGAAAAAGGAATCTGGCCGGACTTCCATGGAAAAAAGGTCGGCATTGCGACTTTACTTGTAACAAGAATTTATAAGAAGCTTCTTTCCTATCCGTCCATTTCTCCGCATAAAGAAGCGCTGGACCTTGAGGAGGTTCTTTCCCATTACAGCCCGAAAAACCGAGAGGAAATCATTGGATATAACGTGCCGAACCCCACAGACGCGATTGACCCGGCTGTGTTGAAAGCGCGTTGGCCAGATATTCTTACCTCCATCCGGGAAGAACTGCCGGATGAGGATGTACTCCTTGATATGATGCAGCGCGCCGGCTGTGTAACAGAGCTTTCCGATGTCAATCTCACCCCCGAATTTGCCCTGGAAGCGCTCCGATACAGTCCCTATATGAGACGCCGCATCACCTTGCTCCGAATCCTTGATATGCTTGGGATTGATGAAGATCTTCTGACTTTATAAAAACAGTATTTTGGTTCTATGTAGCCAAAAAGCATGAAGCGCAAAAAGCAGGAGGAGCCGCACTTGCTGCCGGCAAGGGCCTTCAAGCATTTTCTATACGTGCAAAGGCTTATAAAACGATTTCCGTCTATATAACCCATAAAAAACGAAAAACCCGAGCTTAAACAGCCGGGTTTTTTATTTTTCTGTATAATTTCCCTGCTAATCAGAAATACTGAGATTGACCGCAAAGTCAAAAACATTCGCTTCTTTTATTTTTTATATCGAAACGAATGATTGTTAATTCAAAGAAAAAACTGCTCCATAGCAGTCATAAGGTTTGCATGATGAAAAAATCGAAAAGAGACTTCTTGTTTTCTGTTCTATCTGTTCTTTTCGTTGCGCTTTTAATGTTTGCTCAGTTTTCCAGCGGAATGGCCGTTTTGGCGGATGTGCAAAACGATATCGCTGTCTCACCGAACGAAAGAGCCGGTGAAAATGAAAGCATGGATGGCAGCAATCATTCAGACAATAGCACGAATGGTTCCGGTGAGATTTCCTCAACCAACAATAGTGGAGAAAGTTCTCATGATACTTCTGACACAGCAACCTCTGACGGTGAAAAAGAGGATTCGCACGCCATGAGCACGTGGGAGTGGATTCTCGTCGCCGTCGCTATTCTGCTTGTCATTATAATCATTCTTGCTGCCGCCAACAGAAAAAGAAAAACAGAAGATAATAAAAAGAGATGACTCCCAAAAGGGAGCCATCTCTTTTTGATAATTAGGAAAATACCACGAATTAACCAAGGACAAACTCATCCGAGAATACGCAATACGTACCATCGATTACGATATAGTTGAACGTAACCGTGGAGGACGGCTGCTGGAAGGTACCCTGGCCCAACTCTACATAGGTGTAGTACGGGGAGTTCGGGACGCACCAGAATCTGCCGTTGAAGTATCTGTCGAGCAGAGAATTCTTAGCCTCGAGCAATGCTGCTTCTGCTTCGTCAACAGCCTCTTTGTAGTATGCGAGTCTCTCATCGCTGAGATATCCTTTAGCAAGAGCTTCTTCATAAGCAGCAACTGCTTTATCATAAGCTTCCTGCTGTGTCTTAATCTGCGCTTCGTAGATTGCTCTGCTTGCAACCGTTACGTTCGTCGAATCGCCGGCTTTGTAAAGAACTGTGCCGTCACCGTTCTTGTAGAAGAACTCGAAGTTGTAGTTCGTGACATCGACATTCTTTACACCGTCGATGGTCGCATACGTCGTACCGGATGCTGTTGCGCTTGTAATGACACCAGTCTTCATACCGCTGATGGTAGACGAGGTCTCGATTCTGCGGTAGTTGCTATCCGCCGGATAGTAGGTGTCACCAACCAGAACGAGGTAGTTCGTTCCATCTGTGTAACCGCCGTTAACGCCTGTAAAGTCTTGGATGTTGTAAGCAATCGTCGGAGCCCCAGAGACAGCCGAACCGTCCGTCTTCACGAAGGAGTAGGTTCCGTCTTCCGCTCTCTTCACAGCCTCGGTGTAAACGACTACATCCTCAGTGGAAGCGATAACTGTAGCTGTTACTTTTTCTCCACCTTCAGGATCAGTTTTCGGCGTATATGCCTCGCCTTCTGCGATATATTTATAGTTCTTTCCTTTAAATGCGAAATCAATCAACTCGACAGAAGCATATGTCGACTTATCCCAAGTAGCGCCCGCCGTCTTCAAAATGAAGAGATCTTCATAGAATTTATAAACCTGTACATTCTTAGTTGCAGGAGTATCAAGTGCCTCAACGAAGAGTAGATCATCCTCACCGACGCCCGCCATGAGAGCATCCACTGTTGCCGCAGCACCAGTTGTGATTGTCGCATTCGGCGTGCCAGCCGGAGCATCTGCAATTTCCGTTACCGTTACTACCGTATACGAGTTATCGGAAGGCACAGAAGGCGTCTCATCGATGAAGGAGACTCCTCCAATCGTGTAAACCGTGATGGTTTCAACTTCGATAACGTTATACGTAGCACTTGTAATCTTGAATGCAGGAACAGAGATCGGATCAAACGCTTTCTTAGCACCGCCCTCCATGACATAGGCCATGAGAACTGTGCCATCTTCTGCGGTTGCTGTCAGTTCAACTTCATAGTACTTGTCAGCGCCCGCTTCGACTTCGTTTACAAAGTAAACATCCAAATCAGCTGTAGCGCCAGCATACTTGTAGATGAGCTGTTCTTTTGCAGAAGACTGTACCGTGTAGGTATCTTTGTACCCGGAAACGTCTTTACCCGATTCAGGATTATCAATACCCCACGCCAAGTTGGCAACAGTAACTTCGGCACCTTCCGTCAAAGTCTCACCGGTTCTTGTGATCTGAACATACTTGCCGTCCGCGTTCTTATAGAACTCGAAGCCGCCGCTCAGAGTCTCAAAGATCTTGATGTTGCTTACAGCCGGAATGGTGTATGTGGTCGATGTCAGCGTGCTGAGATCCTCGATCGTCGGGATAAACTCGGCACCCAGCGTAATGCCAGTCAGAACACCGTTCGTGTAGGCAGGCGCTGCAAGATAATACTTACCGTCCGTACCCAATGCGAAGTTAGAGGAATACAGACCCTCGCTGCTTGTTGCATACTTGTCTGTATCGATAACGATACCGTCAAGCTCTTCATAAACAGCTGTTGTCATGTCTTCGACAATTTTACCGTCTTCATCCACTTTGTACCAGTGTCCGCCAACGATGCTCAGATCGATGGAAGCGGCTTTTACAGCCTCAGCATAGGTGGAGTACTCACGATAGATAACACCAACGTCCTCGCCGGTAGGCAGCGCATAAGCAGACTTGTCAGAGATAACGAGCCAGCTCGGAGAGAACTCGCTTGCGCTTACAATCGCCTTGGAGGAAGCATCAAGGTAAACGACCGTGGAATCATCAGTCGGTGTTACATCTGCTCCGGTCGTGCCACCGACAATCGCGATAGCAGACAGTGTGCCGTAATTCTCAACCGCGTTCCAAGTGGTCACGAAGAGACCTGCCTCGGGGATATTAGCCAATGTCGTTGTCGTAATATCAAAGCCATCTTCCGAAGGCGTTACGATAACAACAGGCGTTGTGCTCATTGCCTCGTAGGTCTTGCCGTCCAGGGTCACATAGCTTGCGCCCGGGAACCAGCCTTCTTCATTTCTGTCTTTTTCAGTCCAAGTCAGAGTAGCGTATTTGTCAACATCATAGGTATCAAACGGGACATTCGTTCCCACTTTGGTACCTGTGCCGGTTTCCCAATTGTAAACGACATCGGAGTAAACGATGTTGCCGTTTGCATCCGTCTTGTAGGTGACCTCATAGTTGCCGTCCTTACCGTAGAGGACATAAACGAGATGGGTCACATCGTCGATATAGTAGCCGTTTGCAATCGTGTATTTCGCGAAGTCTTCCTCGGTCACAGCCTGAACCTGAGTGGACTGCGTGCCGGTCTCGCCCTTGTAAAGCGGAATCATAAGAGTCTGCGCTTTATCCACAATAGCGGTCGCGGTTCCCTCAACATTGGTATATTCTACGATTTCTGTGAATCTCAGAACATACTCATAGCCATCATTCGTCAAAGTTCTGTCATAGTAAGGACCGAAGCCGACTGTCGCCTTATAGCTTGCCGTGTAGAAGCTGCCGTCTTCTGCTACGACTCTCGAGCCAGCAATCTCTTCGATGTCGATGATGTATTCGCCATCAACGTCAAGCCAAGATTGGTGAGCTGTCGGAGCATAGAAGCCTTCTGCTGTAACAACTGCAAGGGGTTTTCCATTATCCGGATTATTTGACGGATAATATGCATCCGTATTGCTATCATCTCCAACCTTAATGCTACCTACCGTCTTAAGTAACTGCTCTTCCGTCCCGCTCGTCGAATCGCCGTAGATGAGATAGTTCAAGCTGCCAGCATCGGACATCACCGTCACATAGATAAGGTCCTCGCCCGGGTTCACCTTGCCATTCGCCATGCCGTTGGGATCGCCAAGCTGACCGGCAAAGATCGCATTGTAAACCTTGTAGTTCTCCCAGTCGAAAATGGAGGAAGCGGAAGCTCTTACTTCATACGTGGAGACACCGCTCACGCCAAAACGAGCCTGTGTTCTCTTTTGGAAAGCAACCATCTCACCGGTCTGATCATGAACATATCCATTGGCATCAATTGTCCACTTGTTAAAACCGTCGCGCCCCATCAGTGCACCGATAATGCCATCCGTACCGGGATTAATCGGGTTCCAAAGGCCAGTAGCGCCATTAAAGCCTCTCGCTGAATAGTAGTTGGTCCATCCACGAGCAAACATCAACGTTCCCCACGGAAGCGTGTCAGGAGTCTTGGTATAGCCTGTAACAAAAGTCCAGCTTGCATTATATCGTTCACCGTCTGCAGTAGTGATGTAGTTTGGCGAACTAGAGGAGTTAGATCCAGAAAATGTTCCTGTTATTACTTTGCCATCAACAACGATAGACGTTTCACTATTGTTGCCACCCCAATAAGAAACAGGAGTGGTAACGCGATAAGTATCCATAGCTGCATCATACGCTGCTTCCAGATAATAAGTTTCCGCTGTTACAGTGCCAGAACCCGACGTAGCAATCGTAACATTATAGGTGTTGTCACCGGTTTCGGTCTTTTCAACATCGGTCACGAAGCCGCTTGTACCAGTGTTCGAATCCGTTCCGACAATGAAGACCACTCTGTTCTGAGCGTCTGTCACGAACTGAACGTATTTACCAGCCATCCAAGCAGCCGTTGCCGACTTGTAGCCGGGGTCAGTAACACCGGAAACGATACCATCCTCAATCAGGGTCTTTCTTGCCTGATCAAGGAACACGCCCCAGCTTGAGCTATCAAAGGTATATTCCGCCGTAGCGCCCGCAACCGTAATGGGAAGCGTCGTCTTATCCGGAATCGAAACCGGAATGTAAACCTGTTGGGTTGTGGCGTTGCCCTCAGAATCCGTCGACTTGATCGTAGCAATATAGTAATCATCAAGAGCAAAGGCATCGATATTCTCAATGATACCCGTGTTGAACGACGCGATATCCGCTACCGCATAGTAGTGCGGAGATGCAGAGCCGTAACTTGACGTATATCCATCAATGAGAAGGTGCATGTTGGAAGGACGGAGCACGATCTGAAGTTTATTGGTCGTCTTGTTGTTCAAGTAGTAACCGTCCGTTCTGTAGTCCGCAACAAGGGAAGAGTCTGCTCCCTTGAAGAAGGATACCGTCTTGTTATAGAAGATAGTACCGATCGCGTTGCCCTTTATCCGAGCATTGCCAACAACCTTACCGTCAGAAACAGAGGAGTAATAGTCATACGTATTATCTTTGTCATCACCCTGGACATTCATTGCGCCTGTGAAATAGAACGGAGCCGACTCTTTGATGAAAGCGGAATCAAATCTGCCGTCGCCATCCACATCGTTGAAGATAACAAAGCACTCGCCCTGCGCTGCATTGATGAGCTGCTTCACAGCTTCATGCGTCGTCAAAGGAGTCTGCGTAACTTTGCCATCGTCATCCGCAGAAATCTTCATGATTTCGATCTCATCGGTTCCGGTGTCAGCAACCCGATAAGTCTCGCCGCGGAAATTCAGAACAGCCGAGGTGATCGTGCCGTTTGCATCCTTGACAACGTTCGTCCAAGAGGTGACGTCGTTTGTCGCATCATAGGAAAGCGGCAGCACCGGAACGGTGTTTTCCGCCGTGCCGATTTCACGGAAGGTCCAGCCGACGAATTTGGAAAGGTCATCGGCGCTGATGATCATATTCGTCGATGCAGACCATCCAGTCGAATTGTCACCGTAATTCTGGCCCAGCTGCGCACTTGTCGCCTGGAGATAGGTATCAACAATGACGCTGTTTCCGGAAACGGTCAAGGATGTAACTTTACCTGTGGAGTTGTCACGGACAACATTGACCATCGAGCCGACATCCACATACTGATATGCGTTGATCTCATCCTCATAAACTTCGTTCGCAGGATCATCCTGTTTTTCAGGCGTGAGTCCGAGCGAAACGCGAAGCAGTTTCAGGAAATCTGCGCCGGGGACGGTGATGGTGGATGTGCCGTCCGTCGAAATCAGAACTACGTCCTTAGCGGTGTCGATCAGGTTCGTCCATCTCTCAACACGCTGGCCGCCCGCATGAATCAGATACGCCATGGAAAGACCATTGCTTACTCTATCCATCTTCGCGACATAGTAGGATCTGCTCGTCTTGCCGACGCCAGGATTCTCTTCAAAGTACTCACCGAGGTTGATACCATCGGAGGTAAGAGAATAGTCCGAATCCGTAGGATCCTTTTCGAAGTTCATGATGGTCGCCAGCAGGTACGCTGCTTCCCCATATGTAAGCTCATAGTCGGGGTTGAACGTAGCTGTGTGCTGATAGAACACCTCATCCATCGCGTTACAGTCAGTCGCAGCAACCTGCATGTAGTTGAGCGCCCAACCTTCATCGGAGGTGTCCGTCACTTTGTTTTCGTAGCCCATCAGACGAACGATAACTGCGCACGCTTCAGCCAGAGAGATAATCTTATCCGGGCTGAACGTTCCGTCACCGTTGCCGATGATGAAGCCACGTCTTTGCGAGTACGCGATAGCGGCTCTGTGATGCTCTGCGGTCACGTCCGTGAAGGTCGTGTTCGCGATTTCATCATTCCAAGCGCTGTCATCGAGCTGCCGCGTTTCCAGCTTGGCAACCCAAAGCACGAACTCGTTTCTTGTGATTTTCTCATCTGCCATGGTACCGATGGTCGCAATGCCGGTATTCTCAAGATAGGTAACCTCATCTTGATACCATGCGTCCGCAGCAGACAAGCTTGCAGAAATTCCCGTAACCATAACGACCGCGAGAACCAGTGCAAGAATTCGCTTGAAGTTCTTCATAGTATTCCTCCTAATTATTTAAGTGACCGGCGAAAGAGACTCCGCCCGTCATACTTAGTGTAACTATCCTACTACAACCAAAGAATTTTTGCAAGAGCTTTTCTGAATTTGTAACATAACTGTAACATTCACAGGCGCTTTCTTCGGATTTCACAGGCTTTCCGGTATTATCATACGCCATCCCCCATCGTTTGTCAACGAAAATTCCCGTTTTGTAACACAACTGAAACATAAAGCTTCCCACTATATAATTATATAATATATAGGAAGAAAAATGCGCGTCCATTATCCGGACGCGCAAAAAACAAGGAAAATTTACTGACGAATGGTGATACCGAGCGCTCTTTCCACGCCGTGCAGAATCTTTGACGCCGCACGGTCGGCCTCCTCCACGGTCAGCGTATGGTCCGCGCTGCGCAGAGAGACAGAGAAAGAAACGCTTTTCTTGCCCGCACCAAGCTGTGCACCGCGATAAACGTCAAAAAACGTGATGGCCTCCATAATGGAAACGCCGGACGCACGCATGGCGTCCTCGATTTCGCCGACGGTGACGCTCTCATCACAGACGAATGAGAAATCCCGTGTAACGGCTGGAAATTTCGGCAGCGGATGATACGTCTTTTTCTGATTGGATGCGGCAAAAAGATTCTCCATATCCAGCTCTGCAAGATAAACCGGCGCTGAAAACGTGTAATTTTGTGCGACCGTCGGATGCAGTTCGCCCAGGATGCCGAGGGCAGCGCCGTCTGCCGTCGTCATAATGGCACATCTTCCGGGATGGAACGTCGGGTCCGCCGTTTCTTTTGTGAACTTCACTTTCACGCCCGCATATTGGAAAAGCGCTTCGCACATGCCCTTAAGATGATAATAATCTCCCGCGCCATAAAGGCCTATCATCAGCTTGATTCGCTCGTCCGGCAGTGTTCCCTCCAGTCCATGGATATTAGTCACAACATTTTCACGGGGCAGAAAAATTCTCGCCATCTCATAAAGCGCCGCCGCCTGCGCTCCCTTGTTGCCGTTAATCTCCAAGGTTTCTAGCATAGACGGAATTGCCGTTGTTCGCATGGTTTTGGAATCTTCACCGAAGGGATTCATGATTTCCACGCTGTGCCGGCGCTTGTCGTCCTCCGCAAGCCCCGCTTTGTCGTATAATTTCGCCGACATAAAGGAATAGGTATAAATTTCATCAAGCCCGAAACCGCAAAGCAAACTGTGAACATCTTCGGTGAACCTCTGCTTTGGCGTAAGGCCGCCCTGTGTCATAGCAGCGACAATATTTCCGGATTCGATTTCATTGTAGCCGTAGATACGGACAACCTCCTCCGCAATGTCGTTCATGCAGCGTACATCGTCGCGGTAAGAAGGAACATAGACAAGTCCGTTCTTTACGACAAAATGAAGGCTTTCCAGAATCTCCGTCATTTTCTCGGCAGAAAGATGAATGCCGAGGAAACGATTGATTTTTTCCGGTTCAAACGGAACCGTTGCCGTCTGCTTCTTTTCCGGGTAGATGTCAATCATACCGGACACCACCTCACCGGCGCCCAGCAGCGTAACAAGCTCGCAGGCCCGCTCCAATGCCGGCACGGTGTTTTCTGAATCCAATCCTTTTTCAAAACGAGAGGAGGCATCCGTGCGCATCCCAAGCTTTTTTGCTGTGACCCGCACCGAGCTGCCGAGGAACATGGCGGATTCAAACACCACGGTGGTGGTATCTTCCGTAATTTCACTGTTGGCGCCGCCCATGACACCGGCGATGCCGACCGGTTTTTTCCCATCAGCAATCACAAGCATGTCCGCTTCGAGCGCGCGGCTCTGCCCGTCCAGTGTCAGAAACGTTTCCTTATCGCCCGCTGTACGCACCTCAATGTGCTTGCCGTCAAGGCACTTATAATCAAAGGCGTGCATGGGCTGCCCATACTCTAGCATGACATAGTTCGTAATATCCACAATATTGTTGATGGGACGCACGCCGGATGCACGCAGCCGCATTCGCATCCAAAGCGGCGACGGCGCAATCTTTACATTTTTAATCACACGCGCGCTGTATCGGAAGCATTTTTCTTTATCTTTAATTTCAATATCGATATAGTTCCGGACATCATCGCCGGCTTCCGTCACGACGGGAGAGGGGATATGCAGCTCCCTGCCAAAGCTCGCGGCGCTTTCTCTGGCAAGCCCGATAACGGAAAGACAGTCGGGACGGTTGGGCGTGATTTCGAATTCGACAGCACGGTCGCGCATCATGAGCACATCCACAATGTCGTCACCCGGCTTACACGGCACTACGTCATTTAAGATAAGAATCCCGTCGGTCGCGGCGCCCGGCATATCATGCGTAGTGAGCCCCAGCTCCTCGATCGAACAGAACATCCCTTCGGAAATCAGTCCGCGCAGCTTACCAGATTTAATCTGCGCCCCCGAAGCAAGCTTTGCCACGCGCTTCTCGTCGCGCGGACAATAGCAGACCGGCACATACGCTCCCTCAAACACGTTTGTCGCCGCCGTAATAACCTGAAGCGTTTTTTCCCCGCAGTCCACTTGGCAAACGACCAAACGCTCCGCATCCGGATGCCGCTCGATTTTGGTAATCAACCCGGCCCTCACATTTTCGATTTCGGATCCGAGAAATGTATACCCTTCCACCTTGGAACCGGTGTCGGTCATCCTGTCACAGTATTTTTTGATCTCTATATCCTCGCAGTCCACAAAGTCGGACAGCCAATTCATCGATAAAATCATATTTTTTTCCTCCTTGCCGATCAGAATTGATGTAAAAACCGTACATCGTTCTCATAGAGCAGACGCATATCATCGATACCGAGCCTTGTCATGGCAATGCGCTCGATGCCCATGCCGAACGCAAAGCCGGAATACACCTCGGGGTCGATACCGCAGTTGGAAAGAACAAATGGATGTACCATGCCGGCTCCAAGGATTTCGATCCACCCCTCACCCTTACAAAGTCTGCAGCCTTTTCCTCCACAGACAAAGCAGGACACATCCACCTCCGCAGACGGCTCCGTAAACGGAAAGTGATGCGGCCGGAAACGAATTCTTGTCTCTTCTCCAAACATACGCTTGGCAAACAGCTCAAGAATCCCTTTTAGATCGCCCATTGTAATGCCCTTATCCACCACAAGACCCTCCACCTGATGGAAGATCGGAGAATGCGTGGCGTCGGCAGGGTCCGCACGGTAAACTCGGCCGGGAGAAATCACCCGGATAGGCGGCTTTTGCACTTCCATCGTCCGCACTTGGACAGGCGACGTCTGCGAGCGCAGCAAGATATTATCCGTAATATAAAACGTATCCTGTGTGTCGCGTGCCGGATGGTTTTTCGGTAAATTCAGCGCCTCAAAATTGTAATAGTCATACTCGACCTCCGGACCCTCCGCTACGGAGAAGCCCATGCCGACAAAGATATCGCGCAGCATTTTTTCCGTCTGTGCAAGCGGATGACTGCGCCCAACCGTATAAACCGTTCCCGGAATGGTAACATCCAATGCCTCCGCTTCCAATTTGTGCGCAAGAGCATTTTTCTTCTGATCCGCTGCCTTGGCGGCAAGCGCCGATTCGATTTCCGTCCGGATTTCATTGGCAAGAGCGCCAATAGCGGGACGTTCCTCCGGTGAAACGCTTCCCATGCCGCGAAGCACAGCCGTAAGCTCGCCCTTTTTGCCGAGATACCGGATTCGCAGTCCCTCGGTATCCTCCGAATGGGCAATTTCATCCATCGCTTTTTTTCTGATGTTTTCTAACAGTTCTTTCATATTTTCTCCTTTCCTTGCCGTTTGGTATCTGAACAAAAAAGCTCCCGTCCACAAAAGGGACGGGAGCAAATAGACTTCCGCGGTACCACCCGAATTTCCGCGCCACCGCGCGGACACTTTTCGTCTGTAACGGAGACGCTCCGTGCTCCGCTACTTTCTTTCACGGCGCCCGCTCCAAAGCGAAAGGCCATATTCCGCCGGGACAGTCTGCTCTCAGCCGGTGACAGACCTCTCTTTTTCCCTGCACAATGAAATAAGGCCGCTTTTTCTCTGCGTTTTTCCATGCTGTTTTTATTAGAATATCACAAATGGCGTTCAATTGCAATAAAAAAACAAATTTTTTATTTGAAATTTTTAGATTTTTCTTTCATCAAGAACTAAAGGGCATTTTTTTATTGACTTTTTTGTGAAGAAAGTATATAATAATTGTGAAAATAAATATTTTTCTGGAGGGATATTTCATGAAGACCTGTAAACGAATTCTGGCCGTCTTGCTCATGCTGTCGTGTGTGTTTCTTTTTGCGTCCTGCGGCACCTTCGGGGGTATCAAGAAGAACTTCGAAGACGCCGGTTGGACTTTAGTAGAGCTTGCAGATGATGAAGATGGCTCGCGTACTGCCAACACCATTGTGGCAGAGATGGAGGAAGGAGATATTTCCTGCACGCTTCACATTTTCAAAAAGGACAATACAACGCTGGGAATTACGACCTATCAGTATGCCTATATTCTGGAATTCAAGTCGGATGCAGAGCTTGACAAGGCACTTGAGGAAATCGGCAGCGCTACGCTGCAGGGACTCCTCGAAGGACTTGTTGAAGATGCACAAAATTCGGATTATGTTAACGGCAACTGTATTTTAATTCCGTCTGTGGGTGATCTTGTGGGCGGCGTTCTTGGTATCGAAAGCGAAAAGATAGAGCTCTTTATTAAAAATAAGCCATAAGCTTCTCTTTTAAAGATCCGCCGGATTCTGGGGTCCGGCGGTATTTTATTTTCTTTTTTGCAAATCCAAATTAAATGCATTTTACTTGACAATACTATACGAATATATTATAATATTTCTATGTTGCGGAAGGTTTTGAAAAACATAGTGGCTTGTCCGCATCAACAGGTTGAACTAAAAACAGAAATTTTGTTAAAAAAAGGAGGTGTTATATTCGTTTTGAAAGAACTTATTCTCATTCTTATCGGCGTCGCGGCGCTTGTTGTCGGACTTCTCATCGGGGCTCTCATTGGTTATACGATAAGAAGAAAAACGGCGGAAAAGAAAATCGGCTCCGCAGAAAAAGAAGCAGAGAGAATCGTCGCCGACGCAGTAAAAGCAGGCGAGGCCAAACGCAAGGAAATGATTGTCGAGGCAAAGGAAGATATTCTGAAGGCAAAAACGGAAGCGGACAGAGAAAACAAAGAACGCCGTCAGGAACTTCTCCGTCTGGAAAACAAGGCGCTGGCAAAAGAAGAGACGTTAGAAAGAAAAATTGAAAATTTCGAGCGCAAGGACGAGGCTTTAAGCCGAAAAATCAAGGAAAACGAAAAGCTAAGGGAAGAAATCGAGCAGATAAAGCAAGCGCAACTGACAAGGCTTGAAGAAATCTCCGGTTATACGGCTGAAACGGCAAAGGCAGAGCTCGTTTCCAAAATTGAAACCGAAGCCAAGCGTGAAGCGGCCGCAAAGCTTGCGCAGATCGAAAGTGATCTTCACAACGAAGCTGACACAAAGGCAAAGGACATTATTTCCCTTGCCATTCAAAGACTTGCCTCTGATCAGGTATCGGAAACGACGGTATCCGTTGTTCCGCTGCCAAGCGATGAAATGAAAGGCCGTATTATCGGAAGAGAGGGACGTAACATTCATAAGATCGAGACGCTGACAGGCGTTGATCTCATTATCGACGACACTCCAGAAGCCATTACGCTCTCCTGCTTTGATCCGATCCGCAGAGAAATCGCCCGAATCGCGCTTGAAAAGCTTATTTCCGACGGACGGATTCATCCGTCGAGAATTGAAGAAACCGTTGAAAAAGCACGCCGCGAGGTGGAGGCTGCCATCAAGCAGGCTGGTGAAAAAGCGGCCTTTGACACAGGCGTCAACGGCTTGCATCCTGATCTTGTGCGTTTCCTCGGCAGATTGAAGTATCGTACTAGCTACGGGCAGAACGTTCTTGCCCATTCGGTTGAGGTCGCCTATCTCGCCGGGATTATGGCAAATGAGCTTGGCGTTGACAGTGTTCTTGCGAAACGCGCGGGACTGCTTCATGACATCGGAAAATCTCTGACGCAGGAAGTGGAGGGATCTCATGTCCAACTTGGCGTGGAAATTGCGCGGAAATTCAAAGAAAACAAAGGCGTCCTTCACGCGATCGAGGCGCATCACGGAGATGTAGAGCCGCAAACCATTATTGCGGTGCTTGTGCAGGCGGCAGACGCTATATCTGCGGCAAGACCGGGTGCAAGACGTGAAGATCTTGACAGTTACATCAAGAGACTCCAGCGCTTAGAAGAAATCTCCAATAGCTTCCCCGGTGTGGAAAAATCCTATGCCATTCAAGCAGGGCGTGAGATTCGGATTATGGTGAAGCCGGAACAGGTCGGCGACGAGCAAATGATCGTCATTGCAAGAGATATTGCAAAGAAAATTGAATCAGAACTTGAATATCCCGGACAAATCAAAGTGAACGTCATCCGCGAAAGCCGCGTCGCGGAATATGCAAAATAATGGATGCGGCAGAAATTATATATATAGATTTTCATATAGATTTTGAACATGAAAATATCGGAAAACCGAATATATATAAGCTTCAAAAAGAGCGGTCATGCCAAAAGGCATGACCGCATTTTTTTGGAAACCCGCCTGATTCGCAACCTGCTTAGGTTTCTTTCATTCCCCGCCTCTTTGCAGGCGGAACCCTTCCTCTTCGTTCCCATAAAGAGAATAATGATAGCTCTCTCCATAGCAAGCAGCGATTCCAAGACTTGCCGCCACAATTTCGTTCCCGTCGGCAAGCAGCAGATATACTTCAAAACGGAAATCTTTTATCTGCGCGTCCTGCGGGAAGTCCTCGGCAGAAAAGGCGAAGGAAACCGTCGCCCCCGACTCGAACGCGACATCTTTTTCCGGCGTAAGAGAAGCTTCTGTTCCGCCGATAGCTGTTTCACCAATATAATATTCCACATGAACGGCATAAATCTCCTCATCGCATTGCAGCTGTATATATACGGTAAAACTATTTTTTCCGCAACCGATAAAGAGAAAATTGAGTAGCGATACAACAAGAAAAAAAGACAAGATTTTCTTCATTCTATCACCTGCAAAGCCTTAAAATGGCTTCTGCAAAAATTTTAGAGGAAAGCAGCATATCTTCCAGCGAGATAAACTCATCCGCGCCATGCATCCGGCTTTCCACCCCGGGAAATTCCGCGCCGAACGCAACTCCGCCTGCGATATCGTGTACGTACGTTCCGCCGCCGATAGCCATACAATACCCTTTTTTTCTCGTCAGCTCTGTATAGACAGACAGCAGAGTTTGCACAAAATCGCTGTTCTCATCGACATAATGGGGCTCGCTTGCCGTCCATTCATCGATTTTCAATCCCGCTTTTGTCAGCGCTTTTTCAAGCTTTGTCCGAAGCTTTCCAGACGTCTGAGAAATCGGGAAGCGAATATCAAAGCGCCCCTCAAACATTCCTTTTTCAAAAGAGAAAACACTAAAAACAAACGTAAGCGCGCCGGATTTTTCATCGGATGCCCGGATTCCGAGAGAGGTTCCGTCCGTTTCTCCGAACCGGAAGGTTTTCGAAAGCTCCGCAAAGAATGCGGCACTGCCGTCATCACACGGAAGCGAGGCAAGGAATGCGAACAGGGCACAAACGGCATTTTTTCCATCCTCCGGTGTCGAGGCATGCGCGCTTTTCCCCATAACCGTGACCTTCACCGTGCCGTTTTCCGCTTCAAAGGCAGCGTCTATCCCTGCCGGCAGAGAAAGCTTTGCCGCCGCAAGCTCATCTTCCGAAAAACCACGCAGCACGGCATAGGCGCGGTCCGGTACGGCGTTGACAGCGACGCCGCCGGATGCCGACACAATCGTTTTCACCCCGTCGGACTGAATCTTTTTTATCACTTTTCCGCGGATCATCCCTTTTTCCAGATGGATAACGGGAAAGCTCCCGTCCGGCGTAAATACTCTCGGCGGCAGGCTTTCCTTTTTGCGGTAATAGGCAAGATCCGACGAACCGTTTTCCTCGTCGCAGCCGACAAGGAAACGCACGTTCCCCGAAAGCTCATATCCGCATTCCTTCAGGGCCCGCATCGCAAACAACACGGCAACAGCCGGCCCCTTGTCGTCAGCGGAGCCGCGCCCATACAGCTTTCCCCCCGATAACGTCAGCGTATATGGCGGATTGGTCCACCCCGTTCCCGCCGGAACAACATCAAGATGACAAAGCACGCCGAGCGTTGTTTCCTTTGTCGGGTCAAAATCGATGGTTCCGACGTAATTTTCGTGATTTTTTACAGAAAAACCGCATTTCTCAGCCAGATTCAGCATGACGGAAAGCGCGCGCGCCGGTTCCTTTCCATATGGCATCCCCGATTCTGCTGCTCCCCGCACACTCGGAACCGCAACAAGCGACGACAACGCCGCAATCATATCGCTTGCATGATCATCAATATATTTGCTGATTTTCAGCTGCATCGAAATTCTCCCCTCTCCAGAATGAACTTCACTTTGATTCGCTTTCCCTCCCATACGGCAGGGCTTATTTTTTATTTTATGTTCGATTTTCAAACGGAATGCCTTGTTTGCGCGAAAACCGGGCTTGCCAACCGCAGGGAACATTATTCCGACTCGGAAAGGCGGCGGGTTCCCTCTTTGATGTCATCATAAGAAAAACCGTACCGCATCAGCGCAGCAATCGCTTTTTGCTTTGCTGCCCGTTCCTCAAAGCATGGAAGACCGCCCATAGAGGCGATTCGCCGCGCACAGAGCTCGGCAAAGTCTATATCAAGCGCCTCCAAGGCGCTGCGGATAACCGCCTCTTCAAAGCCCTTTGCAAAAAGCTCCTTTCGAATTCGGTTTTTTCCGTACAGCTTCCGATTGGCAAGCGTTTCGGCAAGCATCTGCGCGTCCCGTTCTTCGTTTATGCAGCCATGTGAGCAAAGATATTCCACAGCAGCCTCCGCGGCCTCTCCGGAAAATCCCTTCTCCGTCAGCTTGCGCCGCAACCTCTTGGCGCTGTAGCCCGAAAAGTCCAAAAAAACAAGTCCTTTTTTTATGGCCGAGGTTATCTCTATGGAAAAAAGAATGTGCTCGCAGGTTTCTTTGTCAATGGAAAGAGGCGTTTTTATCTGCCAAGGCAGCCCTGTTTCGGAAAACAACGCCGCAAGGATGGTTCCTTTCACATGCTGAACCCTGTCTCCATCTGCAATCTCCATACGGACCTCTGCTTCCGCACCGCCCGAAGCAGCCCGCACGGATAAAACAGAAATGGTCATCTTCTTTAATCTTCCCCTTCAATATCGATGAGACGGATGTCGAAATCGTCGCTTTCCCCTTCGTCGTCTTCCTCCAGCGAATAAGCCTCTCCTGCACCAAGGTCGATTTCATCGCCCTTGGATTTGATTTTTTCTTCGAGCTCCTTCATCAGCGAAGGATTCGATGCAATCGCTTTTCTGGCGTTATCCTTTCCTTGCGCAAGCCGTTCCCCGTTATAGGAGAACCATGACCCGCTTTTTTGGACCAGTCCAAGCTCCATTGCAATATCCACGATTTCTCCCGCCTTGGAGATGCCTTTTCCGTAGAGAATGTCAAATTCCGCCACACGGAACGGGGGAGCTACTTTATTTTTGACAACCTTACACCGCACACGGTTCCCGTATACTTCATCGCCTTGTTTGAGATTTTCCACCTTACGGACGTCAATACGTACCGAGGCATAGAACTTCAGCGCGCGTCCGCCGGGCGTCGTTTCGGGATTCCCATACATTACACCGACTTTTTCACGCAGCTGATTGATAAAAATGACGACACAGCTCGTCTTGGCAATCGATCCGGAAAGCTTGCGAAGTGCTTGGCTCATCAGTCTCGCCTGAAGTCCGACATGGCTCGAACCCATTTCCCCGTCGATTTCCTGCTGCGGGACAAGCGCCGCCACGGAATCCACCACTACAACGTCAATCGCGCCTGACCGGACAAGCGCATCGGTAATTTCCAGTGCCTGCTCTCCGCTGTCCGGTTGAGAAACGAGCAAATTGTCGATATTGACGCCAAGCGCTTTCGCATAAACCGGATCCAATGCATGTTCCGCATCGATAAACGCGGCCTCACCGCCCATTTTTTGAACCTCTGCCGCAATATGCAGTGCCACTGTCGTTTTCCCTGATGATTCCGGCCCGAAGATCTCGACAATTCTGCCGCGCGGCACCCCGCCGATGCCAAGAGCAAGGTCAAGCGTCAGGGAGCCTGTCGGAATTGCGGCAACGTTCATATGCGCATTTTCCCCAAGCTTCATAATGGTGCCCTTACCAAAATCCTTTTCAATCTGAGAAAGTGCGGTTGCCAATGCTTTTTTCTTCTCTTCGGCAGAGACCGGAGCGACTACCGCGCTTTTCTTTTTTTTGTCCGCCATAATTTTGTCTGAATCCTTTCTCTCTACAGGTTAAATATCGTCATCCTCCGAAGACGTGATATCTTTTGTACTTGCCTCTTCCGTCTCTCTGTCCGTTTTTTCCGCGGCAGCCGCAAGTTCCTCTTCCTCCGACTTCACTGCGGCAAACCCGATTATGCGCGCGTCTGCGGAAAGTCTCATAATGATAACGCCCGCCGTATTGTTTCCTTCATAAACCGGAATTCCGGACACCGGTGTGCGGATCATCGTTCCGTCGTCGGTAATAATCATGATATCGTCGTTTTCTCCGACAGCGGCAATCCCCGCAAGCGCCCCCGTTTTTTCTGTGATTTTCTGACAGATGATTCCCATCGTCCCACGGCTGTGCGCTGTATAGCCGTCAAAACCGTTGCGCTTGCCATAGCCTTTTTCCGTCAAGGTAATCAGGGTCTTTCCTTCCTCAACAATCGCCGCACCGACAACCGTATCGTTCCCGCGCAGCCGGATGCCGCGAACGCCGCGCGCTGCGCGTCCCATCACACGGGCTTCCGTCTCCTTGAACCGAACCGCTTTTCCCTCTCTGGTAGCAAGAACGACGTCATTTTCCCCTGTGGTATGCCTTACAAACAAAAGCTCATCCCCGTCGTCAAGATGAATGGCAATCTTTCCGCCCCTTCTTTGATATTCAAAATCCTTGATATTGGCGCGCTTGACTACGCCGTGTTTGGTTATCATGATAAAATATTCGTTTTCTTCAAAGCCCGAAACCGATATGATAGAAGTTATTTTTTCTCCCTCGCTCATATCGATGACGTTCACAATATTCGTCCCCTTTGCCGTTCTGGAAGCTTCGGGAATCTGATACGCTTTTTTCATATAAACTCTGCCGGTATTGGTAAACAAAAGCAGATAGCTGTGAGAATTGACGATGATGACATCCTCAACGAAATCTTCTTCCTTTGTTGTCATTCCAATGATCCCCTTGCCCCCGCGCTTTTGAGCGGAATAAGTAGCGGCGGGCGCACGCTTGATATAGCCCGCGTGGGTCATCGTGATGACGCATTCGTGCCGGTCAATGAGGTCTTCATCGATGATATCATCGATTGCCGAAGAAATTTCCGTACGGCGTTCGTCCGAAAACTTTTCTTTAATGGCAAGCAGCTCCTCCTCCAATATGGTCAAGAGCTTGCTCTCATCGGCAAGAATGCCCTCAAGCTCCTCGATAAGCGTCTTTTTGGCGGCAAGCTCATCTTCAATTTTAAGACGTTCCAATCCTGCAAGGCTGCCAAGCGTCATATCGACGATTGCCTGCGCTTGGACTTGAGAAAGCCCAAATCTCGCTACCAGCGCATCACGCGCATCCTGCTTGGACGCGCTTTTTCGGATGGTATCGATCACTTCGTCAATATCGTCAAGCGCAAGCTTCAGTCCTTCCAGGATATGGACTCTCGCGCGCGTTTTATCCAAATCAAAAAGGGTTCTGCGGCGGATGACGTTTTCCTGATGGGCAATATAATGCTTCAATATCTCCTGAAGGCCGAGCAGCTTCGGCTCACCGTTCACAAGCGCGATCATATTGACAGCGCAGGTATCCTGAAGCTGTGTATATTTATAGAGCTGATTGAGAAGCACCTGCCCGTTGGCGTCTCTGCGGTATTCGATGACGATTTTCATTCCCGCCTTGCCGGATTCATCACGGATTTCCGTGATGCCGTCGATGCGCTTATCCTTCACAAGCTCGGCAATCGATTCCACCAGCATGCTCTTGTTGACTTGATAAGGAATTTCCGTAACGATGATTCTTCTCTTATCCTCATCCACCTCGGCGCGGGCACGTACGATAATCCGTCCTTTGCCCGTCTGATATGCCTGATAGATGCCGGAAGATCCGCAAATGATACCGTAGGTCGGAAAATCTGGACCTTTGATATAATTCATCAGCTCCGCAACGGTTGCATCGGGATGCTTCATATAATAGATAACCCCGTCAATAACCTCGCCGAGATTATGCGGAGGAACGTTGGTCGCCATACCGACAGCGATTCCCACCGATCCATTGACAAGCAGATTCGGGAAGCGAGCGGGGAGAACCTGCGGCTCCTCCAGACGATTGTCAAAGTTCGGATCAAAATCCACAACGTTTTTGTCGATATCCGTCATCATTTCATTGGCGAGCCTTGACATTCTCGCCTCTGTATAACGATAGGCAGCGGCGCCGTCTCCATCGACATTGCCGAAGTTTCCGTGTCCCTCAACAAGCGGATACCGCATATTAAACGGCTGAGCAAGACGGACCATTGCATCGTATACGGAAGCATCTCCGTGCGGATGGTACCGCCCCAAAACATTTCCGACGGTTGTTGCCGATTTGCAGAACGGCCTGTCATAGGTCAGCTTATCCTGATACATGGCGTAAAGAATTCTGCGGTGGACAGGCTTCAGTCCGTCGCGCACGTCGGGCAGGGCACGCGACACAATCACGCTCATCGCATATTCAATGAACGATTTCTGTACGCGCTTTCCCATTTCCACGTCTACGATTTTCTGATTTGCATACGATATGTCTTTATGTTCCATGAAATTTCTGTACCTTTCGTTTTCTCTTTCCCTAGCTTAAATATCAAGATTGACTGCATATTTTGCATTCTGCTCGATGAATTTCCGTCTCGGCTCTACCTTATCTCCCATCAAAACAGAGAAAATCTCATCACATGCCATGGCATCCTCGATATCTACACGCAAAAGCGTGCGCGTTTCCGGGTCCATCGTGGTTTCCCAAAGCTGTTCTGGGTCCATTTCACCAAGACCTTTGTAGCGTTCAGCCTGCGCGCCGGCACCAAGCTCTTTTAGGTAGATATCTCTTTCGTCATCAGAGAAAGCGTAACGAACCTGCTTGCCCTTATGCACCTTGAAAAGCGGCGGCTGGGCAAGAAAGATATGCCCTTCTTCTATCAGCTTGCGCATATGCCGGAAAAAGAATGTCAAAAGCAGGATCTGAATATGAGATCCGTCTACATCGGCGTCCGCCATAATGATGATTTTTCCATAACGGAGCTTTGTAATATCGAATTCTTCTCCGATACCGCACCCAAGCGCCTGAATGATCGGAATAAGCTGCGTATTGGCATATACCTTATCAAGCCGGCTTTTTTCCACATTCAAAACCTTGCCGCGCATGGGAAGAATCGCTTGAAAGTGACTGTCACGCCCGTCTTTGGCGGAACCACCTGCGGAGTTACCCTCGACAAGATAAAGCTCTGTAAATTCCTTGCGCTTTTCATGGCAATCGGCAAGCTTACCGGGCAGTCCCGCGCCCTCAAGCGGACTTTTACGTCTGGCGCTGTCCCTTGCCCGTCTTGCGGCTTCTCTTGCGCGGGACGCAGATATCGCTTTTTCAATAATAATTTTTGCAACGTTTGGATTTTCTTCAAAATATTCGTTCAGCTTTGCCGTTACCAGTCCGCTGACAAATCCTCTCATTTCAGAGTTTCCAAGCTTTCCTTTCGTCTGTCCCTCAAATTGGGGTTCTCGCAGCTTCACGGAGATAACAGCACAAATGCCTTCTCTTACATCATCACCAGAAAGGGGAGGATCATTGTCCTTCAGCATTCCTTTTTTCCTTGCGTAATTGTTGATGACACGCGTAAGAGACATTTTAAAGCCATCCTCATGTGTTCCGCCCTCCGGCGTCACAATGTTATTGGCAAATGACATCAAAGTTTCATTATAGCTGTCGTTATACTGAATCGCGATTTCCACAGATTTATCTTCTGTTTCATTCGCCATATAGATAATATTGTGCAGGACTTCACCGTGCTTAATCGCATTGAGATGCTCGACAAAGCTTCGTATACCGCCTTCATAGCAGAGATCATTTGTCATGATCTCTTCGCCTCTGGCGTCCGTCACGATAATCCGGATACCGGCATTGAGAAATGCCTGCTCTCTCATCCGGTTGAGAATCGTATTGTAATCGAATTCTACGGTTTCCGTAAAAATTTCAGGGTCCGGCATAAAACGGACGTAAAGCCCGTGCTTTTCTCCGCAGGAGGCGACGTGGGTGAACGGTCTTGCTACCTTTCCCTTTTCAAAACGCTCTGTATACATTTCTCCGTCGTGGCAGTTTTCGATTTCTGTCCAGACGGAAAGCGCATTGACAACGGAGGCACCTACTCCATGAAGCCCGCCAGAAAATTTATACCCGCCTGCCCCGAATTTGCCGCCCGCATGCAGAACGGTAAAAACCACTTCTGTCGTCGGAATACCGAGCTTTTCATTGGTACCGCTCGGAATCCCTCTTCCATTATCCTGAACGGAAACACTCCCGTCAGGATGAAATGTCACCTCGATTTCTGTACATATGCCTGCCATCGCCTCATCAATCGAGTTATCCACAATTTCATAGACAAGATGATGCAGTCCCCTTTGGGAGGTCGAGCCAATATACATGCCCGGGCGTTTTCTGACAGCCTCTAATCCCTCCAGTACCTGTATTTGACTGTCCTCATACACATGGTTGTTTCCGGTATTGTTTTCCGACATATTTTCTTTTTCCTTTCCTCTTTCTGTGTTCATTTCGGCAAATCCTCTGCTCGTTGACAAAGGGTTTTCACAGCAAGCTGCGACAAATACACGGTATTTTTCCCCTCTGCCGAGACAAGAACAAACGATTTCGGAAGCTCGCTTGTCACATTGACGGTTTCTCCCCGCTTTTCACAGATGGAAAGATAGTGTTTTGTATTTTTCGATATGGTGGAGGTATCTGTATCGAATATCCCCACGATATCGGAAAGTTTAATATTCTTGTTATTTCCTATATGAAGATACATAAAACCTCATATTCAACTCGTCGTATTTTTGATGTTTTATTGATAAGTATAAGTTCCGTTTTCCACATAAATTTTTTTTGCCACGTCTATTCCAACGAAATCCTTTTCATCGCAGGTTGTCAAAATGACCTGACGTCCTGAAAGCTCAGATAAAACAAAACGCTTTCTTTCCGCATCCAGCTCAGACAAAACATCATCGAGCAAAAAAACCGGATATTCCCCGCTTTCTTCCCTTGAAATTTCTCCTTCTGCGAGCTTCATGGCAAGCGCAATGCTTCTCTGCTGACCTTGGGAGGCAAAAATTTTTGCATTCTTCCCGGCTAACTGTATTTCAAAATCATCCCGATGTGCACCCGCCACTGTCGTGCCGACCAGAATTTCTCTTTGAATGTCACTTGAAAAAAGCTTCTGATACTTTTCTTCATTTTTTTTCTCATCGAGAAGCTCCTCGATTTCTTCCCCCGCAATATGAGAGAAATACCGAAAACTCACCCGCTCCCGTCCGCCTGTCATCTGTCCCACGCAGGCATTGACCAAATCAAAAAGCCGTTTTAAATAATCCGCTCTTTTCTTTGTGATCTGTGCCGCACATTCGGCAAGCTTTTCGGATAAAATTTCCATGGTAAGATGAAAGCCGTTTTGCGCAGTATTTTCTCTTTTTAACAGCGCATTTCGCTGCTCCAGAATCTTTTTATATTCCATCAGGGCAGAAAGATACACACGGTCAATCTGAGAAATGGCATGATCGAGAAAGGCACGGCGCTCCGAAGGATCGTTTTTGACGATGGCAAGATGTTCAGGACAAAAGAGAACCGCTCGGAAATTGCCGATAAAATTTGACGTTCTTCCGATTTTGACTCCGTTTTTGAACATTTCCTTTGACATATCGCGGAAAAGTCTGACTGACATTTTATTTTCTCTTACGGTATCCACATAGGAAATACTGATTTGAGAATAGTTTTTATCCGACTGAATCAAGTCCTTTTCCCGCGCACGCCGAAAGCTTTTTCCGCTTCCGAAAAAGTAAATGCCTTCAATCACATTGGTTTTTCCCTGCGCGTTTTTTCCATACAGGATATTGATGCCCGGATCGAATGAAAAAGGAAAATGTGAAATATTTCGATAGTTTTCAAATACGGCACAGTCAAGATACATTGCTTAATCTCTCATTTTGACAGGGAGTGCAAGATAAAGAAAACTAGATCCGTCCTCTGTCGGTGTTGCCCCTTCAATGATCATGCTCATATAGGAGGAGGTTAAAGACAGTTTCAAAACATCGTCATCCGTTGCCCGAAGAATTTCAATCAGATATTTGCAGGGAAAATAAATCTCAAGATCATCTCCCTTTTTATCCATGTTGATTTCATCAAAGAAATTTCCGGAGACTGACACAACGCTTACTCCCAGCACAGACCCTTCAAACTGAAACTTTACATTGCTTTTCGCTTGTCCGGCGACTCTTTCTTCTGTGACAACAGCCGCTCGCTCCAAAGAGTCTTCCAGCGCATTTCTATCGATCTCTACGAAAGTCTTGCTTTCTTTTGGAATAAATCGTTTATACTCAATATAAGGAACATCAATCAGTCTAGAAAAAAGAGTGGCTTCCTTTTCTTCCGAACCACACTTCATACCAAAGCTGAAAAGCGCATGTTTTCTGGTCAGTGAAAACTGAATCGCTTCGTCTTTATCCTCCAAAAGTCTTGCCAGTTCTGCCACGGTTTTTCCCGGAATCAAAAAGCTTATCTCCGTTTCTCCGCCTTTTGTTACGATATTGGTTTTGAACTTTGCATTTCTCACAGCAAGCTGATAGCTGTCACAGCCTACAATAACAGCACCATCCTCCGTAATTTCAAAATACAATCCCATCAAAGCGGGGCGTGTTTCATCCTCTGCCACAGCAAACAGCGTTTGATTGATTAACTTTTTCAGCAATTTTTGCGGCATGGAAAAACGTCTGTCCGGATTGAGCTCCGGCATTTGAGGAAAGGTATCTCCCGACATATAATGAAGCTGATATTTGGTGCGTCCGCTTGTAATCGTTGCAAGACCACCCTCTTCTGCCGTTTCCATGGTAACATCTCCCGGCATATATTTAACAATGCTCGAAAGCTTGCTCCCATTTATGACAAGAGAACCTCCGCTTTGTACGTTTGCTCCAATCATAATTTTAATGCCCTTTTCTAAATCATACGCACAGATTTGGCATTTATCTTCACCGATGGTAGTTATGAGAATCCCCTCTATTGCGTTGATTGTTTTTTCTGTAGAAACGCACCCAAGAGATTTTGTGATAGCGAGTAGTAGCTCGTCTTTTTTAAACGTAACTTTCATAAAATGTTCTCCTGTCTTTTGATATTGATGACAGCAACGCTGTCAGGTGATGATTTCCAAATTGTTTTTTGGCGAGATTAGAAAAATAAGATAAGAATAAACGTTGTAGTTTTTTTATTAGAGTCTGTTAGCAATCTTGAAAATACAAAAAAACAAGCTATAATAAGGAGATTTTACTATATTTTTCTGTGAAGAATAAGAAGAAAATGCTGTGAAAGAAAATGTGACAATTGTGAAAAAAAGATTTTTTGAATCACAAATGTGAAAAATCTGAAAAATCAGCTTGTGGAAAAGAAGAAATTGTGGAGAAAAAACTGAAAAAGAATGAAGGTGATAAATCTTCCCATATTTGTAAATTTAAAAGGAACTTTTTCTCTTCTTTTTTTTAAAAAATTTTAGTAGAAAAAAATGCGAATGTTGAAAAAACATCAAATTTTCAACAATGGAAAAGGATGAAAAATCAAAAGCACATCAAATTTTCAACAGGTTTTTCCACAATCTGTGGAAAAAGAAACTCCCACATTTAGCATCGTATATTTTCTTTTTCCATTTTTTCACATAAATTCATTGCATATGCTGTTGATTTCATACTCGAAGGAACTATCCTCCGCCATTTTATTTTTAATGACATCAACGGAAGCAAGAATGGTTGTATGATCTCTGCCGAATATCTTCGCTGTGTTTTGAAGAGAAATGTTGGTGACACGACGAATGACATAAATGGCGATGTGACGTGGTAATGCAATTTCATTGGTTCTTTTTTTGCCTTTGATGTCCTCAACAGAGATATTGTACCGTTTGGAAATGCTTTCAATAATTTGTTCGGCGACAAGAGCAGGTGGCACCGTGCCGGTAATTACACCGGAAAGAACACTTCTTGCAATATCGACGGTGATGGTTGTTCCGTTTACAAAACTATAGGCGCCAAGCTTTTTGATAACACCCTCCAGCTGGCGGATATTGCTTTTGACATTTTCACCGAGAAAGGTCAATACGTCGTCAGAAAGCTTTACATTCATAATTTGAGCTTTCCTTTTTAATATGGCAATCCGCAGTTCTGTATCCGGTGGTTGGATATCGACGATAAGTCCGCCTTCAAAGCGGCTTTGGATTCGTTCTTCCAAATGTTGAATATCCTTTGGCGGTCTGTCGGAGGTTAAAATGATCTGCTTTCCTGCATCATACAGAGAATTGAAGGTGTGGAAAAATTCTTCCTGTGTTGCGACCTTTCCGGCAATAAACTGAATGTCGTCAATCAGCAGCATGTCGGCGTTCCGATATTTATCCTTGAATTTTGAAGTCGTTTTTTTCTCTATGGAACGAACAAGCTCATTGGTGAAATCCTCGCCCTTGACAAAAATAATATTGAAATTCGGTCTTGTTCGATGGACTTCGTTTGCGATAGCTTTCATCAGATGTGTTTTTCCGAGACCGCTTGCTCCGTATAGAAAAAGAGGATTGTATGCCGTTGGATGATTGGCAACGGCAACGGAAGCGGCATGTGCGAGTTTATTGGAGCTTCCGACAATAAAGTTTTCAAAAGTATAGTCTTTTTCGGAAACAAAAGAAGAAGATATCGTTTCATTTTGTATGCTGTCATTCAAGATATCAGGAGACGAAGTGTTTATAGTGTTTTCCGTATATTCGGTGAGTACTTTCTCAAGAATAAACGAGGATTTTGCGAAAATACGAACTCGAATTTGAAAATTGAGTGTATTTTCAAAAATTGTCTCAATTTCCGGCGCGTATTTTTTATTGAGCAGATCAACAAAGCCATCGCTTGTTGTTGTAATAAATGCTTTTTCATCATCAAGATATACGAGCTCAAAATTATTGAACCATAGCTCCATGACAGCATCCGTATATTTTTTTGATAGTTCATCAAATACGATATTCCAAATATCCTTATAGGAATTCAAAATGTTCCCTCTTTCCGAAAATGAATTTCAAACGTCCGAGTAATACTATATTATAATATTATATATATAATAACATATAAGAGAGGAAAAATCAAGAGGATTTTGATTTTCGAGGTATTTCCATGAAAAAATCCGCCTGTTTTTGCGTAAGACAAAAATTTTTATCAAAACAGTAGTGGAAATCGGAGAAGATTTGTGATACACTTATCATGAGAAAATCAAAATATTTGCGGATACAAACAAATAGGAGAGAAAAAACAAAAAATGAAAATTCTCATGCTCGGAGACGTCAGTCGTTCTCTGTCCTGTAACTATTTGAGGGAGACTTTGCCGAAGTTTCAGCGGGAAAACGGCGTTTCCTTTACCGTCATCAATGGGGAAAACAGCGCCGAAAAAAATGGGATTGACAAGAATTCCGCACATATGCTGCTATCTGCCGGCGCGGATGTCATTACAACGGGAAACCATGCCTTTCGAAATTTTGAGGCAAAGAGACTGTTTGAAGAAAACCCACGCGTCCTGAGGCCGGCAAATTTTCCCGGTCATGTTCCGGGAGACGGGACATATCTTGTGGATGCAGAAGGAATCTCCATTCTTGTCGTCAATTTGATGGGAACCATCATGATGGAGCCTTTGGAAAATCCGTTTGTCGTCATGGACAGGATTCTTAACCGATATAGCGGGCAATACGATATTTCCATTCTGGATTTTCATGCAGAAGCCACATCGGAAAAGCTCGCGCTTGCGCATTATCTTGATGGCAGAATCACGGTCATGGCAGGGACGCACACACACGTTACAACCGCAGACGAGCATATTTTACCGAAAGGAACGGCATATATTACCGACATCGGCATGTGCGGCCCGGAGGAGAGCGTGCTTGGGATTCGACCGGAGTGCATCATTGAAAAAATGACGACATATTTGCCGGTGAAATTTATTCCGTCGGAAAATAAGGTGACGGCACACGGCATTCTTGTGGAAATTGAAAAACAAACAAAAAAAGCCGTTTCTATCCGACGCATAACGTTTTAAGAAAAAAGAGGGCGAAAACGGCAATGGAAAGGCAAAAAAACAAGGAAATCGTGATACGTCCGGCAACGCCGGACGACGCGGCGGCGCTTCTGAAGATTTATGCGCCGTATGTGACGGATACTGCGATAACATTTGAATATGAAATACCGTCTGTCGAAGAATTTCAAAGGAGAATCCGAGAGATCCACGCGCGATATCCATACCTTTTAGCGAGCAAAGACGAAAAAATTGTCGGCTACTGCTACGCCCGCGCTTTTGGAGAGCGGGCGGCTTATGCAAGATCAGCGGAAACCGTGCTTTATATTGACAGAGAATACAGAGGGCACGGAATCGGCTCCCTGCTTTATAGGCGGCTTGAGGAGGTTCTGAAGCGTCAGAATGTTCTAAACCTGTATGCCTGCATCGCGAAGGCGGATGGGGAGGATCCTTATTTGACGGACGCAAGCCCCGCTTTCCATGCGGCGCGCGGATATCGGGAAATCGGATATTTTACAAAGTGCGGCTACAAATTCGGACGTTGGTATGATATGATTTGGATGGAGAAGTTTATCGGTATCCATGACGAGAAACCGGAGCCGTTCCGTTCCGTCTCGGAAATCGGAGATATTCTGTAAAGATATAGATACGGATGAGAACAGTCGAAAAAAGAGAGGAAAAAACCATGAGCATCATTCGGGATATTTCCCTTGCAAAAAGCGGACACGACAAGATAAATTGGGTGAAGAGCTATATGCCGGTTCTTCGTTCCATCGAAGAGGAGTTCCGGGAGAAAAAGCCGTTTGAAGGAAAAAAAATCGCCATGTCCATTCATTTGGAAGCGAAGACCGCCTATCTTGCAACGGTTTTGCGTGCGGGCGGCGCTGAAGTTTATTCAACCGGATGTAATCCGCTCTCCACACAGGACGATGTTGCGGCAGCGCTTTCCACATTGGACGTTCAGGTTTTTGGCGTTCACGGTGCGAGCGAGGACGAATATAAAGCGCATCTTATGGCGGCGCTTTCCTGTCATCCGGACCTTATCATCGATGACGGCGGGGATCTTATTGCGCTTTTGCACGGGGAATGCCGTACATATGGAGATAAGCTTCTCGGCGGATGTGAGGAAACGACGACGGGCATTCACAGACTCAGACAAAGAGAGCGACAAGGGACGCTTTTGTATCCGATGATTAACATCAACGATGCGGACTGCAAGCATCTTTTTGACAATCGCTATGGAACGGGGCAATCCACGCTTGACGCTATTATGCACGCGACCAACCTTGTGGTTGCGGGGAAACGGGCGGTTGTTGCCGGCTACGGTTGGTGCGGCAAGGGGATTGCAAGGCGTCTTGCAGGAATGGGTGCTGTCGTCACGGTAACGGAGGTAAACCCCATCCGAGCATTGGAGGCGATGATGGATGGCTTTACCGTCATGAAAATGGATGACGCGGCGTCTGTCGGAGATCTTTTTATCACGGCGACGGGCTGTGAAAATGTGATAGTAGGACGTCATTTTGAAAAAATGAAAGACGGCGTTCTCCTTGCCAATTCCGGACATTTCAATGTGGAGATTTGTCAAAGCGATTTGCTCTCCCTTTGTGTATCACACGAAAGACGCAAGCCGGATATCGAGGGCTTTGTCATGGCGGACGGGAGGGTTCTCAATCTCATGGCGGATGGACGGCTTGTCAACCTTGCCGCGGGAAACGGACATCCCGCCGAAATTATGGATATGAGCTTTGCTCTTCAGGCAAAGAGCCTCGAGTATCTTGCGGGTCATCCGGGGCTTGCGCCGGGACTTTATTCTGTGCCGCAGGAAACAGACATTGCGGTGGCGGAGAGAAAGCTTCAGAAAACAGGCGTTTCTATCGATCGGCTGACGCCGGAGCAGGCGCGTTATCTCGGTGTGGAATAAGGCTTGAAATCCTGTCTTATCTGTGCTATGATAAGGCAGAATCTCTATGTCAAAAATTTTGCTTGGAAAGGCGAAGGTTTATATGGCAGAAATCAAATTATACGGCTGCACGATCAACTATCTGAAAAATCCGTGCGGAATCGATGAGAATCCGAGATTTTCCTATAAAATTTCCTCGGACGGCAGAGGCGGGAAACAGCTCTCCCGCAGGATTCGGGTTTCCGATGCCCTGACAGGGCACACGGTATGGGACAGCGGTGAGGTGAATACCGACGAACAGGTCTTGATTCCCTATGAGGGGGATCCGCTTTCGCCCATTACGGAATATCGTGCTGATATCGAAATCAAAACGGAAAACGGAGAGCAGACTTCGGGAGAATGTCGTTTTGTCACGGGAAAGCTTGGCAGAAAATGGGACGGCAGATGGATCTCCGCCGACTTCAAGAGAGAAGAGGGAAAGCGAGAAGAATTTCTCGGCGCACAATATCTGAGAAAAACCTTTTCTGTCCGTGCGGGCGTGCGCGCCGCTTATCTTGTCATATGCGGGCTTGGCTATTTTGAAAGCTATCTGAACGGAAAAAGGACGGGAGACGATATGCTTTCGCCCGCTTTCACCCGTTATGACGCGGAGTGCATGTACTTGGTATATGATGTGCGCTCGCTTATCCGGGAGGGAGAAAACGCGCTGGGTGTTGCTCTCGGCAACGGTTGGTACAACTGCTTTGCCGAGGATCCGTGGAATACGCGCGCCGCAACATGGCGGCACGTTCCGAAGCTGATTTCGGAGCTGCACATCCTATATGAGGACGGACGGCGGGAGGCAGTGCTTTCCGATCCAAGTTGGAAAGCATCCAAGGGGCCGATTACGTTCAACGGAATCCGCAATGGGGAATTTTACGACGCGAGACTCGAGCTTGGAAACTGGACGGCGCCGGATTATGATGACAGCGCATGGGACAAAACGAAAATCATCAAAAGTCCGGGAGGATTTCTCGTCGCAATGGAGATGGAGCCTATCCGCGTGCGCAAGGTCATCGGCGCGAAAAAAATGTGGAAATCTGAAAACGGCTATGTATTTGATATCGGGCAAAATCAAGCGGGTGTCGGACATTTCAGGGTACGCGGCCCTGCCGGCACGCAGATCAAATTCCGCTATTCGGATGTTTTGACGGAAGCGGGAGAAATCGATGTTTCCTCCATCGGCGGCTTTGTCAGAAGCGGGGAATTCCAAACGGATAAATACATCAAAAAAAGCGACGAAGAAGAAGAGTGGAACGCGATTTTTACGTATCACGGCTTCCAATATATCGAAGTTTCGGGAATCGATTACGAGCCGCAGCTTTCCGACGTTTGTGCGTACACGCTTTGCACGGATGTGGAGGATATCGGAAGATTTTCCTGCTCCGACGAGCTGCTTGGCAAGGTGCAGCATCTTTGCCGATGGGCGACCATTTCCAATATGCACTCCATTCCGACGGACTGTCCGCACCGCGAAAAAAACGGATGGACAGGGGACGTCTCCCTTTCCTCGGAGCAGATGCTGACAAATTTCGGCACGCGCGCTTTCCTCTCCAAATGGAGCAGCGATATGCGCATATCTCAGCGCCCGGCGGGACAGATTCCGTGTGTCGTTCCCTCCACCGGATGGGGCTATTACGGCCTGATGGGCCCGGACTGGTCGAGTGCGCTTATCAATGTTCCGTATAATATTTATCTCTATAACGGGGATGTCGAGATTTTGCGCCTGAATTACGAGCCTATCAAGCGCAACTGTGATTTTATGGAATCCATGACGGTGGATTATACCCTGAATTACGGTACCGGTGACTGGTGTGCGCCGTTTGAGGGCCCTGCGATCAGTAAAAATATGGGGGCCTACAAATGCCCGGTCGAGGTTTCGGATACCGGCTTTTTCTACTATGCCGCGATGACGGTGGTAAAGCTGGCGCGTCTTTTCGGAAAGCCGGACGACGAGGCGTATTACCTTGCGCTTGCGGGAAAAATCAAGGCAGCGTTCCGTGAAAAATTCTTTGATAAAGAGACATATACCGTCAAAGGGGACTGCCAGACGGCGACCGCTGTGATGCTTTATTTTAATCTCTGCGAGGAGGATGAGCGCGAGCCCCTGCTGCGCCGGCTCATCGAACAGATCGGGGAAAAGGATTGGCATCTTGACTTCGGTGTGCTGGGCTGTAAATTTGTCATGCACACACTTGGCGCGATGGGCGAGGGCAATGTTGGACACCGAATGCTCGCGCAGCGCACCTTCCCCGGCTGCCAGAGGTGGATCGACCTTGGCGCCACGACCCTTTGGGAGTGTTGGAACGGCGGCGGCTCACACAACCATCATATGTTTTCCGATCTGTCGTCTTTCTTATACAAATATGTAGGGGGTATTTCTCCGGACGAAAAGGAGCCGGGGTTCCGCCACACCATTCTGCGGCCTGCCGTGGACTGCGGCATGGAGAGCGCCTCTGCTTCTCATGATTCCATGTATGGGGAGGTCGCCTGCTATTGGGCAAACCGCTGCGGCAAGCTCTCGCTCAATCTGAAAATTCCTTTCGGATGCCACGCGACGCTTTATTTGCCGAAACAGCATATGCATACGCTGAAAGAAGGAAGCCGTCCGGCTTATTTGCTTGGAGCGTTCGGCGAAAATGAAAAGGAATTTTTTGTCGAGCTCTCTTCTGGTGAGTATCAGCTGACGGAATAAACGGAAAAAGCGTTCCCTCAGGCGGGGCTTTTGCCGGAAAACAAAAGGAGGAATCATGCCAAAATTTATTCATACCGCAGACATTCATTTGGACGCGCCGTTTTCCCTCTTCGACGTACAAAAGGCTCAGGTGCGCAAAAACGAACTTCGCGGCACCTTTTCCTCGATCATCCTGCTTGCCAAAACGGAAAAGGCGGATTTTGTCATCCTGTCAGGCGATCTTTTTGACAGCGGTTTTGTCACGAAAGAGACAACGTCCCTTATGATTTCTCAGTTTGCCTCCCTGCCGGAATGTCATTTCATCATTGCGCCGGGCAATCATGATTTTATTTCTCCGCGCAGTCCCTATAAAAAAGAGGTTTTTCCGCCGAATGTCCACATCTTTGATACACCGACGCTTTCCAAGCTTTCTTTTGACGAACACGGCGTCGATATTTACGGTTTTGCTTTTACTGCCGGAACACATCCGGAAAATCCCCTTGTGGAGAAGCCCTTTCTTGACCGCAGAAAAATCAATTTGTTTGTAGGGCATTGCGATCTTACCGGAAAATCCGCCCTGTGCCCGCTTTCTGTCCAGGATCTCTCACGGTGCGGCTTTGACTACGCCGCGCTCGGACATATCCATAAGGGAGGAGAAGTAAAGCGTGCGGGCGATACCTATTACGCTTACAGCGGTTGTCCGGAGGGGCGCTCTTTTGATGAATGCGGGATCAAGGGCGTGATTGTATGCGAGTTGGATAAAAAAGAGGGCAGGCTTTCCGCTTCTTTTGCAAACCGCAGAATGTGCCGCAGGCGCTATGAAAAGCTTTCTGTGGAAATATCGGGCACCTCGTCTGACGCAGAGCTTCTTGAAAAAGTCAAATCCGCCGTGATACAGGAGGGCTTCGGCGCGGACACTTTGGCTCGAATAAGGCTTTACGGGGAGGTTTCTCCGGAGGCGGCCTTTTCTGCGCAAAAGCTTTCCGCCGGCGCGCTTGGCCTATATTATCTTGAAATACGGGATGAAACCGTGCCGCTGCTAGACACAGAAACGCTGAAGAACGATATTTCCATCCGCGGTGCGTTTTTCCGTGAACTTCTTCCTCTTCTGGAAGGAGAAGATGAGGAAAAGCGCCGGCTTGCCGCCGCCGCGCTTCGCTACGGGCTTGCCGCACTGGACGGCGACGACGTGGCGGATTTTTAGAAAAAGTTTCAAAATATTCATAAATACCGGCAAAATCTGTGATGTTTTTGATATATTCTGCTGTCAGGCGAAAAAGGAGTGGTATAGATGACAAGAATTGAAAAACTACAGGCAAATTTCCCGGCAGGGGTAGATGCTTTCATTACAACGGACGAAAAAACCTGTTTTTATCTTTCCGAATTTTTATTTTCGGACGGGATGATGTTTGTGACAAGGAAAGATACGTACCTTTTCACCGATTTCCGATATATAGAAGCGGCGCAGGTGGAGGCGCGCGGATGCAGAATTTCCACGGCAAGCCGTTATGAGGAAATTCGAAAGATTATCGGAGAGGAAAATGTCAAGACCATCGGATATGAGGACGATCTGCTCTCTGTTATGATGCTCGAACGGTTCAAAAAAGAATTCCCATCCTGCACGTTTGTTCCAATGGGCGGCATCGTCCGCACGCTTGCCGAATATAAGGATGAGCAGGAGATGGAGCTTGTCCGGAGCGCCCAGGCGATTACGGACGAGGCGTTTGCGGCGGTGCTCCCATTGCTGCGCCCCGATATGACGGAAACCGATGTGGCGGCGGAGCTTGAATATCAGATGAAAAAGCGAGGGGCTTCCGGAACAAGCTTTGAAACCATTGCCGTTTCCGGAACAAATTCCGCGCGTCCCCACGGCGTTCCTCGCCCGGTCATGCTAGAGAAGGGCTTCCTCACGATGGATTTCGGTTGTGTGCGGCACGGCTATTGCTCCGATATGACGCGCACCGTTGTCATCGGCAAAGCCGATGCCGAGATGAAAAAGGTATATGAAACCGTTCTTGCCGCGCAAAGAGCGGCGCTTGCGGCGGTTCATGAGGGAATAACGGGAGCGGAGCTTGATAAGGTTGCAAGAGATCTCATCGGTGCTGCCGGATATGAGGGCTGCTTCGGTCATGGACTTGGACATGGCGTCGGTATTTACATTCATGAAAATCCGCGTGTTTCCCCGTCCGGAAAGACGAGGCTGACAAAAGGGCATATTTTCACGGTGGAACCCGGCATCTATTTGAAAGGAAAATACGGAGTCCGCATTGAGGATATGGTCCAGATGACGGATAAGGGGCCTCTTGATATCACCAAAAGCCCGAAGGAGCTCATCGAAATCGGATGAAAATCTCCCGTTTCCGGGATAAAATATAAAAAAGCACTTGATATTTTCGGATTTTTGCGGTACAATGAAACATGATTCAACATTTCAATGACAGAATGGTTTCGGAGGTATTTTTTCTATGGTTATTGCAGGAGATTTTAAAAACGGAGTAACATTTGAAATGGACGGCAACGTCATGCAGGTTATCGAATTTCAGCATGTAAAGCCTGGCAAAGGGGCGGCGTTTGTTCGTACCAAGCTGCGCAATGTCATTACCGGCGCTGTAACGGAGACGACTTTCAGCCCGACGGATAAGTTCCCGCCGGCTGTCGTGGAAAGACGTGATATGCAGTATAGCTACAATGATGGAGATCTTTATTATTTTATGGATATGGAAACCTTTGAGCAGGTTCCGGTGTCCAAAGACCTTCTCCCCGACAGCTTTAAGTTTGTGAAGGAAGAAATGATGTGCCGTCTGGTTTCTTATAAAGGCAATGTTTTCAGTGTGGAGCCCCCTATGTTTGTCGAGCTTGAAGTGGTTTCGACAGAACCCGGGTTTAAGGGGAATACAGCAACGGGAACGACCAAGCCGGCTACGTTGGAAACGGGCGCTGTGATCAAGGTTCCGCTCTTTATCGATAACGGAACGAAGCTGCGTATCGATACCAGAACGGGAGAATATATCGAAAGAGCTTAATTGCTTTTTGATATTTGGCCAGAGGAGACGTCTTTTCCTTTCCGAAAAAGATAGGAAAGAAGGATAGTCTTTGCAGATTTATGTCAATAATAATACAAGAAAAAAAGCGCCGGCTGTTTGCGGGCGAAAGGGGGATGCGTTTATGAAAATTACGGAAAAAGTGTCCTATATCAAGGGGCTTGCGGAAGGGCTTTCGCTAGATGAAACATCGGCGCAGGGCAAGGTGATTTCTGCCATCATCGATGCACTTGAGGAAATGGCAAAAGAGCTTTCCGACTTAAAAGAGGATACGGAATATCTGGACGCATATATCGAGGAGATTGATGAAGACCTCGGTATGTTGGAAGAGGATTATTATGAAGATGGCGGCTGTGACTGCGATGATGAGGACTGTGGCTGTGACGATGATTTTGTTGAGGTGGAATGTCCGGAATGCGGCGAAACTGTCTGCCTTGACGATTCCATCGATTTCGATCATGTGATCTGTCCGGCTTGCGGCGCGGAATTTAGTTGCGTGTGTGACTGCTGCGACGATGGGGACGACAATGACGAATGCGAGTGCGGATGTGGCGGCAAGCGAGGAGAATAAACGCCAAACATTTTTAGAAGCCGTCGCTCTATGAGAGACGGCTTTTGAAACAATGATGGAGTGATTTTATGAAACAAACAAAAAAAGTTATCTGTATACTGCTGGTTTTTTCTGTTATCGCTGTGCTTTTCACGGCGTGTGGTGACAGAGGAGAAATTCTTGCGGTATATGATAATACCCCTGTTTATGAAGAGGATGTTAGGGATATTATCAATTATTATATAGCTACAAACGCAACACTTGATTCTACCGATGAAGAAAAGACAGAAATTGCAAAACAAGCGGTGCGTACCTATGTTAACTACAAGCTGTTGGAATTGGATTTGAAGGATCTGGGTTATACGGTTGATGAAAAAGCATTGGACGCAACTCTCGAGGAGACCATCGATTATTTGGATGAAACTTTTGAAGGCGGCTATCAGGACTGGCGGACCATGTATCAGGTGTCTAAAAACTTTTTAAAGGAAGAACTTCGTCGCTTTGAGCTGGCGGCACTTTTCAGCGAATATGCTTCTGATACCGTGGAAATAACAGATGCTGAAATTGGGGAATATTACGAGTTGAATGCCATGGAATACGCGGACCCAGCGGGATATACATGGACGGCCGTGTTGCGTGAGGTTTTGGACCTCAATGACGAAGAAGAGTGTGCAACGGCAAAAGCAGAAATGGAAAGCTATATCCGTCAGATCAAGGGCGGATTCAGCACGCTGGAGCAAGTCAAAGAGGATATTTTGAAGAAATATACTGAGGAAGAAGGCTATACGCAAACAGAACTTTATTCTGGCGAAACATTCACCCCGAAAACATCGGTTAAAGACATTCCGGATCTTGCAGCAGCGCTAGAAGAAGTGGCGCAAAGCTATGAGAACCTCAATCCGGATGCGGAACCGGATACGGATGAATATGACACTTATATGTCCTATCTTGGGGATTGTTTTGAGACAGAGGTATATTATGCACTGCAAAACATGGAGGCTGGAGAGACTTATGAAAAACCGCTTTTAAGTTTTGCCGGATATTTTATCATTCGTTTAGATAGAGTAAAGCTCGAAAGTGGATTCACTCCTCTTGAAGAGGTGCGGGATGAAATTGAAACGAAGCTTCGCAACGAAAGAATTTCTGAAATGTTTGAAGCGCATCTGAATAATCTGACGGAGAACCATGAAGTTCAATACTTGTTTGACATTCCGGTATCCTGAAGACAAATTAAGAATAAAACCGCCGTAAAGGCGGTTTTATTCTTGTATTTTTTATACGGGAAGTATAAAGAAAAAGACAAATAAACCCAACAGAAGTAAGGCGACAGAGCCGATTATCAATGGCCAAAGAGATTCTTCTTTATCGCCGTATTGGACACGCGCACGGGTTTGCGCATCTTTATCGATATAAAACCGAGTGTTTTCATTGATTTCAATTTTCCCATTTGACGGAGAATTCTCTGGGGGACAAATGGTAACCAATCGGCGTAAAGAGGAGGATTTTTTCAAGGCATTTGTTGCGCTGGTGTTGTATTCCTGCCCGATTTCCGCAAGCGTTTTTGCGGTAGCTTCATCGACCGCACCTGCGTCTTGAATGGCTCTGACAAAAGATCCGATAACGCGGCGCCTATAAAAAACGAGAAAAAATGCCAAAATTAGCCCAAAGATAAATGGCCATATAATAAATTTAATGCCGGTTGTAACCCCGCTGTCCAATCTCAAAGATTCAACATATTGAAGAAATGAATTCACAAATATACCTTCTTTCCCAAAATATATTATAAATTTTCAAGAATTGTATCACCAAAGATCGTTTTTAAAAGCACTTCTAAATCTTTATTGTCGGAGTAACCGATAGAGATAGCGTGGTTTTTCCCTTTTTCTGTAATTTTTACTGTTCTTCCAAGATGCTTTTGCAGCATAAGCTCAAGTGTACGCGTATGATCGACATCATGAACAATCTTTACGCCTTCCACAGGAGGCGCATTCCATGCTTTTACAAGCTTTTCTGTTTCTCTGACAGAAAGCGCGCGTCCCACTACCTGCTCTGCCGCTTTTTCAATCAGCGCGGGATTGTTAAGACCCAGCAGGACTTTTGCATGACCAGCAGATAATTCTCCGTTTTCAATCTTTTTTCGGACCGCTTCAGGAAGCGACAGCAAACGGAGCGCATTCGTGACGGCCGTCCTACTTTTGCCAATGCGTTTGGCCGTTTCTTCCTGCGTCAGCCCGTATTCTTCAATTAAGGAGGAGAAGCCCTCTGCTTCTTCAATTGGGTTTAGGTCGCTCCGCTGAATATTTTCTACTAGTGCGAGTTCTGCGGCCTTTTTGTCGTCAGCAGAAATAACAATAACCGGAATTTCTGAAATTCCTGCCATGCGTGCTGCTCTCCAGCGCCGTTCTCCAGTAATAATTTGATAAATTCCGTCTATTGCACGAACCGTAATGGGCTGTATCATTCCATATTGAGCAATAGACTCGGACAGGGACTCCAACTCAGCGGGATCAAAGGCCTTTCTTGGCTGCTTAGAATTTGGTTCCACTTCTCCAATTCGAACCATAGTGATCCCGTTGTCTGTGCTTGTCTCTCCGCTGTTGTCCACAAGAATGGCATCAAGTCCGCGTCCAAGAGCTTTTTTCTTCTGTGCCATAAAAACTCCTTTCTGGTTAAGACCGATAGGATTGCCGCTATATGTATTTTTGCGAAATAAGTACTTTATAACGACAAAAATAAAAGTTTTTGGATAGTGTTAAATTCGGTGCATCAATTCTGCTGCGATTTTGTCATAGTCGGAACTGCCTTTTGCAAACTTGTCGTAATACTGAATGGGTGCTCCATAGCTTGGCGCCTCACTTAATCTCACATTTCGTGTGATTGCTACAGAGAACAGCTTGTCAGCATAGTGTTTTTTCAATTCATCTAATACCTGTAGTGAAAGATTGAGTCTGCCGTTATACATAGTGACAAGAATGCCGGTCAAAGAAAGCTTAGTGTTGTAAAGCTTTTTTACTTGCTTAATAGTCATCATAATTTGAGAGAGTCCTTCCAGCGAAAAATATTCGCATTGCATCGGAATGATCACGCCATCCGCAGCGGTAAGCGCATTTATCGTCAGCATCCCAAGCGAAGGAGGACAATCGATTAAAATATAGGCATAGTTTTCTGCGATTTCGGAAAGAGGATCTTTTAAGCGATTCTGTCTGTTTTCTACGTCTGCAAGCTCGAGCTCTGCGGCCGCAAGATCCATTCCAGAAGGAATCACACTCAAATTCTGATATTCTGTTTGCAAAACTGCGTTTGCAGCGTGGCATCTGCCAATCAGGACATCATATGTTGTTGCTTGGTTGCGTGATTTATGGACTCCGACGCCGCTTGACGCGTTTCCCTGCGGATCACAATCAATGAGCAGAGTTTTTTTTCCGGCAATTCCAAGCGCGGAAGCAATATTGATGGCGGAGGTTGTTTTTCCGACCCCTCCTTTTTGATTCGCAAAAGCAATAATTTTTGCCACAGTACCTTTCTACCCTCTGCTTTCTAAAAAAATGAATGGCTTAAAAAAAGCATAAATATCATGGAAGATTATCTTTCCTATAGCATTATAGCACGTTAAGGCTCTTAAGTCAAGTTCTAAGCAGAAAACGAAATTGCTTCTCATGTTCCACGTGGAACATGAGAAAAAGACAAGGGCTCCGCATATGCGGAGCCCTTGTCCGGGAGAAAAACTATGAACCCATGGTGGGTTTGCCAGAAGACGCTTCTTGTTCTCCGGCAAATGTTCTGCGTGTGTCCCCGGCAAAGGACGTTCCACGTGGAACATTGGTATATCCAGTGCTTTTTGGCACGGTGATAACAAGCTTCGTACAGGTTTTGCGTTCTTCCCTTTCACATTTGACGGGAATCCCGCTCTTGTTCATGATGGCGACGGCTTTGTCCACTGTGTTATAAAACAGACGGGCATCTTTAATGACAATCCTTGTTTTTCTTTTGTCCGCCGACATTTCGGCGATAAGATCTTCAACTGTCCTGCCGGAGACGCCGCTTACAATAGCGCGATATAGCTCGCATTTGGGTTCTGGCGCAAACTTCTGGAGCTGATAAGCGGCCTCTGCCGATATTTGCGCTTTTAAAATGATTTTTCTTTCTGTTGCATCGTAATTTAAGAGCGAAAGCTTGTGATCCAAACTTTCCTCGGTGATTCCGAGCCTTTTGGCCATGAGTTCTTTAGACATCCCGCTTTGTGACAGGATTTCGTAAATGATTTCCGCTTCCTCGAAATAATTTCTCGGCAGAGGAATTTCTCCCGTTTGCGCAAGCTTGTCCGGGTTTGCATCGATAATGACGCATGGTATCGGAGTAATCTCTCCGTATATACAAGCACGAAGTCTTTTTTCTCCGGCGATAAGCTGAAACATTGGGTGATGTGCTGTTCCGACCGCACGAATAGTGAGTGGATTTTTCATTCCGTTTTTTCGAATAACATCGGCAAGAACACGAAGCTCGCTTTCCTCAACTTTTTCGGGGGCATGAAAGGGATTTGGGCAAATTAGCGCAGTATCAACCATTCGAACTGCCGTTTTCCATTTTCCACGTGCAAGTTCCCCAAGGCGCTCTCTGATTTCAGACCCGGTTTCCGTAGCTTCCATTGCTTCGCCTCCGATACTATCTTTTATGATAATCATATCAGAAGAAAAAGAAAAAAGCATGAGAACTTTGTCTGTTAAAAAACAAAATTTTATGCTGCTTTTGGATTTTTTCTGCCATTCTGTGCCGTATTTTGATAGATTTTTTAGCTACAAAGGCCTTTTTGTAATTAAAGCGTTTCTTCTGGGATATTTTTTTTCTGTTGGTGAAAGTTTTTTTATCATAAGAAGATGTCTTTCGCTAGTTGTTGTTTCTTCTCTCAAACAAATGTTTTTATCTAACACAATTTTGCAGGAAAGAAGGGAGAACGCATTTGAGGAGGATTCGATTTCTGTTTGGGCGTTTTTCCCCTTGAGCGCGAGAAAGATTCCTCCGGGCTTAAGGAAAGGAATGCTCCATTCCAACAGGATTCGCAATTCTGCAACGGCTCTTGCACAAACAACATCAAAGCGTTCTCGATAGAGAGAATTATGAGAAAGCTCTTCTGCTCGACCAGTTAATGTGTGGACGTTTTGTAACCCAAGTAATTCTGCTGTTTGAGAAATATAGGTTGTTTTTTTCGCAGTGGCGTCCAGGGCTGTTACGCAGATGTCCGGACGAACAATGGCGAGCGGAAGCGCAGGCATGCCGGATCCGCTTCCGACGTCAAGGAGGGTGCAGGCCCCTTCCGGCAAGAGCTCTGCGGCGAGCAGTGAGTCGGCAAAATGACGGGCGATGAGGCTTTCTTCGTCGCGCAGTGCGGTTAAATTCATTGCGGCATTGACCGCGAGCATTCTGTCGGAAAGACGGAAAAACCTGTCGATGTTTTTTTCTGTCGCATAAACAGAAAGGCCATTTGAAAAGAACGTTTGTTTCAAACGGCTTTCAAATTCCGCTTTATTCATCGGCAGGCTCCTCCTTGGCTTGTCGCCGGCGAAGATCGAGATAAATCAGCAATACAGAAATGTCGGCGGGACTGACTCCACTGATTCTAGACGCCGCGCCAATAGAAGCGGGTCTTATAAGAGAAAGCTTCTGTACGGCTTCAGAAGAAAGCCCCGTGATGGCAGAATAGTTCAAATCGTCAGGCAAACGCTTCTTTTCCAATTTGGCGAATCGCTCGGCGTCCATTTGCTGTTTTTTGATGTACCCCTCATACTTAATCTCCGTCTGCACGGTAAAAATGACAGCGGGGGGAAGCGGGACGCGCGCCGCATCGATTTCTGCTATCGACGCATAGGTGACAGGCGGACGACGAAGTAAATCCGAGGCTCGAACACCTGTTTTTACCGGCGGCTCGCCACAACGCCTGAGGATATCGTTCAGCTTGTCTGACGGAGGAAATATGGTGTTTTCAAGCCGCGCCTTTTCCTTTGCAATCAAAGAAGCCTTTTTCAGGTAGCGTTCATAGGCATGTTTGGAAACGAGTCCTGCCTCGTAACCGATTTGGCAAAGACGTGCATCCGCGTTGTCTTGTCTCAGCAGCAGACGGTATTCCGAACGGGAGGTCATCATGCGATAGGGCTCGTTGGTTCCCTTGGTTACAAGGTCGTCTATCAGCGTGCCGATATAGGAGCTGTCACGCGTCAGAATAACGGGCGGCTTTCCCATGACAAAGCGCGCGGCGTTGATGCCGGAAACAAGCCCCTGTGCGGCGGCTTCCTCATAGCCGGATGTGCCGTTGAACTGTCCGGCGCCGAAAAGGCCGGGGATATTCTTGAACATGAGAGAAGCGGCGAGTTCTGTCGCGTCGATGCAGTCGTATTCAATGGCATAGGCGGGACGCATGATGACCGCCTGCTCCATACCCTCTATGGAGTGGAGCATTTCTAGCTGAATATCTGCCGGCATAGAGGAGCTGAAGCCCTGCAAATACATTTCGTTTGTGTCAAGTCCGGTTGGCTCGACAAACAGCTGATGACGCTGCTTATCCGGAAACCGAACGACTTTGTCCTCGATGCTGGGGCAATAGCGGGGCCCGATTCCATGGATTTCTCCGGAATACAGCGGAGAACGCCCGAGATTCCGGCGGATGATGTCGTGCGTGACCTCGTTCGTGTAAGCGATATAGCAGGGAAGCTGCGGGCGCGCCGCCAGTGTTTCTGGAGAGGTATCGGCGGAATAGGGGGTCGGATGCGTCTCGCCGTCCTGCCTTTCCAACTTGGAATAATCGATGGTGCGGGAATCCAAGCGGGGCGGCGTGCCGGTCTTGAAGCGCATGGTGCGAATTCCGAGCCTGGAAAGGGAAGCGGAAAGACTCCCCGCTGCGTGAAGCCCGTCGGGACCGGAGGAAATCTGATAATCCCCGATAATAACACGAGAACGAAGATAGGTTCCTGTACATATGACAACGGCTTTTGCCCGCCAAACGGCGCCGAGCGCCGTCACCACCTCGGATACTGCGCCGCTTTCTGTACGGATATCCGTAATTTCTGCCTGAATCAAAGAAAGTCTGTCCGTATGCTCTATTGTTTTTTTCATGATGTCTCGGTATAGCATGCGATCTGCCTGAATACGCTTGGACTGGACAGCAGGACCCTTGCTTGCGTTGAGAATCCGGTCCTGCAGCATGACCTTGTCTGCGGCCTTGCCCATTTCCCCGCCGAGCGCATCGATTTCAAAGACAAGCTGCCCCTTTCCGGTGCCGCCGATGGACGGATTGCAGGGCATATTCGCAACGGCGTCGTTGGAGATCGTAAAAAGCACAGTTCGACAGCCCATGCGTGCGGCGGCAAGAGCCGCCTCACAGCCGGCATGTCCCGCGCCGATGACTACGACATCGACGCTGCCTTCGAAATATTCCATGGCGGAGCTCCTTTCTAAAACAAGATTTTAATAGGGTAAAATTCGAAAAGCTTTGCTTAACATGTGTTATTTATGGTATTTCCCGCCGGAGAGAATCTTCATGGCGCGATAAATCTGCTCAAGCAGGATCACGCGCATCAAGCGGTGAGGAAAGGTCATGCGGGAAAGGGAAAGGCGAAAATCCGCCGCGCGCTTCACCCGCTCGTCCATACCGAAAGAGCTGCCGATGATAAACGTGATTTCAGAATGTCCGGAAACGGCGGCGCCCGAAAGCTTTTCGGCAAAAGCCTCGGAGGAAAGCTCCGTTCCTTCCACGCAAAGCGCGATTTTATAGCTTCTTTGCGGAAGCGCAGCGAGCAGACGGTCGCCCTCTTTATGCAGAACCTGCAGGATCTCGGCGGCGGAGGGCTTTTCCGGAAGCTTTTCTTCCTTGATTTCGACATTTCGGATTTTACAGAAAGCGGAGAGCCGCTTTTCATATTCGCAGACGGCGTCGGCAAGATAGGAATCCTTGATATTGCCGACATGAAGAATTGTGATTTGCAGCATAAAAGCTCCTTTTGCGCGGCGCAGTCGCGGGGACAGTACGAAAGGGAAAGCCTTATCCAAGCTTTGTCGGCTTGTCGCGCTCGGCTATGGCAAGCGCGATGCCGTCAAATTCAGAAAGCGCCGCCCGGACAGCGGCCTGCGCAGTCGGCGGATAGTTGTTATCTTTGGACAGGTGCGCAAGCAGGAAGCTTTTGGTTCCCCGCTCGGCAAGAAGCCTTGCAAGCTCGCCGCACGCTTCGTTGGAAAGATGCCCTCTGTCAGAAAGGATCCGGCGCTTTAAGGAATAGGGATATGGTCCTGCCAGGAGCATTTCCATATCATGGTTCGCCTCGATCATGACCGCGTCGGCGCCCGTCAGGGAAGAGAGAATATCGGCGTCGATATGCCCCATATCGGTGGCAATGCCGAGCTTTTCCGAGCTCTCTGCGTCGGAATATTCGACGGTGTAGCCGACTGCGGCGGCACTGTCATGCGGCACCGAAAAGGATCGGACGGTGGTATCTGCGAATCGCACGGAAAAGGAAATCGGATGCAGATACAGATCCCCAAGCAGGGAAGCGTGGACATCCGTAATCCATGCACGGGCGGAAGGTTCTGTCATATGCGTTGGAATATGATACTTTTTAGAAATGACTTCAAGTCCGCGCGTGTGGTCAACGTGCTCATGGGTGACGAAAATAGCAGAAATACGGTCGAGCGAAGAACCGATCTCGCGCAGTGCTTTTTCGACAGCACGCGCGCTGACGCCTGCGTCTATCAGAAGCTCCGCGTCTCTTGTTCTTATATAGGTGCAATTTCCGGATGAACCAGAAAAAAGAGAGTACGCTTCGATTTTATCCATGATAGACAGCAAGAGCGCCGAGCGGACGAACGGAGAGCTCGGTGACAGAGCCCTTCCCGAAGACGGTTTCCATGCGGGAACGGAAGGCTGCGAGCTTATCATACGGAACAAACGCCTGCATCGTTCCGGCAAACCCGCCGCCGTGCACACGCCATGCGCCGTCCTTTCCCAAAACGGCTTCCGCGATGGCGCAGGCGAGAGAAATGCCTTGCTCTTCCGGCATTTTCGGGGAATAGTAGTTTTGCAAAAGCTCGGCGCTGGAGCGTCCGGATTCTTTGATGATGGAAAGAAAATCAGAGAGATTCCCGTCTGACAGCGCCTGCATGAGACAGGTCACCCGCTCATTTTCACGGAGAAAATGCAGGGCGCGTAGAATGGCACGATCTCCCGTCTTTTCCCGCAGGGCGGCGGCATTTTGCAAAAGGAGGTCCTCGTCGAGCCCGCGCAAAACGGGTTTTCCGAAAAAGGCGGCGACCGCTTTCATTTCCGCCGGAACGGCGGCATAATCGTCTGTCAGATCGGCATGCGAGCCGCCGGTGTTGACGATACAGAGCGCAAAGCCATGTCCTGCAAGATCAAATTCCACGCGTGAGGCCTTGGGAGCGGCAGGGCTTTCAAAATCGATATAGACAAATCCCCCTGCGGCACAGGCGACTTGATCCATGAGCCCGCATGGCTTTCCGAAGTGTGCGTTTTCCGCATACTGTGAAATCTGAGAGAGCTCTATGTAGCCGACCGAACCGTTATTGTAGAACGTATTCAGAATGGTTCCGACCATATCCTCAAACGCGGCGGACGACGAAAGGCCGGAGCCGCCGAGAATGTCGGAGGTGGTATATGCCGAAAAGCCGCCGATAACATGTCCATTTTTCACAAAACCGTCGCAGACGCCGCGGATAAGCGCCGAGGATTTTCCTTTTTCCGCTTCGACGGGGGAAAGCTTGCCGATATTCACCACATCCTCGGGGAAGCCGGCGCTCTTGATTCGAATGATGCCGTCGTCTGTTTTGGCCGCTACGGCGATGATGTCGAGGTCGATGGAGGCGGCAAGCACTTTGCCGTGATTGTGGTCGGTGTGGTTGCCGCAGATTTCGCTGCGTCCGGCGACGGAAAAGATGGAAAGGGAATCTGCTTTTCCATAGAGGGCGACAAAAGCATCGACAGCGTCGCTGTACCGTGCGTGGACGGCATCCTTTTCCCGCCCGGGGTAGAGCGTATTCAGAAGCTTTTCTGATTTTTTAAAAAATTTTGCTTTATCGAACATGGCGTTTTTTCACAGCTCCTTGTTTTTGCTTGGATTTGTTTTTTTGCGTGCGGGAAGTGATTTTATCGTGTTTTTTTCTTCCTGCTGCGGGCATTCTCTCATGATGGAAGGGCGCCTTCGCTGCGGACTCCCGCGCGGGCGGGCGAATCAGACATTCGGGGCCGTAGCCGATGAGGTCCTCTCTGCCGGCCTTTTTTAGGGCGCGGAGAACAAGCGCTCGGTTTTCCGGACGGAAGTACTGAAGCAGAGCACGCTGCTCCGCTTTCTCCTCTTTTGTTTTGGGGACGAAAATCGGTTTTTCCGTATAAGGATCGAGTCTTGTATAAAACATGCAGGTGGAAATGGTTCCGGGTGTCGGATAAAAATCCTGCACCTGCTCGGGGTGTAGCCCCTCTCTTTTGAGGAACAGAGCGAGCTCGATCGCATCTGAAAGGGTGCTGCCCGGATGTGACGACATCAGGTACGGCACGAGATACTGCTTTTTGTTCATGCTTTTGGTCAGCTCGTAAAACCGACGGCGGAATGCTTCGTATACGGCGATTTTCGGCTTTCCCATTGCGGCAAGCACCGCGTCCGAGCAGTGCTCCGGCGCGACCTTCAGTTGTCCGCTCACATGATAGCGGACAAGCTCCTTGAAAAACGTCTCGTCTTTGTCCAGAATCAGATAATCAAAACGGATCCCGGAACGGATAAAGACCTTTTTGACGCCGGGAATCGCACGCAGACGCCGCAAAAGGTGCAGATACTCACTATGGTTGACGATAAGGTTTTTGCATGGCTCCGGTGCAAGGCATTGCTTACCCCGGCAAAGGCCATGCTTTTCTTGCCCTATGCAGGACGGATGGCGGAAATTGGCGGTCGGACCGCCGACGTCGTGGATATATCCTTTAAAATCCGGCAGCCCCGTCAGCAGCGTCGCCTCTCGTATCACGGAATCCTCGCTGCGTGCCGTAATGCCGCGCCCCTGATGATAGGCGATAGAACAGAAATGGCAGGCACCGAAGCAGCCGCGCACATGCGTAATGGAAAATTTGACCTCCTCGATGGCGGGGACCCCGCCTTCCGCTTCGTAGCTGGGATGGTAATTTCGTTCATACGGCAGCTCGTATACCCGGTCGAGCTCGTCTGTCTGAAGCGGCGGAGACGGGGGATTCTGCACAACGATGACACCCCCGTGCCGCTGAATGACGGTCCTGCCCCGCACGGCGTCGTGCTCGTCCTGCTCGATACGACAGGAACGTGCATAGGCGAGGTATCCAGCAGGGGTTTTCGCTTTCACCTCGTCATAGGACGGACATTCGACCGAACCCGGAATATACTGATATTCGTCTGTGGGAACGGCATAGACGGTCCCGCGGATGTCATGCAGCGAGCAAACGGGTTCACCGTCGGCGAGTCTGCGGGCGATTTCGACTGTCTGATGCTCGCCCATGCCGAACATGAGCAGGTCCGCGCCGGAATCGATGAGAATGGAAGGACGCACGGCGTCGTCCCAATAATCGTAGTGGGCAAACCGCCGCAAAGAAGCCTCAAGCCCTCCGATGCAGAGAGGAATATCGCCGAAAAGACGACGCACGGCCCTGCAATAAACCGTGACGGCGCGGTCAGGGCGACGCCCCGCTTTGCCGCCGGCGGTGTAATAATCGTTGTGGCGTTTTCGCTTTGCTGCGGTGTAGTGCGCGACCATGGAATCGATGTTGCCGCCATTTACAAAGAAGGCGAGACGGGGCACCCCGAAGCGCAGATAATCCGCGTCGCTTTGCGGCTGCGGCAGGATGCAAACGTGCAGCCCTTCTGCCTCTAGCACGCGCGATACAATCGCCGTGCCGAAGCTTGGATGGTCCACATAGGCGTCGCCGGTGATGACGACGATATCCGGTGCGTCCCAACCGCGCGCGGTCATTTCTTCTTTTGTAATCGGCAGAAACGCCATAGTTCGCTCCGTTTCCTCCGCTTTCCGTTATCCTCTGAAGAAAGCGGAATAGAGTTTTGTCATGTAATAAGAGTCGTCCGTGCCGCCAAGCTCACGCACCGCGTGCATCGAGAGCATCGGATTGCCGATATCCACGGTCATCACGCCGTAATCCGCAGAGATGCCGGGCCCTATCGTGCCGCCGCCGCGCGCATCGCTTCGGTTGTTGAAAATCTGATAGGGAATGCCGTTTTTCTCGCAGAGCAGCTTGAAGAAGGCTGTGCCGCGAGGAGAGGTCGCGTAGGATTGTGTATAGGCGAGTTTCAGCACGGGACCGCCGTTGAGATAGATCGGCAGCGCCATTTCATGCTTGTTCTGATAAGAGGGATGGGTTGCGTGCGCCATATCGGCAGAAAACACAATAGTTTTGGCAAGCGCGCGATATTTGTCCTCGGCGCTGTAGCCGAGCTTTTCGCAGATCCTGTCGATGATTTGCAAAATGGTATTGCTTTTCGCGCCCCGGTTGGAGTTTGAGCCGATTTCCTCATGGTCGAAGGCGACGGCGATATCGGAAATGGCACAGTTTTCCTCTCCCTCGATAAAGCCTGCCATCATGTCATGAGACATGGCGGCGTCGTCAAGCCTTGCGACGGAAATGAATTCGTCGTCTGCGCCGACAAAACAGCCGTCCTCGGCATCATACGGCGCAAGCTCAAAGCTCAGGATATCCTTTTCGGGCACTTTCAGATATTTTGCAAGGAAGCTGAGAAACTTTGGCTTTCCGTCCGAATTTTGTGCAAAGAAAGGAAGCAGATCGGTCTGCACGTTGAATTTTCCGTTTTCGTTGACGTCGCGCACGACGTGAATCGCCGCGCTCGGCAGGATGATAAGCGGTTTTTTCAGATTGACGTTGACGGGCTTTGCCTCTCCGTTTTCGTCTTTGACGAAAACGCGTCCGGCAAGCGCGAGCGGGCGGTCAAGCCAACCGTGAAGGATAAGTCCGCCATAAGATTCGAGCGTCAGACGCTCAATGCCGCATTCCACCTTGGAAGGGACCGTTTTGATGCGGAAGCCGGGCGAATCCTGATGCGCCGCGCCGATGCGGAAGCCGGTCTCACGCGGGTCGCCTGTGATGCGGAACGCCGCGCACTGTGTGCCCTCTTTGGTGAAATAGTAAGTTTTTCCCTTTTCGATCTGCCATGCGGCGCCTTCATCGAGACGTGCGGCGCCCGAGGCGTCCAGCATCGCGGAAAGCGCGTCTGTCGCCTGAAAGGCGGTCGGAGCGCTGTTCAGAAAATTTAACAGGTCTTTTGCATATTGTTTTTTCGTTTTCATAAGGAGTTCCTTTCATATGGGATTTATTTTCGCGTAATTTCTTGTCAGTTCGCCGCCTCACAGATCAGAGCCGCGATTTCATCCGGCGAGGCACCTGCGATATAGCGCGAAAGCCCCGACGCTGCAAGCGTCTCGACAAGGGTATCATAGGAAAGCTTTGCGCCGACAAGAGAATTTTCAAGCGCGCCGATATCGTCGATACCGAAAAAATCGCCGGCAAAGGAAATTTCTCGAAGTCTTGTGCCGTCAGCGCGAAGCATGACCGAGACGGTTCCGAAATCAAATCGCCGTTTTTTTATTTTTTCTCCCGAAGCAAAAGAGCCATAAAGCCAAGCTTCGGTGCGATATTTGCGCTCGGCAAGCGAATCGATTGCCGAGCTGTCCTGCGGGGAAAAGCGCATAGAAACCGCGCCGCTATCAAGAAAGAATTTTTCAAGATATCGCTTGAAATCCTCCGCTGTCATGTCGGCGTATTCCGGCGAGAGAAGCGTTTGAAGATTGACGACACGGCTTTTTACACTTCGAATTCCTTTTGCAGAAAGCTTTTCTTTGTCTGGCGTCAGTACGGCGGACATGATGGAAAGCTCTGCCGAAAAAAGCAGTGTGCCATGGTGCAAAAGCATTTTCCTAGGGGACCCGTCCGGATTTTTTCCTTTATTATATATGCACTCCGCTGTTCCGGAACATTTTCTCCCGTCGGGAACGGTAACAAGATCGTTTCTGCCGGAGAGGGCAACGGAAATACCAAGCCCTGCCAATGCTTCCTGAATGGGACCGGCAAAAGCGGCAAATTGAAGCGCCGCTCCGTCCGGTATGATGAAGCTGTAATTGATATTTCCCTTATCATGAAAGACGGCTCCTCCGCCGGACAGCCGCCGGACAATTTTGATGCCGTTGCGAGAAGCAAAATCAAAATCGACCTCAGAGCGCGCATCCTGATTTTTTCCAATAACAACGGCCGGATCATTTTGCCACAGCATCACACATGGCTCTTTCGTTGTCATAAGAAGAAATTCTTCTGTCGCCATATTGCGGAAAGGATCCCTGCCATCATTGTGCCAAAGAAGCATGGCCAAACCTCTTTATTTTATAGATTTTTATCATTGTAAAAAATATTCTATCACAAAGTTAGACTCTTATCAAGGCGTTTGACGGAAAAACGGAAGAAATCCCGACAAAAACTTGACTCGCCTGTGTGCGAATGCTATAATGTTTTAATGAGAATAAAATGTTCCGAAGGGGATGTGATCGCTGTGTTGCTTTATGTTTTAATTTTGAATAAACTCGAGTGTATGCCGAAACTGCTTTCTGCTTTGATGCGTGCGGGGATCAAGGGAGGAACGGTTTATGACTCCATGGGGATGGTTCAGTATGTCGGACATGACATGACAGAGCCTCCGCCGATTTTTGGATCTCTGCGCAAATATCTGCATCCGGACGGAGGAAACAACAAAACGCTTCTTTTGCTTTTGGAGAAAGAGCAGCTCCCGGTGGTGAAGGAGATTGTAAAAGAGATGACGGGGGGCCTTTCTCATCCGGATGTCGGAATCGCGTTTACTGTCCCGGTGACAGACACGGATGGTGTTCTTTGACGGAGATACGGCGCGGGAGAGAGCCGACGATTAGATGGCAATTATATTTTTAGATTCTTATATAGTGAGGAAGGCGATTCCGGATTCGGAACCGATGGATCTTTTGTCATGAATACGTTATTGTCTTTGGGGATCGCGATGGCGGCGGGGCTATTGTTTACGAGAATTGTGAAGCTCGTTAAACTGCCGAATGTTACAGGATATCTTTTAGCAGGACTGCTTATCGGGCCGAGCGTCCTCGGCTTTGTCAGCAAAGAGGCGGTGGAAAGTTTCGATATTTTGGTTACGCTTGCGCTTGGATTTATCGCTTTTTCCATCGGGGGAGAGTTCAAGCTGGATACGTTGAAAAAGCTGGGCAAAAAGGTAACCGTCATCACGCTTGTGCAGGCTCTTGGCGCCGTGGTTGCTGTTTTCGCCGTGCTGCTTGTCGCCGGGGCGCTTGGCGCATTCGGAGAAAATTATTTGCCTCTGGTGTTTACATTATCCGCTATTGCGACTGCGACGGCACCTGCCGCGACCTTACTTGTCGTAAGACAATATAAGGCGCACGGACCGCTGACGGAAACGCTTTTGCCGGTTGTTGCAGGGGATGATGCGATAGGATTGATAATTTTTTCAATTTTTATGGCGATAGCGCAAACGCTAGCCGTAGGAACAGAGCCTACGGTTATGAGCATGCTCCTAGAACCGCTAGCGGAAATCGGACTTTCGCTTCTTATTGGCTTTGGGCTCGGTCTTCTTGTCGCGCTCGGGACAAGACTTTTCAAGTCGAGGGCCAATCGCCTTTGCCTTTGCGTAACCGCTACGGTAATAGGGGTGGGGCTTTCGGAGCTTCTGGAGCTGTCGTCGCTTTTGCTTTGTATGATGATCGGCGCAGTCCTTGCTAACCTTGGCCGAGATGTGGAGAAAGTCCTCGACGGTACGGACAGATGGACTCCCCCTCTTTTTATGTTGTTTTTTGTCATCTCGGGCGCAGATCTCGACCTTTCGATTCTCCCTGCGGTCGGGCTTCTCGGCGCGCTTTATATCCTGGCGCGGACGGTCGGAAAATATTTCGGGGCGATGGCGGGCTCCGCAATGGCCAAAGCGGAACCGAGTGTACGGAAATATCTTGGCTTTGCTCTTCTGCCTCAGGCGGGGGTGGCCGTCGGAATGGCACAGATTGCCGTCGCCGAGCTTCCGCAGGCATATGGTCCGAAGATTCAGGCGGTGGTCCTCTGTGCGACCTTGGTTTATGAAATTGTGGGACCCGTTTTGACGAAATTTTCTTTGAAGAAAGCCGGGGAAATCGGAAAGGATGCTTGAAAATTGTGAAAAAGAGCCGTTTTAAGGCGGCTCTTTTTTGATATTGAAAAGAAGAATTGCAGTATTCTATGCAGGATGTCCGATAAATGTGAAAAAATGAAAAATTTTTTAAAAATTCTCTTGACAAAGGGGGATAGGATGTGATAGAATAATCGAGCCGCTTCTGGGAGGGGAACAAACAGGGGGGCGCTAGGTCCTTGGAAATTGAACAACAACGAAAGAACGAAAAAAGATCTCGTTGAGAAACTTTGAACAGTACTTTTAGGAAAAGAAGCTAAGATAAGCTCTGAAGAAGGTATCAGCGGGCAGAGGAGACTTTGTCCGGGGATATACAAATTTTTTAGAGAGTTTGATCCTGGCTCAGGATGAACGCTGGCGGCGTGCTTAACACATTCAAGTCGAACGAAGCATTTTTGGGAAGTCCTTCGGGGCGGAAGAGAGATGACTGAGTGGCGGACGGGTGAGTAACGCGTGAGCAATCTGCCTATGCGAGGGGAACAACAGCCGGAAACAGCTGCTAATACCGCATGACACATCGGGTCCGCATGGAGCTGATGTCAAAGAATAAAATCGCGCATAGATGAGCTCGCGTCCCATTAGATAGTTGGTGAGGTAACGGCCCACCAAGTCGACGATGGGTAGCCGGACTGAGAGGTTGGACGGCCACATTGGAACTGAGAAACGGTCCAGACTCCTACGGGAGGCAGCAGTGGGGAATATTGGGCAATGGGCGAAAGCCTGACCCAGCGACGCCGCGTGA
>QALR01000026.1 GCA_003150035.1 Clostridiales bacterium
CGGGGTATTGGATATCTGTTCCGGCGACCATGTTTGAGATAACTTCTCGTCTATGTAATCCAACACCTCTTGTTTCCAGAACATTCCGCGGTGGCGGTAACTGTTGCGTAAGTCGCTTTTCTTTTGTGCCGTATGCGGATAGTATCTGGGGATATCCCTGAAAAAGGTACAGTTCCGTCTCAATTCCCGAGATACAGAACTGACGTTCCTGCCCAAAAGCCTTGCTATTTCCCGATAACTTTTCCCTTTGACATAATATTCTCGTAGACAACAGCGCTCTTCTATGGTAAAATGGTGATAGTTCATACAGATCTCCTTTGTAGTAAATTTTGTTTCGCAACTCTATTTTACCACAGATTTGTATGAACTCCTTTTTTATCTTCTTCTGTTGCACTTAATAGTATAATTCACCGAAGATGAAAAAGGAGGACGAAGCTTTGCTTCGTCCTCCTTTTATATATTTTAGAAGGAATTTCAGCCGGATGCCGCATGCACGACTTCACGGCTCTCTGTATCTGCGAATGTATAAAGATAATAATCCTCTAGGGCAGGTATGACATTCACAGCATGAGTCGTCGGTTTTCTGTCCGATATCACACGAAGGTCGACCAAATCCTCTGTACACTTGGATATACCAATAATTCGAAGATGCTCAGAAAAGAATCCGACATCTGTTTCACGGCACCGAACGTTCCATACCTTTTTCTCAATTTTTTTCAAAAGCTCAGGAGCGGTATCGCAGTCCACAATGACGCCTTTTTTGAGCAAAATAATGTTCTTGGCTATAAATTCGATATCGGAAACCACATGCGTAGCAATCAAAACGATTTTATGCAGCGCAATAGAAGAAATGTAATTGCGAATGGCAATTCGCTGTTTGGGGTCAAGTCCTGCCGTCGGCTCGTCTAAGATAATCAATTCCGGATCGCCGAGCATTGCCTGTGCTAAAGCCAACCGTTGCTTCATTCCTCCTGAAAGCGCGCCTATCCGCCGTTTCGCGGCATCCGACAGCTCCACCGCCTCCAACAAAAGCGGAATTTGTTCCTTTGCGGCTTCTTTGGTAATTCCCTTCAATGCCGCCATATACCAAAGAAACTCTTCCGTTTTGAACGCAGGATACAGACCGGGATATTGCGGCATAAAGCCGATTTTTTCCCGATAGCGGACACCGAGCTGTCTTGTCGATTCTCCTCCCCACAGGATCTCCCCCGCATCCGGCTTCAGATTGTCTGTCAGGATATTCATCAGCGTGCTTTTCCCACTTCCGTTAGGACCGAGAAGCGCATAAATGCCGGAATCAAAAGTCATGGAGAAATCGGAGAGGGCCAACGTCTTTCCATAAGATTTGGTAATATGGTTCAGTTGAAGTTCCATTTTTTCACCTCACAAACAAGTTCAGATACGATAGATTCTCAAACAACGAAATGCCAAAGTAAGAAAAGATCATCGGAGCAAAAACTATCACAGTCATAATCAAAAGCGTCGGGATTATCCGTTTGGTTACTCGTGAAATACCGGCACAGGCCAACGCCACGATCACACACAGCGCCATGTTCTTAAGAACGCTCCCGCCGAAATACACCCAGAGCGGCACCGAACCTGCACCCGCGAGCGACTCGATACATACAGCAGCCGCCCCCGCTCCGGGAAGTCCGGAGTACACCGCCACAAACAGGAATTGACACAGTTCCGCGAGGAAAGAAAAGCTTGCTGCAACCGTTGCCACAACGGCGAGCTTTGTCAGCGATGCGGGAATTCTTCCCCGTTTGGCGGTATTTCCGATTTTCTGGAACCCGCTGCGATACTCTCCTGAAAATACATCGGAGCATAAAAGAATCACCACTGCGCAGGAAATCCACGCCAGATTGGTATCAAGCAGCTGCTGCCAACCGGTATCGTCAAAATAGGCAACCGAATAACCTGCGTCATGCTGTTCTTTCAGATATTGGCTCTGACGCCATACCTGCTCCATGATCGGCCCTGCGATTTGCGCATCCATGCAGGCCCGCCTGAACTGGCTATATTCAGAAGCTGAGATAAGCCCCGCCTCATACTGTGCCTTCATCGCTTGCTCATTGCCGAGCACATCCATCATTTCCTGATATTCTGCCTGTATAGTCTCATGCTTTTCCTGCGTCCATTCCCCCTCATATTCCTGCATATAGCTGGTATACAGCTCCTGGAAATAATCTCTTTGCAGATGATAAGCAGAATCTGAACTGTAAAGCATCAAGGCAATGCCGATGGCAAACACCACATAGGAAAAGCGTGTAACCGTCTTTTTCCATTCATACGGATACAACCGGACAGAATACCGGGCGCACGGCAGCTTGATTTTCCACTTCGGCAAGGATATTCGCAAATTCCATTTCCGACGGACCAGGCCCTTTCCGCGAGAGAAGAAAAAGCAACCTCCGGCAAAAGCCATCACTGCCAAGACAGCATACACAACAATAAGCGCATTGGTTTGAGAAAAACATCGCCCGAAAATCTGAACGCCGCGCCAAACCGAAAGGGTGCGTGCCCCGTCGATACTCCAGAAAAAGTTTACATTTTTTAACAGGGAATAATCGTTCAGAAAAGAATACGTCGCCATAGCATAATTGGCGCCGATCAGGACAAAGGCCGTGGCGAACACCGGTAAAAATCCGCGAAGGAGCGAAGCGGCAAATAAAATCAAAAGCAAAAAGACGCAGGAAGAAAGAATTCGTCCGCCAAGCGACAGCAGGATACCGCCCCAAATACTGACGGAAAAGGGAGCAAGCTGCATGGAATCCACCATTTGAAGCGGCAGGGAGCCACCGGAAAGACCAATCCGAAAGTAAAAGGCCAAAAGGGATGTTGCCGTAAACAAAACGCACAAGAATGTCGCCGCCAAAAATCCGGCAATCACTTTCGCGGTAAACGTATGTACCCTGCCCTTTTTGCTGCAGCGCAAAATCAGCAGCATTCCCGCATTTTTTTCCGGTGTCACGAGCATGATGCCGATAAAGGAAAGCGCGGCAAGCAACAAGACGCAAAAGCCCTCGTATTCAAAGAAAAAGTCATATCCAACAACATTTTCGAGCGGAAATTCCAATTCCAACAAATTTTCGTAGGAATCGTAAACGGATTGCTGATAGACCATTTCAAAGCTGTTTTCAGAATATCCAAGATAGGTATATTCCATAATGCGGCTTTGCGCAATCTGTCTTGCCCTTCTAACCGTCTGACGGTATGTAGCCGTCAGGTCGCGGATTTCGGCAAAATTCGCAAACAGATTAAAATCCAGCTCACTGTATATGCTTTCCGGCTCCTCCACATCGCTGTCCGGGAAAATGCTGGCACGCCAAAGCTCGTTATATTCCTGCATATAGGCTTCCATCGCCTCGGGGTCCGCTTTGTATTCTTCGATAAAAGCCGTCATATCCTGCTCGTCGCGGATTCTGCTCTCATCCACGCTTTGTCCCGCCAGATACCAGTTGACCCCAAGCAACACCACAAGCGCAAGCAAAAACAGCTTGCCGGAGAACAGTTTTTTTAGTTCAAAGCCGATGAGTTTCAACATGGTATCCTCCTTGTTTTTGTAAAAAGAACTACCGTGATAAGACCGGATCAGCCCATTGCATAGGCGCACGGTTCCTCAATCAATTCGGCAAGCTCACATTTGTAACCGAAAGTCGGGAGCTCCTCTCCGTCTGCCAACACCTGCGCTATCATGCCGTCGTGCTTGCCCGGCTTGTATATCTGATTTTCTTCCTCATCGGTGATGGCAATGGCGCATCTTAATTCTCCCATATCAACGCCATACGCATACACATATTCCACACCGTCGACCTCCTCTATCGGCATCATCAGCGTGGGTGCCATATTGATATCGGCAAAAATATAGGCCTCTGTGTTCACCCGCAGATATTCCTTTCCGATTTCAAGCGGCGGTCTGCCATAGAGCGGATTCTCCGGTGTTCCTGCATAATACATCGTATATACCTCGCCCACCTCAAACGGAAAATCGTCCTCAAAATTGTATTTTGCCGTCACCTGTACATAATAGACCGACCACTTATCATCCACATAGGCGCCCTCTTTCATTCCAACAACGCGCACGCGCATAAACGACCAAGGCAGTCCGATAGTCGGAACAAAGCTTCCCGACTTGCCGTAATAAATCCCCCTGTCGTCGCCCCCGAAATCCATAAACGATTCGAACGGCCTATCCTTCAATATATCCGTATATGCTCCTATGATTTCATAGGTTTCGGGTATCGTCTCTGTCGTCGATGTGGGATGTTCTTCCCCGCCGGTTTCCCCCGTTTCCTCGCCGGGGCCGCTTGTCCCGACACTTTCACTTGTCTCGGCGCTTCCACCCGTCTCTGTACCTTCACTTGTCCCAGCACTTTCACCCGTCTCAGTATTTCCGCTCGTTTCGTCCGATTTCGTTTCTCCACAGGAGCCACAGCACAGAAGTACCGTCATCAGCAGTGCAACTAACAATATCCATACGCGCTTCATCCTAATATCTCCTTCCCTGTCAATTTGTCCCTGCACCAAGTTCGACGCAGGGACAAATGAATCTTCGATGATTTCTCTTACTCCGTATTATCCTATTTTCATCAGGAAACGAATTCCTAAAATATCGGACCGCTAGCGTTGAGCACTTGCTCAATCGAGGTCACCATGCCATCCTCGTCAAGCGTTGCCATCATATAGGAGCTCTTCTTGGCCGAATGGCTGCCTTCAATTTCCTGACAAATATACCCATCAATTAAAATTTTGGAATCCAACAGAATGATATCGGTTACCTCGCAGGAAATGTCATCCATGATTATCGTCAGATTCCCCCCATCCCGGTCCATTCGGTAGATCTGGTGATAATTGTTGGTGTATACCGTTTCTCTTCCTGTCCGAGAATCCATATACGTCCCGAGATAGAGCGGGTCATAGACCGTGAAATAGATACTCTCCTCCGTCATGGCAAGCAGCTTGATCGTCGAATTGTGCTGCGCCTCCATCTCATAAAGCACCTTTTGCTCCCCGCTCTCAAAATCATACAGCTTGATTTCACCGTAATCCAAATCTACAACATTTCCATTACTGTCGTATTCCCAATGCTCCTCCACAAAGCAAAGCGTACTCCCGTCACATATCGACCGAAAAGGATATGCCCCCTCCAAGAAGTCTGTTTCCTCCATCCGCTCCCTTGTCGTGAGCGTCGGGTCCATACGATACCATTCCTGCTCTATCGAATCCAATGGATAAAAAGAGACATACAGGCAGTCTTCTCCGACAAAGTAGTTTCCATAATCTTCGGATTCTCCCACCTCCAACGTCCTCACCTCGCCCGTTTCCATGTCATAACACACAAGAGTCGTAACGGTCCGATTGTCTTGGCGTACAATATTTTCCATATATAAGTACCGTCCTTGAAGCGTCATTCTCTGAAGGCTTTCCGTTATTTCTCCAGCCATTGCCAACTCGTTCCAATCTCCCTTTTCCCCAAAGGAGCATTCGAGCCGCACATCGCTACCGTCGCTCCGGAGTGAGTAAATCTTCTGCCCCCGCAGCACATAGAGCCGGCCATTGTAATCACTGTATTCGATATTTTGTCCAGCCACCATCCACATAAAAAATCGGTATGAAATACATTTCTGCATGTTCTGATGCATACACAGAGGGTCAAAACAAAACACATAGCAGTTTCCATCTATCTTGTTATAATAGCAGAGCTGAAAAACATCCAAATACAAAACACGCGCCGGCGTCTCCGTCATTCCGCTGTCGATCGGATACCAAGCCTGCACTGCCGGCGGCGTCACCGGCCCGGGGGTGTCTTCGCCGGTCGTATCCGCCGTGCTCTCCGCCGAGGAAGGGGTTTCATTCGTACCCACTGTGCCTGGTCCATCGCCGGATGTTCCAATCGTGCCGTCTGTGCTTTCCACATTCCCCGGCGTTTCTCCGCATCCTGCAACACACAGCAACGCAAGACACAGCAACGCCGCCAGCAGTCGTTTCATCTCAGAGACTCACTCCTTTCGATTTTTGACCTCTTTTCAAGCCAATTGTTCTAAAATCAAAAATCTTCGCCTGCATACCAAGTGCCGCCCAATGAGTACGCCTCTCCGTTGACGATGTAATGGCTGTCGTTTGCAATGTATTGGACCATTTTGGTGGAATTTCCATACACATATGCAGATGTCGCGATCCATTCGCCCGCCTCACTCTTCGAATCTTCAAGGGTAGAGCGATAGTCTATATCAAAGGTGCCGTCCGTGTATCCTATTACCCCTTGTGCAGCAACTTGAACCGTATCCGCAGAAGAATCTGTGTTTTTTGTTAATCGAACAAAAACATAGAGATGTCTGCTAGAACTTGTATATCTGATTTGGTTCAGGCATGTATAATTATCAATTAAAGCGCTTTGATCTTTCTCAAAATCCGCTGCAAACGCGGTAAGAGAAAAAGCAGCAAACAGCATCACAATCGACATCACAAGCGCAAAGATTTTTGTATTCTTCTTCATAAGTAAATTCCTTTCTAATTTTCATATTAAATTTTGACAATCTTTTTTCCTAAAAATCTTTCTTGAAACAAATGCGCACGGATAAACGGGTAACTCTCCCACATTTTTATCCGTGCGCCTACGCTATGTTCCGATTGGGATACCTGCTTTCATAGCATCGGCGACGGCCGCCAGCTGCGTCATCGCGGATTCTCCGGTAGAGCACGCCCCTTCACCTCCCTGTTTTACACTCTATAGTAGCTCTACCAGAATTTTGTAATTATGTCAATCCTATTTTTGGAATAAATTCAATTTTTTCAAATATTAATCACTTCATTATATGCTGTTTTTCTTTATATTGTTAAAAATCCCATATTTCGACATTTATCGACATGTGTTTTCATATTATTTTCAAAATCCCTCTTAAAAACATGTTCGTCTCAAAGAGATAAAGGGAAAACGAATTGCCGCTCTCACCTAAAATCGGAAAAGTTCCTCAAGCAAAGCGGAAAGCTCGCATTTATAATCAAAAGTCGGGAGTTCCTCTTCATCCGCCAACACCTGCGCTATCATGCCGTCGTGCTTGCCCGGCTTGTATATCTGATTTTCCTCCTCATCGGTGATAGCAATGGCACAGTCTAACCCTTCAAAATCGATACCATATCCGTATACATACTCTACCCCCTCCGCATTCTCAATCGGCATCATCAGCGTAGGTCCGATATTCAGTTCTTCGGACTCAACTGAATATGGAGTATACAAACGCAAATACTCCTTTCCGATTTCCAGCGGTGGTCTGCCGTAGAGCGGATGCTCCGGTGTACCGGAATATGCCATGGTGTAAATCTCGCCGACTTCAAAAGAATAATTTTCACCATAAATTTCCGTCACCTGCACATAATATACCGACCACTTGCCTCGATTGTAATCCCCCTCTTTCATTCCGACAACCCGTACGCGAACCATTGCTTGCAATTCATATTGTGTGATTGAACTTTTTCCAACATAGCATCCTCTGTCGCCTTGAAATTCCATAAAGGATTCGAAGGGTCTTTCCTCACATATATTTTCATATGGCCCCATGATTTCAAAGGTCTCGGACGGCGGCTCTGCTGTGTCCGTTGACGAGGATGCCGTAGCATCCGCGTCATTCGTCTCTTCTGCCGAAGTGGTTTCTCGTGTTTGTTCTCCGACTTCCTCAACCATCTCTCTGCTGCCGCTTGTCTCATTTTGTTCCGTTTTTTCACAAGAACAACATAAAAACACGATTATCAGCAACGCGGTTAGCAATATCCATATCCGTTTCATTTAATATTCTCCCTTTTCAAATTTTTCACCTTGCCTCCTGCCGGTTAGGCAGAGGCAAAGCTTCGGGCTTACTCAAGGATTTCCACCTTTTCGATAGAGGTCACAAAGCCTGCATTATCCAGTCTCGCCAGCATAAGTCCTCCCTCTTTTGTGGGGGCCTCCTCGATTACCCGACAGATACTTCCCAAGATAAGAATTTCCGAACCCAAAAAACAGGTCTCCAAAACCTCACAGGAGATATCATCCAGAATCACCGTTGGACTGCTCCCGTCTTTCTCCATTCGGTACAGTCGGCTGAAACTATTATAAGAGATATTCTTATTTCCGCGCGTGTCTGTCATAGTGCCAAGATAACGCGGCTCATATATCGTGTAATAAATATATTCGTCTGTTACGGCCAATAATCTCGGGACCGCATCTTGCTCCAGCGTTTGAAGACGGACGACCTCGCCTCTTCGGAAATCGAGCGCCACAAGCGCAAGCGGCGTTTCTTCCGTGGTATCCGTCAGAGAATCGTAATCATACCGATACTCAATAAAATAAAGCCGTTCTCCGTCAAATATCCCACTGCTCGAACTGCCCTCTATCCCGGGGACAAGCGCTATTTCCTCCATATCCAAATTTGAGCGATAGAGGGCCGTCCCCTCTTCCCCTAACACGAACAAATATAGGCAGTCATATCCCAGGAGATAATTGGAGACATATAGATCCGTCTGCGATGTCAGTTCTCTCATCTCGCCGGAAGCGACATCGTAGCGCATCAAATTTCTGTCCCCCGTTTCACTATCAATGGTAATCATATAGGCATAATGGTCATAAATCTTCAGAGAATATAGTCCGAAAGGATCATAATAAAGCTCATCCCAGCCACCATTTTCCCCGAACGAATATTCGATCTTTATATCTCCGCCGTCAAAATTAAAAGAACACAGCTTCTGTCCGCGAAGAGCATAAAATCGGTTATTGTATGCGCAATATTCAATGCCCTGCGTTCCGCCCATGATTCCTGTCATGGTAAATTTATAGGAAATGCAAGTGCTCAACTGATGGTCACACAATGGATCAAAACAAAAAATATAGCTTTCTCCATCTATTTTATTATAATAAAACAACTGGTCGCTGTACATATACAATACTCTTGTCGGCGTTTCCACCATCACATTTCCATCCTTATAGCCTTTTCGGAAAAGCCATTCGTCAGTTGCCGGCGGATTTTCCGTACTGTTTGTTTCGACTGTATCGGTCGGTTGTGTTGTACTTTCCGTTTTATCGCCGGTCACAAATGAATGATTTGTTTGCTCGGTTCCACTGCATTCTTGTCCCTGCGACGTTGCTCCGCAACCGGCCATCCCAATTGTAAAAAAGCACAAAAGCACCGCCATCAACTTTTTCATCCCTTACCTCCTATCCATCGCCTTTATATAAAATCGAAATCAAAAATCTTCTCCTCTATACATATCAAGGCCAAACGTTGTAAGTACATCGCCGTTAATAATCAAAGTATGGTCAGAAGTAATCCAATCTACCACCTTCCCCGTCTCAGCGATAACTGAAGTTTGAGATAAAACACCAGTTCCATACTCACCCAGCATCAATTCATCCGAGACCTGAGAATTTGTAGAGAAGCTAGAATCTGTGTATGTTATGACACAAAATGTATAAGTTTGGGCCAACATGCTAGAAGCGATTGCCAAATTATCTCCGGCAATCGCCGTTATGGCATGTGCATTTCCATCATATCTTAAAAAATAATTAACACGATATCCGGGCAAAATATCATAATCATAGCGATTAATCGGATTTTCTGCAAACGCGGTAAGAGAAAAAGCAGAGAACAGCATCGCAATCGACATCACAAGCGCAAAGATTTTTGTATTTTTCTTCATAAGTAAATTCCTTTCTAATTTTCATATTAAATTTTGACAATCTTTTTTCCTAAAAGTCTTTTTGAAACAAAAGCGCACGGATAAACGGGAATCTCTCCCACATTTTTATCCGTGCGCCTGCGCTATGTTCCGATTGGGATGCCTGCTTTCATAGCATCGGCGACGGCCGCCAGCTGCGTCATCGCGGATTCTCCGGTAGAGCACGCTCCTTCACTTCCCTGTTTTACACTCTATAGTAACTCTACCAGAATTTTGTAATTTTGTCAATCCCGCTTTTGGAATAAATTTAATTTTTTCAAATATTAATCACTTCATTATACGCTGTTTTTCTTTATATTGTTAAAAATCCTATATTTCGACATTTATCGACATGTGTTTTCATATCGGCAGTAAACTCCTTATAGAAAAACCCACATTTCAGATTGGCCCGCTTGCTTCCACGCTGTGGCGGGCAAATATCTTCAACCACAAAAAATTGTTTTAACGGTTCTTCTCAATTTATGTATTTATAATATCATATTATGATGTGATTGTCAATATTTTTGGGTAATATAATAGTTCAACGAATTGAATTATTACAAATTACTTTTCTCAAAATCGGCTTTTATAAAAAAGTTATAGCAAAGGCTTGACTTGCGAAAAAAAATGTGTTAAAATAAAAAAGCTGTTTTGAGAGCTTTGATAGAAAGAGTTGTCATTCTTATCCTTAATTTTGGAGAAGTCGCTTAGCTGGTCGAGGGCGCACGATTGGAAATCGTGTAGGCGGTAAAACGCCTCGAGGGTTCGAATCCCTCCTTCTCCGCCAAAGAAAAAACCACTGTATATTGTTCGTGATCGCCTTAGCATCCGCAATATATAGTGGTTTTCGTTTTTGGATATGATTTTTGTTACGTTTCCATGGGACGATAGCCTTCGGCCTCAAGTCCATATCGGCAAGCCGTAGCTTGATGGACAAATCATTCCCTTCATAACCACGCTCTTGTCAGATTTTCAGCATGCGGCTGCCGCAGACGTTCACCCTTTCTCTGAAAACATTTTTTGTTTACTTGGTCAATCCTATAGCAAAAACAAAGCCCTTACCAAAAAAGAATAAGGACTTTTTCTTTTTATGCTATTCATCAGTCAATTGGGCAAGCTCCTCTTCTGTCGCAATCATGGGTTTCCCGTTTTCATCGAGCAACGGGGTAACACCGCCGGAATAACCGGAAAACTGAAACAAATAATAGACGCCTGTTTGTCTGTCTACCCAAATTTGAATTCCCTCCATCATTCCCTGCGTATAAACCTTGATAAATCTCTTGCCATTCTCCTTCATAAATGCCTCCCTGTTTATTTTTTTCAGTGATAGGATAGCACATTCCCTCCTCTTTTTCAACCCCTTCTCATTCATCGTGAAACATACACAATTTCTAAAAGCCGGACATTGCATAAACAAAGCGGGGTCATGCCCCGCTTTCTTCTTTTTCTTTTTTTACATAATCGATTTTGCCGTCAGAAGCAAAAACGTCAATACAGTCGCCCTCTTCTATCTTTCCGTCCAACATCCAAAGAGAAAAAGCGTCTTCGATTTTAGAGGAAATTTCGCGGCGGAGCGGACGCGCGCCATAGGCGTCCACGGATTCACAGGACGCAAGCATTTCGGCGACGGAAGCATCAAAGTGCGCCGAAATGCCGAGCGCGGTAATTCTATTTTCTACGTCCCTTAGCATCATACCCGCAATCGATACAATGCTCTCATGGCTCAGTCTGTCAAATACGATAATCTCGTCGATCCGATTGACAAGCTCCGGACGGAAGCTTTCCCGCAGCCGTTTCATTCGTTCCGTCCGCTCAGACGCTCGCGTTTCTCCCTCCGCCCGATCGACAGAAAAGCCAAGAGCACCCCGTATATCGGAAGCTGGCGTACCAATATTGGTCGTCATAATGATAATCGCATTCTTAAAGCTTGCCGTTCTTCCTGTGGAATCTGTCAAAATTCCATCATCCAAAATTTGTAAAAGCAGATTAAAAATATCAGGATGGGCTTTCTCAATCTCATCAAACAAAATAACGGAATACGGACGCCGCCTGACCTTTTCCGTTAGTCCCCCGCCCTCGTCATAGCCCACATACCCGGGAGGAGAGCCTATCATTTTAGATACGCTGTGCTTTTCCATATATTCGCTCATATCCAGACGAATCAGGGCATTTTCCGAGCCGAAGACAATATCGGCAACCGCCTTGGCAAGTTCGGTTTTGCCGACACCCGTCGGACCCATAAAAAGAAGGGAGCAGATTGGCCTTGCCGGATTTCCCAGTCCCACCCTGCCGCGGCGGATGGCGCGCGAGGTGGCGGAAATCGCGTCATCCTGTCCGACGATACGCGCCTGCAAAAGCTCCTCCAGATGAAGCAGGCGATCTCCCTCTGTAGACGAGAGTTTTTTTACCGGAATTCCCGTCCAAGAGGTAACAATATCGGCGATGTCTTCGGCTTCGATTTTTTCCCGGTGGCGCTCCCGCTCTTTTTTTATCGCCTCCTTCTCTGCCCGATACTGCTTTTCAAGCACGGCTGCCTTATCCCTCATCTCGGCGGCAAGCTCGAATTTTTGCTCATGAATGGCATTTTCTTTTTTCTCGAGCAGCAGCTTAATTTGATTTTCATATTCGGCAAGCTGCGGCGTGCTCCCGTAGCTCTCAATTCGTTTTTTGGAGGCCGCTTCATCCACGAGATCGATCGCCTTATCCGGCAGGAAACGGTCGGGAATATATCTCGCTGAAAGCGTCACAGCCGCCGAAAGCGCCTCATCGGTAATCACAATATGATGATGGCTTTCATATTTGGGACGCAGTCCCTTCAGGATGGCAAGCGTTTGTTCCTCATCCGGCTCCGATACTAAAACCGACTGAAAACGCCTTTCCAGTGCGGCGTCCTTTTCAATGTGCTTGCGGTACTCTGTAATGGTAGTCGCGCCGATCACCTGAATTTCTCCTCTGGCAAGCACCGGCTTTAGAATGTTGGCTGCATCAACGGCTCCCTCCGCCGCGCCGGCACCTACAATAGTATGGATTTCATCGATAAATAAAATGATGTTTTTGTTTTTCATCACCTCATCCATTACCTTTTTTAGGCGGTCTTCAAATTCCCCCCTGTATTTGGCCCCGGCAATCATCGAACCAATGTCCAGGGTGATAACCACCTTATCGGCAAGATTATCCGGTACGGTGCCCGACGCGATTCTTGCGGCAAGTCCCTCCACAACGGCGGTTTTTCCCACGCCCGGCTCCCCGATTAGGCACGGATTGTTCTTGGTGCGCCGTGACAAAATCTGAATGACTCGCTCCGTTTCCGTTTCCCTCCCAACAATGGGATCGAGAAGCCCGCACATGGCAAGCATGGTCAGGTCCCGTCCGTATTGACCGACGGCGGAAGAAGCTCCCGACCCGCTCTTCGCCGACTTTCCCTGCGGTGCCTCTACCTCCGCGCCCATATCACCAAAAAAAGCGATAATGTCGTTTTGCAGCTCGCTGAGACTGACATTCTGGGCAATAATCAGCTTGACCGCGACGGATTCCCGTTCTGTCGCCAAAGAAAGCAGGAGATCCTCCGTTCCGATAAGCGTATGCCCGTATCTTGCGGCAACAGATGAGGACGCCTCGATAACACGGCGCAGTCCCGGCGTCATATCGCCGGCGTCAAGGACGTTTTCTTCTCCCGTTCCTGAAAGCTCTTCGACAAGCTCGCGTGTCGGTGCATAAAAAATACCCCTGGCTGAAAGAAGGTTGCCGGCAACGCTGTCCCTGTCTCCAAGCATGGCAAGCAGGAGATGCTCTGTACCGATATAGGTATGTCCAAGCCTGCCGGCCTCATTTGCCGCTTGTTTCAGGATATTCTTCGCCGTTGCCGTAAATTTGTTCTGCATGAATCGGGTTCCCTCCATCGTGTATGGTATGCAAAAATCATCATTTTTCTTGAAATAAGAAAAACATTGAAATTTATCAAAATATATTTTATAATATTTATAGATTTTATTCATATCAGAGGTGCTGTATGTTATCAAAAGTTTCTGGGGCAGGGATATCCGGAATTGAGGGCTATGCCGTTACGGTGGAATGCAATGCCAGCGACAGACTTCCTGCATTCGGCATTGTCGGACTTCCGGATGCTGCCATCAAAGAATCCAAGGAACGAATCAAAGCAGCGCTCATCAACAGCGGCTTTTTCTTTCCTGACGCCGAAATCACCGTCAATCTTGCGCCTGCCGATAAGAAAAAGGAGGGCTCCTCCTACGATCTTGCTATTCTCATCTCCATTATGAAATGCGCCGGCATGATACCGCCCGAGCTCTCGCTCGACGACAAATGCTTTATCGGAGAGCTTTCCTTATCCGGAGAGCTGCGCGGCGTGAAAGGGGCGCTCTCCATGTGCATGGCGGCAAAGGAGAACGGGAAAGCGGAGCTTTACATATCCGCCGAAAATGCGGCGGAGGCCGCTATTGTATCGGGTATACGCGTATTTCCCGTTCATCATGTTCGCGAGCTTGTGGCGCATCTCAAGGGAACCTGCGGAATAGAGCCCGCCGTATTTGATAAAAGTATATTGGAAAAAGGAAAAATATATGCCGGACTTGATTTTTCCGATGTCAAGGGACAGCGTCGCGCCAAGCTAGCGCTCGAGGTCGCGGCGGCCGGCGGCCACAACGTTCTGCTCATCGGTCCCCCTGGCACAGGAAAAAGCATGCTCGCCAAACGTATCCCTACTATTTTGCCCGAAATGACACTGGATGAATCAATCGAGGTCACAAAAATTCATTCGGTCGCCGGCATGCTTCCCGCAGGCGCGTCGCTCATTACCGCCCGTCCCTTCCGTGCGCCGCATCATACGATGTCAGCGGCTGGACTTGCCGGAGGCGGAAAAATCCCGGAGCCGGGGGAGATCTCCCTCGCGCATGGCGGCGTGCTGTTTCTCGACGAGCTGCCGGAATTTTCGGTGCAGGCGATGGAAGCACTCCGTCAACCACTAGAGGATGGCGCTATTACGATAACCCGTGTAAACGGAAAGGCAACATTCCCGGCGAGCTTCATGCTTGTTTGCGCCATGAATCCATGCAAATGCGGCTACTATGGGCATCCGACCAAGAAATGCACATGCTCACAGAGCGATATCCGCCGATATCTTTCCAAAATCAGCGGCCCTCTGCTCGACCGTATGGATATTCAGGTGGAAATGCCGTCGCTTTCCTATGGGGAGGTGGCGGGAGAGGTGGCAGAGCCCGTCGAGTCTTCCGAAGCCATCCGAGAGAGAGTCAACAAGGCACGCTCAGTCGCCCATGCTCGCTATGCAGGCGAGGACAGGCTCTACTGCAACGCCGCGCTCTCCCCCTCTCAGATCCGCAAATACTGCCAAATGGACAAAGCGGCGACAGAGCTTCTGAAGGCCGCCTTTGCCAAACTCGGACTTTCCGCCCGCGGATACGACCGGATTTTGCGCGTCGCGCGCACGGTCGCAGACCTTGCGGAAAGCGAGCTGATTCTTGCACCGCACGTCGCGCAGGCCATTCAGTTCCGTTCGCTTGATCGGAAATATTGGACGTAATACCCGCATTTATCAAAATCCCCTATCGGGTTTCGTCTCATGTTCTTAACGGAGAAATAAAATTTAAGCCCGTGCGCATTTGTCATACAAATGCGAAATTCGTAAAAAAGGAGAACAAGGATGAACGAGGTAATCGAGCACTATAACAAGCTAATCGATGAAAATAACGATCCTGTTCACGATTCCAAACCGTTAAAAGATTATATGGATAAATGGGACGGCGAGCGCTTTATTGAGAGTATGAAGCTTAATAAAAATAAATGGGCTTTGGAAATCGGAGTCGGAACAGGTCGTCTTGCCATTAAAGTTGCTCCCCTCTGCCAACTATTTTGGGGGATTGATATTTCTCCCAAAACAATTTCGAGAGCCGCTGAAAACCTTTCATCATATCACAACATTCAACTTATCTGCGGCGATTTTATGTCCCATGAATTTACCGATAGTTTTGATGTAATATATTCGTCTTTGACGTTTATGCATATAGAAGACAAGCTATCTGCTATCAAAAAAATCGCTTCGTTGTTGAAAGACGAGGGAATTTTTGTTTTATCAATGGACAAGAACCGTGATAAATTTATAGATATAGGAACAAGAAAAATAGAGGTATATCCCGATGACCCTGTCATCACACGTAAATTTGTCTTGGAAGCAAACCTAAATCTCGTAGATGAATTTGAAACGGAACACGCATACGTCATAGTTTGCCAAAAAGCCTCCCCTGTGTAAAGGGAGGTGGCACGCGAAGCGTGAAGGAGAGATTGTAATGCAGAGAAAACATAACAAAGAACTCGTTTCAGTAGCCAGAATGCCACGAAAGAATATGACAAAAGAAGAAAAACATCTTTGGTACGATTTTTTACGCACGTATCCCGTTCGTTTTTCCAGACAAAAGGTACTTGGGAATTATATTGAAGATTTTTACTGCGCCGAAGCGAACTTGTAATTGAACTCGACGGTTCAGGGCATTATACGGACGAAGCTAAAGAATATGATGAGAAACGCACGGCATTTCTTGAAAAATATGGATTGAAGGTAATAAGAATACCAAATACCGAAATTAATAATAATTTTCGTGGTGTTTGCGAATATATAAACCATATCAGCTTCGCTGACAGCTCCCTTTACACAAGGGAGCCTTTTCTTTATCCCCTCCTTTGCTGATAAAAACAAAATTCCCACAAACCGTTCGTCAGGTCTGCGGGAAATTTTGCTATGTAATTTTTCCGTTAAGAATATCAAACCTTTCCCAACATGGGATCTTTATGAAAATACGCGGGCGGAATTTCTCTTCCTCTTAACGGGTTTCAAGCTGTTTTTTTTGCAGACGGATATCCTTGCCCTCAAACACACAGACCTTGAATTCTCCGAGCAGCCTTGACGTAATTCGGTCCGTATATTTCGCAAGAAGCTCCTTTTCTGACACATTCGTTGAAATGATCATGCTTTTTTCTGAAATCAAACGGGTGTTGATAAGATGATAAAGACAGGATACCGTAAACTGACTCTGCATTTCCGTGCCGAGATCATCCAGAATCAGAAGATCGCATGCAAGATAACGCTCCGTCAGGGATTCTCCCCACGGCGCGCGCCCGAATTTTTCCGCTTCAAAATCGGAAAAGACCTTCTGCGCGCTCTCGTATACCACGTCAAAGCCGCGCTCCACAATCTCCTTGGCAATGGCGCTAGAAAGATGCGTCTTGCCGAGTCCCGTCGTTCCCATGAAGAGGAGATTGTGCATGGTCTTTCCATCGAAGGCGGAGGCATACTCCTTGGCAACGCCAAGGATATACGCCATGTTTTCCCGCTCGGCGCCGCGGTAATAGGAAAGGTCGAACGTGTCAAAATTCTGCTTTCCAATCAGTTTCAGCACTCCGGAGCTTTCATATCCTGCGAGTGTCAGCGCGCGGCGCATGCATTTGCACATTTTCCCATTTACAAAGCCGACGTCCTGACACACGTTGCATTCGTACTTGACCGAGCTGTAATCCTCCGGATAGCCGTTGGCCCGAAGGATTTCCCGCCTCGCTTCAAGCAGCAGGTTATTGCTTTCCTCCAATTTACGGATGCGCTTCTGCAGGTCGTCGCCGCCCTCCATCGCCTCTCTCATGATGCGAAGTCCCGTCGAAGAAAGCGCGCGGTCGATTTCGGCAATCTGCGGCAGCTTCTGATGCAATTCTGCGCGCCGCGCCTCTGCCGCCTGTTTGGCGCGCAGATTCTTATCCTTGAACTGCGCCGCGATTTTTTTATAATTTTCCGCATTGTATGCCATATCCTAGTCCCCTGTCAGACTGAATTTTTGGATTTCTCATCCTTTCCGGCGCTAGCCGCCCCGCGGCGCGTCGCGGCTTCAAAAAATTCATCCAGATCAAAACCGATTTTCTTCTCTTTTTCCGTGTTTTTCGGTGCTTTTTTGTGCTTTTCGGCGTAAGCCGCGACATCCTCTTTTGTCCGGCATCCCGCCTCCACCCACTTTTTCAGAATCCCGTTTTCATAAGAAAATTTCGGCTGAGAGATGGCCGCCATCATGTCGTTATAGGCAAGTTCAATCAGCTCAAACGGAAGATTCCATTCGATCGTCCATTTTTCAAGGTATTCACGCTCCTTTGGAGTCAGCGCCCGCTCTCCAAGTCCGAAAAGCCCGCGGATACGGTATTCCATATCATGCTTGCGCCGCTCGCGCTCCATATAGGCGTCGAGCGCACCGACCGTAACGACGCCGCTATCGTATAGAGAGATTCCTACTTTTTCTATGTAACGCAAAGCCGGCTTGCCGATGTCATGGCAATGCTTGCATAGCTTGACTACGTATTCAAAATCAAGCCGCAGCCCGTCATGCAGGTAAAGGATCGACTCCGTTTCCGCCGGGGTCATCGTCTTGCCGAGAATGACAGAGCATACGTCGATAAGCTCTTTCATATCGCCGTCTTCGCAGATGCGCTCCATCTCCTCGCCGGAATAGGACGGACGAGGAGCCTCTCTTTTCTCTGGCGCCTCAAGTCCCTCCGCCGAAACCACGCCGGACGCTGCCCAAAACCGGATTGCAGCCAGAACCGCCTCCGCTGAAACACCACTCATTTCCGCAAGACGTGCGGGTTCCCCGGTCCCGGACGCCATAGCGATCAGAACCCGCAGCTCGTCCGCAGAGGCGCGGGACAAAAATTCAAGGCAGCGGCCGGGAAGATTGATGACCTTGCCGCCGTAAAGCCATTCTATTTTCAAAGAAGGTCCCTCCTCTGTTTCAAGCAAAAAATTAGCATTTCATTAGTGAATCCATTCTTTCGTACCGTCTGTAAATATTTTTTACCATAAAGGTAAGGAATGAATTTTCAAGCGGTTTTCCACCGGTTTTTTTGTGGAAAACTGAGCGCTCTTATCCACATTTCCCACAGAGTTTTCCACTGTTTTTCAGGAAAAACTCCCCATTTGGCCGGTTTTTCTGGTTTTATACAGGCGTATTTCAAAATTTTCTTTCCACCAAATGTGGAAAACTCAAATTTTCATTTTATACGGATGTTATCCAAAAAAACACCAATTTTATCCAATAAAAGTAACCAAATTATCGGATGAAATTTTTATGAACTTTTTTATATTTCCGCGTTTTTTCACATCGAAAAAGCATACGCATTGAGCGATTCATCGGAAAAATTCCCCGCCTCAAACTCAAAGCAGGCGGCAGCGCCGATCATTGCAGCGTTATCTCCGCAGTACGGCAGCTCCGGCATATATAGAGAGATTCCCCGCTCCACGGAAAAATTCGTCAGGGCCGCGCGCAGATGGGAATTGGCCGCGACACCGCCGGCAAGCGTAAGCACCCGCAGATCCGGATTCCGATCAAACGCCATCGCAAGCTTGTGAATGACGCCCTGCACGGCACTCTGCACAAATCCCGCCGCAATATCGGCACATGCGGGCGGATTTCCCTTTTGCTTTTCCGCGTTGATATAATTTAAAACCGCCGTTTTGAGTCCCGAAAAAGACAAATCCAGCGTATCGTCATGAATCGCCGCCGACGGAAACGAAACCGGGCACTTTCCCTCATACGCTAGCTTGTCAAGCGCCGCGCCGCCGGGATAGGGCATCCCCATCACACGGGCGACCTTATCAAAGCTCTCGCCCATGGCGTCATCGCGTGTGCCGCCAATCACCGTATGCGCCCGATAACCCTCCACACGGATAATAGACGTGTGTCCGCCGGAGGCAACAAACGCAAGGAACGGCGGAACAAGCTCCGGATGCGTCAGATAATTCGCCGCGATATGCCCCGCGATGTGATTTACGGCAACGAGCGGCTTTTCCCATGAAAAAGCAAGCGCTTTGGCAAAATTCACGCCGACAAGCAGCGCACCGATAAGTCCCGGACGGTTTGTCACCGCGACGGCATCGACTTCTTTCACGGAGAGTCCGCCTCGCTCTAGCGCCTCACGGGCAAGTCCGGAAATCGCCTCACAATGCGCACGGCTTGCAATCTCGGGAACCACGCCGCCGAATTTCGCGTGTATGTCAATTTGGGATGCCACAACATTGGAAAGAACCGAAAACCGCCCAGCCTCATACCCTACGACAGCGGCGGCCGTCTCGTCGCAGGAACTTTCAAAAGCAAGAATACGCATAATCCATCCTATTTTTGCCGAAATGGGAAAGCCCGAACGGCAATCCCTATTCAAAATTTAGGGAGAAGTGCACGCCTCTCCCCCGTCATGAGGTTTCGGGACCCGGAATTTTCAAACCAAAATGATAGAGAAAGGCGTCCTCCCGCGGTGCCGAATAAAAAGCGCGGCGCACGCCGTCGCGGACAAAGCCGACCGCTTCATAGAGCGCCTGCGCCGCAGCATTCGACTCGCGAACCTCCAGCATGAGAGTTGCAAGCGAACGTCTTTTTCCCTCTTCTATGAGAGCGTCTATCAGAGCGCGGCCCACGCCATGTCTGCGAAACGGGCGTGCAACCGCAATATTACAAATCTGCCCCTCGTCCAGCACGCAAAGCATGCTAGCATATCCGGCGAATGCGCCCTTTACATGGGCTGCGAGGAACACCATCTCATCCCTTGCGGCAGCCTCTCTTATCATAGCTTCGCTCCACGGCGAGGAAAAACAAACCCTCTCTAGCGCCGCTGCCTGCGTCACTTCAGACTCCGTCAAGGGTAAAATTTCAATTTTGTTTTCCATCACACAAAAACATCTGAAAAATCTGATCCCGCATCTGCTTCACCCCGCGCACAAGCGCCTCTCCGGAAAGGTGGGAAAGATCGGAGATTCCTTCCGAAAAAAAACGATTTTATCCGCATATTCCGGATAGAACTGCCGCAAAAGCGAAGCATATCCCTCTGAAACCGCGCAGACAATATCGCTGTCCGCAAGCAGGTCCGCCGTCAGCCTTCTGGAAAAATGAGAGGTGTAGCTTACCGGGCGGGGGAAGACCGCCGAAAGCGCTTGTGCACACGCGGGAAGCATCGGCTCCCCCGCATGTGCAAACAGGCCCGCGGAGGAGGCGTCATACCGATCGCCTCCATACTCGCATAAAATTTTTTCCGCCATCACACTGCGGCAGGTGTTTGCAGAGCACACAAACAGGACCTTCTTTTTGCGTTCCATTTTAGATAACTCTTTGCGGCTGCGCCTCGATGGCGTCCGCAATAGAGGTCGCTGCTCCGTTTTCGCAAAGCTCGATAGTGCCGGCATCACACATGGCAGAGAAGGCAGGGCTCATCGGCAGCTTTGCCAGAACCGGCAGTCCAAAGCTTTTCGCCACCTCGTCAATTTTGCTCTCGCCGAATACGGAAATCCTTTTGCCGCAGTCCGGACATTCCACATAGCTCATGTTTTCCACAATTCCGACGATCGGAATATTCATCAGCTTCGCCATATTCACTGCCTTGGCAACGATCATGGACACCAGATCCTGCGGGCTTGTCACAACAATAATACCGTCGAGCGGAATGGATTGGAAGATCGTCAGCGGAACGTCGCCCGTACCGGGCGGACAGTCGATGAGCATACAGTCGAGATCCCCCCAAATGACGTCCGTCCAAAACTGCTTGACCGTTCCCGCAATGACGGGTCCGCGCCACACAACAGGGGAAGTAATATCCTCAAGCAGCAGATTGACGCTCATAACTTTGATTCCGGTTTTCGTCTCCTTGGGCAGAATCCCGCCGAGCGGCGCCGCCTCACAAACGCCGGAAAGACCGAACGCTTTCGGAATGGACGGCCCCGTCACGTCGGCGTCCATAATGCCGACTGAAAGACCACGGCGGCGCAGTTCCACCGCGGCAAGCTCTGTAACAAGCGACTTGCCTACCCCTCCCTTTCCGCTAACAACACCGATCACTTTTCCAACCATGCTCATCGGGTTGATCGGCTCAAACATCGATTCTTTCTTAGAACTGCACGCAGCGCTGCAGGTTGAGCAGTCGTGTGTGCAGCCTTCTATTTCTTTTTCTTCGTCTATCATCATTTTCTCCTGTCTGCCGGCCACAGCCGGCTGATTTATCCGGAATTTCCGGTCTTATTTTTTTATTATACAGTTGCATAAAATATTTTATACAACGGAATAAATATGTCATACCAGCTTAAATCCAAAGAAATCCTTCGTATTATTATAGCAAATATCGCAAACCATCTGCGCCAGCGTCTCCATGTCAAGCGGATACTCGCCTCGTTCCACATAGCCGCCAAGCACGCTGCACAGCACGCGGCGAAAATACTCGTGACGCGTATAGGAAAGGAAGCTGCGGGAATCCGTCAGCATGCCGACAAACTTGCCGAGCACGGAAAGACTTGCGAGGTTTTCCAGATGATCGCGCATCCCGCGGATGTTGTCATTGAACCACCACGCGCTGCCGTGTTGGAGCTTCGGCATGGAAAGCAGTCCTTCCGCTTCGTCGCTCGTATATTGGAAGCTGCCGCAAAGCACGGCAAGTGCCGCATTGTCGCTCGGATTGAGCGAATAGAGGATAGTTCTCGGAAGCGCATTTTCTGTGTTCAGCGCGTCTAGCATTGCCGCAAGCTTCGCAATACAGTTTGTCCCGTTGATGGCATCGTATCCGGTATCGGGCCCAAGCCGCTGCTTCATGACCGTATTCGGCGAACGCATCGCGCCGAAATGAAGCTGCAGTATCCAACCTCGTTTTACGTATTCACGCCCAAAGAAGCGGATAAGCGCGCTCTTATAGATTTCCGTCATCTCATCGTCTATCCGTTCACCGGCAAGCGCACGCTTGAGCGTCACATCTGCAACGGAGAGGCACTGCGCCGCCGATTTGGTTTTGTCGAAAGCGACGTAGTCATCGAAGCCGTGATCCGCCGTCCGGCAGCCAAGCGCGTCGAAGAACTCGATCCTGCGCTCGAGTGCATCGCAAAGAGAAACAATGTCCATAATCTCCATACCGCTCGCCTCGGAAAGCTTTGCGATATAGGCCGCAAAATCCGCGGCGTTCACATTCATCGCCTTGTCCGGCCGGAATGCCGGAAGCACTCTCGTTTCAAAAGAATCATCCTGAGAAAGCGCAATGTGATATTCCAGCGAATCCGCCGGGTCATCCGTCGTGCAGATGAGCTTTACATTTGAGCGTCGGATGATCTCCCGCACACGCATATCGTCCGATGAAAGTCTTTCCTTTGTCAGATTCCAGACCTCGTCGCAGGTTTCCGGAGAAAGAATACCGTCATAATCAAAATACCGCTTCAGCTCTAAATGAGACCAGTGATACAGGGGATTGCCTATCATAGACGGCATCACCGACGCATAAGCCGCAAACTTTTCATAGTCGGTAGCATCTCCCGTAATGACACGCTCCGGCAAGCCGAAGCAGCGCATGGCTCGCCATTTATAATGATCGCCGCCGAGCCAAACCTCGGTAATATTTTCATATTTTCGGTTTTCTAAAATCTCCTTCGGACTCACGTGACAATGATAGTCAATAATCGGCATCTGCGCCGCATAATGATGATAGAGGATTTTGGCAATTTCTCCGTCAAGCAAAAAATCCTCGTCCATAAATGCTTTCATACGTTTACCGATTCCTTTCCCGCAATGAGAAGACAAACGGGACACCCGCCTTCTTCCGCGATTTAAAGATTTTCTGTAATCTAAATTAAATTATATACCAAACGCTTTACAAATGCAACAGGATATTGTATAATTATCTTGTTCTTTTTCTTTGCGAAAAGAAAAAAATCCGTGGGGCATAGTGCAATTCGAAAGCGATCTACACCCATTTCACTTTCTGCGTTTGTTTCCTTTTTGCTCTACGCTTTTTTCAAAAAGCGGGGCAATGTCGGCTCCGCCACTGAAAACCGTATACCCGTGGCTTTTTCGGACGGCGTCACAGACGGAAACGCTCCCCATCATCCGGCGCGCATCTTCCCTGCCCCCGTGGGCGGAAAGTTGTCAGTCGCAGGTTGACACTCGCACGGCGGTTGACGGAGAGTGTGCAAAAGCACACGAACCCGTCATAAGAGAGCCGTGTGGAGGAAGCTTTCAGCCGCAGGATAGGGGGCCGAGGCGGAAGCCTCGGTAAATCTTTTGGTTCTTTTCTCTTTACGGAGAAAAGAACATCGTTCTCCCTTTCCAAAAAGGAAAAAGCGTTCATGTTCTTTTTTTGCGGAAAGAACATGAAGCCGTAGGACCTTCTGGCTTAATCGTTTATACAAAAAAGAGCCGCAGAAAGTCGGCTTGGCTTGCGCGCGTTTTCCTTTTCTGCTGACAAGAAATACGGCGGAGCGCTTTGTCCCGTGCGGGACGGAGTGCCGCAGAAATAGCCGACAGCGTATAACTTTCAGTCCGCCGTGCGATAACGGTAGCGCGAACCTTCTCCGCGCCCGCAGGCGCAAAAGCAAGGAAAAAGCTTTTTTTCAAAACTATAAATTTCACGCCCAACATGGCATAATAATTTTGGAGGTTATTTTTATGAACGACATTCTGAAAAAGCTTGGGGAAATTGGCATTGTTCCCGTCATCAAAATCGAAGATGCAAAGAAAGCCGTGCCTCTTGCCGAGGCGCTCTCGCGCGGCGGACTGCCTGCGGCGGAAGTCACATTCCGCACTGCAGCGGCAGCAGACGCCATCCGCGCTATTGCCGAAGCCATGCCGGATATGCTTGTCGGCGCGGGCACAGTTCTCACCACCGAGCAGGCGGACCGCGCCGAGGAGGCGGGTGCCAAGTTCATCGTATCCCCCGGCTTCAATCCGAAGGTCGTCGCGCACTGCATCGCGCGCGGCATCCCCGTCTGCCCCGGCTGCTCCACCTGCGGCGAAATGGAGCAGGCGATGGAAATGGGACTTGACACCGTCAAGTTCTTCCCTGCCGAGGCCGCGGGGGGCCTTGCCGTCATCAAGGCAGTTTCCGCTCCTTATAGCAGCCTGAAATTCATGCCGACCGGCGGCATCAACGAAGCCAACCTGCTTTCCTATCTGAGCTTTCCGAAAATACTCGCGTGCGGCGGAAGCTTCATGGTCAAGGACGCCCTTATCAAAGAAGGCAACTTTGAGGAAATCGAACGCCTGACAAGAAACGCCGTCGCTCTCATGCACGGCTTCGAAATCGTCCATGTCGGTATCAATTCCGAAAACGAAGAGGAATGCAAAAAAACGGCGGAGACCCTTTGCCGGCTGTTCTTGCTCACGCCGGACATCCGTACAAAGGCAATCTTTGCCGGCACCAAGTTTGAGGTGATGAAAACGCCGTTCCGTGGGAAAAACGGCCACATCGCCATCGGCTGCAATTTCCCGGACCGTGCTAAGGCCTATCTGGAACGTATGGGCGTCGTTTTCGACGAGGAGAGCGCAACCTACGACGAAAAGGGCAATCTGAAATTTATTTATCTGAAAGACGAGATCGGCGGCTTCGCTTTCCATCTTGTAAAAAAATAAGAGACTTTCAAAATGAGAAATCCACAAGGAAGGGACTTCGCAAGGCCCGAAGCCCAAGCGGTGGATTTTTCTCTTTTTTCCTTAAATATTCGAAAAATGGAATGTATATATGAATCCGTATGTCAATTCTCACATATTTTGCCCGGACAGGTTAAAATTTTAGATGATTTTTTTGTTTTTTTCGATATTTTTTTATCGAAAAGTATAGCATTTTTCGAAACGATGATGTATAATATTTTTTGGTCAAAAAATCTACGGTGCAAATTTGCGATTCCCATGAGGGGCAAAGGCATCGGAACCTATAAAGTTCAGAAGGAGGACATTTTCCCATATGAAAAAGAAACTCACGACCGTTGTATTTGAAGACACGCCCGAAAAGGCGGACAAGCTCGCAGCGCTCATCTCCGAATACAAAGACGTCGAAGGAAGCCTCATGCCGGTTTTGCAAGGGGCACAAGACATCTACGGCTATCTGCCCATCGAGGTGCAGAAAAAAATTGCCGAAGGACTAGGACTTTCCCTGTCCGAGGTGTATGGGGCGGTATCGTTTTATTCTCAGTTTGCGCTCAATCCGAAAGGAAAGGTTGCCGTCTCCGTATGTCTTGGAACGGCATGCTATGTCAAGGGCTCCGGCAAACTTCATGAAAAATGCATGGAAATCACCGGCATCGGCGCCGGCGACATTTCTCCGGACGGCAGATTCTCTTATGAGGCGACGCGCTGCATCGGCGCCTGTGGACTCGCGCCCGTCATGACGGTGAACGGCGACGTTTACGGCAGAATCACGCCTAGCGACGTCGAAGGCATCATCGCAAAATACCTCTGATTAGGATTTTCGATAATACATACGAAAGGAAAAAACAGCAATGATTACGATAGAACAACTGAACGCTGTCAGAAAAGAGTACGCACCCAAGGTTGAGATGCGTCACGGACACGGTCATTTTGTTGACGCCGGCGACGGCATTCGCAAGGATGTCCTCATCTGCGGCGGCACGGGATGCACCTCTTCCAATTCCATGGCAGTGCGGGACGCACTTCTCGCTGAGCTTAAAACGGCGGGAATTGCCGATGAAATCAAGGTCGTCACAACCGGCTGCTTTGGACTCTGCGCGCTCGGACCGATTATGATCGTATATCCGGAGGGCACCTTTTACAGCAAGGTAAAGCCCGAGGATATTCCCGAAATTGTAAAGGAGCATTTGGTCGGCGGACGTCCCGTGCGCCATCTGCTCTATCACGAGACCGTCAAAGGCGATGAAATTCTCGCACTTGACCAAACGCCCTTCTATGCCAAGCAAAAGCGCGTCGCACTTCGTAACTGCGGCGTCATCGATCCCGAATGCATCCAAGAATACATAGCCGTCGACGGCTATCAGGCTCTGGCAAAGGTGCTCACCACCATGACGCCCTCGGAGGTCATCAAGGTCGTGCTCGACTCCGGGCTTCGCGGACGCGGCGGCGCCGGCTTCCCAACAGGCCGAAAATGGATGTTTGCCGAAGCGCAGCCCGCCGGCAAGAAATACGTTGTCTGCAACGCCGACGAGGGCGACCCCGGCGCATTCATGGATCGTTCCGTTCTGGAAGGTGATCCACACGCGGTGCTGGAAGCCATGGCGATTGCCGGCTTTGCCATCGGCGCGGACGAGGGCTATATTTACGTACGCGCAGAATATCCGATCGCCGTACATAGACTCGAGGTTGCCATCAAGCAGGCGGAAGAAATGGGGCTTCTCGGTGAGAATATCTTCGGAACCGGCTTCAACTTCAAAATCACGCTGCGGCTTGGCGCCGGCGCGTTCGTCTGCGGCGAGGAAACGGCGCTGCTTACCTCCATCGAGGGACACCGCGGTGAACCGCGTCCGCGTCCTCCGTTCCCGGCCGTCAAGGGACTGTTCGGCAAGCCGACCATTATCAACAACGTAGAAACACTCGCCAATATCTGCCAGATCATTCTGAACGGTGCGGAATGGTTCGCATCGATGGGAACCGAAAAATCCAAGGGGACAAAGGTTTTCGCGCTCGGCGGTAAAATCACGAACACCGGTCTTGTCGAGATTCCGATGGGTACGACGCTGCGCGAGGTCGTCGAGGAAATCGGCGGCGGCGTCCCGAACGGAAAGAAGTTCAAGGCGGCACAGACCGGCGGCCCTTCCGGCGGCTGCATTCCCGCTGAATACATTGACACCCCGATCGACTATGACAACCTCATCGCCATCGGCTCGATGATGGGCTCGGGCGGTCTTATCATCATGGACGAGGACACGTGCATGGTCGACATCGCGAAATTCTTCCTTGAATTTACGGTGGACGAATCCTGCGGAAAATGCGCACCCTGCCGCATCGGCACAATGAGACTGCTCGAAACGCTTGAAAAAATCACTTCCGGAAACGGCACGCTCGAGGACATCGACCGTCTGGAGGAGCTCAGCGAATATCTGAAATCCGCTTCTCTTTGCGCGCTCGGTCAGACCGCGCCGAATCCGGTTCTCTCTACGCTGCGCTATTTCCGCGACGAATACGTTGCGCATGTTGTGGACAAAACCTGTCCCGCGCATGTGTGCAAAAATCTGATGAAATATAAGATTCTGCCCGACATGTGCAAGGGATGTACCGCCTGCGCAAGAAAATGTCCGGTCGGCGCCATTACGGGAGCCATCAAGGCTCCGCATACGATCGATCCCGAGAAATGCATCAAGTGCGGCGTATGCATCACCACTTGTAAATTCGGCGCGATCGTCAAAGAATAAGAAAGGAGCCGTATCCCATGGAAATGGTAAATATCAAAATCAATGGCCGCGACTATTCCGTCCCGGCGGACAGCAAGATTATTGACGCGGCCAGAATCGCAAAAATCGATATCCCTACCCTTTGCTATCTCAAGGGCATCAATGAAATCGGCGCGTGCCGGCTTTGCCTTGTCGAGGTCAAGGGCGCAAGAGGTCTTATGGCCGCGTGCGTGACGGGCGTCACTGAGGGCATGGAAATTTTCACGAACACCCCCAAGGTCCGCGAAATGAGAAAAACCAATCTCGAGCTTGTCCTTTCCACCCACAAAAAGGAATGTCTCTCCTGCATCCGCAGCCAAAGCTGCGAGCTGCAAAAGCTCTGCCGCGACCTCGGCGTGACAGACGAAGCTCGGTTCGCCGGCAAAAACGTCGAATATCCGAAGGATGAGAGCACCGCTTTTCTCGTGCGCGACAACGATAAGTGTATTCTCTGCCGCCGCTGTGTGGCTGCCTGCAAGAACATGCAGGGCATCGGCGTCATCGATGCGCTCAACCGCGGCTTTGACACGCATATCGGCTCCGCGTTCGAGCAGCCGCTCGCCGCAACCTCCTGCGTCTCCTGCGGACAGTGTATCGTCGCCTGTCCCGTCGGCGCGCTTTATGAGAAAGACGACACCGACAAGGTCTGGGAAGCGCTGAACGACCCGACCAAGCACGTCGCCATCTGCACAGCGCCCTCCATCCGCGCGACCATCGGCGAATGCTTCGGCTATGAGCCGGGCACGGATACCGAAGGCAAAATGGTCGCCGCTATCAAGCGTCTCGGCTTTGACGGTGTCTATGACATGAACCTGACGGCCGACCTCACAATCATGGAGGAAGCGACGGAATTCCTGGAAAGAATGAAAACCGGCAAGAATCTGCCGCTCATCACCTCCTGCTCGCCCGGTTGGATCAAATTCTGCGAGCACTATTTCCCGGAATTCACCGATAATCTCTCCACCTGCAAATCGCCTCAGCAGATGTTCGGCGCGATGTATAAAACCTACTACGCAAGAAAGCGCGGCATCGATCCCGCAGACATCGTGTTCGTATCCGCCATTCCCTGCACCGCGAAGAAATTTGAGGTGCGCCGTCCGGGTGAGTCCGCGGCGGGAGAAGGCATTTACGATGTGGATTATGCGATCACGACCCGCGAGCTTGCCCGCATGATCGAAAAAGCAGGCATCAACTACCGCGAGCTTGACGACGAGAAATTCGATGAACCGTTTGACATCGGCTCGGGCGCCGGCGCCATTTTCGGTGCGACCGGCGGCGTCATGGAAGCGGCACTGCGTACCGCAGCGGAGGTCATCCTCGGCAAAAAGCTCGAAAAAGTTGATTTTGAGGACGTACGAGGAACAGCTCCCATCAAGACGGCGACCTATAAGCTCGGCGACACCGAGGTCCGTGTGGCGGTTGCCTCCGGCACGAAGAATGCCCGCGAGCTTTTGAACAAGGTAAAGTCCGGCGAGCTGAAGGTCGATTTCATCGAAATCATGGCTTGCCCCGGCGGATGTGTCAACGGCGGCGGTCAGCCGGTACAGAGCGCGGCGGTCAAGGCGGCGGTCGACCTAAAAGCCAAACGCGCCTCGATTCTCTACAATGCGGATAAGCATCTCGCCGTTCGCAAATCACATGAGAATCTTGCTGTACAAAAGATCTATGATGAATATCTGGAGAAACCCGGCAGTCATCTGGCGCATGAAATTCTCCACACCTACTATATCAAACGCGGACTGTGAGAGTATCGCTTCAAAAAAAGAAAGCCGATTTTCATCGGCTTTCTTTTTTTGATATTTACCTTTTGGAAAGGGAGAACGATGTTCTTTTCTCCGTAAAGAGAAAAGAATTAAAAGATTTACCGAGGCTTCCGCCCCGGACTCCTACCCTGCTACTGAAAGCTTCATCCACACGGCTCTCTTATGACGGGTTCGTGTGCTTTTGCACACTCTCCGTCAACCGCCGTGCGAGTGTTGATTGCAGCTGATAGCCATACACCGTATCGGCTTTTTCTGCGGCACTCCGTCCCCGCACGGGACAAGGTGCCCCGCTACACGAACCCCCGTTGCGGTGTGTTACAATGTCTACATTGCATTGAAATGAAGAAAAAGCATTGAGAAAAGCCCCAAACGGTAAAGGTCCTCTTTCAGACCTTGCTTTGCCGCCGTATCTTGTCCGCAATAGGAAATACGGCGGAAGCCGCACCCTCTGCGGCTCTTTTTCGCACTGACGGTCAAGCGGTTATTACCTCGCTTGTTGAAAAAAGCGTAGAGCCAAAAAAGAAAACAAATGCAAATGCACAAACGGGTATAGATTCGCTTTCGATTTTCGCTATGGTCCCGCGGTTTCTTTTTCGTTCTTTTTCTTTGCGGAAAGAAAAAGAACATACACTTTTTCCCTTTCCGAAAGGGGAAAAGAAAACTACCTCTTCGGATACACTCTGCCGTCACAGTAAACACAGCGATAAACGCCGTGCTCGCTGTCTACACAGCGGAAGCGCTGCGGCAGCTCCTGTTCCGTTGTCGTAATACAGCGCGGATTCTGGCATGCAGTACCGTCAAGCGATACTTCCTGCTGAGATTCCTGCCTTTGATACGGTATATCCTTTTCTGAAAGCAGCTTCAAAATCAAAGCCATCCGGATATATCTGCCGTTTGCCGCCTGCTCAAAATAGCAGGCGCGCGGATCGTCGTCCACCGCAACGGATATTTCATTGACGCGCGGCAGCGGATGCAGAATACACAGGTCCGGCTTTGCGTTTTTCAGCTTCTCCGGCGTCAGGATATAGCTGTCTTTGAGGCGCAGGTAGTCGTCGTGGAAGGCAAACCGCTCCTGTTGGATGCGCGTCATGTAAAGAATATCCAGCTCCGGCATCGCCGCCTCGAGACTTGTCATCTCCGAAAAAGCCGATTTTCCCTCTCCAAGGTATTCATGACGGATATAGCCGGGCAGCTTTAATTCTTCCGGAGAAATCAGCACGAATCGAATCCCCGCATACCGTGACATGGCAGCAATCAGCGAATGCACGGTTCTCCCAAACTTGAGGTCGCCGCAAAGACCAACGGTTAAATTTTCCAGTCTTCCCTTTTTGCGCTTTATGGTGAAGAGATCCGTCAGCGTCTGCGTCGGATGAAAATGTCCGCCGTCCCCGGCATTGATAACCGGAACGCTCGCGCTTTGCGCCGCGACAAGCGGCGCCCCCTCCTTGGGATGGCGCATCGCGATGATGTCAGAATAGGAGCTGACCATGCGCACTGTGTCGGCAACGCTCTCACCCTTGGAGGCAGAACTGCTCGTTGCTTCCGAAAAACCAAGCACATTGCCGCCGAGCGTCATCATCGCCGACGTAAAACTGAGCCTCGTTCTTGTGGAAGGCTCGAAAAACAAGGTTCCGAGAATTTTTCCGCGGCATGCGTCCGCATAAGCTTCCGGATGTGCGATCATATCCTCTGCCACACGAATAAGCGCGTCGATCTCTTCGGTTGAAAGCTCCAAAATATCAATCAAACTTCTCATATTTTTCCCCCGTGCTCTCTGAAAATATCGGTCCCGTTAAGAATGGATCCAGCTCTCGTCCTGCGGATTGTTACGGAACGCGATAAGACGGGTGATATCTTCTTTTTTAATATAGCCGCATTCGGCGGCAACCTCGGCAATCACGTCGAAATTGGTGAGACTCACATTTTTTACCCCCGCAGCAGCAAGCCGTTCCAAGCCCTTTTTCATGCCGTAAGTAAAGATGCTGACAATACCGAGCACTTCGGCGCCTGCCGCACGCAGGACCTCCACAACCTCGAGCACGCTGCCGCCCGTAGAGATGAGATCCTCCACAACGACAACCTTTTGCCCCGCCTCGAGCCTGCCCTCAATCTGATTGCCGCGTCCGTGATCCTTGGCGCCGGAACGCACGTATCCCATCGGAAGCCCCATCAGGTGAGCCGTAATCGCCGCGTGCGCAATGCCCGCCGTAGAAGTTCCCATCAGGACCTCGGCCGCAGGATAGTGTTCACGGATAAGAGAGGCAAGTCCTTCCTCCACATCCGTGCGCACCGCCGGCGCCGTAAGCGTCAGGCGGTTGTCGCAGTACACTGGACTTTTGATACCGCTTGCCCAGATAAACGGCTTTTCCGGACGGAAAAACACAGCTTCTATTTCCAAAAGATCCTTTGCGATTTTTTTCTGCAGCATTTCCATATCTTATCTCCTCTCAGCCAACAAATTCTTCTACACATTTTCGGTAAGCCGCGACAGGATCCGGCGCTGCTGTGATCGGACGGCCGACGACGATATAGTCCGACCCGAGCGCCTTTGCGCCCGCCGGCGTCGTAATGCGCGACTGGTCGCCTGCATCCCCGCCGGCAAAGCGGACCCCCGGCGTCACGGTAAGAAAATCCGAGCCGCAAGCTTCATGTACCTTTCCCGCCTCGAGCGGAGAACAAACAACGCCGTCAAGCCCGGCGCGCTTCGCGTTTTCCGCGTAGTGCATGACGACCCTGTCAATCGGCGCGTCGATAAGCAGGTCCGCGCGCATGCGCGCCTCGCTCGTCGAGGTAAGCTGCGTCACGGCAATGAGTAAAGGGCGCGTGCCATCCGGACGCGTCAGGCCCTCTAGCGCCGCCTCCATCATGGAGACGGTGCCGCCCGCATGGAGATTGCACATATCCACATCCAACCGCGACAGCACCGCCATCGCTTTTTTCACCGTGTTCGGGATATCATGAAGCTTCAAATCGAGAAAAATCTGATGTCCTCTTCTCTTGATTTCCCGGACGATCGACGGTCCTGCGGCATAGAACAGCTCCATGCCGATTTTCACATATGGCTTTTCTCCGTGAAACAAATCAAGAAAAGCAAAGGTTTCCGATTCCCCTGCAAAATCGCAGGCGACAATAACATCCCGTCCCATTTAATGTGCACCTCCTATGATATCCGATAAAGTTTGAATTCCGTATTTTTCCATTACCCGCGGCAAATCGGCGATGATATCGCGGCAGGCATAGGGATTCACCAGATTGGCGGCCCCCACCTCGACCGCCGAGGCGCCCGCGAGCATCATTTCCAGAACATCCTGCGCCGAAGCTACACCGCCCATCCCGACAATCGGGATTTTTACCGCTTCGTACACCTGATAGACCATGCGCAGCGCCACCGGAAAAACAGCGGGGCCGGACAGTCCTCCCGTCCCGTTAGCAAGCACGGGACGGCGGCGTTTCATATCGATGCGCATCCCCATCAGCGTATTGATGAGAGAAAGGCCGTCCGCGCCCGCCGCCTCACATGCCTTTGCAATCGAGACGATATCCGTCACATTCGGCGAAAGCTTGAGAATAAGCGGCTTTTTCGTGACACGGCGCACCGCCGCCGTAATGGCGCCCGCCGCCTCGGACGAGGTGCCGAAGCTCATGCCGCCGCCGTGTACGTTCGGGCAGGAGATGTTGACCTCGATCCAACCGACCGCCTCCACCGCGTCGAATTTCTCACAGACGCGGACGTATTCCTCCTCGGAAAAGCCGCTGACATTCGCCATAACAGGCTTGTGAAAGCATTTCGCGAGCCGCGGCAGTTCTTCCTCAATGACCGCGTCCACACCCGGATTCTGAAGCCCGACCGAATTGAGCATGCCGGACGGCGTCTCTGCAATGCGCGGCGTAGGATTGCCAAAGCGCGGGGTCGCCGTTGTCCCCTTGAAAGAAAATGTTCCAAGGCAGTCGATATCATACAGCTCGGCAAATTCATATCCGAATCCGAACGTCCCGCTCGCAGGGATCACGGGATTGTCGAGTGGAATCCCGCAAAGGCTCACCTCTGTATTCACCATATGACCTCCCCCTTTGTCAGCACCGGACCGTCCCGGCAGATTCTCTTGTTCCCATATTTCGTTTTGCAGGAGCAGCCCATACAGGCGCCAAAGCCGCAGCCCATGCGCTCCTCGAAGCTGAGCTGTCCGTCCGAGCGCGATGCATCCGAGACGGCGCGCAGCATCGGGGTTGGCCCGCAGGCATAGAAATACGAATCTTCCATGCCCGCCATTGCGTCGGTTACAAAGCCATGCACGCCGTAGCTGCCGTCCGCCGTTGCGATACGGACATCCGCGCCAAGAGAGCGGAACTTGTCCTCGTAAAAGACATCCTCCCGCGAAGCAAAGCCGAGCACGACCGTGGGATGCTTTCCTTCCGCCGCCAGCCGTTTGCAAAGCCCGACCATCGGCGGCGTACCGACTCCGCCGCCCACGAGGAGCGGCGCCTCGCCGGATTTTGCCGTATCGAAGCCGTTGCCGAGTCCCGCCAGGACATCCAGCGTCTGTCCCGCCGCCATTTCCGACATGGCGGCCGTACCCGAGCCCACCACTTTATAGACGATTTTGACGGTATCGCCGTCCCAGTCGCAGACGGAAATCGGGCGGCGCAGGAAGCATCCTTCGATTTTGATATTGATGAACTGTCCCGGCGCTGTGAGCGCCGAGGTGTCGCCGGAAAGGACCATTTCATAAACGTCCCGCGCGATTTTTCGATTTGAGACAGTTGTATAAATTCCCTGTACCATGCCGTCACCTCACGCATCGATGGTAGAAATGCCGAGCGTCGTTTCCTCGAGCACGTCGAGCAGGACCTTGACCGTATCGAGCGCGGTAAACATCGTCACGTTGTTTTCCACGGCGCACTGACGGATCCCATATCCGTCGGATAGCTCGCCGGAGGAGTTCATATCGCGCGTATTGATGATATAGTTGACATACCCCTGCCTGATGGAATCGAAAATCTCCTCGCTGCCTTCGCTGATTTTGCGCACGGCGTGCGTGCGGATGCCGTGCTCTTTCAGGAATTTCGCTGTTCCCGCCGTCGCCTGGATATTGAAGCCCATATTGTAGAACCGCCGGATAAGCGGCAGCGCCTCCTCCTTGTCCTTGTCGGCAATGGTGCAGAACACCGTGCCGTAGTTCACAACGTTCGTGCCGGAAGCCTTGAGCGCCTTATACAGCGCGCGCGTAAGGCTGTTGTCATAGCCGATCGCCTCGCCGGTCGACTTCATCTCCGGGCTGAGATAGGCGTCAAGCCCGCGCAGCTTCGAGAAGGAAAAAGCAGGCGCCTTCACGTACCAACGCTTTTTCTCCGCGGGATAGATCGCATGGAATCCCTGCTCCCGCAGGCTTTTTCCGAGAATGACGAGTGTTCCGATATCCGCAAGGCTGTATCCTGTGGATTTGGAAATAAACGGCACCGTGCGGGACGAGCGCGGATTGACCTCGATGATAAACACGTTCTCATCCTTGTCCACAATGAACTGAATGTTGTAAAGCCCAATGATCCCGATACCGAGTCCGAGCTTTTTCGTATAATCAAGGATAATGCGTTTCACCTTGTCCGAAATACTGAACGTCGGATAAACGCTGATGGAGTCGCCGCTGTGAATACCCGTACGCTCGACAAGCTCCATAATGCCCGGCACAAACACGTCTGTCCCGTCGCAAACGGCGTCGACCTCGACCTCCTTGCCCTGAATGTATTTGTCTACAAGGACCGGCTTGTCCTCGTCGATTTCCACCGCATTTTTGAGGTAATGCCGCAGCCCCTCCTCGTCGGCGACAATCTGCATCGCCCGTCCTCCGAGCACAAACGACGGACGCACAAGCACAGGATAGCCGATTTTCGCGGCAGCGGCGACGCCGTCCTCGATTTTCGTGACCGCCTTGCCCTCCGGCTGCGGAATGTGCAGCGCTTCGAGCACCTTTTCAAAGGCGTCACGATTCTCCGCTTTCTCGATGGCATCGCAGTCGGTCCCGATGATGGTAACGCCTCTCTCCCGAAGTGGTTCGGCGAGATTGATGGCGGTCTGTCCGCCGAGAGAGGCGATAACCCCCACCGGCTTTTCGAGCCGGATGATGTTCATGACGTCCTCGACGCACAGCGGCTCAAAATAGAGCTTATCGGAGGTCGTATAGTCCGTGGAAACCGTTTCCGGATTGTTGTTGATGATGATTGCCTCATACCCGGATGCCTTGATGGTTTTGACCGCGTGAACGGTGGAATAATCGAATTCGACGCCCTGCCCGATGCGGATAGGCCCCGAACCAAGCACAATGATTTTCTTTTTGTCGGAAACGAGAGATTCATTTTCGTCTTCGTAAGTAGAATAAAAATACGGGATATAGCTTTCAAATTCCGATGCGCAGGTGTCAATCATCTTGTAGACCGGGAAAAGATTTTCTCTTTCCCGCAGGCGGTAGACGTCGATTTCCCTGCAGCCCCAAAGCTTTGCAATGTATTTGTCGGAAAAGCCCATCCGCTTCGCTTCGCAGAGGCAGGAAACATCCTGCGGTGCCGCGGCAAGCTCCTTTTCCATCATGACAATATTTTTCACTTTTTCAAGAAAGAGCATGTCGATTTTCGTCGCATAGCAGATAAGGCCGATATCCACGCCGCGGCGAATCAGTTCCGCAATGGCAAACATACGGTCGTCCGTGCCGATTTTGACATATTCCATCAGCGCGTCAGAAGATTTTTCGTCGAATTTGCTCATATACAGATGGCACACGCCGATTTCCAGCGAACGCACCGCTTTGAGCAGGCTTTCCTCAATCGTGCGCCCGATGCTCATGACCTCGCCTGTCGCCTTCATCTGCGTGGAAAGCTTGTTGTTCGCCGCCGCAAATTTGTCAAATGGAAAGCGCGGCATTTTCGTTACCACATAGTCGAGCGTCGGTTCAAAGGACGCGGGCGTGTTGGCAATGGCGATCTCGTCGAGCGTCATGCCGACCGCGATTTTCGCGGAAACACGCGCGATCGGATAGCCGCTTGCCTTGGAAGCGAGCGCAGAGGAGCGCGATACGCGGGGATTGACCTCGATCAGATAATATTGGAAGGAATGCGGGTCGAGCGCAAACTGCACATTGCAGCCACCCTCGATTTTCAGCGCGCGGATGATTTTCAGCGCGCTGTCACGCAGCATGTGATATTCCTTGTTCGTCAGCGTCTGGCTCGGGCAGACCACGATAGAATCCCCGGTATGAATACCGACGGGATCGACGTTTTCCATATTACAAATGGTGATGGCCGTATCGTTCGCGTCCCGCATGACCTCATATTCGATCTCCTTGTAGCCCTTGATGCTCTTCTCCACAAGCACCTCGTGTACGGGAGAAAGCTTCAGCGCGTTTTTGAGAAGCTCACGGCACTCCCCCTCGTCGTCGGCAAAGCCGCCGCCTGTTCCGCCAAGCGTGAATGCGGGGCGCAGCACGACCGGATAACCGATGGCCTCCGCCGCGGCAAGCCCTTCCTCGATGCTGTGCGCGATGAGGGACGGCAGCACCGGCTCGCCAAGGCTCTCGCAAAGCGCCTTGAATTTCTCTCTGTCCTCCGCCTGCTCGATGCTTTCGCTGCGTGTGCCGAGCAGCTCAACCTGGCATTCGCGAAGCACACCCTTTTTTTCGAGCTGCACGGCGAGATTGAGTCCCGTTTGTCCGCCGATGCCGGGCACAATGGCATCCGGGCGCTCATAACGAAGAATTTTCGCGATATATTCGAGCGTCAACGGCTCCATATAGATTTTATCAGCGATGGAGGTGTCGGTCATGATCGTCGCCGGATTGGAATTGCAGAGCACGACCTCATATCCCTCCTCCTTCAGCGCAAGACACGCCTGTGTGCCGGCATAGTCGAACTCCGCTGCCTGTCCGATAACAATCGGTCCGGAGCCAATCACCAGAATCTTTTTCAAATCGCTTCTTTTCGGCATGTCATCTCTCTCCCTTCATCTGTGCGATAAATTCATCAAATAAATAGGCGCTGTCCTGCGGGCCGGGCGAGCTTTCCGGATGGTACTGCACTGAGAAAATCCGGTCGCGTCCGCAGCGCACGCCCTCTACTGTCCCGTCCAAAAGGTTGATATGCGTGATTTCAAGCCCCGTTCCCGCAACGCTTTCCGCATCCACGGCGTAACTATGATTCTGTGAGGTGATTTCAATCTTATCTGTCAAAAGATTTTTGACCGGATGGTTGCCGCCGCGATGCCCGAATTTCAGCTTATAGGTTTTCGCCCCATAAGCAAGGCTTATCATCTGATGACCGAGACATATGCCGAAAATCGGATATTTCCCGCGCAGCTCCCGAATCAGCGAAATAACCGGCGTCACATCCTCCGGATCCCCCGGCCCGTTGGAAAGAAAAATACCGTCCGGCTTCATGCGTGCCACTTCGTCAGCCGAAGTGTTCCACGGAACGACCGTCACGTTGCAGCCGCGCGCATTCAGCGAGCGGACAATGCCGAGCTTGATGCCGCAGTCCACGGCAACTACATTGAATCTGGCGTTTGCCGTACGCGAATACCAACGCTTGCGGCAGCTGACGCGCGGGACCGCGTCATGCGGGACCGGTGTGTTTCGGATCGTTTCCAGTGCCTGCTCGCGCGGCATATCCAAGGAGGTAATCAGCATACGGCGGGAACCGAGGTCACGGATGCTGCGTGTCAGCTTGCGCGTATCAATACCGGAAATTCCCGGCACATGGTATTCCTCCATCATCTCCGAAAGTGTTTTCGTATATCGGAAATTGGACGGGATGTCGTTGTACTCCCGCACAATAAGCCCGCCGATGGTCGGCGTTTTCGTCTCATAATCCTCGTCGGTGATGCCGTAATTGCCAATCAGCGGATAGGTCATCACCACTGCTTGATCGGTATAGGAAGGGTCCGACACGATTTCCTGATAGCCGACCATGGACGTGTTGAAGACGATTTCACATACGCGGTAGATGTCCGCACCGAAGCCGCAGCCCACATATTCGCTCCCGTCTTCCAGAACAATTTTCCGATTCATTTGCTTTGCCATACTGTTTTTCCTCCATATACCGTCGCGATACATTTTCCGAAGACTCCCATCCCGGCAAAAGGCGTGCTGCGCCCGCGGGATAAAAAGTCATCGGGACAAATTTCATATTCTTCCCCGACGTCAAAAAGGCAGAAACCGGGATCCGAGGGAATCCCGAACCGTCTGCGCGGCGCCACCGACATCAGTTCGACAAGCCGCATAAGGCTAATCACGTTCTTTTTGACGAGCGCCGTATACAAAACGGGAAAGGCAGTCTCAAGGCCGACAATGCCCATCGCACTTTTCTCAAGACCTCTGGATTTTTCCTCTGCGCTGTGCGGCGCGTGGTCCGTCGCTATCATATCGATGGTGCCATCCGCAAGTCCCTCAAGCAGCGCCTCGCGGTCGCGCGGCGAGCGCAGAGGCGGATTCATTTTGAAGCGCCCGTCCTCGCAAAGTGCGCTCTCGTCCAGCACAAGATAATGGGGCGCCGTCTCGCAGGTGACGTCCACACCGCACGCTTTGGCATCCCGAATCAGCGCCACGCTCTCCGCTGTCGAAATGTGGCATACATGATAGGCGCAGCCCGTCTTTTCCGCCAAAGCAAGGTCGCGCTCGATCTGCCGCCATTCGCTCTCGGAAGAAATCCCGCGGTGTCCGTGCACCGCAGCATAAACGCCGTCGTGGATATAGCCGCCGTGCAGCAAGGAATTGTCCTCGCAATGGGCGGCAATGATTTTACCAAGCGATTTTGCCTTTTTCATCGCCGCTTCCATCATGTCGCCGCTCTGCACGCCGTGCCCGTCGTCCGAAAAAGCGATGACAGACGGCGCTAATGCCTCCATCTCCGAAAGCTCCCGTCCAAGCTCGCCTTTGGTGATGGTGCCGTACGGAAACACCGCGATGCGTGCCGAACGCGCAATTGCGTCCGTCTCCACTTTCAGATGCTGCACGCTGTCCGGCGCCGGAGACAGGTTCGGCATGGTGCAAACCGCCGTATACCCGCCGCGAGCGGCAGCGGCCGTCCCGCTCGCAATGTCCTCTTTATAAGAAAAACCCGGCTCTCGGAAATGCACATGCACATCGCAAAAGCCGGGTAAAACCAACACGTCATGAAGTTCAGAAACGGAAGCCCCCGAAAACGTCTCCTCGGAAAAAGAGGAAAGCGCAGCGCCGGAAAAAAGGAGATCCTTTTTTTTCATAACGCCGTTTTCATAAACCGCCGCATCTTTCAAAACTGTAAGCATAAACGCAACCTCTCTCTGTCCGGATGCTAAAAAAACTTGTCCATCCGACAAGTTTCGCGCAACAAAAACAGCCCTTTTCGTGGACCACCCTTTATGCCAATCTTGTCGGCAGCTCCGTACCAACTTAAAGATTTTATTGTATTCATTATAGCATGCCGTCTCCGACATGTCAAGAGAAGCAAAAAAATATTTTTGAAACCGCTCACCCCTCTTACACGTTTGCTCACCGGCAAATCTTGAAACCATCGTGCAGGTGGCCTCTAAAAGCTCTAAAACAAAGGCGGGACATCTGCGATGCCCCGCCCGATTCATTCTGATTTCCCTTAACTCCAGAAAGCTTCGCCGCCATAAATATAGTCGTTGTCAAGATATCCAATATAGGTATTGCCCGTCGCAAGCGTCAGTTCCGCACCGAGCGGATCCGTCAGCGTGAGGTTGGAACCATCGGAGCTCCATGTGATTTCAATTACCTTGCCGCCGTAGAAATAATAGCCGGTTCCGTTGCCGCGTGTATCAACACGAGCCATATCCGGATCATTGGAAAGACCGGTTTTGGCATTTTCAACATCGGTGAAAAGCGTAATCACATTGGTGAAGGAAAGCTGTCTTCCCGTTTCAGAATCCACATGTGCCGCGCCGTCCTGATAGCGAAGATATTTATCCGTCGCCGCATCATAACGGAAGCTGACCATTTTGCCAAGCTCCGATACCCCTTGACAGGTAAATTCCAGATCGATAGTTGTGGCATCCGATGCCCCTGCCATGGATTTCTCCGTACCATAAGGCACGAATTCCAAGCTCTGCTTCGGCGTACCTGTGATGGTGCCGCCGGCTTTCACAAAATAGGATGCGCTGGAATTAAGAAGCGCCGTCAGTGCCGCCGGCTTGAAGATCGTGTCATAATTCAGCTCATTCGGGCGCTCGCCGTAATGATCGATGGTTCCGTACTGCTCGCCCTTGTCCGCATGAGCAAACCACGGCTCAAACATCGAATCCACATATCCCCACCGGCTGCCGTATCTTTCCTCTGCAAGCTCATAGAAGTCATAATTTTGGGTCTTCGACCCACCATGCGCTACAAGAACGGCATTATGGTACGCTGCGAGATCCAAATGATAATCTCTTCCGGAACGGATATTGCACACGCTGTCAACCGTCGTATAGTCGGCAACTACCATCAAGAATCTCGTAATACCCGGCGCCACAAGCGCCTCATAGAGGATATCCGCCTGGTCGAGTCCTGTCTGATATTCATAAGCACTCGCAATGTTATCCACCACAATGGCGACCGGTCTTGTATTCGACAGATTCTTGGTCGTCGGTTCGCCAGTGAGCGGATTTATGTAGTCTCCAACCGGGGGATTCACCGTACCGCCCCCGCCGGATGTTGTCCCGGAAGTAGATGTACCGTCGTTCGTCGTCTCACCCGTTCCCGTCGTGCTGCTGTCCGTCGTTTCGGTCGGAAGCGTTCCAAGCGTTGTTTCTGTTCCTCCCTCTCCGGCACATCCGACAGCCAAAACGCAGATGGCAACCGTCAGAAGAATCGAGAAAAAGGCAAACAATGATTTTTTGATTTCTTTTTTCATTTGAACCTCCCCACACCGTTCCGCAGAACGGCATAACTTTTCAAAGCCGCAGTTTTTCAGGGCACACCGCACCGCCATCCGGTGGGGATTCTGCCGCCGTCACTTGCCTATGCCTATACTACCACATTTATGCACGATTGTCAAATAGATTTTGAGACGATTTCTCGCCACATTTTCTTAATTTTCGCCTTTTTTATCCGTCCTGCCGACACTTTTGCCCCGTCTCAGCTCCAAAAAAAAATTTGAAAGCAGAGCCGCGCAATCGGACTCCAACACACCGCCCTCAACCGCGGGCCTGTGATTAAGTCCGCATGTATTGATGTCGAACAGGGAGCCGAATGCGCCGGCCTTCGGATCCCATGCTCCGAACCAAACCTTCTCTATACGGGCATTGACGATCGCGCCCGCGCACATCGGGCACGGCTCCAGCGTCACATACAGCTCACAGCCTGGGAGCCGCCAACCGCCAAGCTTTTCACATGCCCTGCCAATCACTTTCAGCTCCGCATGATGAAGCGCGTTTTTTCTCGTCTCACGCGTATTGTATGCCCGCGCAAGGATCTTTCCGTCTTTCACAATAACAGCCCCCACCGGCACTTCCCCGCGGCGTGCAGCACACTTTGCCTGTGCGATGGCGGCGGCCATATACCGCTCCGGATTCTGATTCATGTTTTTGTGTTCTCCCTTCGTCAACCCTGCCAGAAAATCGTAATACATACCGCAGCGACAAGAAACAAAGCCATAGGCACACTCCAGAAATAAGAGGACGGCGCCACGTCGTCTCTATCCTCAACGACCGTCGCGAATGTCAATTTTATTGTTGGAATACCCGCCACAACCAAGACGACGCAGAGGGCAAACACGATATTCATAAAAAGCGAATAGCCAGGTTCCCAAAACACTCTTATCATTTCGGCGGCATACCAGATCAAATTGCATATCAAATGAATAAAAACCGCGCAGCCAAGCGAGGCAGTCGCAAGATACGCCGTCCCGATGATGAGGCCGCAAAGAAAAGCAATCGGAAACTGTTCAAGAGAAACATGCATAAGACCGAAAGCAAGCGAGGAAATCAGAAGCGCAAGAAGCTTTCGGTGTATGGTCAGCGCACGCATGACCGTTCCCCTGAAATAAAACTCCTCCCATACCGCAGGCGCCGTCACATATGCGAAAAACATCAAGATGAGTTCCCCCAGAGTCGTCTGCCTCGAGACGCCCATTGTCATCATGGACGACGGAAACACCGAGCTATATAAAATCTGGAGAATCACCACAAAGCCAACCGAGGAAATACCGATCAAAAAGCGTCTTCCCGCGCTGCTCCTGCGGGAAAAGAACGGGACAGGGGTGCGCATCTTGATAAAAGCCATGCGGACAAAGCCTATCGGCAAAAGAAATACGGCGGCCCGCAAAAGCAGCTGAATAAGCAGCAAGGGCACCGTTTCTTCTATATTCAAAAAATGCAAAAACAAGGAAGAAAGCAAAAGCAGCAGCATGGCAAGAAAAAGCGAAAGACCGAGGATCTCTGAAACCTGTCTGGCTTGTCTCTTTTTATCCATCGTGTTGTCTCCCTTCCCATTATAGTCAAAAATACGGATTGGCAGTACCTCTCCCCTCTCTGTTTATTATAATACAAAACGGAGAAAATTTCAACTACGAGATAAAAATACCGGAACGGCTTTCCCGTTCCGGTATTTTTATCTCGTTATGCTTTTTTGCCAAGCGTCACATCCACCCTTAGCGTTTCTCCTGCGACGGGCGCAACGATATTCCCCTGCACAGGCTTTCCATTCACATAGATAGACAGGACATCCGAACCATTTCCGTCCCCGTGGAAGGAAATCTCATACGTGCAGCCGCGGAATACCTTGGTAATGCCGCATTCACGCCAGGAGAGCGGCAGACATGGCTCAATGCGAAGCCCTGCAAGCTCCGGGTGCAATCCGAAGATATATTCCACCGTACTCTTGAGCAGCCATGAGCTCGACGCAGTGCGCCAACTTTGTCCCGGCGTTCCGGCGCGGTAACCGGTTTCCGGTGCAAAATAGGAGTTGAACATCGCATACGGCTCGCCGCATTTCACGGCATAGGTCGTATCGAACGGGAGCATTTTGCGAAGCCCCTCCTCCACAAGGTCGGGACGGCGAAGAAGGCTATCCACCGCAAGCTTCCATGCAGAGGGATGGAGATAGATACCGCCGTTATCCTGAACGCCGGGCGCTTTCTCCGCCATGGAGCCGATGTAGTCGCGCTGATAGGAGTACGGCGGATAAGCGAGGCGAATGCCGAGCGGTGTTTCGAGGATTTCCTCGGCGCGTTCCATCGCCTGCTCCCCGCGGCGCAGTCCCGCCAGTACCGACCAAAGCTGAGAAATGAGGAAAATCTGCCCCTCGTCGCAGTCCGCGCTGCCCATGATGATATCATCGTCGGTGCGCGCGTAGATATAGTAACCGCCTTTTTCATCCCAACCGTATTTTTCGATGCGATCCTCCATGATTTTGCCGCGCTCGTCCGCTGCCTTCGCGTCTTCCTCGCATCCGAGCCATCGCGCGATCTCCGCAAACTGACGGTTCGCACGCACCCATGCGATGGAAAGCCAGACGGACACGCCTTTTCCTTTCAGGCCGGCATAGTTCACGCAATCGTTCCAATCGCCGCCCCAGATACGGACAAGCCCGTAAAGTCCTTGGAAGTGATACAGGAAATCCACCGAACGCTTGATATGCTCATAGACAGAATATTCCTCTTTCGTGTCGTTGAATTTCACCGTTTCATAAAGCAGAGAGGGATCCCCAAGCTCCTTGATAATCGTATTCACGGCAAAGGTCATCCAAACGGTGTTGTCCGCGAAATTGCGGTCGCGGATGGCACCGTCGATGATGGTGCGCGGCGCATAGCCGCTTGCATACTGATAGGAAAGCACACGCTTCATACGCTCCCATGCAAGTCTCGGATTCACCGCCGCCAGGCATTCCGTATCGCTCGTCATATCGCGGTAGCCGTTGTGGCGAACACGCGCCCAACGGGAACCCATATCCGCCGCGTATTTCATCCATCCGTTGATGAGATGGTCAAAATTCTCCCACGGCGTCCGGATGGAAACGCCGGAAAGCACCTCTTGGTATTTCTTTTCCATCGCGGTAAATTCCGTCTCGACCGAATCCGCCGTCGGACGGACGATTTCCGCCTCGTCAAGTGCAACACCGACCACAAAGTGAACCGTGCGGCTCTCCCCCGGCATGAGGATGAGCGTATTTTCCAGAACGAGACATAGCTTCTCCGAATTGCAGTCGCTGTTCGTACAGCCGCCGTGCTTCGTCAGCGCCACTGGGTGCTGCTCGTCCCCATAGGGCCCAATAAACGCATTGCGTCTCGAATCGAAACCCGAAACGTCCTCTGACGCCGTCATATAGCCCCAGATATGACGGTTTCGCTCGGAATACAGCGGATGATAGTCGTGTGCAAAGACCGCATTCTTCTCCTTCATAAAGCCGCCGGTGCCGAGATTATAACCCTGCGGACGGTAAATGCCGTCAAGCTCCGTTTTCGCATAGGTGACAAGTCGGAGCGTGCGCGCCTGTTCCCCTTTGTTGGTAAGCGTTACGCTCCAAATTTCGCGTCTGCCCTCGTTTGGGACAAATAGGCGCACCGCGCTCTCGATGCCACGGTATGAAAGACCGATGGTAGAAAATCCACTGCCATGCAGGCAGGCGTAGTCCGTATATCCGTATCCTAACGGAAGCCCAAACAGACTCCAGAACGATTTCCCTTCCGACAAAAAGACGTTCCGGTTCGATACAAGCAGAATCCGCCTGCCCATATCGTCCTGCGCGAGTCCCTCGCCGAAGCCAGTCTGCGAGGTAAACGTCACATATTCGTCGTTGAAAAAGTAGTTGTACCAATGGCGGGGCGTCTCCGGCTCCGTTATGGTAAAGGAATCATCCGCGTTAAAATGTCCGTACCATTTGTAATCTTTCATAAACATGTCCAACCCTTTCCGAAATCGATTTATATTTTTAATAATTCCAACGAGGTAAATAGTCCTTCGGATCGGCTTTTATGTATGTATTTCCGTTCCATACACGAATTTCAAAATGCAGGTGCGTGCCGGCAAGCGGATTCGATGCGGTGGGAGAGGGCGACACACGTCCGGTGTTGCCGCTGTAGCCAACAATTTCGCCCTTTTTCACAGTATCCCCCACCGAAACGGTACGGCTGCTCATATGGGCATAATAGGAGCGTGTACCGTTATCGTGCTCGACCACGACATAGGTGCCGTACGTCCAACGCAGGTCGCTTGTCGGAATATCTCCCTCGTCATAGGCGTAGACGACCGTCCCGCTCATGACAGCGACAATCGCCTCCCCGTACCAGACGCCGAAATCAATGCCGCCGTGGCCATTCGAGCCGCCGAAATCCTGTGTCACGTTATAATCATATCCGCCGTGTGCCGCGTCAATATACGGCATTCCGAAGGTTTCTTCTTTTTTTGTACCGATCACAATAACTTCATTCTGCGGCTCATGTACGGTACTTTTCACAAGCTCGCGCGAAACTTCCTCGCCGTGGTAATAGGTGATAAGATAGGTGTTTTCCGTATAGCCGTTTTCCCCGGCGGTTTTCGTCTTCCGCACCCCGTCCTCTAGCGTGGAATCGTATTCATATACCGTCTTATAGGAAATGAGGTTTTCCTTGCTTGTAATCTGCTCTTCTGCGTGCGCCGGCTTTGTGCCGATACGGATGATTTCCGGAACAGAAGGCGTCACCTCGCTTGCCACAAGCTCCCTTGCAATCTCGACACCCTTTTCATAGGTAACGCGGTATTCCGAGGTCGTATAGCCGCCCTTCCCCTCCTGAACCGTCGTTCTCTCGTCGTCATAGGCGTTCTCATCGTATTCATATTTCGTTTCAAACCCGGTTTCGTCTTCCGTCACGATAAGCGTATCGTAAGTGATGACATCCTTCGTGCCAACAACAATGATTTCGCAAGTGGGCAGATACAGAACCTCTTCTTTCTCGCTGACGCCTGTCGCCTTGTCTCCCTCAAAAGTCGTCACAACCGTGATAAGCTTGCAGCCATCGATTCCGGCGACACGTACAAAACTCTCATCCTCATAATATCGGTCGGAATATTCATATACCGTGCCGTAGGGAATGGCCACTAAGGATTCGCTTGTTTGCGTATGTATATCCGACACCTCGTCCGGCGGTTCCGTAGGACGGGTTGTTTCTATCGGTTTCTCGCAGGATTCCGTCGGGACGGGTTCGGACGCCGTTATTTGCGCCTCGCTATTTTCCGATTCTGGCGGCACTGCGGACGCTGTATCAGTGAATGCCGTCGCCCGGGAATCCACAGACTCCGGAACCTCAGAGCACGCCGAGAAATACAGCACGGCGACCGCCGCAAGCAAAGGCATCAAAAGCGCTTTTTTCCAATGGCGTATGGAAGCTTTGTAATCATTTCTCATGGGAAAACTCTCCTTGTTTGGTATTTCTAAAGCCATTATAAACTTTCTAAATCCGCCAAATCAAGGCGCAATAATTGGCTTGCAAGGAGAGTTATTCCAGATTGAAAACGACAAAACGAGTGGCACTATCCATTTTAAGCAGGAGCGGATTTTTTATTTTCGTTTTCCATACGTCGCATTTTCCGAAAAAAGGAAAACGCCAAAGGAATAGCAATCAAAAAGGACAGCACATCGGATACAGCTTGGGTAATCTGGATACCCGTGACTCCCCAAAGACCGGCAAACAAAAACAGAAGAGGGATAAAAAACAATCCCTGGCGTGCCGCAGCTAAAATCGAGGCAGGCAGCGCGCTGCCAGTCGCCTGAAGCATCATATTAGACAGCGTGTGCCATGCGTTCAGCGGAAGCACCACGCATTGCAGGCGCATACAGAGCGTACCGACGGCGACAACGTTCGGGTCGTCGCGGAAAAGCGTAATAAGCCGCGGGGTAAATATCGTAAGCGGAATCGCTAGAACAACAAGAGCGACGCCGGATAAACAGAGGCAGAACCAAAACGCTTGCGATACTCTTCTGTAATTTTTTGCGCCATAATTAAAGCCGCAAATAGGCTGAAAGCCCTGTCCGAAGCCGATGAGCGCAGCGCTTGCGAACTGCATGATCCGTGTAGTCACGGAGATGCCGGCAAGGGTTGCCGCGCGTCCGTATTCACTTGCCGCTCCATAAGCGGAAGCGACAAAATTCAGGCATATTGTAGCGACGCTAGCCAGTCCCTGTCTGCAAAGCGAGGGAAAACCGCCACGGCAGATCTCCTTCAAATACTCCCATGTCGGCCGAAAATTGCGTAGCTTGATTTTGACATTGCCGCTGCGGGCAACCCCAATATACAAAATCACAAAGCCGGCAAACTGGCTGATGATCGTCGCCAGTGCGGCACCCGCGACACCCATATCAAAAACGAACATGAAAAGCGGATCAAGGGCGACATTGAGAACGGCACCCGATGCGATGCCAATCATCGCATAAAAAGCATTTCCCTGAAAACGAAGCTGGTTGTTGAGCACAAGTGACGCCGTCATATAGGGCGCGCCAATCAGGATATAGAAAAGATAGCTTTCAATATAAGGCAGAATTTCATCAATCTCGCCCGCCTCCTCGGACATGCCCCCCAATATGGCGGATATCGGCGTGAGAAACAAAAATCCGACAATCATAATGACAAAACCAAAAATCAAGGCCAGGAAAAAGCCATTGGCCGCCATGACACCGGCTTTATCCCCTTCCTTCGCACCGAGCTTGCGTGAAATATAATTGCCGGAGCCGTGTCCGAAGAAAAATCCAAACGCTTGGATCAACGACATAAACGAAAAAACGGCGCCGACTGCTGCCGTCGCATTCGTATTCTCCATCATGCCGACATAGTACGTATCTACCATATTATAAAGTGATGTGACAAGCATGCTGATAATCGTCGGCACCGACAGTCGCAGAACCAATCCCGGGATAGGGCTCTGCGTCATCTGCAAATATTTATCTTTTACAATAAGACATCCCTTCTTCCAAACGTCTTTTATTATATCGTATTTACAGACAGAATTCAACATGCAATCGAAAGTTTGCAGAAATTTTTGTAAAAAGCAAAAGATTCGCCTTGCTATGACGATGTGCCATCTCTCATAGAAGCAAATACAGTACAAATCTCGCAACATAGCGCATTTTGAAATTTAGCGCGACATTTCAAAAATGTTGTATGCCCGCCTCATGGCGCCATCCCAGTTTTGAATAAAAAAACGAGACGTTATAGCGCCTCGTTTTTGGTGATCCATCGGAGAGTCGAACTCCGGACACCATGATTAAAAGTCATGTGCTCTACCTTCTGAGCTAATGGATCATATCCAGAGCTTAGTTATCATATCATATGTTGGGAGATTTGTCAATAATTTTTTTATATTTTTCACAGAATATCTCATCGAATAGTGTATACGGGAATGTTTTTTTTATTCGAAATTTCTTAATAAAACCTTAAATTCCAATTTATTCTTGAAAAATTGCAGCAAAAAGTATATAATAAAATGAGACAAAACATAAAAGGAGCCGCCTATGAAATTCCTTCATTCCGACGGGGAAACAAACATTTATGAACTGACCTCTCCAAAAGAATTAAAGCGATTCATCTCTTTTCCCGACCGACTTTATATAGAAAATCCCAATTATGTGCCATCTCTGATGATGGATGAGATGGAAAATCTCCGATGGGATAAAAATCCCGCCTTTGAATATTGCGATGCCAGATATTTCATGGCGCTGCGCGGCGGGAAGCCGGTCGGCAGAGTCGCCGCCATCTATAACCGGAGATTCAATGAAATCTGGAAAAAACGCTGCGTCCGTTTTTCCCGATACGACGTCATCGACGATCTCGAGGTGTCTCGTCTGCTGCTCTCTCAGGTGGAGACCTGGGCCAAAGAGCTTGGTATGGAGGAGGTCCAAGGACCGATGGGCTTTTGCGATCTCGATCATCAAGGATTGCTGGTGGAAGGCTTTGATGAGAAGGGGCTTTTTATCACCACTTACAACCATGCGTATTACATGCGGCATTTGGAGGCACTCGGCTATCAAAAGTTCACCGACTGGGTAGAAATGAAAATGGAAAAGCCCAACGTCCTCGACCCCAGAATCAGAAAAATCGCGGAATATTCCCTTCATAAGCTAAACCTGCACGAGATTCGCTTGAAAAAGACAAAAGACGTGCTCCCTTATGCCAAACAAATTTTTGAACTGCTGTATGAGGCATACAAAGATATTTACGGCGTGATTCCGCTGAATGACAAGCAGGTTGAGCTTTATATCGGTCAATTCATCATGCTTGTCAAGCCGGAATTTCTAGCGCTAATTGCCGATGAAAACGACAATCCCGTCTCGTTTGGCGTCGTCATTCCCTCCCTTGCCGAAACCGTGCGCAAATGCAAGGGGCGTCTTTTCCCTTTCGGTTGGGTCCATTTGCTTCGATATCTTGCCGCAAAAAAACATGATACGTTGGAATTTCTTCTCATCGCCACCAAGCCCAAGTACTGGAACAGCGCACTGGGAGCTGCCATTATCGTACATACCTTCGAGGGTGCAGAAAAATATGGAATTCGATATGCGCAAACAGGTCCCATGCTCGAAACCAATTCCCGCATTCAGTCCATGTGGAGTCGCTTTCATGCAGAAACGCATAAACGACGTCGCTGCTATGTGAAGCCACTTGAAAAAAAGTCTGGCGAGCAAAATTAAGCGCCGGACAGAGCCGCAAGAACTTGTCTAATTGTGAATGATCCCAAAGCGTAGATAATCTTAATCAAGATAGATAAATTCGTTTGAGTGAAAGGCAAAAGCAGACTCAAAACCAAAAGTTACACTTAATTCACAATTACGCATTGCCAAACTATTGACAAAATAAATTAGATGCGGCCTAATATACATAGGGATAAAATGCTAATTGAAAGGAGAGACCATCATGTTCATGTTTGAAGCGGTAATATACAAAAAGCAGCACATGTGCCCTCCCGTTCCTTTGGCAAGGAATCTTTGCGTTCTTTATAGGAGATTGGCTTTCCTGCCGATTGGCGCATAAACCGCTTTTGTTAGGGGGTTTATGCGCTTTTTTTAATTATTGTTTGGAGGGATGAGTTATGAAAAAACTTTATTTATTCATTGTGTTGTTATGCCTATTTTTTACTGCCTGTTCTAATAGCGACGGTCCCGTTATTCCTGAGATAGATTTTGACATTTATTCCTCTGGAGGTTTGCTCGTCAACGTGGAAAAAGACTATAACAATTTTTCGGTTGAATGTGATGACAATCAGTATTCAAAAGATACTGAGACCATTGTATTTCGGCTAAAAAACAACAATCCTGGGAACGGATTTTATTTCTATAACACCCCAATTGTGGAGAAAAAATCTCTGGGGGCTTGGAAAAGCGTGAAGTATGACCCATCGTCCAAATATATTGGGAGATATGGGTTTTGTGGAAATGAAAATGATACGACAACATGCTTTACAGCGGAAATAAGATTATATACCGAATTTTTGGACGTTTCTAATTTGAGCGGAAAGTATCGTGTGGGACTTATTACCCCAAAAGGAATTCATTACTTTGAATTTGATATTGAATAGGCGAAGAATTATGAAACGACTATACATGACTCTTTGCGGAATGATTATCGCTTTTGCACTAATAATGACGCCTTCGGTAGTTGCAGGCACAGCTGAACAGAACGGGAACGACCATCTTTCTGTTAACGATAGACAAATTCATGATGACGACATACTTAGCGTAGTGGAGGTCAACTATCTAACCAAAGAGGAACAGTACTTCAACTTGTCAATGGATAGATTGAAAGATGACAATCGCTCATTCATTAACGAAAGCAATCTAATCACTACGACCATTGACGAAGCTTTTATCCCTGACGGGTTACTGACAGCAGAAAATGTCCAACCGAATGACCTTTTGCCTGGAAAGACATGGGCTCCGGTTTCAAATGTGAATGTTTATCCGTATACTGCCGTTCTGGCAATGCGCATGGGTTGGGAGAATTCCTCTGGCGTTATTGAATGGTATTATGGAACGGGCTTTTTAGAAGGATATGATGTTGTTGCTACTGCTGGGCATAATATGTGGGATGATCAACTTGGCTGGGTTGATGACTGTCGGTTTTATGTTAGGCAGAATGGTAGTTCTTATAGCCCAACAAATTATTATTATCCTAAAAATTGGACTTGCGCAACAAATTATACATCAGATTTAGATACAAACTATGATTGGTGTGCAATCACCTTGTTGGATAATCTTGGAGCCTCAAACGGTTGGTTTGGGAAGGGGTGGAGTTCAGAAAACATTAATGGCAAAAGCGTAACTGTAAGTGGCTACCCTGGAACAGCAGGGATTCAGTATACGGATTCTGGCACAACGAGCAATTCAACAACGCATAAAGTGTGCTATGATATTAATACCCTTCCTGGAAATAGCGGAAGCCCAGTGTACACATCGGATTATATCGTTTGGGCAATTCACACAACGTCGTATTCATCTTCATACAATAGAGGAAACAGAATTACAGAATGGCTTTACACAATACTTCAGAATAAATACTTGGAAGGAGCAGCTATTTACGGTTCTTAGTTTAAGGCATTTCAATACTTGTCCCACATTCAGCAAAAGCACATCGATGCCGTCCGCATCAGCGGCAAGTATATCGTACCTAAGAGCGCCCTTGTGGACTTCCTCACCGATGACTTCGCCTTCGAGATCGTCCATAAGTCGACGTGGCATATGAACACAATACTCCTATTTGTAGAGAAGGAGTAAAGCAAAACACAGCCTCACCATCACGGCGGGGCTGTGTTTTGAGATATTATTTGACTTTGATACCTTTTTGGCTCATAAATTCAATAAGTTCCTCGGGTGTTCCTTTAGAAAAACTATTTACATCGAAAACAATCGCTAATTTAGCTTTGGTTATTAAATAAATATAATTCTTGGATCGGTATGCCTTTTCAATGCAAGACATCTCATATTCTGTGCCTGTTTCGTTTGATGACGATTTTACAACTATCGAATTTTCTGTTACGAAGTTTTGTACCGATACGATACTGCCGTGATTGCTTTCTTTGTCTCTTTCGAGAGATATTTTAATGCTCTTTTTTACACGTATAACTCGCAAAATAAGCAGATATATACCGAGCACAATGCTAATAATAGCCAAATATTTGTTGTTTGCAAAAACATTTATGACCCCGCTTACAATGGCTAATATACAGATGACAGTAATAATAATGCCTGAAGGACGCTTATAGGAATGATAAGAAAAATATTCTTTTACGAATTTTTCATCTCGAACATAAGTAGATTCAATTTTTGTTTCCATAAATAATCCTCCCGAAAGTATGATTGAAGAAACAAAGCCGCAAGGTTATCCCTTGCGGCTGTTGCGGTTTTTAGCCGCTATTTGGCGGAGAGGAAGGGATTCGAACCCTTGTGGGGTTGCCCCCAAACGGTTTTCAAGAAGTCTACCAAAGAATACCGTTTCAACTTAGTTCGGTGCAGTTTGTGCTAAAATAATTCCCGAAAATACTTATTTTACAAGGCTTTTCTGGACTGTTTGGAACCGATATGAATTAAAACGAATTGATCGGAATCGATACAGACCCCTCGTTTTTTGAGCGATTTTTTGCACTTTGGAGAGAATTTGGAGAGAATTCGCGAGAGAAGAATTGCAACTGCAGTACATCAAGATTTTTCTTTTTTTGGAGAGAATTTTTAACGATTTAGGAGAGAACTTTTTATGCGTTACGATTTAGACGAAATTCAACGCTTGCCGGATGTCTTATCCCTTGCAGACCTTTGCCGCGCCTGCCATTTGAGCCATTTGGATGCGCGGTACTATCTCAAAAGCGGACTCATTCCCTATGAGACGACCGGAAAGAAAACGCGGTGTTATCTGGTCAAAAAAACCGCCCTGCTGAGAGCCATTGAAGACTACAGTGAAAATCCCGAGAAATACAAAATTCCGGGAATTTGGAGAGAAAAACAACACTTAAACGGAATCCGTAAAAGCCCCGTCATATACCTTCCAACGCAGGATCTCGCGTCGGATGTAGCGATCGAATATTACCGAAATAAGCTTGCCGATGCCTCCGAGCTGATCTGTGTTGCCGACCTTGTGCGCGTCACGGGATACCGCTCCCCAACCATCACGCGGTGGTGCAAGCAAAAGAAGCTGATTGCCCACGCGAAAACCAACCGCCTATGGATCGCAAAGGCAGACGCCATAAGGTTTTTGACCTCTTTTACCTACAACGATATCAACGTAAAATCGCCCCAACATATTGCCGATATACGAGCGATTTATGACCTGATATACTCGACGAAGGAGGGCGAAAAATGATCTACGATTTGAACGAAGTTGCCAATCTCCCCGACACCTTCTCCCTTGAGGATTTACGGGTGGTTTGCCACATCAGTAAACGAACCGCAAGATACTACCTACGAGCCGGTCTGATTCCTTGTGAGATCAGCGAAAAGAAGACACACTGCTACACGATCAGGAAAGAAGATCTGCTGGAAGCGCTCAAGGAATACCAAAAGCAGCCCTGCAAATTTGCCATCCCGAAGGCACTCAACGATGAAAAGCGACAGCGGCAAGAGGCACTGAAAATGATGGTGGAACAGCGGATACTCTCCATCAACTGTCTGCCCGAAAAAGACCTCAAATCCCCAACCCTCAAAAAATATTATCAAAAGAGATTAGAGAACTGCCGTGATATGATGAACCCGCCGGACATAGAAACCTTAACTGGATATCCGCGAAAGGTAGTTCGCCGCTGGTGCGTGGAAGATAAACTCCATTGCATCATGCTTGACTCTCGCATTTGGGTGAAAAAGAAGGACATGCTTTCGTTTCTCTGCTCCGCAGAGTACAACAGCATTATGCGCAAATCACAGACACATCTTGACGATATTCACGAGATCTACAGAAAGATTCACAGAGGAGGCTAAAATGATGAAGGATAGAATGATACAAAACGGAATCGAATACGAGCGCCGAGGCGAGCAATATTATCCCCTGCTTGACCTTGGCGAACAGACAACCTATGAGATCGGCAAGTACGGCAAATTGCACCTTGAGTTTATGAAGCAGAACCGCAGAGGCACGTACACCACCCTGCTGACCGAAAACCGCTTGAATGAGCATCTCCACCGCATCGACAAGCAGGCACACGAACAGATCGACTTACATATCGCGCAGATGGCAAAGCGAACGGGCTTGACCGAAGAACTCAAAGCCTCCAACCCGATGCGCTGGGTGCAGATGATGAATAACATCAAGGCAAGCGCCGAGGAGATCGTGCTGAAGGAGGTTGTGTATAGATGAACTCAATGATTCAAGAACTGTGGCACGGCAACATTATCCCCCAAGAGGACAGCCGAACCAACTCGAAGGAGATGAAAGAACTGCTCGGCTATATGTCACGGCACCACGAGGACCTCGAGAAAAGCTTCACCGATGAGCAAAAGGAGATCTTCGAAAAGTTCCACGACTGTTGGAGCGAGTATATGAGCCTTGGCGAGGCAGCTATCTTTGAGTATGCTTTCAAACTTGGCGCAAGACTCATGCACGACGTTATGTGTGAGGATGAAGCAAAATAACCCCTTGGTCTGGGCACACCGTGCCCAGACCATAGTGAACCTTCAAGTGGCGAAATTCGCCACTTGGTCTTGGTGGTGCGGGTCTCTGCGACCCGCACCATATCCTTTTGTAGGATGGACACACGATGTCCAGCCTACTTTTACTTTCATGTTACCAAAAAGATAACTTGATTTCATGTGCTCGTTTTGCGCACTTGATCTTCAATGTAGTGTGGACTGGGTCTCCGCGACCCACCCCAAAATCAATGGTCAAAATGACCACTTGATTTTCTATCGGAACAACGTTTCGGAACAATATCAAAAATTATCGACATTGTTCCGAAATATATTGACATTGTTCTGATAATGTGCTATAATGTACCATGTAAAAATATAATTGGAGGTTTATCCAATGGCAGATATGATGCGTGTGAAAGATGCAGCGAAACTTTGGGGTATCACAGAGAGACGTGTGATTGCTCTTTGTCAGAAAGGAAAAATAAAGGGTGCGGTCAAAAATGGACGTGCTTGGGAACTTCCCGCCAATGCCGAAAAGCCTGCCGATAGCAGAATCAAAACGGGAGCTTACATTCAGGCGCCGCGCCCCACAAATCTTCCTCTCCCTATCGGCGTTTCCGATTATCGCTTGGCATCGACAGAATATTACTATATTGACAAGACCATGATGATCAAAGATTTTATTGATGAACGTCCAATGGTCTCTCTTTTCACGCGCCCACGTCGATTTGGAAAAACCTTAAATATGGATATGCTTCGCACTTTCTTTGAAAAGACGGAAGAAGATACGTCGATTTATTTCAAGGACAAAAAGATTTGGACATACGGCGAAAAATATCAAGAGTGTCAAGGAAAATACCCCGTCATTTTCTTGAGTTTTAAGGATGTAAAATTCAATACGTGGGAAGAAACGTTTGAAGCTTTCAATGAGTTGTTTTCCAAAGAAACAGCTCGTCATACTGAGCTTATTAAAAATGATAAGCTCTCTGCCGCTGATGCCAAGCGTGTTGAAAATCTTTTGTCCGGAAACAGTTCCGCCGTTGATCTCTCAAATGCGTTGGCAGATCTTTCCCGTATGCTCCACGAGTATCACGGCATAGCCCCCATTATCATCATAGACGAATATGACACTCCTATTCAGCAAGGACACGTCAAAGGGTTCTACGATGAAGTTATCGGCTTTATGCGCAACCTTTTCTCCGGCGGTCTCAAAGATAACAAACATCTCACCTACGGATTCCTCACGGGTATTCTCCGTGTAGCAAAGGAAAGCATTTTCAGCGGTCTTAATAACCTCACCATCAACTCCATTATAGACGGCAAATACAGCGAGTATTTTGGATTTACCGCCGAAGAAGTTAAGGAAATGGCACAGTACTATAAAGCAGAAGATAAATACGAAGAGATCTGCTCTTGGTACGATGGATATAAGTTCGGTAATACCGAGATATTTAATCCCTGGTCGGTTATCAACTACTTCCGCAACGATTGTCAGGCGCGTGCTTATTGGCAATCTACGGGTAGTAATGAGATTATTGGTGAGATTCTCGGAGAAGCCGACGAAACCGTCTACGAGAAACTTAACGCTCTTATGCAAGGCGAATCCTTCTTGACCTATATTGATACGGGTGTTATCTACCCGCAGGTCAAGAGCAATCCTTCGTCTGTATACAGTTTCCTGCTCGTTGCCGGATATCTGAAGGTCATTAAATCCGATCCCGCTTTCAGTGGAGACTTCATGTGCGAAGTTGCCATTCCCAATAAGGAGATCGCGTTTGTTTATAACAAAGAAGTTCTCCAAAAGCTACACAAAATTGTTCCACAATCGACCGCAATTTCTATACAAGAAGCGATCTATTCCAACAATGCTACGGCACTTCAAAAGCACATCGGTACGCTTCTGATGCAGTCCGCAAGCAGCTACGATACCGTTGGTGAGAACTTCTACCACGGGCTTGTCCTCGGTCTCTGCGCAACGCTGGATAACCGCTATTATATCACGTCCAATCGCGAATCGGGCGAAGGTCGCTACGACATTTGTCTCTGCCCCAAGGACACAAAGATGCCCGGCGTTCTCATTGAACTCAAGGCAGCTAAGAACGCTTCCGACGACGAGCTGAAAGCACTCTCGGAAACAGCCCTGAAGCAGATTAACGACAGAAAATACGATACCGAACTCTCCACTAAGGGCGTCAAGAACGTATTCAAATACGGCGTGGCGTTTAGTGGGAAGAAAGTTCAAATAAGTGAATGAATGTTATAATAGGCAACACAAGGTTTTGGAAGAAATATAATACTGCCAAATTTGAATGGATGGAAAAGAAAAAGCACTGACTTATCATCAGAAAGTAATGTTCTGCGTTTTTGAAAGAAAATACAGTTGTGACAAAAACAATCAGCACGACGAGTACAACGTCGGATCCAGACGGCCCGGCGTTAACCTCGGACTGATGAAAGCGAATATCCGCCATTGACATTAAGTTCACCGATTTTCAAGAAAAGGAGTCTCTAATGAAAAAAACATTTCAGTGGTATGAGAAAGTCACGCTGAGATTGGATAATGCAATTTCAAAGTTTTTTATATTTGATATCATCATAGCTTTTGCAGGTTCTCTGTTTCTCTATATTCTAAAAGATAAATTATCGTCGGATATTTTTCTACTATTCAAAAGCATCTTATCATTGATAGTGATAGTAATTCTTTTAACTATACCTGTCATTGTTATTGTTAAAGGAATCGTTTCTGTAAAACGCGGTTTTCATAATTTAAGAAAGTGCGATGACGCTTTGTTTGAAAACATAGATTTTTACAAGATTGCATCTAAAGATGATTATCTTTGTAAAATTGCAATTATAAATCTGTATTATAAAACAAATGGAGCAGTTGACGAGTTGGTTAAAAGAAATGAATTATATAGATTGTATGCAAGAAAAGATTTCTTAACTGTTAGAAACAATTTATATAACGATTTAACTACATATTTTTATTCGTTAATAATCTCAATAATTGCCTCAATATTTTGTGAGCTTACCAACATGAATGATGTTTGGAAAGCTACAGCGGGCATATTTGCAATCGCAATCATGTTTATGATTGTTATGTTTTTCAAGTATGTTAATAGAGGCCAAGACGGATCTTATGCATATCAGGTAGAGGGATTTGAGTTAAAATTGTTGGAAGACAAAATAAACAAGCTTGAAAAAAATATTACTGTCACCGAAGATGGGGAAAAAGTACTAAAAACCCGTCAACAGCTACTACTTGCATTACAAAAGCTTTATTTTAGAACAATACGAAAAAAGAATAAAGTGTCTATAAAAAAGGACTTAGAGACTACTCAAAAATTACACCTGGATTTGAACGATTGTGTGAATTATGAATTACAAGAGATTGTTTTTGGTGATTATTCGGGATTTATAGCATTTTCAAAAAACAATGAGGAAGAAAAAGATCAATTCGCAAGTGACGATTTTCGTGTGTTATACGATATGATTTGCAAATATTTTTTTAACAAGAAAACCAAAGAGGAGAAAAAAGCCAAAATGAAACCGAACGAAAAACACCTTGAGTTTTTACAGAACAACATAAGCAGAATGAATCAATGTTCCTTCCATATGAAAGGGTGGGCAATAACTTTGGCATCTGCATTGATAGCGGTTTTTGTTTCTACTATTTCCAGCGACAATCCGGGGAACAAAATTTATATTTATTCTGCCGTTGTGTCGACTGTTTTGTTTTGGTTCTTGGATTCACTATATTTATCAAAAGAAAGAAAGTTTATCGCTATATATAACGATGTGATTGGTGTAGGTGACGATCAACAAGAAATTATGGAATACGAAATTCCAGTAAATAAATATAAGGGTTGGAAATATTCTATATTTTGCGCCATGCTTAAGCCGTCAGAAATCCTTTTATATGGAATCATATCACTTGGATTAATTGCATTTTGTATATTTGCTTAAAATCACCATATGACATTTAACCAGAGGAAGTATTATGTATTCAAAGTTTAATTACAGTCCATCGGATTATTTTTACAATTCCACATTAAATCATTACTTAACAAAAGGCAATGAGATTTTTCAAAAACATGAAACCGAAGTTCAAGACTGTTTATCGAGATATATAACCGAAGATGGAGTTATAAATGGTTCTGACTTAAAAGAGCATTGGTTCTCTATTTCTGATAAAGATATCTTTATTTCGCACTCACACAAGGATATAAATAGAGTTAAAGCTTTTGCAGGATGGATATATGAAACGTTTGGGTTAGAAGCGTTTATTGATTCTTGTTCATGGGGATATTGCGACGAGTTGCTCAATAAAATTGATAAAAAATATTGCTACAAACCCAAAACTAATACTTACGATTATAATATGCGTAATTATACAACCAGTCACGTACATATGATGTTGTCTACAGCGTTAAGCGAAATGATGGATAAAACGGAATGTGTTATCTTTTTTAACACTCCAAACTCTATAAACATGTCAGATGAATTAAAAAAAGTGAATAAGAAGGAAAAGACTGTTTCGCCGTGGATATATCACGAGTTGTCTATGACTACGCTATTGAGAGAAAGCAAACCCGATAGGAATAAAGCAATACTTGAGCATTACGACCAACGTTCTAATGATTTCAAAGTTGAGTACGACGTTTCTAAACTTCTTGCAGGGTTGACGGTGTTAACCGACAACAATCTGCTATTATGGCAAAGCGAATGGGAAAAGCGACCAATAAAGCTTAAGGAAGAAGCGTTAGATGTACTTTATCAAATAGTGTTTCCTTTAAAATCCAGACAATAATCAAGAGGAGAACCAAAATGACACGTCATGATATGATAGAAAGAATCGGAAAGCAATACTTGACCGCCAATATTGAAGGTGGCGAATATAGTTATGTTCAAGAAGCAGGATCAAAGTCGGCGCTTGAAAAGGCTGTAGGTCGTCCGATTACCCATTTTAAATTGGATATCCGTTTTGAAAAAGGTGATATCGTTGTTCTTGTTGAAACAAAGCAATCATTTAAGAGCACTGATGAGGCACAGCTCGCTGAATATGTAGAAGAAGAACGGGCTTTACACAAGAATAAGAAAATCATATGTATGCTTGCTAATACCAACAATGATGAAATAAAAGTATGGAAATCATTTGTTGATGATAAGTTTGTTCTCTCTGATGAAAGTGTTCTTGATACGATGGAACACTATGAAAAAATATTCGATATGAGCAAACAAAATGATCGAGAAAAGGTTCTAAAGAACACCTATGATCTTAATGAATTGCTCCACAAAATGGATATTGACGAGAGGTTGCGCAGCCAGTTTGTTGGAACAACATTGTTATATCTTAAAAATTTAGTTGAAAAATTTGAAGTAAAAAAGATCAATGAGGAACTAAAGAAAAAGCTTGATGCTCATTGGGCTGTAATGGATGAAAAACAAATTCGTGCAGCTATCGAGTCTACATTGGAGAGTTTGCTTGACGGTTCAGAAAACAAGGCTAAAAAAATAGAGTTGCTCCAAAAGAATGTTCTGAATGATCAAAAAGTTAAAAAGCTTACGATTACCCATTGGATAAAAATTTTAGATACTATTCTTATGGATATTTATCAATATATTGATACTAATAGCTCCGAAGGACAAGATATCTTAAATCTCTTCTTTATTGCTTTTAACAAATATACCGGCAAGGCTGATAAAAACCAAGCGTTTACACCCGATCATATTACAGAATTTATGTGTAGACTCACCGACGTCGATAGAACTAAACGAGTTCTTGATATAACCTGTGGTAGTGGCTCGTTTTTGGTTCAAGCGATGGTAAAAGCATTGGCTGACTGTAGCCGCGGTAAAACCGAAGAAGAAGCAAAAGCTTTGCAAGATATTGTGAAAAAAGAGCATATTTATGGTATTGAAAACGAAGAAAAAGCGTATGGCTTGTCTACTACAAATATGCTTATTCACGGTGATGGCAATTCTAACATTAAATTTGGAAGTTGTTTTGATTGCAAAGCCTTTATAAAAAATGCTAATCCCGATATTGTTTTGATGAATCCTCCTTATAATGCAAAACCAATTGGTATTCCTGAAAAATACAAAAAGGATTGGGGTAAAGCAAAAGATGGAAAAGAAGATCCTACCAAGGGATTAGTTTTTATTCATTATTTGTCTGATGTTGTAGCAGAAATGAATAAAGAACGCGAAAACAAAAATGAACCGATAAAAACTGTTAAGCTTGCTGTTTTGCTACCTGTATCCGCTGCTATTGGTACAAGTGCTATTATAGAAAACGAAAAAATCGAAATGCTCAAGAATAACACACTTGAAGCAGTATTTACACTTCCCAATGAAATCTTCTATCCGGGAGCTTCAGCTTGCGCGTGCTGTATGTTGTTTACATTAGGAAAACCTCACAAAAAAGCAGATGGCACCGTAAACGAAACATTTTTTGGCTATTGTAAAGATGACGGATTCAAAAAGAAAAAGAATCTCGGAAGAATTGAGCAATTCGATGAAAATAACAATTCCAAATGGAAGGTTATTGAGAATGAGTGGCTGTACTTGTTTAATAACAAAAAGGCACTTGACGGAAAATCTTCAACAGCGATTGTGGATGGTACATCTGAATGGCTTTGCGAGGCTTATATGAAAACTGACTATAGCAAACTTTCTGAAGAAGATTTCCAACAATCTTTGAACAATTATCTTGCATACCTTATGAAAGAAGGTAGAATATATGAATCTTAATATTGCTGATTGGAAAGGATTCGTTATACATAAATTATTCAAACTGGAAAACGGAAAAGCTAATCAAGGAATGCTTGAAGAAGGCAATGAGTGCTTTTATGTAGGTGCAAAGAAAGATGATAATGGTGTTATGATTCATTGCATTAAAGATATAGATCTCATGCAAAAAGGAAATTGCATTATATTCATCTGCAATGGACAAGGCTCGGTTGGTTATGCCAACTATATGGATGTTGATTTTATCGGAACAACGGATATTGTAGCAGGATATAACGAAAATCTTAATCCATATAACGGAATATTTATTGCTACCATATTGTGTCAAGAAAGACCAAAGTATTCCTTTGGTCGAAAATGGAAAACTCATTTGAAGGAAACGATCATCAATCTTCCCATTAGACACAATGCTGATGGCACCCCATATATTGATGATACTTGTAAATATTCCGATGAAGGATATATTCCTGATTGGGACTGGATGGAAAAATACATAAAGTCATTACATTATCATCCGCTAACCACTAAAAACACAGACAACACAAGTATCAAATTAGACACTTCCAATTGGGAATATTTTTTGTTAAAGGATATTTGCACGATAACTATGGGAAATAAACTGGATTATTCTGTAATGAGTATGGATGATCCAAGTGTAAATTTTGTAGGAAGATCTGCGGATAACAACGGCGTCGCAGGTAAAGTCGATTATGTTCTGGACGACAAAGGAAATGTTATAAAGCCGTATAAAGCAGGTTGCATTACGGTTGCTCTTGGCGGTAGTCTGGGTTCTTCATACTTACAAGTTGAGGATTTTTATACTTCACAAAACGTATCCGTACTTGAATTTGAAGATGGAATATCTAATGCTACTAAGCTTTTTATAACGACTTGTATCATGAACGAAAGTAAATATAAGTATTTTCCTTTTGGTAGAGAATTAAATACGCACATTAGGACAGATTTTGGATTCACTCTTCCAATACAACGGAAAACTGATGGAACACCAATAATTGATAAGACACTCAAATACTCACCCAAAGGATATATTCCGGATTGGCAATGGATGGAGACTTATATAAAATCCTTGCCTTACGGCGACAGAATGTAAAGGAGAACAAAGATGAACATTGCCTTTGTAGAAATTAAAAATTTTAGAAAGTTAAAAAGCTGTAGAATTGACTTAAGCCCTAAATCTACTATTTTTGTTGGCGCAAATAATAGTGGAAAAACATCGGCAATGTTCGCGCTTGTCAAGTTTTTGAAGAAACGTCAACTTGTTGTGGAAGATTTTACTTTGTCAAATTTGGCGGCTATCACTCACTTAGGAGAACGTTATATTGATGAAGCGAACCCCATTACGCCGAGCATTGAAGATTGGAAAGAAATCTGCCCCTTCATTGATGTTTGGCTCAATGTTCGTGAAGATGAACTGAGGTATGTAGCTAATATTCTTCCCACGCTTTCGTGGCGTAGCGGCAGGATAGGTGTGAGATTAATATACGAGCCTAAAGATGTGGTAAAACTGTTCGAAGAGTTTGTATCTGCATACAAGTTGGCGCGCACAAGATCAGACAAGGCTAAATTATGGCCTTTGAATTTTACGGACTATCTTCATAATAAAATGAAAACTCATTTTGTTATGAACGCCTATATTCTTGATCCCGCAAAGCTTATGGATCTTTCCGAAGATAGTATTGCTTCACCACAAGAAACGCCTTATAATAATTCTCCATTAGATTTTGATCCGTTCAAAAAGCTAATAAAAATAGATATCATTACTGCGCAGCGAGGACTTGAAGACTCTAACGAAGATGATAATGATTCCACAATCGAAAGTAATCTACTGTCCGCACAGTTAAGAGATTACTATGATAAACAATTAGATCCCGAGCGTAAACCGTCGGCATCTGATATACGAGCACTAACTGAAATGCAAGCAGCCAAAGAAGTGTTTGACAAACAAATTTCTAAGCGTTTCCAAAGTGCTATGGATGAGTTGGCGAAGTTCGGATATCCCGGCAAGTATAATCCGGGCATTGTGATAGAAGCCAAAACACAGACAAGTGATATCATATCCCATAGTACGGTTGTAAAATATCCGATTTTTTCAGATGGAGATAATAAGTACAAGCTTCCGGAAAAATTCAACGGCTTGGGATATCAAAATTTAATCTCGATGTCTTTTAAATTGATGAGCTTCAGAGATTCTTGGATTAACGGAGATAGACGCAAAGCAGACGAGGAAGAAATCGAAGCTATACAACCCATTCATCTTGTGTTAATTGAAGAACCCGAGGCACATTTGCACGTTCAGGTTCAGCAAGTGTTTATCAAGAATGCGTATGATATTCTAAGAAACAATCCATTGTTGAAAAACAAAAATGATTATTCTACTCAAATGGTTGTTTCAACTCATTCAAGTAGCATTGCATTGGAGTGTGAGTTCGCTAATCTCCGTTATTTTAGAAGAACTAAGAGTGCTGATGGATTACCAATCTCGGTGGTTATCAATTTGTCTAATGTATTTGGAGTATCAACGCAGACATCTCGTTTTGTAACAAGATATCTTAGAACTACTCATTGTGATTTGTTCTTTGCCGATGCTGCCATATTGATAGAGGGTGCGGGCGAGAGAATGTTTATGCCCTATTTCCTTAACAAATATGAAGTGTTGGATGATGCATATATTTCCGTTTTAGAGATCGGCGGACGATATGCACATTATTTGAAACCATTGATTGATACGTTAGGAATCTCTTGTTTGGTTATTGCTGATTTGGATAGTGCTCACGGCGCTCATGGTACAGGCATATTACCCGAGCGTGGTAAGGGATACTTTTCATCTAATCCAACAATCAAGAATTGGGTAATTAAAAATACGGATTTGGACTATTTGCTTGATCTTGACTTTGATAGCAAAGTAGAATCTAATCCTCATATTGACGATGCTAAAACAAGAGTGGCTTATCAGACTCCTATAAATGTCACCTTTTCTGATGGAACAGAGCATGAATTTATCCCTACTACATTTGAGGACTCTTTAGCATATACCAACTTTGACAGTTTCAAAACTATGAAAGGTATCGGTCTGATAAAGAAATTCAAGAATGCTTTTAAGACTGAAAATGAAATTCAAATATCAACCAATGTTTATAATGCGGTAGAAAGCACAACTGCTAAAAAAGCTGAATTTGCTTTGGATATGATATACAACAGAGATCCACAAAGCATAGAGATACCTGCATACATAGCAGAGGCGTTAGAATGGTTGGAAAAAGAGATTTCGTCGAAAGATAATAATGACTTTTTGAACAAGGAGGATGAATAATGGAGGATATTCGCGTTGTTACTGATGATAACAGAGATAGTAATGCAGATAGCGTTATCCAAAGTTGTTTTGATCTGAAAAATCCAAAAAGCTTTTTCTTATTCGCAGGTGCCGGAAGTGGAAAAACTCGCAGTTTAGTTTCTGCATTGGAGTATATAAATGCTAAAATGGGGCGAGAACTCAAATTAAACGGTAGAAATGTAGCGGTTATTACATACACAAACGCCGCGCGCGATGAGATAAAGCGAAGATCGCGCTATAATCCATTGTTTGAGATATCAACTATTCATAGCTTTGCTTGGAATTTGATTTGTTCTCATACTTGCGATATTCGTGAGTGGTTGAAGCGAGAGATCAGTGTGAAAAAAGCTGAGGCAGAAACCAAGTTGGCTACAAGCCGCAAAACTACGAAAACGTATAAAGATACCGAAAAGAAACTTGTCAAATTAACACAAAGACTGGAATATTTAGATTCAGTTAAACACTTTATTTATAATCCAGATGGTCTTAATGTCGAAAACAATTCTTTGGATCATTCTGAGGTCATAAAAATCACCGCAGAGTTTTTATCCCAAAAGGAAACATTACAAAAGATACTTGTTGACAAATACCCTATTTTGTTGATTGACGAAAGTCAAGATACCAAAAAGGATTTGATGAACGTGTTTCTACAGATCCAAGAAAAATATGCTACACGATTTTCCGTTGGATTGCTCGGCGATATAATGCAGAGAATCTATTTGGACGGAAAAGAAGATCTACACAAATCTATTCCGACCACTTGGGAAACTCCGGAAAAGATTATGAATCATCGTAGCAGGAAAAGAATTGTTGATTTGTGCAATTCAATAAGGAAACCTGTTGATGGGATTGAGCAAAAATCAAGAGAAGATAAACCGGGAGGATTTGTACGGATCTTTGTATCATCACGTAATAATCCTTATGAAACGGAGCAATCCATTCTGTTTCAGATGTCACAGATTACAGGCGACGCTAAGTGGGAGCAAATAAAAAATGTAAAAGCGTTAACACTTGAACATAAAATGGCTGCAAGCCGTTTAGGCTTCAAGAATTTCTACGAATCACTTCATAATGTTCCATCATACAGACAGGGATTAATGGATGGCTCGTTGTCTGTTGTTGGTGTGTTGACTCATATTTTAATACCATTGCATCAAGCTGATTTAAATAATAATCCATTTGAAAAAGCGAAAATTGTAAAGGAAAATACTTTAATTTTTAGGGAAAAAGACTTTGCCTTAACTAATGAATTACTGCAAGAATTGCAAATAAGTGTGGATACTTTATCGGCATGTTGGTCGGAGAAAGATCCTTCTTGTTGTGAGTTGTTACGTATTATTTATGAGAATAAAATATTTTCGCTTTCAAAAGACATTGAACAGATGCTTGAAAATCCTCCATCGGAAGGTGACGAAGATTTTCAAAAAATATCAAATTTGTCTGCTGCTTTAAATTCTCCATTTTCGGAAGTAGAACGATATTGGGAATATATCAATGGACAAGCAAGTTTTGATACTCATCAAGGTGTTAAAGGGTTGGAATTTGAGCGTGTGATGGTAATAATTGATGATAGTGCTGCACGCTCCAATACTTTTAGCTACGATAAACTATTTGGATTCGAACCCAAATCGGACACTGATATTAAAAATGAATCCGAAGGAAAAGACACTACTCTCGATCGTACAAGACGATTATTGTATGTAACGTGTAGCAGAGCTATGGATAGTTTGGCAATAGTTTATTATACAGATGATGTCGAGAAAGTGTATTCTGCACTGTTAAATAACACTTGGTTTAACCAAGAAGAAATAATTTGTATATAAGGAGGTGTACCAATGCCGCTTGAAATAGTAAGAAACGATATAACGAAAATGAAGGTGGATGCCATTGTCAATGCTGCCAATGAGTCGCTCTTGGGCGGCGGAGGTGTTGACGGTGCGATTCACCGCGCCGCGGGCTCGGGATTGCTTGCCGAGTGCAGAACGCTTGGCGGCTGCAAGACAGGCAAGGCGAAGATCACGGGCGGATATAATCTGCCTGCGAAGTATGTAATACATACCGTCGGTCCGATCTACGAGGACGGAAAGCACGGAGAAAAAGCATTGCTTGTATCCTGCTATCGCGAGTCGTTGGCTCTTGCCAAGGAGAACAATTGCGAAACCGTGGCGTTTCCTCTTATATCTTCGGGTGTGTACGGATACCCCAAAGATCAAGCCTTGAAAGTTGCTATCGACGTTATCAGCGACTTTCTTCTTGAAAACGAAATGACCGTCTATATCGTCATATTCGACAAGGCGTCATACAAGATCAACGAGAAGCTGTTCTCGGACATTGCCGAATACATTGACGATAACTATGTGGACGAGCATACCGATTATAGCCGCGAGCGTATGCGTATGAATGCTCCAATGGCGTCTATGGCTCCACGTAAAAGACGAAAGAAATCGGATGATGATTTCCTTGAAATGTGCGATTGCAAGGCTTTGCCCCTTGAGGATGACTTGGACGCAAAGTTAAAGCAGATCGACGAAAGTTTCTCTCAAATGCTTTTGCGTAAGATTGACGAAAAAGGTATGACCGATGCCGAGTGCTATAAGAAGGCAAATATTGACCGCAAGCTGTTCTCCAAAATCCGTAGCGACGTTCACTATAAGCCGAGCAAACCCACTGCGCTCGCATTTGCAATCTCTTTGGAGCTTTCTCTCGCAGAAACCGAAGATATGCTCCGTAAGGCAGGATTCGCGCTATCGCATAGTAATAAGTTCGATATTATCATTGAATACTTTATTAGCAAAGGAAACTACAACATTTTTGAAATCAACGAGGCTCTGTTTGCATTCGATCAGAGCTTGTTAGGGGCGTGAATTATGAGAAAAATTAAAATAACCGTTATGAGAAAAGCACGATACGATGATTTGATTGAAAAGTATGAAAACCCTATAGAACACGCCTGCGACCTACAGGAAGGTCAGTCTTTTATCTGTGAAGGTTGGCAAAAGCCCGATGGATTTTGTGACAGTGCGTGGGATAGCGTTTCACCGTTTGTAATGACTCTTGCTCACGGTGGCGAGAATTTCTACGACGGATGGATGAAGAACCCAAAATCAGCAATGATTTCTTGCAACGATGGTTTCCGTCCGGTGAGTTTCTTGATTGAGGTTGTTGAATAAGGAGATTACTATGTTAAAATTTATTTGTTACCCCAAATGCACCACCTGCCAAAAGGCAAAAAAGTGGCTCGATGATAACCAAATCGAATATGAATTTAGAGATATTAAACTCGACAATCCTATGCTCGATGAGTTGACGTAATGGCACAAGAAAAGCGGCTTGCCCCTCAAAAAGTTCTTTAACACAAGCGGTCTGCTTTATAAATCTCTTGACCTCAAGAACAAGCTTCCGACAATGAGCGAGAACGAAATGTTGAAGCTTCTTGCGAGTGACGGTATGCTCGTAAAGCGTCCGTTGCTTATCGGTGACGGCTTCGTGCTTGTCGGTTTTAAGGAAGCTGAGTGGAGTGCAACATTAGGTAAATAATTTGTCGCTTGACATGCGACCCAACCTCTCTTTTATTGATGTACAATATAGACATCGAATGAAAGAGAGGTTTTTAATTATGAAAAACAACATTACTGAACTCGTATTTATTTTGGACAGAAGCGGATCTATGGCAGGCCTCGAGAGCGATACCATCGGCGGCTTCAACTCGATGATTGAAAAGCAGAAGAAGCAGGACGGCGGTTGCTACGTTTCCACCGTGCTTTTCGATGACGAAAGCGAGATTTTGCACGACCGCGTAAAGCTCGGTGACATCCCCAAGATGACCGACAAGGACTATACCGTTCGCGGTTGCACGGCTCTTATCGATGCTATCGGCGGAGCAATCCACCATATCGGAAACATCCATAAGTACGCTCGTAACGAGGATGTGCCGGAGCATACAATGTTCGTTATTACAACCGACGGACAGGAGAACGCAAGTCATCGTTACACAAGTGAGCAGGTCAAGAAGATGATCGAGCGTCAGAAGGAGAAGTACGGATGGGAGTTCTTATTCATCGGAGCGAATATTGATGCCGTTGAAACGGCTGCACGTTACGGAATCAGTAAAGACAGAGCCGTGAACTACAATGCAGATGAAGAAGGTACACAGATCCTCTATGAATCAGTTGCAAAAGCCGTTTGTAACGTCAGAGCAAGCGCACCTCTTGGAGCGGATTGGAGCAAAGAAATCAACGCTGACTATCAGAAGCGTGGAAGGAAATCCAAGAAAAACTGATTTTTAGTTATAGTAAATCACATTTTTTGGGGGAACTTTTTGATCTCGTTTACACTTTTATGGACGAACTTTTTGCGTTTAACTACACTTTTATGGACGAACATTCGAACCCAAAAATGCACAAACACGAAGAAAACACGAAAGATAGACGAAGAAAACACGAAAGATACACGCAATTTTGCGTATTTTTCGTCCAAACAGAGGACAGAATCATCGGGCGAAAACAGCCCGTTGATTTTTGGAAAATCAGTGGTCTAAATTGGACCACTGAAAAGCAAAGGGTCAAAATGACCCGTTGAAAACAAAGTCTCAAAGTGAGCCTTTGGTCTGGTTGAAAACCAACCACCCCACTTCGTGCCAAGATGGCACAAGCAATAAACTTTATCGCAGGTTGCGACGAGGTGGCACTCAAAAATGCCACCTCGTAATTTTTTCGAAAAACCTATTGACAAAATCCGACCTCTGTGTTATACTTTTATAAAAGAAGTTCAAGTTCTTTTATGATAAATTTAATTTTGCGAGGCAATTATGAAGCGGATGAATGAAGAAAAACTGAATCAAATGGCGGAGTTCATTCACCGCTACGTAAGAGAGAACAACGGTGAGTCGCCCAAGTTCAAGGACATCCTCGAGTATATGGAGATGAGCAATTCGGTTGGCTATCGCTATCTGACCACCCTTCGAGACCGTGGCATTGTCAAGTACAACGGCAAGGACACGCTTTCCGTTAGGGGGCAGGATGCTATGAAGGTTGCCTTTCGGCGTCTTATGATTTGCGGTAGCATTCCTTGTGGTTCTCCGGAAGATTACCGACAGGATATACAAGGCTACGTTGCCATTCCCGAGGAATGGATTGACGGCGATTGTTACTTGCTTCGAACCACGGGTGATTCGATGATCGACATTGGCATCGATGATGGCGATCTCGTCCTCATTAAACGCGCTCAGGAGGCTTATGACGGGCAAGTGGTTGCCGTGCTCACAGATGATGGCACGACGCTTAAACGCTTTATGAAACGCGAAAATGGGCGTCCCTGGCTGCTTGCCGAGAATAAGAGCTACCCCAAGGAGAAACGCGAGCTGAAGCCGAGCAAAATTGAGATACAAGGCATTGCCCTGAAGGTAATTAAGGATATCAAATAAAACGAAAGGTAAGGTATGCTATGAATAATTTGTTCTATGATCGAATGTTTAATCCTCAATACGTTAATCCGAATTATTATCACATGTTGCAACAGCAACAATACGAATGCAAGCAGCAAGAAGAAATTGCAAAAGTTCTCAAAGCATTTCATAATTTGTGTGAAGCTGCGGGCAAGTTAGATGCACAGCACCAGCAAATTACTTTTCAAGCCTGCCTTGCACAGTTTGCCGCTGAGCAAAAGTGGCAATGACTTTCTTTTAAGCGAGGTGATTCTATTGCGCAAGACTACACAAGATAAGATACCGATAGCAAAGTGTGCGAATCCTGAATGCGGGCGTACCATTCTATACAGCAAGAACCCACGAGAGAAGCTGAACGTGACCGTGCGCATAGCAGAACCGGGTTACACGGGACCAACCTATCGTTGCGCACATTGCAACACAATGCTTGTAGTAATTGAGAAACCAAAGGTTGCGGCTGGATATGTTGCCCTGCCAATCATTGCGGCTAACGCATAAAAGTACTTCTATAGAAGTATAAACAACATTTTAAAATCGAAAGTGAGCCATCCTCCCGGCTGTGAAATCGGGAGACAAGGGTGAGTATCAGATTTATCACAGAGCGGGGCTCTGTCTTATTCTGATGCTCACCTTTTTATTTTGGAAACACACGCCGTTTGGCGGTGTTCATATACACTGCGGACAAGTTTCATTTGCGAAATCCGCAGTTCGCTGACATAGACCTTCTCCGCGCCTTGCGATGCGGCCGGAAGGGTGCGGGAGCAATGCACGAAATGGCGAGACGCGCACCCGCGAAGCGGTTACGCCTTCATACTATATCGTATGAAAGGAGAATCGTTTATGAGTGAAAAAACGACCAGTTACGAACAGATGATGTTCGCGGATTATCCCGACATCGTCGGCATTTGTGATCTGCAAAAAATGCTGGGCATAGGGCGCAAAGCGGCTCTTGAACTTGCCAAGCATCCGCAGATCCACGGCGTAATCGTGGGAAACCGTTTCAGAATTCCCAAAATCAACGTCATTCGCTATATGCTGTGTGACGCTGATGCATCGTAAATCCAAAAAAGAAAGGACGTGAGGAACAGAAAGGAATGATGTAAATGGATTATGATTTTTATAATCCCTATCTCCTGAACAAACTTGATACCATCGATGCCGAGGAGCTGATGGCAACGCCCTATGCTCCGAAAAACTTTATCGTGGCAGATATGCTCCCTGAGGGTCTGACCCTTCTTTGCGGTCCGTCCAAGATCGGCAAGTCGTGGTTTGTGCTTCAGCTTTGTCTTTGCGTGGCACTGGGAAGGATGTTTCTTGGTCACAACATTATCTCATCCGACGTGCTGTACTTGGCACTTGAGGATACCTTCTCACGTGTGAAGGATCGTGTTGCGAGACTAACCGAGGAGTGTCCGACCAATCTGCGCTTTGCCGTGCAAGCGGGTTCGCTTGGCGGTGAGCTTGAGGAACAGCTTATGAATCACAAGACACAGTACCCCGACACAAAGCTGGTCGTGATCGATACCTTACAAAAGGTACGCGGTGCGTGCGACCCCAAGGCAGGAAGCCCTACTTACGGGAAGGACTATGCCGACATCGGTTCGCTGAAAAAGCTGGCTGATGATCTTGGCATTGCCATCGTGCTCGTCCACCATCTTCGCAAGACTCAGGACAAAGACGATCCCTTCAACGAGATCTCCGGCACAACGGGACTTATGGGTGCCGCTGATACGGTGCTGCTCCTCAAGAAGGTGAACCGAGGAACAGACACGACCTTTCTGTATCTGACGGGTCGAGACATTGAGTTCCGCGCAATGGCGATTGAGTTCACCGACTGCTATTGGCGTCTCGATGAAGATGTGCCGCCGCACGACGGAATCTGTTACCGCCCACTGGCGCCCATTGTCAAAACCGTCTGCGAGTATATCAAAGAGCACAAGCATTTTCGCGGGACGGCGAGCGAGCTGCTTGCCCTATTGGGTGAGGAGAACGTGAAGCCGAACGTGCTGACGAGAAGTCTTTCAACCGAAGCGTATGACTACCTACAGCAAGTGGGAATTCTTTACGACTCGGGGCGAACCGGTAGCGGTCGATGGCTTGAGCTGACACTCGTATCGGGTGACGATAATGACGCAAATGACGAGAAAAATTCTCTCGAAGAAATACCGACACAATCGTCACTTACCGTCACAGATGGCTGATTGGGCGTCCAATTTTACACGGGGTGCAAGGGAACGCGAAAACGTTGTCTTGGAGTGTAACGAGCATAGGAAATGTACTGCAACCGTGTACTGCACGTTTGCCCATTTCCTGCGTATCCTCACGGATACGATTGGGGCTTGGCGCCCCTATAACCCCGCTGAGATGACGATATTATCAAGAAAGTTTAAGGAGAACATTCAATGAAAAATGTAAAAGAATTTAGTAAAGAAATCAAAAAAGATCTCAAGGAAACAACCAGAAATTCTACAGAAACTATCACGATCAGGTTGACGAAGGATGAGAAGAAACGCTTCAAAAGATTGGCGAACGCGTGCAAGCTCAACCAAACTCAGCTCTTCAAAAAGTTAATTCAAGGCGCAGATCTCAAAGCAATTCCGCCTGCGGAAATCTACGAGATCGCCAAAGAGCTTTCCGAAATTCGCGAAATTATTTTGGAATATTGTCTTGAGGGAGAGCCGGTTCGTGCTTACGTTGCGGCGCTCCAAAAGATGATGAACACCCTCTTCGAGCACTGCAAATTGTTTTACGATGAAGGAATTTTCGGCGCGGCATTTTCAAAATATTGCGGCGAGTTTGACGAGAGCGAGGCGGTCTGAGCTTGGCAACAACGAAGATTTGGGCAATCAAGGATTCGGTAAAACGCGTGATCGAGTACGCGCGCAATCCCGAAAAAACAGAGCTGAACGATCTGGCGCGAGAGCTTCATTATATCGCAGACGACAATAAGACCGAGTGGGTCGAGGATGAAAAAGTTTACCTTGTAAGCTCTATCAACTGTACGGGCGACCCATACGAAGCGATGATGAGGGTGCGCGAGCACTTCGGAGATCGCGGCTCGATTCTTGCCCATCATGCGTATCAAAGCTTCAAGCCGGGCGAGGTAACTCCCGAGCTGTGCCACAAGATCGGCGTCGAGCTTGCGGAGAAATTGTGGGGCGATCGTTATCAAGTATTGGTGGCAACTCATCTAAATAGGTCACACCTCCACAATCATTTTATTCTGAATCCGATTTCGTTTATCGACGGCAAAAAGATCGACAGCGGCTACACAAACTATTACAGTTTACGTGAAGCTTCGGACGAGATTTGTCGCAAGTATGGTCTGTCGGTCATCAAAAATCCGAAAGGTCACACGCCGAGAAACATCTATTTTGATGAGAAGGCGGGCAAGCCGACACGGTACAATTTGATGCGCTGGGCGATCGATGAGGCGCGAAAGATCTCACCGACGTGGCAGGATTTTATTCTGCATCTGCGGGACAGAGGCTTTGAGTTTGACCGAAATGAGGGAGGAAAATATCCAAAGATCAAGCCGAAGGACGGAAAACAATGGACGAGAATTCATAATCTTGGAGAGGATTATAGCCTCGCTTCCATCGACAAAACCATAGAGGCGAATTACTGGAAAGGACTTTGCGGTTACGCTTCATATGTTGGCAAGATCAAAAGCAATAATATCCGCAACCTACGCCATCCGCCAAGGCAGCATTGGTTGTACGCGCCTGAGCGAGACTATGGACCACTGCTCACGCTTGTGCTGACCTTTGTGTATCTCTTGGGCGGTCCCGATCTCATCACGCCAAACGATCCCGCGCCGAAGTATCAGCCGATCACTCCTGAGATGCGAGAGGCGACCCGCAAGTGCGAAATGTATTCGCGCCAAGCGGTACTGATGGGGCAAGAGGACATCAACACCAAGGAAGATGCCGATGCATTCTTGGAACGAACAGAGCGCGAACTGATGGCACTTGAGCGAAAAAGAAAGGACCTTTACAACCGCATTCGCCGTTGCAATGATCCCGAAGTGAAAGCCGAAGTGCAGACCGCTGCTCGCGCCTTGACGGCAGAAATGAAGCCGCTGCGGCGGCAGATTTCCGACATCAAGAACGTTCTTGAGCGCTCAGGTGTGATGCGCGAAATGGTAGAAGCTGAAGAAAAGATGCGCCGTGAAAAGCTGGAGCGCGAGTATTTTCTCAATCCGAAAGAAAAAGCCGAACTCAAAAACACACAGCCAAAATCGTCCGAGCCGCAGGCAAAAGCCCCCGCGCGCAAGGATGACCGTGCGAGATAATTATTAAGGAGAGTGATAGTATGGTAGAAAAAAGAGGTTATGTTCCAAATGATCTTGAAGAAATGGGATTTGATGTAAATCAGTATCCCTTTCCCTCCGAAGCCGGAGAAACCACCGCCACATTGGTTATGAGAAAATGGGGCAAAAGATGTAATTTGATTTGCTACCTTGATACGGACGACGGGCAGAAGCTCAAGCTGATTGCTTATCGCGATGATAGAAAGGGCGGCAAATATACGACTCGAGAAAATGACATTTGTATGTCACGTCAGCCGCTTGGCTCGAGATGGAAAATCAAGTACACAATTACCGCAAGAGGCAATACCTCTTGGCTGAGCGCTGAGCAGATCTAAACTTATGTGCCTCCGGCACATAGGTTGAACTTCCGCGCCAGCGGATGGGAAGTTGGCAACTTCTCCTCCGCTGGTGGAGAAGTTTCACTGCAACTTGTGCACCGTCGGTGCAGAAGTGAAAATTATGCTCCACCGGAGCACAATTTATTCGTCTCCGTCGGAGACACATTCTTCGTGCCAAAATGGCACGAGGCTGAATAAGAAAATAACTTCGTCTCACGTGGGGACGAAGTGAAAATATATCTATAAAAAAGCGAGAACCCGACCGCCGAAGCGAACGAGTTCTCTCAGAATTCTTTATTTGTTGTGGGATTCAAAGCCATGTTTTCTGCACAATTCATTTATAGATTCAGCAAAGAGCGATCTTGAATGTTTGTCAGGGTTTGTGTTATAGTTCTTTTTGATTATGTAATAATCTAACAAATCTCCCCACAATCCGTTTTCTTTTAGCCAATCAATTTTTTCAGGCAAATAAATAAACCCTTTGGGTTGATATTCCCAAGTATATGTTCCTTGCTCTTTATTATGGCGTATGTATTGTTGGTTACCATTGCTACAATTATAAACAATCGCAAAATCACAACTATGTAAGATCCTTGAGTGCTCTCTATCCTTAACTTTTAATGTTAACACTCTGGTTGAATCTTCACAATGATCATATCCATATCGCCAAGCAACAGAATCAAATGCTTGTTTTAATTTTAGCTTTATCTGCTCAGCGGAAAAGTTTTCTTCATCATCGTTTACTTCAAGATTAACATCAAAATCATATCCGATATTAGATTTTATATCCTCGGTGATCATGTTCCGACTTGAACTACCAATGAACGTATATTGAAAGGTGAAATCATCTCTAACAATATCTTGAACTTCGTGAATTATTTCTAATAATTCTGCTTTTACAGGTGCAGCTTCTTTTTTTGATACATAGCGAAAATCATGCATGCTATCTATCTCCTTTATCTTTATTTTCCCTAACCGACCATTTAACTGTGCACCGTTAAATCATTATATTATACGCTTATTTCCAATTTTGTCAATAGGTTTTTTGAAAAAATTATTCGAACTCAAAAAGAAACATAACGCGGAATCGCACATTTGACGGGAGAGAAGTTTTCTTGTATAATGGAGCCACTCCAATAAAGAAACGTTCGAAATATGTGCAGAATGCAGAAAGGAGTTATTTATGATTGCAGGACACCTGCGAGAAAAAGACGGACATTTTTACTGTGTACTCAGCTACACCGATTACACAGGCGAACGAAAACAAATATGGAAAGCCACGGGGCTTCCCGTGAAAGGAAACAAGAAGCGCGCCGAAGAAATGCTATCGCATCTTCGCAAAAGCTTTGTTGTGCCGAAGGCGCCAGCCGACTATTTTGATTTTAGCGACAGAATGCTTTTCACCGATTTTATGCGGGCTTGGCTGGAGGTGGTACGAAGCACGGTCGTGCCTACCACCTTCGGCGGCTATCAGACCACGGTGGAAAAGAAGTTCATTCCTTACTTTGAGAAAAAGAATCTGGCTCTTGCCAACGTGCAAGCCAAAGATTTGCAGACCTTCTACCTTCACGAAATGAAAACGCTGTCGGGAACAACGGTCAGACACGAGCACGCGCTGCTTCACAAGATCCTCAAGTACGCATACCGAATGGATCTCATCCCAAACAACCCCGCCGACAAGGTTGACCCGCCCCGCGCGGAACGCTTTGAAGGCTCGGCGTACACCGAGGAAGAGCTTGCCTTGCTCATCGAGAAATCTTGGGATCACAATCTGGGACTTCTCATCTACATCACGGCTCTCTTGGGTCTGCGTAGAAGTGAGGTGCTCGGACTTCGGTGGAAAGCCATTGACTTTGAGGAGAACAGGATCACCATCAACCACACGGTCACTGAGGCGCGTGTGGACGGCAAAACCGTTATCATTGCCTCCGACCGCACCAAGACCAAGTCGAGCTACAGAAGCTTTCCCATGTCCGACACGGTGCGCGAAAAGCTGCTTGCTTGGTGTGAGGTGCAAAAGCGGAACCGCAAGATCTGCGGCAACTGCTACAATATGAAGGACATTGACTACGTGTTCACCGACGAGATGGGTAACCGCTTCAAGCCGCGCTACATCGAGGACGCTTTCCCCAAGATTCTGGAACGCAACGGGTTGCGCAAGATTCGCTTCCACGATCTGCGCCACACCTGCGCGAGTCTGATGCACAAAATGGGGCTTTCCCCCAAGGAAGTGCAGGACTATTTAGGCCATTCCACCGTGAGCGTAACTTTAAATATTTACACGCATTTGGACTGGAGCAGCAAGGAAAATGCCGCAAAAGCCATGGAAAACGCAGTAAAATTACCCGAAAATGTGCAAATTGCGAGCAAATGGGAGAGCTGAAAAAGCCTTATGCCACAAGGGTTTTTCGGGGGTCAGGAGAGAATTTTTGAGTTCTCTCCAAGGCAAAATTTCAGGGGCTTAAAACAAAGAAAAAAGCACCTGGAATTTGGCGAATATCACCAAGCTCAAGTGCTTTTTACTACACAAATTTGTGCAAAATGTGGCGGAGGGTGTGGGATTCGAACCCACGTGCCCAGAGGGCAAACGGTTTTCAAGACCGCCTCGTTATGACCACTTCGATAACCCTCCGTAGGGTATCTTTAGCGAAATGCTCCGGAATTTGGAGAGAATTTCGCGAGAGAACTATGAAATTTTTGTATGATGGAGAATGCCGAAAACCCTTGATATGACAAGGATTTTGAGGGAACAAACTGAACAGTTACGCGCGGGTTTTCAAGACCGCCTCGTTATGACCGCTTCGATACCTCTCCGTATAAGCCTCTGACGACAGAATCTATGTTATCATATTTTTTTTGAGTTGTCAACAGCAGAGCCGTTTTTTACAGTAAATTTGCTGCTGCCATAGCCGCCACGGTCTGTAATCGTCTCCGCCCCTACTGTCAACAGCCGATACTTTTATGACAAGCCGCGAAAACATTCCGATTTTCGCATTTCAACGGCGATTTATGCTGGGTCAGAGTGCCGTCCAAACCAAAAGCCAACAACTTTATCATAAAAATAGTTCTTACTCATCATCGCTCACGGACGCTATGTATAACCTCACACTGAAAATTATGGCAGCAGAAGCCGAATGTCCGTCTGCCGGCATCTCATATCAGTTTTTCTATCAGCTAAATAGCTCAAAGCCCTTTCCTTGGAGGATTCCATGAAAATCCGCAGGCAAAAGTGCCTGCGGAGATATTATATCACAAATCTATTTTTAATACAATCCTTTTTAATGTGTCTGCTTCATAGCATCCAAACGGCGCGGCTCCGTCATGGCACGTGCATCTAAAATATGAGTAAGCTCTTCCTCACTCATGATACCGTCGCGTAACAGGATATCCCTCACCGGGACATTCGTTTTCAAAGACTCTTTGGCAATATCCGCCGCGTGCTGATAGCCGATATAAGGTGCCATGGCCGTGACAATCCCTGTGCTCGCCGCAACATTGGCGGCACACCTGTTTTTATCGGCCTGAATGCCGATCACACAGTTTTCCACAAAAGTGTCAACGGCCGCTGTCATTGAGGAAATCGATTCAAAGAGCTGATAAAAGATAACCGGCTCAAAGGCGTTCAGTTCGAGCTGTCCCGCTTCCGCCGCCGCGGCAATGGTCGCGTCATGTCCGATGACCAGAAACGCCACCTGATTGACTACCTCTGGAATGACTGGATTGACTTTTCCCGGCATGATAGAAGATCCATTCTGTTTTGCGGGAAGAATCAGTTCTCCAAGTCCTGTGCGCGGGCCGCTGGAAAGAAGTCTTAGGTCGTTTGCTATCTTGGAAAGATTGACAGCACAGGTTTTGAGCGCTCCGGACACTGTGACAAAACCATCAAGGTTTTGGGTTGCGTCAATCAAATTGTCCGCTTTCCGGATTTCATATCCAACAATACCGGAAAGCACTTTTGTGATATTTTCAAGATATTCGGGGGCTACGTTGATCGACGTGCCGATAGCGCTTCCACCGAGATTGACAGTGTGCATCTCCCGTTCTGCCGTCTCAATTCTTCCAATATCGCGGCGAACTACGGCTGCATAAGCGGCAAATTCCTGCCCAAGCCGAATCGGAACAGCATCCTGAAGCTGCGTTCTACCCATTTTTATCACACCGTCAAATTCTTTGGCTTTGCCATCAAACGCCAATGCCAACATATGGAGGTTAAGCAGCAGCGGCTGAAGAAGATCGATCACTGTCATCTTCCCCGCTGTCGGAATAACATCGTTCGTGGATTGCGCAAGATTGACATGGTCATTTGGATGCACAAGCGAATACTCGCCTTTTTTTCCGCCGAGGAGCTCCTCCGCCCGATTGGCAATGACCTCATTGACATTCATATTAGCGGAGGTCCCGGCGCCGCCCTGAATCGCATCTACAATGAAGTCGTTTGCGTGTTCTCCCTCAAGGACCTCCTCACAGGCAGCAAGAATCGCTTCTGCTTTCTCATGCGGAAGCCTGCCGATTTTTTCATTGACAATGGCCGCCGCTTTTTTTATCATCACAATGTTTTTTATAAAAAGAGGATGAAGCCCCTGTCCTGTAATCTGAAAATTGCGATAGGCCCGCAAAGACTGCACACCATAATAAGCATCCTTCGGAACTGCAAGCGTTCCAATGGAATCTTTTTCTACTCGAAGGTTTTCACTCATATTCTATCCTCCCCTGCGCCGCAGGGCGCAGTCTGTTTCTTCTCTCAAATTTGCTCGAAAATCTTTTTAATGAAAGAAATTCATCGCATGGCTTCTTTTCGCATTCTATATCATAGAACGCCCCTGCCCTTTTTGTAAATCCTTTTTCCCCATTTACGAATAAGGTTAAAATGCTCGGATTTTTTCTTTTAAAAAAACGGAAATCCTCTTGTTTTTTTTCTTTTTATAATGTAAAATACTCTTAGGATAAAAAACGAAAAAAATTTCCTCGTTTTTTCCGTTTCCGTAAAAAGCCATTTTCCTATATGAAATCTATCGTCATGGCGGAGTTTTCCGCGGAGGTTTAACCCTTTATGAAAAATCTGCTCGACCGAACCGATCTCGAGATTCTCTCTATTCTGGAAGAAAATGCAAGAACGCCCATCAAAACCATTGCTCAGCGTGTCTTTATCTCCCCTCCCACCGTTGCCGCCAGAATCGATGCTATGGAAAAAGCCGGAATTTTACTCGGCTATCACGCCAAGATCAGCGAATCCATTCTCGGCCATCCTGTGCGCGCTTTCATCAATTTAGAGGTCACCCCGGAAAGAAAAACCGAGCTGTATCCGTTTCTTGCCGACTGCCCTGATGTCATCGAATGCAGCCACGTGACAGGAGAATATTCCCTTTTGATGCAAACTATCTTTGACAGCACAGACAGCCTTGACAAATTTATCAGCCGCCTACAGGACTTCGGTAGGACCAAAACACAAATCGTATTTTCTACTATCGTGGAACACCGCGGCTTTCGTCTGCTGGATGCAGAAAATTTCACAAAAAGCTCAGATGACAAATCAACCTCCCGAAGCAGTTCCCATTGAACTGCTTTTTATTTTTAAAAAAACTCTTGACAAACAATACTATGTGTTATATAGTATTATGCGTAAGATAGTATTTAAGCTGCCAACTCAACAATGGAGCGGAAAGGAGCGGGTATGGATGTTCAGGTAAAGCGCGGCATTCTTGAGATTTGTGTGCTATCCGTCCTTGCGCGGGGCGACTCCTACGGCTATCAGATTATAAAAGACATGAATGAGAAGGTCCCCATTACGGAATCCACTCTATATCCGATCCTCAAGCGGCTCGAATCAGCGGGCTTCCTCACGGTTTATTCCGTAGAACATCAAGGCAGGCTGCGCAAATTTTATGCCATTACCATGCAGGGCAGACAAAAGATCCAAGACTTTATCGAAAACTGGAAAGATGTGATGGATGCCTATCAATTTATTACAGAAGGATGGAACAACCATGACAAAGCATGAATTTTTGGAAGAACTGAAAGAGCTCCTTCTTGAACGGGGGCTATCCGCCGGCGAAGCGGAGAAATCCATTGAGTTTTATGCGGAAATGATCGACGACCGCATAGAAGACGGCATGTCAGAGAAGGAGGCCACAGCGGCGCTTGGCAGCATCAATGAAATCGCTGATAAAATCCTTTATGACACACCTCTCGCCATTCTCGTAAAATCTAAAATGAAACAAAAAAAAGAAACACAGAAAAATTCCACACTTCTGATTATTCTCGCAGTACTCGGCTCTCCGATTTGGTTGTCACTGTTCATTGCCCTATTGGCTGTTTTTATCAGCTTTTATGTCGTGGTCGGCTCTCTGATCCTTTCCGTCTTCACTGTGGTCTTTGCGGTTGGACTTTCCGGCATTCTCCTTCTGCCTGCAGCCGTCCTTATCATCTCAGAAAACCACATTGCCGTGATGGGTCTTGTCGGGGCAGGACTGATTCTTGTCGGGCTCTCCGTTTTGCTTTTCTTTCCCGCCAAATATGCCGCATCGGGACTTATCCGCCTCTCGGCGATGATAATAAAAGGCATTAAATCGCTCTTTATTGGAAAATCCCCGCGTGTACAGGAGGTAGTCAAATGAAGAAAGCCACAAAAGCTGCCCTTATCTCGGCCTGTGTACTGATTGCCGTCGGGGTCGTCCTCTGTGTGCTTTCCTTTGCGGCAGCGCATGGAGATTGGAACGCCTATGAAGTGGACTCTGACGCCTATCTGTCCAAAACGGAAAGATATGACAGCAAGCAGGTGAGCGCGCTTATTTTCACAGACAGCTCCTGCGATGTGGAGCTCATTCGCACAACCGGCAGTGACCTTATCATTTATTATAACGAAGGAGAAAAATCCGGCTACGATTTCTCACTTGCGGATGACGGGACACTCACTGTCAGCTTTCGCTCCGAGCGAAAATGGTATGAGTGGTTCTCCCTTTCCTTCGGAGGACCAACTCACAAAACCGTCATTGCTGTTCCTGACGGTTACGTAGGGGATATAGAAATCCGACTGGAAAGCGCAAACCTTATGGTGGGTTCCCTTTCCACTAATGGCGCTCTTGCTATCGCCACCGCAAGTGGAGACATCACCCTCACGCAAGCGGAGCTTGCCGGTGCACTCTCGGTTCTCACGACAAGCGGTGACATCCGTGTTTCTTCCTGCACGGCAGGTGATGTTTCCGTTCATTCAACAAGCGGCGACGCATTTGTCGATTCTCTTACCTGCCTATACCTAGATGTTTCCACTATAAGCGGCGATATGGATATGCAAAACATCCGCTGCGCCGATTCGCTGAAGCTTACATCCACAAGCGGCGATATCGAGGCTCATGCCCTTACCGCTGCCAATGATCTGCAAGGGCAATCCACAAGCGGGAACATAGATTTGAGAGAGCTTCATGTTCAAAATCTCGCGCTCGTTTCCGCCAGCGGTAATATCCATGCCGAAATCTATGCAAAAAAAGAAGACTATCGAATCAGCACGTCAACAACAAGCGGAAATGTGCATGTACCGGAAGCCTATGGCTCAGAGAAATCCATTGAAGCCAAGACAACAAGCGGAAACATTCGAATTATTTTTCTTTCTGAAAAGGCATAAAAGGAAGAGAAGGAAAGAATCCGTGCCCATAAAAATACGAAAACAACATTCCTGCCGGCAGCCGCCATTGTCTTCGATTATATTATCAAAAATAATTTTTCGTGAAAGATACATTGCCCTTACAAAGAAAATCCCGAATGCTATGCATTCGGGATTTTCTATTCTTTTTTCGCTCATGGTTTATTTTAGAAAACCGCTGATAATCTGTTCTTCCGCTTCTTTTTCCGTAAGTCCCAGCGTCATCAATTTCGTAATCTGTTCGCCGGCGATTTTTCCAATCGCCGCCTCATGAATCAGGCTTGCATCGACACAGCTCGCCGTAATCTCAGGCAGCGCGCTGACCGTAGCGTCATCCATAATAATAGCATCACACTCCGAATGTCCGGAGCATTTCGCATTTCCGCGAATATTGGAGATAAAAACCTGCTTGGAGCTCTCCTTGGCCACGGAGCGGGAAATGACATTGGCGCCGGAACCATCGCCATCGAGATCAACCGTAAACTCCGTCTTGGCAAACTGCCGCCCATGCGTCATGATTTTCTCCCGGATCACAATCGAAGCGCCCGCCGCAAGCTTCGCCGTTGTCTTACGTATCGTGGAATCGATCCCCTTGATCTGCGTCGTTTCCATTTCCATATAAGCGTTTTCCGAAAGCTGGGCAACCGTCGTTGGATTCATTACATTTTCCCCGTTACCGTCGCCCTCGCCATAATGCCTTTCGATATAGCGGACTTTTGCATTCTTGCCCACATAGAAGCTGTGAACGCCGTCATGCTCGGACTTCTGCACGCCGCAGTTATGAATCCCGCAGCCCGCGATAATCGTCACATCCGCGCCTTCTCCGATGTAAAAATCATTATATACGACTTCGGAAAGTCCGCTTTCGCTGATAATAACCGGAATATGCACGCTCTCGTTTTTTGTACCCGGTTTGATATAAATATCAATGCCCTGCTTATCTTCTTTTGTCACAATATCTATGTTATTGGTAGTAGCGCGCCCCGCAGAGCCACCATTGGCTCGGATATTATAGGCGCCTGTCGGAATGGCATGCAGATCCGCGACCTCTCTTAGCAAGTTTTTCTGAATTTCATCTATCATAGACTTCGTACCGATAAAACGGCCGTTTTCCCCCCTTTTTTCTATGGGCAATGCCCATTGCGAATATATGGCAGCGGCAAGCAGCTTTTTCCTGCAAACCGCGTGTCAAAACAAATATAGCAGAAACTACGTTCTCCCATTACAGGATTTTTTCCGTCAAGGTGCGGCAAGCCATGCCGGATGTGTCGAGCAGCTCTGGCAGAATTTCCTCTTTTGGTCCGAATTTGGTAAGCGTTCCGTTCGCAATCACTAAGATTTTATCAGCAATATTCAATATCCGCTCCTGATGGGAAATAATCAGAATCGTACCGCCGCCGCGCTCATACATGTTTTCAAAAACTTTAATCAGGTTGTGGAAGCTCCAAAGGTCGATGCCCGCTTCCGGCTCATCAAACACCGAAAGTCTCGTGCCGCGCGCAAGTACGGTCGCAATCTCGATACGCTTAAGCTCTCCGCCGGAAAGAGAGGCGTTGACCTCCCTGTCGATATAGTCGCGTGCGCATAGCCCCACCTCAGAAAGATATTCGCAAGCCTCCGACACGCCGATTTTTCTGCCTGAAGCGATGGTGATAAGGTCTTTTACCGTAATGCCCTTGAAGCGAACCGGCTGTTGAAACGCGAAGCTGACACCGCGTTTGGCTCGCTCCGTCACGGAAAGAGGGGTGATGTCTTCCCCATCCAAGTAAATCTGCCCTTCGCTCGGCGTGAGGATGCCGGCAATCAATTTAGCCAATGTCGATTTTCCCCCGCCATTAGGTCCCGTAATCGCCACAAAACGTTCGTCGGTTTTGACGCTGATATTCCGCAGAATTTCTTTTTTTCCCGTCTCGCCTGTCGCTTCAAACGAAACATTTTTCAGTTCTAACATATTCCTCCTCCTGTTACGATAATTTTTCTGTCAATAGCCCAGTGATTCTCCAACCAAAATAACCTTGATTCTCGATTTTTGTCTTTGATGCGCCATCACGACATAGTTGCAGCAAATCCGGGACTCTGAAAAACATCCGTCCGTCATGCCGCCATGTAGGCCGACACATTCTCCCGTGTGGAAGCAGTAGGTGTCGCAGTCAAGTCTTTTACAATTCTTCGGTGCGCAGACCGTTTTCACCCGATGGATAGCCTCATCAAGATTTTTGACAAGCTTATTGACGCCCACGACAAGAATCACACTTTTCGGTCCGTAGAGCAGTGCCGAAACGCGGTTGGAATTGCCGTCCACGTTATAAAGCGTGCCGTCCTCGGTCACCGCATTGGCGCTCGCAAGATAGCAGTCCGCCATCATCGCCTGAATCATCGCCGCCTCCCGCTCCTCGGGCGAAAGGCCCGCAGCGCTGCGGTCGATATACCGGTAATTTCCGGTTTTCAGCGCGTCAAGAATCCCGGTTTCGGCGAGCGTCACAGATCCACCGGAGGCGCAGACAGCCCCCTGCGGGATAAGAGACAGCGCAAGCGCTCTCGCCTGCTCTGCCGTATCTGCAAAGTAAGCATCCATATTGTTCCGGCGAAGAGCCTCCATGGTTTTTTCGATTTGTTCTGTTATCATGCCTTGTACCCATCCTTCAAGCCAACAACACGGTTAAATGTGTTCGGATTTTTCGTATCGACGGAAAAATATCCCGTCCTGACAAACTGAAATTTGTCTCCCGGCGCTGCCGTCCGCACCGAAGGCTCGATTTTCGCGTGCTCCACTCTTACCGCGGAGTCCGGGTTCATATAGTCGTCGTAAGTTTTCCCCTCCGGGATGTCGGCGACGTTTTCCATTGTGAATAGATTGTCATACAGCATAAGCGTCGTATCTTCTGCGTAATCCGCAGAAAGCCAATGGATAGTCCCCTTCACCTTTCGCCCGTCCGCCGGCATGCCGCATCCGGTCTCAAGGTCCGCCGTGCAGTGAATTTCCCTTACGGTGCCATCTGGATTTTTGACAATTTCTCCGCATTTCACAAGATAAGCGCCCATAAGCCGTACCTCGCCCTCCGGCTTCATGCGGAAGAATTTCGGCGGGGGAACCTCGGCAAAATCGTCGGCGTCGATATACAGCTCTTTTGTAAATGGGACCTCGCGCACACCCATCTCCGGCTTTGCCGGATGATTCGGAAGCGTAAAATATTCCGTCTTTCCCTCGGGATAGTTGTCGACGATAACCTTGATCGGGCGCCCGACGCAGACTCGGCGCGGCGCCGTATCGTTGAGCTCCTCTCGGATACAGCTTTCCAAAAGCCGGATATCGACAAGGCTGTTGGCCTTGGATACGCCGATCCTGCCGATAAAATCGAGAATAGACCGCGCCGTATAGCCGCGGCGCCGCAGCCCGCAGAGCGTCGGCATACGCGGGTCGTCCCACCCGTCGACAATGCCGCGTTCAACAAGCGAACGCAGATGCCGCTTCGACATAACCGTATGAGAAAGGTTGAGTCTCGCAAATTCGATCTGACGCGGCGGACACGGCCGATAAGAAAGGTCAATATGCTCGATGACCCAATTATAAAGCGGACGGTGGATCTCATATTCCAACGAGCAAAGCGAATGCGTCACGCCCTCCAGAGCATCCTGAATCGGGTGCGCGAAATCATACATCGGGAAAATGCACCATGTCGTTCCCTGCCTGTGATGCTCCACATATTTGATACGATATATCACAGGGTCCCGCATGCAAAAGTTGCCCGAGGCAAGATCGATTTTCGCACGCAGCGTGTATTTGCCCTCCGGGAACTCACCCGCCCTCATGCGAGCGAATAAATCAAGGCTTTCAGCGATCGGACGGTCACGGAAAGGGGACACGGCGGGATGCGTGAGATCTCCGCAGTACGCAGGATCGCGGAACTGGTCCGGCGTAAGCTCGCAGACATAGGCGAGCCCTTTCCGGATCAGCCCCACCGCCAGCTCATACGTCTTTTCGAAATAATCAGAGCCGTAATAAAACCGGTCGCCCCAATCAAAGCCGAGCCAACGGATATCCTCCTTTATCGCATCGACAAACTCGGTGTCCTCCCTGGCAGGATTGGTATCGTCCATGCGAAGGTTGCATTTTCCGCCGTACTTTTTCGCCGTTCCGAAATCAATGATCAGTGCCTTGCAGTGCCCGATATGCAGATATCCGTTTGGCTCCGGAGGGAATCTTGTGTGAATCTCATCCGCCCGCAGCTTTCCCTCGCGGATATCCTCGTCAATCGCCTCATATATAAAATTGCTTGCCATCTCTGCCATTTTCCCAACTCCTTTTTAGGAAAGCGCCGCAATCTGCGCTTCTATTCTCTGTCTTGTCCTCGTCTCACCGAGGATCTGCATCACGGTGTAGAGATCCGGGGCATTTTGCTTGCCTGTCACCGCGACGCGGATAAACGAACTGACATCCGCGACGCTGCCGCGAAAATCCTCCGGCGCCGCCTTGTACGCCTTCATATCCGACGCAAAGCCGAGCCCATCCGCGATTTTTTTGATTTTATCGAACCAGACGCTCATCTCGTCCGCAGGGTCATATCCCGCAAGGAAGCGCGTCAGCACCTCCCGGATAACAGAGTGCTCAAAGCCTTCGGGATACCCGTCGACGATGGCATAATAGCGGTCGTAGAAAAAGCCCATATACGGCTTCGCGTCCGCCCACGTCGCAAGGTCCTTGCGCGGCTTTTTCCCGCCGCGGCCAATGGATAAAATCGCTTTTGCATACGCCGGGTCAGCCAAAAGCACCTCGGCAAACGCAGGGTCATACGTCCCCGCCCACGCGGTGAGATTCTCATAAACCTGCGCCGCCGACATCTTCGATATCACGTTTTTCGAAACATCCGTAAGCTTGGCAAAGTCCAAAAGACAGCCGGAATTGCTCATCTTTTTGATAGAAAACGGAAAATCCGTGTAGGGCTTGTCCGGGTTTTGCATTCTCCACTCGTCGTAATTGGAGTTGAGAATCGTCATGATATATTCACATATGCACGCCGGCGCATAACCGCCGCGCTGATAATCCTTCATATCCAGTCCCAAATCACGCTTGGAAAGCTTCTTTTTGTTGCCGTTTTCATCCAGCTTCATAATCTGGGCGGTGTGAAGATATTTCGGCATCCGGAAACCGAGATAGCGGAAAAGCTGCACATGCTTCGGCAGACTCGGAAGCCATTCCTCCCCGCGCACGACATGCGTCGTGCCCATCAAATGGTCGTCCACGGCATGGGCGAAGTGATAGGTCGGAACGCCGTCCGATTTGAGAAGCACAAAATCCTCGTCGTTCTCCGGAAATTCCAGCTCGCCGCGCACCATGTCCGTCACCTTGACTTTTTTTTCTCCGTCTCCGTCCGAAAGGATCCGAAGCACAAACGGGTCACCCGCCGCAAGACGGGCGCGCACCGTATCAAGCGAAATCTCTCTTTGCCGCAGCATCTCTTCTCTTTGATGCGCGCTCTGCTCCTCCGTCCAGACCTTGTTCTTGACCTCTGCCTTTTTATCGGCCGCGGCAAGGGCGGAAAGCTCCTCTTCCGTGGTAAAGACCGGATATGCCCTGCCGTGGGCGACTAGCATCTTAGCGAACACATGATAATATGCCACGCGCTCGCTCTGTTTATAAGGACCGTAAGCGCCCTTTTCCACGATGGCGCCGTCCGCGGCCACCGTCGGGCCCTCGTCAAAGCGCAGCCCATATTCGGCGAGCGTGCGCACAAGCGCCTGCGCAGCGCCCTCCACCTCTCTCTTAGCGTCGGTATCTTCGATGCGCAGATAAAATACGCCGCCCGACTGATGGGCAAGGCGCTCGTCGATCATAGCGCCGTAAAGCCCGCCGAGATGGATAAAGCCTGTGGGGCTCGGCGCAAACCGCGTCACCTTGGCGCCCTCCGGCAGGTCGCGCTTCGGGAATTGTGCCTCAACCTCCTCCGGCGTCATCTTGACGTCCGGAAACAGCAAATCTGCAAGAACCTGATAATCCATGATATCCATCCTTTCCTGTCGTCAATCTATCGCGGCGCCACTCCAGCGAAAGCCGTATGCGCCGTGTCCGGGATACAGCACCCGCCCGGCAAGCGCCGGCAGGAGCGACGACAATGTGCGCCGCATCTCGGCTTCATCCCCGCCGTATAAATCCGTTCGGCCGTATCCGTTGGCAAAAACGGTGTCTCCCGTGAAAACGCAGTCCCCCGAAAAAAAGCAGACGGACCCTCGGGTATGCCCCGGCGTAAAGCGGACCGTTATCTCTTCCGTTCCTAAAGAAAGACGCTCTCCGTCGCAAAAATATCGCGGCGTGCTGCGGCAAAGGATAGGCCGCGTCAAAAACAGCAAAGAGCCGTTTTTTTCACCGTCGCAAAGCAGCGGCGCGTCCGCCGCGGAAATCATCACCGGAGCGCCCGTTTGCACGGCAAGCGCCTGCGCCGTCCCGATATGGTCGAAATGCCCGTGCGTGAGCAGGATTTTGTAAATTTTAGGGAACCCGTCCCCCGCCGCGGTAAGGATCTGCTCCACCGGCGTAGCGGGGTCGATGACCGCCGCCGCATGCATGGCGTCGTCCGCGATAAGATAGGTGTTGGTGGCAAGCGGTCCTGCGGCAAGCCGTATGATTTTCATGCCCATTCCCTTTCCGAACCTCTTAGAAATTTTGAGATTATAATATTGTAGCATATTTTGTCAGTATTGTCTATAGAAGAATAGGATATTTTTTCAAAAACGGCGGAAAAACGCAGAACCATCGGCGAAAGAGGCGGAAAGCCACCGCAAATGAACCTTCCTCTTTTTGTTATTATCCACAAGGTTCGAACTAATACTTGAACAATATACATAAGTTTTCAAAAAATCTCCACCCTGCGCGGTGTATAAACTATATCAACAATCGCCGAGAGCGGTTGTTTTGCCCTCGGCGATATTCTTATTTCGTATAGTATTGCGCTTGAGCCGTCCAAAGCTCATAATATTTGCCGTTTTCATCTGACAAAAGTTCTTCGTGAGATCCGACTTGAACGATCTCGCCGTTATCAAACACAGCAATCTTGTCGCAGAAGCGACAAGAGGATAGTCTGTGGCTGATATAGATTGCGGTTTTATCGCCAACGATCTCGTCAAACTTTGCGTATATCTCTGCCTCCGCAATGGGATCGAGAGCTGCAGTGGGCTCGTCAAGAATGATAAAAGGTGCATCCTTGTAAAGTGCGCGAGCAAGAGCAATCTTTTGAGCCTCGCCGCCCGATACGTTCACGCCTTCATCGTCAAAATTTTTGTAAATAGGAGTTTCAAGTCCTTTAGCCATTTCGTCATACCGTTCTCCGAAACCGACCTCGCGCAAGCATCTTTCTGCTTTTTCTGCATCCCACGTGGCGGCAGACGATACGTTATTGCCAAGCGGCAGAGCCAAGAGCGAATAATCTTGGAAAACAACCGAGAAAAGATCGAGATACTGTCTGTAATCGTATTTGCGAACATTGAAATCGTTCATATAGATCTCACCTTCGGTTGGATCATAAAGACGACACATCAGCTTGATAAACGTAGTCTTTCCCGATCCGTTCATTCCAACAACCGCAAGACGCTCGCCTACCTTAAAGGTCAGATTGACATTTTTTAAGGCATAATTTTCGCTTCCCGCGTATTTGAAGCTGACATTACGGAATTCAATATCATATTTTTTGTCGCTTCGCTTTTCAACGGCAAGAGAGCCTTGGTACATATCATTGGGGATATCGAAATACTCTAAATACAGCTTGAGGAATTGCTCGTTTTCCTTGAAGGAACGGAACAGCGTATCCAAAAGCGCATCGATATCTTCCATAAAGCGACCAAGATATCCTGTATATTTAATCACGTCCCCTACGGGGAATGCGCCCATGGCACAGTAAAAGCAAACCAAAAGATAATTGAAGAACACACTTGACCAATTTAATATTCCTCTTGGAATACTCAATTTAAACACAAGGCTCTGAGCATTAGAAAATGCTTTCAAGTGATCTCTGTTCATCTTTTCACTTAACTTGCGAATCATATCTGCTTGAAGATAGATTCTGTCGTCCATTCCGGTACTGTTTGTTCCTCTATCTATTCTATTTTCTTCAAGCATCATATCACCGAGCTTTTTGCTGTGAAAGGAAATAAGCTTGCCCTGCTTGAATCCCCAAACATAGTGCAATGCGGCAAACAAAATCATTCCGAGCGCAAATAAAAGACCAAGCCAATGGAAACCGACCGCGACTATCTTCGTAATCATTTCAATGAAAAGAATCAACGAAAATACGATTTTAACAGCACTCGACATTAGACGATTGACCGAGTTTCGCATATATGTGATGCCATAACCGTTAATGTAGGCATTTTCTTTAATCTTCCGTCTCAGCATACGAATTTCGGGATCTTCTAATTTGTCGTAATCAAGAGAAAGTGTTTTTTTATTAAAAGCTAAGGATTCATTATTGTTTAGTTTTTCAAATTGTGAACTTACCGCATTACTGAGCAATGCACTGATGATATGGACTAAAAGATTTCCAAGCAGTGTAATCGCCACAAGAGTGAAGATGGATTTTCTGTCTCTACCTTCATAAAGCGCGGTTACGATCTCTGCAGACATCCAAAGGTTGAAATACGGAGATATCGAGCTGAATATGATGTGCAAAAAGGAAATCGGAAAATACTTCTTATTAAAGGAATGGTAGAGTTTGAGGGCTCTTATTGTTATATTCTCTTTACGCATTGCTCGCACCCTCCTTGTAGTATTTTGCCTGTACCCCGAACATATAGGCATACCGTCCGTTCTGTTCCATCAACTCATCGTGAGTTCCGCTTTCCTTGATTACACCATCCTCAAGAAGAACGATGCGATCACAGAAGCGAGTACTCGCAAAGCGGTGGGAAATGTAAATAGAGGTCTTTCCCCGTGTCAGCTCTCTGTATTGCAAATAAAGCTTGTTTTCTGCGATTGGATCAAGTGCTGCCGTGGGCTCGTCCAAAATAAGCATATTGCCGTTTTTATAGATGGCACGGGCTAATACAAGCTTTTGCATCTCGCCGCCCGAAAGATCAACGCCATCGTCATAGATGCCCTTCATCAAATGGGTATCGATGCCATTTTCAAGACTTTCAATCTTTTCCCAAACACCTGCCAACTTCATAGCAGTTATAGCGTCCTCCCTCGCTGAAGGGCGATTTAAATCAGCACTTGCTACATACTCAAACATTGTAAAGCAGACAGGACGTATTTCTTGAAAAACAGCGGAGATCATCGTATAATATTCTTCGATATTGTATTCATTGATCTGCTTACCATTGACCAAAATCTCTCCCTTTGTAGGGCTATAAAGTCCACAGATCAACTTGACAAGCGTGGTTTTACCTGCACCGTTGATCCCCACAAGCGCCAAGCTCTCGCCTTCTTTCAAGGTAAGGTTAATTCCTTTCAAGGTAAAATCTTCAGCACCGTCGTACTTGTACCAAACATCGCGCAATTCGATCGTAACCGCGCCCATAGGTAATTCGCACCCTTTGCCATGATTAAATTTGTTTGGATAATCATAGAACTCACGGTAATATGCAATCTTATCGGCTCGCTTGTTCAGTTTTGCTACATCTCCAACTACACCATGAAGAAATCCCGCAACACTACCAACGATACCAAAATAGAATACGAAATCACCGGCAGAAAGATTTCCCGCGAGAAACATACCGATAAGCACCGCATATGCAACTCCGTTTTGGATCAATGTCATAAGGCCTGCAAGGATCGATGCCCAAAGTCCGCGCAGACGGCAGCGTTTGTTCCACATAATAATATGGGCGCGATAATCGCTCATCATTTTATTGAGCCATTCCTCAAGCCCGTAAAGCTTAATGTCCTTTGCTACCTGTAGGTTTTCGGAAAGTCCTCCAAGGTATCCCGCTTTTCTGCTCTCCTTTTCCCACTTGTGTTTGTTCTTTTCATAATATTTATTCTGCCATAGAGTAGTAAAGTATGAAAGAATTGATACTACGATTACAACGACAAACACAATAGGATTGATAAATGCAAGCAATGATGCATAGGTAGCAATACCTAAAAGATGAATAAAAGCATCGGAAAGGTCTGTCCATATAAATTCCAAGGCACAATTGCCACTGTTCGCATCTCTCCAAGCGTATCCACTTATTTTTTTGTAATCCTGCTTTTCGTTATTCTCAAAATCAGTTTTATAGCCCTGCGTGTAACCCATCTCAGTTTGATAGACACAGGTGGGGTAATAACGTCTGGAATTACAGCGTGCATTTATAAAATTACTCAAAATATTAAGGGTTAGGCTTGCCGTAATGAAGAAGACGACAATCCACGCAAGATCCGAAAATGGCTTTCCCGCACCAATATTATCAATAAGATATTTTGAAAAATATGAGCTGACAAGGGGCGAGATAACCGCTATCGGAACGGCAGCAAAGATGAAAAACACAAAGCTTTTATCGAGCCGCCACAAATTTTTGATCGCCCATACAAGACAGCCAAATCTTGAATACTTCGGCTTTTCTTTTGGAGCTTTTGTTTTAGAACTCATATTGACCTCCTCTTTACTTTGGATGTCTGCATTATATCATAGAATAATTTAAAAAAGTGCAATCTGTTGTCAAACGTCGAAAATTTGATGTGAATTGCACTTTTGTTATGTTTATTGAGGCAGGAGCACTTCGGTAGAAAAGGCGCCATTCTCACTTGCACGAGTCAGATATCCGCCGTACTTCTTTACGATGGCATCAATGCGGGCAAGACCAAAGCCGTGTCCATCGCCCTTTGTGGTCTTGAAGCTATGTTTCTTTGCTCCTTCCGCGGTGTTCGTCAGCGAAAGATATAAGTAGTTTCCTTTCATTTCCATATAGATACGGATAAGCCGTTCTTCCTCGGGGAGAGCTGAGCACGCTTCAATGGCGTTATCAAGCAAATTTCCGATAACGATGCAAAGATCAAGCTCCGATATCGTCAACGACACAGGAATACGCGCCTCTGCCTTGACCTTTATGTTTTTAGCGGTAGCAATTGAGAGCTTACTGTTAAGTATTGCATCTGCCATTCTATTTCCAGTCTTGATTACGGCTTCAACGTGAGTGAGATCGTCGTCAAGCATATCGAGATAACGATCAATTTCCTCGTACTCGCCATTTTTAGCGTGAACCTTCATAGTTTGAATATGGCTTCTATAATCGTGCCGCCAACCTCGCATTTGATTATACATATTTTCCACTTCGGCATAGTGCTTTTTTAATATCTCGCTTTCCGCAGCGGCAACCTTTTTAGCAATCAGTTTATCAAACAGCATAATTCTTATTCCTTATAGATATTTGATCAAGGCAGAATGTACCTCATCGTACATTCCTCGGCTGATGGGAACAATATCCCCATTCAACATTGTAATATCGGTACGACTAATTCTTTTAACATATTTCAATCCAACAATATAGGAGCGATGTACCTTAATGAAGGTCTCGTCAAGCTGCTCCGCAAACTTAGCCAAGGAAATACGAGAATGGTACACGCCCGAAGTGGTGTGCACAGCAACGTGAACGTTTTCGGACTCCACGTAACAAATATCCGCAAGTGAAACCTTCACATCTCCCCCAGGGGATGTCAAAAGCACCGCTCTCTGTCGGTAATTGAGGTTGCTTACTGCGCGATCAAGGACAGGCAAAAGCTTTCTTTCGTCTGCGGGTTTAATGAGATAGTGGAGAGCTGAAACATCAAAGCCATCACTGAAATATTCATAGTATCCCGTGATGAAAACAATCTGTATCGTAGAATTTTCTTTCCGAACCGTTTTGGCAAGCTCCACGCCATTCATTTCGGGCATTTCAATGTCAAGAAGCAGGATGTCAAAGTCTTTTTCCTCAGAGTAATCGAAAAGAAACGACTTAGCAGAGGGATAGCATTTCACTTCAACAATGTGACGGTTTTTGCGCGCCCAATCTGATACTACACCCGATAAATACTCTATTTGATTCTGCTCATCATCGCAGATGGCAATTTTCAATTTCATAATGAATTAACCTTTCTTGAGCAAGCGTCCAAATTAAAGCTTTGTTAAAACATCTACAATTATACTATAGAAAGCTAAATTTGTCCATCATGTGACGTATCATATATGCACCTTACATACCGAAGCACCGCAACTCGTCTCTTTCTTCTGCATAAACTTCAGCGGGGATTTTGGTTATGTACTGTTTGCCGAGCGCGAAACTACCGAGATAGGCTTCGATATTGGTCATGGACAGGACACGCCAATCGCTATCGTATGGCTTGTTGGCGATATAGTATTCCGCAATGGTGGTCAGCACGTTCAGAGGAACGCCGAGAGGCTGAATGCTTTCGATGTAAGTGCTCTGGGTGTGAGCATTGCCGGCGTCGCAGGGCGCCAAGCTCCAAGGCATCGATGGCGGCATCGAAGGACAAAGCCCGCTCCCGTACGGAAAACAATACCTGCCGCAATCATCTGAAGCAGCAGTTTTCTCAGGATGCCCCGAATCTAGTCTGGGCCAGTGATTTTGCCTATATCAAAGCGGGCAGAAAATGGCACTATCTCTGCGTCGTCATCGACCTGTCCTCCCGCAAGGTTGTCTCGTGGCAGCCCTCGAACAAGGCGGATAATTGGTCATGAATGCCTTCCGGAAAGCCTATAAAAAAGGGGAAAGCCTCAGGGATTGATGTTCCATTCTGAACACGGAACACAATACACGGCCGAGCCTTTCAGAAAACTTCTTGATGAGCTCCATGTGATCCAGTCCTTTCCCAAGAAAGGGTATCCTTTTGATAACGCGGTCTGCGAGAGCTTTTTCAGACAATTGAAGTGGAAAGAGGCGGATCGGAGGACCTACCGTTCCAAGCCGAAGCTATATTTGGCTGTCTTTGAATATATCGAGGGCTTTTACAATTCACACAGACCTCATGCGCCCTTGGGCTTACCCCTGATCAGCTCAATACTGACTTTGGCAGTTAATTCATTTGCAATTTCTTTCACTATTTCCTGTCCACATTTTGGTTATAGGCACCTTTGCTTTTCCCCTCAGCACGGTAAACGTCGCATGCTCGCACACTTTCCCATATCAATTCACATCGCCGCCCTTACTCTCCATTTCGCCATACACACCGCCATTCTTGCCCTTTCACCATGCAGCCTCTTTAATTCTCCATGTCCCAAAAATACAGCAAGCACCCGCGGCTATCGCCACGGGTGCTTCTCTGTTATACAGTCTGCAGTCACATCTTCAGAATTTTTTCAAAATTACGTAATTACGTATTGACAAACAAGAAAAAGTATGTTATATTGTGATTACGGAATTCCGGAAATCCGAAATCAAATCCAAGGAGGGTTTTACAATGGAAAGAAACTACGGCGCAGAAATCGACGAATTGAAAAAAGAGTTGCAAAAGCTCAGCGCATGGCTCTCAGAGAACTTTTGTGAAAAGTGGCACAGTCCATGCGAGAGCGAGGAGACGAGGACGAAAAAAGTCGGTCATGTAAAAAAAATCCCATCTATGCATCCCGACCCGTCCGTTATGGCGATCATGGATAATCTGGAAAATATCTGCGGAGAAGAAAAAAACAGCGGACGCATCACCTATATGGGTGTATTTTCCTCCGGAGGCAAACAATCGGAGTGGGTCTGCAACGGTGTGAATACCGACCAGTTGCTTACGCTTATCGAAGACGGCACCGCCGAGAAGGTCCTCGCCTGTATCGGCAGCCGTGACCGGTTGAATCTTCTGCTGATGCTTCTTGAAAAGCCGATGACCGTCGCACAGCTTGTCGAGGAAGGCGGCTATCATTCGACCGGACAAGTGTATCATCACCTGAGGCCTCTGCTTGCCGCTGATCTTGTGGCGGCTGACAGCACGCAAGCGGAAAAAGGACGCTACTGCGTTCGTCCGTACCGCGTGCAGGGCATCATCATGCTGCTTGCCGGCATCAGCGATATGGTAAATCCGCAGCATACACAGGGGTGCTGGGAGGAGCCGGCAGACGATACGCCTCTTGCATGAGAAGCCGCTTCGTTGTCGGCAAAGCCATACCATTTGGCAAACATACTGCAAAAATTTTTTGGGAGAGCGCGCGGGCAGGCGCGCTCTCCCGTTGTTTCGTTTTTTATCCTGGCTGTGCAAAGCCGTCTCTGCTGTGGACGCCTCTCATCCCACCTTATTTTTTCATTTCCTCGCGCACTTCCTTGAAGCATTTTACGACATAATCCAAATCCTCCTTGGTATGCGCAGCGGAAACCTGCGTGCGGATTCTCGCCTTGCCCTTCGGAACGACGGGATACGAGAATGCGACGACATATACGCCCTTTTCCATCATACGGCGCGCCATCTCGCCTGCAGTCCGCTCATCGTACAGCATGATCGGTACGATCGGATGCACGCTGTCGATGACATCGAACTTCGCCGCGGTAAGCAGCCCTCGGTAATATTTTGTGTTTTCCTCCAAGCGGTCGCGCAGCTCCGTCGTCTCGGAAAGCATATCGATAAGCCTCGAGGTCGCGGCGGCTATGGCGGGTGCTAGCGAGTTGGAGAAGAGGTACGGACGGCTGCGTTGGCGCAGGAGCGCGATGATTTCCCGTCTGCCCGACGTAAAGCCTCCGGACGCGCCGCCAAGCGCCTTGCCAAAGGTAGAGGTGACAATATCCACCCTGCCCATCACGCCGCAGTATTCGGCGGTGCCTTTTCCGTGCGCGCCGACAAAGCCGGTCGCATGGCTGTCGTCGACCATGACAAGCGCATGATACTTGTCCGCAAGGTCACAAATGCCGGAAAGATTAGCGATGATGCCATCCATCGAGAACACGCCGTCGGTCGCGATAAGCTTGATGCGAGCACCGTTTTTATCCGCCTCGATGAGCTTGTCCTCCAAATCCCTCATATCGTTGTTGTGATAGCGGTAGCGTGCCGCCTTGCAGAGTCTCACGCCGTCGATGATGCTCGCATGATTGAGCTCATCGGAAATGATGGCGTCCTCCGCCGTCAGAATCGTCTCAAAAAGACCGCCGTTCGCATCAAAGCAAGAGGAATAGAGAATGGTGTCTTCCGTTCCGAGGAAACGGCTTATCTTGGCTTCCAACTCCTTGTGGATATCGAGCGTACCGCAGATAAACCGCACCGACGCGCAGCCGAAGCCGCGGGAACGGTAGCAGTCGCACGCCGCATCGACAAGCATCTTCGAGTCCGCAAGGCCGAGATAGTTGTTGGCGCACATGTTGATCATGCGCTCGCCGTCCGCGGCGGTAATTTTCGCGCTCTGCGGGGACGCGATGACGCGCTCATCCTTATAAAGGCCGTCCGCCTTGATTTTTTCTACTTCATCGTGATAAAATTTGAGTGCTTCGGTTTTGTTCATCTAAGAAACCTCCTGCCGCAAATCGCGGCTTGTATTTTTTAGTGCAGTTTTGTCCAGTCAAGGATCACCTTGCCGGAATTGCCGCTGTTCATCGCCTCAAAGCCCAGCTCAAAATCGCGCACATCGAAATGATGCGTGATAATCGGCGAAATGTCAAGTCCGCCCTCGAGCATCGCGGACATCTTATACCACGTCTCGAACATCTGGCGTCCGTAGATGCCGCGAATATTGAGGCAGCGGAATACAACGGTCTCCCAGTTGATCTGCATGTCCTTTTTCGGAATGCCGAGCACGGCGATCCGTCCGCCGTTTTCCATATTGTCGATCATCTGATTGAAGGCAGCGGCACTCCCGGACATTTCAAGCCCGATGTCGAAGCCTTCGTGGATATTCAGCGATCTCATCACCTGCGTGAGATCCTCGCGCTTCGTATTGACCGTAACGACACCGAATTTTTTCGCAAGCTCCAGTCTGTAATCATTCAGGTCCGTGATAACGACGTGGCGCGCGCCGCGGAATTTCATAATCGCGGAAGCCATAATCCCGATAGGGCCCGCCCCCGTAATCAGCACGTCCTCGCCGACGGGGTCATAGGAAAGCGCCGTATGCGTCGCATTGCCGAATGGGTCGAAAATCGCATACATATCATCCGAAATGGAATCCACGCATTTCCATACGTTCTTGGCCGGAATCACAAGATATTCCGCAAACGCGCCGTCCCGATTGACGCCGACGCCCTTCGCCTCGCGGCAGAGATGTCCGCGCCCGGCAAGGCAGTTGCGGCAGTGTCCGCAGACAACATGCCCCTCGCCCGTCACGCGCTCGCCAACCCGGAAGCCCTCGACATTCTCGCCTATCTCGACGATTTCACCGACATATTCATGTCCGATGGTCATCGGCGTATGGATGGTATGCTGGGACCATTCGTTCCAATTATAGATATGTAGATCCGTGCCACAGATAGCGGTCTTTTTGATTTTGATTTTTACATCGTTTTTACCAACAGCGGGAACCGGAACCTCCCGCATCCAAAGTCCCTTTTCCGGTTTTTCCTTGACAAGAGCCATCATGGTATCCATTTTTACATTACCCCCTCAAAGATGCTCATTTTTTAGTAATTGTAACTCTTTTTTGAAAGCATTACAAGAGCTTTTGAAAAAATCGCAAAAAGATTTTTATCATGAGATAAATCGTCGGAAACAGCGCCGCGTGGCTGCCGGAACCGATTTTTCGGGAAATTCCGGATTTGTCTTGTTTTGTCGCCCGAAACGTGTTAATATAAAAGTGAATCCTTTATGAGGAGACTCGGTTTATGTGGCTTTGGATTGTCGTCGGCGCCTGCGCGCTGATTCTTGTATGGTTTGCCGTAACCGGCATTCTCTTTTTCGGGGGACTGCACCGGTTATCCGAAAAAAAGCAAAAGACTCTGCAGAAAAATACACCATCCCTGCTCCCCGCGCTCGATGCTTACCGCGGCGTCATGGACACAGGACGCGACTGGTTTCTTTCACAGAAAAGAGAGACAGTGTTGATTTCCGCCCATGACGGAATTTCACTCCATGCGGAAATTTTAGAGGCGGCGGACGCTGTCGGCACGGTTCTTCTCATGCACGGCTACCGCGGTTCTGCTATCTCGGACTTCGGCGCGGTCTTCCGCTTTTATCACGAGCACGGCTATCATATCGTCGTGCCGGACGAGCGCGCCTGTGGCAAAAGCGGCGGTGCCTATATCACGCTCGGCGTCAAGGAAAGCCTTGACTGCAAAGCATGGACAGAGTTCATCGCCTCCCGTTACGGTGAGCTCCCCATCTTTCTCGACGGCGTATCGATGGGCGCCACCACCGTCATGATGGCGACGGCAAGAGGGCTCCCTGAAAATGTGCGGGGCGTCATCGCGGACTGCGGCTTCACCTCCCCGTGGGAGATCATATGCGCCGTCCTGCGGGAGACAAAGCTCGTTCCGGTATTTCCGTTTGCCTATCTTGCCAAAGCGTTTGCGAGGATGTTCGCCGGCTTCGGACTCACGGAGCTCTCCGCCACAGACGCCATGAAAGCCTGCCAAATACCGGTCTTTTTTGCCCACGGCAAAAGAGATCGCTTCGTCCCGTACGAAATGACGGTGAAAAACTTCGGGGCATGCGCGGCGCCAAAAGAGCTTTTTACCGTAGAGGAAGCGGGACACGGCATGTGTTATCTTGTCCGGCCGCACGAATATGAAGAACGAATTCTCGCGTTTTTTGCGAAATGTCTGGAGGGGAGTCCCTATGCTCGATCTGTTAAGCGTTGAAAAAAGCTTTCTCATCCCCCACATCCGGAAGGGCGGGACCGCCGTCGATTTCACCATGGGAAACGGACACGACACGCTGTGGCTTTCCCGTATGGTGGGTGAGACGGGCCATATCTTTGCTTTCGATATTCAGGCGCAGGCGCTGGAAAACACCCGTGCGCTTCTGCAAAAAGAGGGCGCGCCGGAAAATTACACGCTGATTCTGGACTCCCATCACAAGGTGAAGGAATATGTGAGGGAGCCTATCTGCGCCGGCCTATTCAATCTCGGCTTTTTGCCCGGCGGGGACAAAACCATTACAACAAAACGGGAAACCACGCTCATGGCGCTCCGAGCGGGGATCGAGCTTCTCGCACCGGACGGCGCGCTTCTGATTGCGGTCTACCCGGGGCACGAGGAGGGCCATATCGAGGGCGAGCTGATACAAAAAGAACTCGCGGCGTATGACCGCCGTGAGTTCTGTGCCGCAAAATTTCAGATTCTCAATTCTCCGGCGTCTCCGTACTTTTTCCTGATAGAACGCAAATAGCCTCCCTGCCGCAGGGAGGGATCAGCACTTCCCTTTTCCGTCTCCAAAACACGCATGGTAACGCGCAATACATTCACGGATGATTTCCATCGCAGCATCCGTTCCCTGCACCTCGTGAACGGCAGTCTCCTTGTTCTCAAGCGCCTTATAAACGCTGAAGAAATGCCGCATTTCCTCAAAAATATGCGCCGGCAGCTGCGAGATATCCGTATAGACGTTGTAATTCGGGTCGTTAAACGGAATGGCGATGATCTTTTCGTCGTTTCTGCCGTTGTCGATCATCGTGATAACGCCGATGGGATAGCATTCCACAAGGGTCATCGGCTCGATGGACTCCGAACAAAGAACCAGCACGTCAAGCGGATCGCCGTCATCGCCGTAGGTTCTCGGGATAAAACCATAATTGGCGGGATAATGCGTGGAAGTATACAAAATCCTGTCAAGGCGCAGAAGCCCGCTTTCCTTGTCAAGCTCGTATTTTTTCTTCGAACCCTTCGGGATTTCAATCACGCTCACAAAATTTTCAGGCCGGATCCTGTCCTCGCGCATATCGTGCCAGATGTTTCCCATATTCTCACCGCTTTCTTGATGTTTATTGGTTATTTTACCACAGCTTTCCGACTTTGTAAAGACTCTTCCCCCAAAACGGCGGCGCACGCGAATAAAACGGCGACGCTTTGTTCAATACTGAATATATCCCCGAAAGGAGCACGCCCGCCGTGACCGATACCGAACTTCTCCTATCCCGCATTGAGGACAAAATCCGAATGTCCGAGACGCAGTACCGCATGACAAATACCGGCTTTCTTAGCTTACAGGAAAGGTCGGAAGCCGCCGCCTTCTGCCGGCGCAGGCGGGTACGCCATAGCTTTTACGGCGGATATCCGGAGGCGGAACGGACCGTGCTCTTGCTGCTGCCGGACTACATGGAGAGCCCAGAGGATTTTACGCCGCCGGAGGAGGAAAACCCGCTGTGTCTTGTCCGCTGCACCGCGCCCCAGGGCGCGCCGGCGCTCTCTCACCGGGATTATCTCGGCTCTCTTCTTGCGCTCGGTATCAAGCGCGAGGTCATTGGCGACATTCTGGTGTTCCCAGACGGCGCGGATATTCTGGTTCTTGAGAGCATCGCTCCGTTTCTCACAGAGCATTACGAATCGGCGGGGAGAGTCAGCCTCACCTGTACCCGCATGGAAATAAGTCGGCTCCGTATTCCCGAGTCCCGCACGCAAGCCGTTTGCGAGAGCGTCGCCTCCCTGCGTCTGGACAACCTTGTCTGCGCCGTTTTCGGCCTTTCCCGAACGGACGCCGCAGCTGCCATCCTGCATGGGAGCGTATTTGTCAACGATCTCGAGGCAAAAAAGCCGGACGCGCGGCTTGAACCGGGCGACAAATTGGTTCTTCGCGGCGCCGGCAAAGCGATCTTCACCGAGATTTCCGGCACGACGCGCAAGGGACGCTTGTCTATTCGGTTCCAAAAATATTTATAGAACAGGATTATCTACACATCCCTGTAAAGATTGCGTTCCATAATGGGTCTATCCGTCATGTAACGTGACAAGAGCCAAAAATACCGGCCTGCGCATTCGGCAGGGGCTTCCCCCCTGCTGAATGCAAAAAGAAATCCTTCGCCGCAGCGGCGCAGAGCATCCTCATAAGTCGGCCAAATCTGTTTTTTGGCAAGTTTCTCGCCATACAGAGGACGCCAAGCGGCGGTTCCCTTATTCCGGCACCTCCAATCCATACATACCGAGGTATCTATGAACTTTCTTATCTGCCCTATCTGCGGGCATTCTTTTATGAAAAACAATCATTCTCTTGTTTGCGAGAACGGCCACTGCTTTGACATCGCAAGACAGGGATACGTGAATCTTCTTCGTCCCGGCGGCGCCGGACGACGGCATGGAGACGACAGGCGAATGGTCGCGTCCCGCACCGCCTTTCTGAATGCCGGCTTTTATCATCCGCTGCGCAGCGCAGTGGCGGATCTTGTTCTGCACCATGCAAAAAGCGGAGACGTTCTCCTTGACGCCGGCTGCGGCGAGGGTTTTTATACCTCCTATATCCGAGGGGCGCTTACGGACGCCGGACTATCCGCCTCCGTTTACGGGATCGATGTTTCGCGCGACGCCATCCTAGCCTGTGCCGCGCGCGACCGGGCCATCGTTCTCGCTGTAGCCAGTATTTCCGCCATTCCGATGGCAAAAGAGAGTGTAGACATCCTCATCAATCTCTTCGCGCCGTTCGACGCCCGCGAATTTTCACGCGTGATGAAGCCGGGCGGCATACTCATCCGCGCCTTTCCCGGTAAAAGGCATCTGTTCGAGCTCAAAGAGGCGGTTTACAAGGTGCCGTATGAAAATGAAATCACAACGCTCGAGCTTGACGGATTTACCCTTGTAGCCAAAAGAGAGCTTCGCTTTCCGCTCCATCTTGATGAAAACGAACAGATTCAGGCTCTCTTTCAGATGACGCCATATTACTATAAAACTAGCAGAGAGGATCAGGAAAAGCTGCTGCATCTTCGTTCTCTCGCGGTAACAGCGGAATTTTTGCTCGTGGAATATCAAAAAACTATCTAAACACATGCCGACTTTGTCATCTTGACATATAGCATACTCTATGATAGAATAAGATGTATTTTGGTTAGGAAGGAGAACGCCGTGAAACGCCATTTCCCTCGAAAACGGAGCAATTTTGCCGTCGATTTTGCAAAATTTCTTTTTCTGTTTGTGATTCTCATTGTCGCGGTCTTCTCCGTGAAATATACCGGGATTTTCGATCCGGACACACCAGAACCCACGGAATCAGAAACACCATCCTCTTCTTCCCATACCGAAAGCCGCGACCCGGTTTTCTCTCACGAAACGACCTATCCACCGGCTACACTCCTTTCTGGCAACAGGCCCCCCGATAATAATAACTCCACATCATCACCCCCGCCGCCTGTCGATACGGGTATTACCCTTTCCGATATCACAGACGAAAAAATGGCGGAGCTGATTGCGGAGCGGTATCTTTCCATCCGCTCTCTTTCACGCTCAGGTCAAAAGCTATGGTCCGTCCAGAATATCGTGGTACATTATGTCGCCAATCCCGGAACCTCAGCAGCACAGAATTGGAATTACTTTGAAACTCAAACAGACAGGTCTGTCAGCGCACATTTCATCATTGGACTTGACGGAGAAATCCTGCAGCTCATGCCTCTTGACGAGGTGGCGTGGGCAGTCGGCTCCTATCAGGGAAATTTCACCTCTATTTCCATAGAATGCTGCCACCCGGACGCAAGCGGAGAATTCACCGATGCTACATACAAATCCCTCATCAAGCTTGTTTCCTGGCTATGCAATAAATTCGGGCTTAGCCAAAACGACGTCAGAATGCATTATGATTACACAGGAAAACCGTGCCCGATCTATTTCGTAAGTCACCCTGAAGAATGGGAAGCATTCAAGAACTCGCTGATCCTTGGATGAGGGAATGCCGGAAGCATAGGCCGCCGGCATTTTGTATTTCAAAAATTCCGGGAGGTTCTATGAAAAACTTAAAAAAAATCTTTTTATACGGATGTATCATTTTTCTTGTTACCTTGTTGACTAGCGTCCCCGCTTTCTGTGCGGATAAAAACGGTTACGTCGCTTTTGGTGATTCCATTGCGGCAGGCGCCAGTCTCGACGCGCCGTCCGAGGCCTATCCTTCTCTGCTCGCGCAGGATTTGGGGTTAAATCTGTTAAACCTCGCTGAAAACGGAGAAACAAGCACGGAACTAAAGGAAAAAATCGAAGAACTTTCCAAAAAAGAAAAGCAAGCAGTCTCTGAGGCAGCGCTGATTACGATTTCCATCGGCGGAAACGATCTCATCGGAGAGGAAAACCGGCGTACCGTCCTTACGGAAGCACTGATCTCGGTGTTATCCGGCGATTATACCATGAGCGAGGAACTGGAAGAAATCTACCGAACGCTGAAAGAAAATCTTATCTCCATCATCTCCATGCTCCGGGAGCTCAATCCCGATGCTGTTATCTTCCTTCAAACGCTGTATAATCCCTATTTGACCGATGGCTACACCTATCTCGGCTATAATATCGGTGATGAACTGGACTATTATGTGCAAAAAATCAATGAAACCTATACACAGGTGCTAGAAGAAGCAGGCGGCTTTATCCTTATCGACACAGCGAGCGGGATGAACGGGGTTCCGGAATATTTTTATACGACCTTTGATTTTCACCCGACAGCGGCGGGACACACCGCCATCGCGAGGATTCTTGAGGGGGCCTATCGAGATGCTATCACCCCCGATGACTCGAAGCCTTCGGAATCGACACAAACAACAGAGTCCTACGACACGCTAGAAACGACAACGGATAGGCAGATATCCTCAAGCGGCATCGGGGAAGGTATCGCTTCAGGCGAACCCGAGAAACCGGACACCGGCGGCACAGCACCCAAAGAGAGCGCGGATGCTACGGACTCTGTCTCGATTTCCGCGCCGCAGACCGGGGAAACCATCGATGCCGCAGCGCAGCCGGAATCATCCGCCGCAGAAAGTCCCGACTATTCGGGAGTCGTTCTCGCAGTCACGGCCGCCATTCTTTTCGCCGCGGTGCTGTTTCTCTTTATTCGCGGGCTGAAACGCGGGAGGCAAATATGAACGTGCTTATCAGCGCGTGTCTTATCGGCACCACCTGCCGTTATGACGGGAAATCAGCGCCGCTTTCCGGCGGCATTCTTGACAAATTGAAAAACACCTGCCATCTTATTCCCGTCTGTCCGGAAATTTTCGGCGGACTGCCGACCCCCAGACTTCCGGCAGAACATCAAAACGGACGTGTGCTGCGCCGCGACGGCGCCGACATCACAGACGCTTATCTGCGCGGCGCGAGAGAAGTTCTGCGGCTCGCCCGTTTCTTCGACTGCCACTATGCGATTCTGAAAGAGCGCAGCCCCTCCTGTGGGAAAGGACGGATTTATGACGGAACCTTTTCCGGCGTGCTGACTTCCGGGGACGGGATAACGGCTTCTCTTTTGAAAGAAAATGGAATTATAGTTTTTGGAGAATCTGACATTCCCACATTTCTGTCTGCCATGATGTAATTCAGATTCATTTGTAACAGCTTCCACAAAAAATCCGCATGTTGATTTTGTATTTTCAGCAAAAATTACATGCGGATTTTTTATTTTTCTATTGACAAATAGGAAAGAACATGATAACATATGAACAGATAATCATATGATAGGATGTTGTTCTCATGACGGACCGCAATGAAATTGAAAAATGTGAATTTTTATACGTGCATGAAGACGCCGTGCGCGAGGTACTCGAAAAAATGCCGGAGGAAGATATGCTCTATGACCTTGCCGAGCTTTTCAAGGTGTTTGGCGACTCCACCCGAATCCGGATTCTTTACGCACTCTTTGAGCGAGAGCTTTGCGTGTGCGATATCGCCGGCATTCTCGGACTTACGCAGACGGCTGTCTCACATCAGCTGCGCGTGCTGAAAACAAACAAGCTTGTCAAGGCAAGACGGGATGGAAAGGTCGTATTTTATTCTCTGGACGACGACCATATCCACAGCATCCTCGGTATGGGGATCCAGCACCTTTCCGAAGAATCCGGAAAATAATACATCTGAATAAAACATTTTATACAGAAGGAGAAAACCATGAAAAAGTCTTACTTGTTGGAAGATCTCGACTGTGCGGTCTGCGCAGAAAAAATGGCGGATGCCATCCGCAAGATTGACGGCGTGGAATCGGCCGACGTCAGCTTTCTTATGCAGAAGCTGACTCTCACCGCCGATGAGGAACGCTTCGATGAAATTCTGAAAAAAGTTGTGAAGGCCTGCAAAAAAATCGAACCGGACTGCAAAATTTTAATCCGATAATAGCCCGTAACGAGAGGAGGCGGCTTTATGACCGTCAAGCAAAAAAAGAAACTTGTGCGCATCCTGCTGTCTGCCGCGCTTTTCATTGCTCTTTATTTTATTCCGTTATCAGGGATTTGGCGTCTGCTCGCCTATCTTGTTCCCTATCTTGTGGTCGGTTGGGATATTCTTTGGAAAGCGATTCGCAACATCTTCCATGGCGAAGTTTTCGATGAAAATTTTTTGATGTCCGTCGCATCCATCGGCGCGTTTGTCATCGGCGAACATCCGGAAGCGGTCGCTGTCATGCTGTTTGATCAGGTTGGCGAGCTCTTCGAGGACTACGCCGTCGGGAAATCGCGCAAATCCATTTCTTCTCTTATGAATATCCGACCGGACTACGCCAATGTGGAACGGGACGGCGCCATTCTGGAGGTAAGTCCCGACGAGGTCGGAATCGGAGAAACCATCGTCATCAAAGCGGGAGAAAAAATCCCGCTTGACGGTGTCGTCCTCGAGGGGACCACCACGGTGGACACCGCGGCACTGACAGGCGAATCTCTTCCCCGTGATATCGCACCCGGGGATGATGTGATTTCCGGCTGCATCAACCTCACAGGGCTTGTCCGCGTACAGGTGATAAAAGCATTTTCCGAGTCTACCGTCGCCAAAATTCTGGACCTTGTTGAAAACGCTAGCAGTAAAAAGGCTAAAGCGGAAAATTTTATCTCAAAGTTTTCAAAATATTATACGCCCTGTGTTGTCGCCGCGGCGCTGCTGCTTGCCATCGTGCCCCCTCTTTTTGACGGGCTTTGGAGCAGGTGGATATATCGGGCGCTCACCTTCCTTGTTATTTCCTGCCCCTGCGCGCTTGTCATTTCCGTGCCGCTCAGCTTTTTCGGCGGGATTGGCGGTGCGTCCAAATGCGGGATTCTTATCAAGGGCGGAAACTACATGGAAGCGCTCGCCCGCTGTGAAATCGTCGTTTTTGATAAAACAGGAACGCTGACAAAGGGCGTGTTCAATGTGACCGCTATCCATCCGGAAAAGGCGACAGAAGCGGAACTTATCGAGTATGCCGCGCTCGCAGAACACTATTCCAATCATCCAATAGCAAAATCCATCAAAGAGGTCTACGGCATGGACATCGATGCCTCCCGCATCGAAAGCTCTGAGGAAACCTCCGGAAAAGGCGTCATTGCCAAAATCGACGGGCACAGGATCGCGGTCGGCGGCGATAAGCTGATGGCAAGCGAGGGCGCCGCATGGCATCCCTGCCACAGGGTCGGCACGACAGTTCATGTCGCGCGCGACGGCGAATATCTCGGCCATATCGTGATTTCAGATGAAATCAAAAGTGACGCCGCAGACGCCATTCGAAAGCTAAAAGCCGCAGGGGTACGCAAAACCGTCATGCTGACCGGCGACTCAGACGAGGTCGGTCATGCCGTGGCGGACGCTCTCGGAATCGACGAGGCCTATACGAAGCTGCTGCCCGCCGACAAGGTGGAAAAAGTAGAGGGACTTCTGAAAGAAAAAACAAAAGGCGGCGTGCTCGCGTTTGTCGGAGACGGCATCAACGACGCACCGGTGCTTTCCCGCGCCGACATCGGGATAGCCATGGGCGCGATGGGCTCGGATGCCGCCATCGAAGCCTCCGACATCGTACTGATGGACGACAAGCCCTCCAAAATCGCGACCGCCATCCGGATTGCCAAGCGCACCATCGGGATAGCCCACGTCAATATACTGTTCGCACTTGCTGTCAAGGCCATCATTTTAGTTCTCGGCGCCCTCGGCATTGCAGATATGTGGGCGGCCGTATTTGCCGACGTTGGCGTATCCGTCATCGCGATTCTAAACTCGATGCGCGCGCTTAGCGTGAAAAAATTCCGGGAGTGAAAATCATCCCCATCATAAAGGTGAGGCCAAAACAATCGAATACCGCAGTATAAAATCACAAGGCTTTTCCAAGTCAAAGTGAAAAGGGCGTCTGCCTATGGCAGACGCCCTTTTCGTTCAAAGAAGTCCCGTTTTCAACTGGTAAAATCCTCGATCAGTGCCGACAGTTCCTCCTCTGTATACACCTCGATGCCAACCGTAAGCGCGTCAATGTCATCCGCAGGCAAAAAAGCCGCATATTCACTCACTGTGCGCACGATCTCCCCCTCGCTGTTTACAACGACAACGGAGGTGCCGTCGATTTTCATCACATAGATAGGCTTTCTTTCCTCCGGCGTCTCATCGCTTCCGGAAGTGCTAGCGTCACCCTCCGGCGTGCCGTTCACGAAAATTCCGTCGTCGCTTCCCTGCGGCGCTTGCAGCTCCCGCAGATCCGACCGAACGGAAAAGCACACCGCCATCGTAATAATGGAGAGCACCAGAACGGCAAGTGTGACAAATCCAAAGATGCCTGTTTGAATTTTAGAACCGTTATCCATCATCATCACCTCATCTTATCCTATTTTTTTACACATATTATTGACACAAAAATCCATAATATACACAGAATACAGTGAAAGAGAGACGAAATGATGAAGAAAAAAAACAAAAAACGAAATAAATTCCTGTCGTTTATCGCGGCAGTTTTCTTAATTCTTTTTTTCTGTACTGTACTGCTTTCCACAGCACTTATCCTGTACGCGACAAAAGAAGTCGACGCCGAGCTTGATCTTGATCTGCTCATCGCCGGTCAAGGACGTACAACGAAAATTTATTGCTTTGACGAGACAGGGGAGGCGGTAGAGCTAGAGGAAGAGCGTTTGCACGGAACAGAAAACCGCATTTGGATCGGACTTTCCGACATACCGGAGAATGTCCGGAACGCCTTTATCGCCATTGAGGATCATCGCTTTTATGAGCATCACGGCGTCGACCTGCGCCGCACCGCCGGCGCCGTGCTTTCCTTTCTTTCTCCAGGTGCCGGGGATTACGGCGGTTCCACCATCACCCAACAGCTTGTGAAAAATCTGACGGGAGACAACGCCGTCACCGTCAAGCGCAAAATCACCGAAATCATGCGCGCGCTTGAATTGGAAAAAGAAATTTCCAAGGATGAAATCCTTGAAATTTATCTCAACACCGTCTACCTTTCTGAAGGCTGCTACGGTCTGGAAACCGCATCAGAAAAATATTTCGGAAAGCCTGCCTGCGAACTTACCCTCAGGGAAGGAGCAACGCTTGCGGCCATTATCCAATATCCGACCCGGTATGACCCGATTCAAAACCCGGAGTATAACAGAGAACGGCGCGATATCATCCTTTGGCGAATGTATGAGCTTGGCATGATAAGCGAAGCGGAATATACCGAGGCGACCGCCGCCGGCACCGAGCTGCATTTAACAGAAACAGAAAAGGGGACAGGCAAGAATTCTTGGTTCACCGAGGTCGTGATTGAAGACGTCATCACGGATCTTGCCGCAAAATTCGGCCTGACGCGTACTGCCGCCTCGCAAATGATTTACAACGGAGGACTTTCCATTTACACGACTATGGATCGTAAAATGCAGGCGCTCGTCGAAGAATTTTACGCCGAAGAGGAGAATTTCCCGGTCAATTCGAGCGGGATGCGGGCAACCTCCGCCGCCGTCATCATCAATCCGAAAAATGGCCATCTGCTTGCGGTCGCCGGCGACACGGGAGAGAAAAAATCCGACAGGATTCTGAACCTTGCCACGCAAATGCTGCGCTCCCCCGGATCCGTCATCAAGCCGATCACCGTATATGCGCCGGCGCTCGACCGGGACCTCATCACATGGGCAAGCGTATTTGACGATGTTCCGGTCCTTTTCACAAAGGAGGACGACGGCTATGTGATGTGGCCAAAAAACAATCCCCGTGTCTATTCGGGGCTTACCACCGTGAATACAGCGCTCGCAAAATCGACCAACACCGTCGCCGTGCGGGTCCTTCAAAAGCTCGGGATTCGGGAAGCCTTTGATTTTGCTAAAGAGCTCGGACTTTCTACACTTGTAGAAAATGAAAAAACAGCGGATGGCGAAGTTTTCTCGGATATGGCGCTGGCACCTCTTGCACTTGGCGCCGTGACGCGCGGCGTCTCTGTGCGCGATATGACAGGCGCCTACTCTGCGCTCGCAAACGAAGGCATCTACCATAAAACCATATCTTATACAGAAGTATATGACAAGGACGGCAAGCTTCTTTTATCCAATGCCGAGGAAGGGATTCGCGCGGTCAGCGCCGAGACTGCGGACATCATGACGAGACTGCTCCAAAACGTCGTGACAAACGGAACTGCCTCCGCGCTCACCCTGCAAAAATCTGTACAGGTCGCCGGAAAAACGGGAACCTCCAACGCGGATACCGACCGGTGGTTCATCGGCTACACGCCGGATATTCTATGCGGTGTCTGGTACGGCTACAAGGACGCACATGACATCGGTACCTTTAAAGTCAATCCCGCCGTCACGGTTTTCGATGACCTTCTCACCTCTCTTTATGCACAAGAGGCCGCAGAGGTCGTCACGCTCGACAAAACGCGGAGTTTTCCCCAGTGCGAAACCGTTGTAAGCTGTCTGTATTGTAAGGATTCCGGCGAAATTCCGTCTATCGCATGTACCCATGATCCCCGCGGACATCGAATTGAGCTTGGCTATTTCAAAAAGGGAACGGAGCCCGTCTCGCATTGCGATGTTCACACCCTTGTTGAATATGACAGCAAAACACACGCTGTCGCCTGCGAAAAATGCCCTCCGGAGAATCTAATAAGAACGGCGCTCTTAAAAATTTATGACAGGTCCTTTCCCTGCCGCGTCACCGTGACGGATGCACAATACGTTTACCGGTATCTCCCTTTCGGGGCGGCGCCGACGCTGGAAGAAAATCAGGCATTTTTCCAAGATGCGTATGAAAAAGACTGTTATATCGGAAATTCCAACACAAATAGTGCCTATAACCGATACTGTGCCGAGCATGAAAATCCGCCTGAGGAAACAACAGAAGAGACGACAGCACCGGAAACTACCGAAAGCATGCCCTTTGACACCACGAACAATGTCCCCTCTGAAACCACAGCGCCCTTCACAGATACAACCGAAACCAAAAAATCCATCCCCTTCGAATCCACCGAAAAAAAGAAAGAAGAAACCTCCTCGCGCCGACGGTGGGTTCCATGGTGGAAAAAATAAAGCGAACAAATTGATCTCTCAAAATAAAAGGAAGCTACTCTGCAAGATAGCTTCCTTTCCTATATTTTGCTGTCTTCTCGTCCAAGGCAGTGTCCCACATTTCCGGCTCTATATCGTCGGAAACGTCAGAACAGCCTTGAAAAGGTCCCCGTCAATGGAAAGCGTCAGCCGTCCTTTTTGAAGCTCCGTGAGACTTCTTGCGATAGACAGCCCAAGTCCGCTGCCCTCTGTGCTGCGGGAACTGTCTCCGCGGACAAAGCGTTCCATCAGCTCTTCTTCCGAAATATTCAACGGGTACCGGGAAATATTTTTGAATGTTAAAATCGCCGTTCCTTTTTCTTCTGACAGACTTAGGTAGATTCTGGTGCCGTTTTGAGAATATTTACAGATATTGTTCATCAAATTGTCGATGACACGCCACATATATCTGCCGTCCGCCATGATTTTCACCGGCTCCTCGGGACAGGTAACGATAGCTTCCAATTTTGCATTTTTCAGCTTTTCGTCATATTCTCCGACGGCTTGCTGAATCAGGACCCCAATGTCACACGGCGTCATATCGACCGTCAGATTTCCGGTGGAAGCCTTGGAAGCCTCTACAAGGTCCTCGATGAGCTTTTTCAGTCTGGCCGACTGACGGTCCAGCACGGCAATATATTCCCGCAGCGTCTCACTTTCTATCGGTTCCTTCTTAATAAGATCTACATAGTTGATGATAGAAGTAAGCGGCGTTTTGATATCATGAGATACGTTCGTAATCAGTTCTGTTTTCATACGTTCGCTTTTGATGCGCTCTTCCACCGCACGAGACATTCCCTCGCGAATGCTGTTCAGGCTGTTTCCAAATTCCTTAAAATCCCCTATCATATGCGAGGTATCGATTTGATAGGTCAAGTCGCCCTTTGCAATTTGCTCCCCTCCCTTTTCCAGTCTGCGCAGCGTGACGGCAATATAGAAGATAATCGGCACTACAATGATGCTTTTTATTAACCAATACAGCATATACTGCGAGGTGTGGTAGAAAGAGACAAGCGCGATAAAATCAATCAACAAAACAGCAACGACGCAAACCACGGTTTTCCGGATGAGCGGCAAACGTTGAAAGAACGCACTGAACTCGCGGAAAATCCACATGACGGCGCGGCAAATCAGCATGTTTTTCACAAGGCCGCCAACCTTCAGCCGAATGGCAAAGCTCAGGAGATAGGAAAGTCCCAAAAGATAAATCAAGACGAAAAACAGCGCGGAAACCACGATTGACAAGGGCCGCCAAAGAGTAACCAACCCGCCCATTAATAAAACGCCAAGGAAGATTCCGATCGCCGCATATAAAACGGTAAACACATCAAACGGAATCTTTTCCATCGTTCCATATCGCGGCTTTGTCTCGCCCCTCCGATATCCCGCTGCACAGAAAAGAAAAATCAAAAGCACAACAAAAACACACACAGCGAAAAATTCAAGAACAATCAGCGTATATCTCGTCTGATACAAAAGCTCAACAAAGGAAAGTCTGCCCGCGAAAATATCCTCCCCACCATTCGGGACGACATAGCCTGTGATAGTATACGTGTAAAGTCCGTCCGACAGTTCCATGGATTCCTCGCACTCGGGCGCCATACCACCGTATGTGGAGAGTACCGTATATCCGTTCCCGTCTATGATGGTAAACTCAAAATTGGTGTTTTCAAAATATTCGGCAGGATCCATCCCTTCCACCAAAAACAGATAGCGGACCCTTTCGATTTTATCCACAAGCATTTGCGTTTGGTCGGCTTTTTGCACTTGCGTAAGCGTGGAGCTGTAATAATTGCTTTCCGCCATATAAAGGATTCCGAACATTCCGGCAAGCATAGCGGCAAATATAACCGCCGACAGAAAGACCGCCGTCGCTTTTTTTGCAAAGCTGTAATTGTGTTTCATCATAGAAATCCTCTCTGACCGGCCCATTGGATAGGGACGGTCTCATGGTTTATGTTGGATTGGCCTTGGAATCAGTGGCAGGCAGGGATTTTTCAATTTTGTAGCCCTGTCCCCACACGGCTTTCAGATAACGGGGGTCCGCAGGATTTATTTCAATTTTTTCCCGCAGATGCCGGATATGCACGGCGACCGTTCCCTCTGCACCATATGGATTATCATTCCATATTCTCCGGTAGATATCCTTGGGAGAAAAGACCTCTCCGGGATTCTGCATCAGCAGCTTCAGAATTTCAAATTCGGTCGGTGTAAGAGAGGTAGGCTCTCCGTCAACCATAACGGTTTTCGTTTTGTCATCCAAAGCAATGCCGTCAATCACATATTTCTCAGCTTTCTGAGCGGTACTGCCTCCAAGCTGCATATACCGGCGCAGTTGGGATCGGACCCTGGCAATGACCTCTGCCGGTTTGAAGGGCTTTGTCACATAATCGTCCGCGCCGACGTTCAGCCCGAGGATTTTATCTGCATCCTCTCCTTTTGCAGTAAGCAGGATAACCGGAATATTGGTATTCTCTCGTAGCCGGATCATCGCGGCGATACCATCCATTTCCGGCATCATAATATCCATCAGAATCAAATGGATATCCTCTTTTTTTACGATTTCCAAGGCCTCGCGCCCATTGTACGCCTCAAAGGTATGATAACCTTCCGAGGAAAGATAAATCTTGAGTGCCGAAACAATATCTCTTTCATCATCACAAATCAGGATATTATACATGAAAAACCACCTTTACGCCTTTGTCAGGAATCAGTCTCTTTGCCGGCTCCGGCATTTTTATTTTTATTATACATCAAAAAATATTAAAATCCAATAGCATTCCGAATTAAGATTTTTTTAAGGTGTAAAGAGACTTGACTTGCCGTTCCCATATTGGTATAATGGGCATATATCTGTTTACCAACTGAAAGGACGATTCCTATGAAAATCACAAAAACATGCGGCATCTTACCAAATGACACCACCATTACAACCGGAAATCCTGTTTTTCTGGATGTGACAAAGCCGCCTTTCCGGCTTTATGGACTATATGAACCGTTTCGGCGAATTCCAGAAGATGTTGCAAGCAAAACAAGCGAAAAAGTTGCTCATCTTGCGCAAATGTCGGCAGGAGCGCGCGTGCGCTTTTCAACGGATTCGGATTATGTTGTCGTTCATGCGGAAATCAGCGGCTTCGAAAAAAATCCTCAGGATTCCGTTATTACTACGACCGGATTCGACCTCTATCAAGCGGAAAAAGGCGCTTACCGCTTTCTTTCCATCATGCCGCCCTCCCAGGGAGAGGGCAAATCCTATGTAGAAAGCCGGGTAAGACTTGCACCCGGCAAAAAGGATCTTGTTATCAACTTCCCTCTTTTCGCAAAGATATCTTCCCTTTTCATTGCCCTGCGGGAAGGCTGCGAGGTGGATTTTGGCGGGCAATACAGCCTTGCGCGCCCCATCGTTTTCTATGGCTCCTCCATCGTGCATGGAGTGGGGGCCGGTAGGCCGAGCAGCAATTATCCCTCCATCGTCGCGCGCCGACTCGACAGCGATTTTCTCAATCTTGGCTTTTCCGGTGCGGCAAGGGCAGAGCCCTCTATCATGGACTATATAGGCGGACTCGACATGAGTGTTTTTGTATACGACTATGATCATAACGCGCCCGACGCGGAATATCTCGCAAAAACCCACTTTGAAGGATACCGCCGCTTCCGCGCATCACAGCCGCACACACCGGTCATCATGGCGTCCAAGGTGGATTATCATTCTAGCCCCGCCGCGGGCGAGGTACGCCGTGAAATCATTCTCGAAAGCTACCGGCGCGGATTAGATGCGGGAGACCGCCATTTGTATTTTGTCGACGGCAAAACGATTTACGAGCCGGAATACCTAAATGAATCCACTGCGGACGGCTGTCATCCGAATGATGCAGGATATCTCGCCATGGCAAAGGCTTTCGAGCGGACCATCCGCAAGGCGCTGTCGGAACAATGAGACGCTTCTCATTTTATGTAGGAGTTAACCATGCACGACGAGCTCACCCCTGTTGACATCAAAAAGATGCAGGAAGAAATCGACTATCGAAAACTCGTTCTGGCGCCGCAGCTCAAGGAAGCGCTCCGTCACGCCCGTGAACTCGGAGACCGAAGCGAAAACTTTGAATATCATGCGGCAAAACGCGATCTGAATAAGAATAACAGCAGGATCCGCTATCTTCAGCAGATGATTGCGACAGCCGTCGTCATCACCCCCAAAGCGGGAGATAAGGATACAGTTGGGCTATTTGACAAAATCTGTCTTTATGTAGAAGAGGACGACGAAGAAATGGAAATCGAGCTTGTCACAACGCTGCGGCAGGATTCGATAAAGGGCTATATCAGCAAAGAATCCCCGCTCGGTAAAGCCATTTTAGGAAAAAGGCGCGGGGACCGCGTAGCGGTCACGGTAAGCGACGATTACACGTATTATGTCGTCATCCGCAGAATTGAAAAGGGAGAAGACGATGAATCCCTTGCCATCAATCCCTATTGACTTTTCCTTCTGCTGCATAGGAACACGCAATAAAAATGCGTCCCGGAAATGATTTTCCGGGACGCTTATTTTTGATTATTGCCGAAAAAGTGAAGTATTGATATAGAAGAACCCTTCCGATGTACGGGTGCTCTCTACATAAGTGGAAATTTTAATCATGACGTAGGTCCTCTCCTCCTGCAGCTCTCTGGAAAGCATCACCGTCTCTACATATTCACCAGGACGAATAAACCCGGTCTTTCCAAGCATCTTATCGGGACTTGCGGCTGTGATTTTCCCCGCTGTATCATAAGTAAACGCCACGCTCCAAAGCTCTGCACGCAGCCACACGGAATTGGTTTCGGGATTGGTCAGCCAAAGCTGCACCTCTTTCCCATGGACCTCCGGATTCCCGCATAGGACAACCTCGCAAATACCCTCCGCAGAATAGGAAGTATAGCCGTTTTCTTCTGGAATCGCGGAGGGGATCCCTGTCTGCCTTTCGTCATCCAAAAGCTCCGGCTTCATCCCCAAAAGAAGAACGAACGCAGCAACGACAACTGTGGTGACAAAGACGGCAAGCAAAAGCCACAAAGCCGTTCTGCGAAAGGAAGTATAGCTTATATTACGCATGATAAGGCCTCCGCTTGATTTTACTGTGTGACAAGCGATACGCTGAGGGTGAGCGCCCCGATTCTTTGGGCACTGCCGCTGATAAAAAGCTCCCCATCGGCGGTCCGCGGTTCACCAGAAAAAGACAGATAAACGTAGCTCGACTGCGCGTCTTGCCCTATTGGCACATTGGGAATGATAAACTCATAGATATTAGGAGTAGCCGCATTCAGGCAGGTAGCAAGCTCCGGCTCCGCATAGCAGTACATGGACACGCTGCCTGCGGCAAGCGGAAATTCATAATATCCGTCCGGCGTGTCGCTGTACCGGAGGGTAATTTGCACCGAGTCCGTCATGATGTCGCTTCCTACTGTCATCGTTGTCATATTGGTTACTCGGATCCGATTGGCAACGCCGTCAAAACCGTACCATCCAGGTCTTCCTTCTGTGGTATCAGCAGCAGGATCCGTACTCGTAGATGACGCCTCATAAGAAAAGGTATCCTCATTCCATATTCCGTGATCATAGTAAAAGCCAAACGATCCGAACTCGATTTCTACCGCATAAATATAAGGATTGTCCCCATCCTCCGGATCGCTTGTCATCTCATCTGCGCGTATAGGCAAAGCCTGCGCCAAAAAGGAAATGGCACCCGCAAGAAAAACAGCACAAAGTGCTTTTGCATTGCGAATTTTTCTGAATCTACGCATATTCCACCTTTCCTTTCACCACAGGTTTTTTAATACGCCGGGAAATATTCGCTTCCGTTTGTAGCGTATCCGCTCGCGGGCGCCACACAGACTGTAGCATAAAACGTTTTCACGCCTATATAAGAATGCAGCTCCGGATATCCCGAAAGACCAAGCATCATTTCCCCTTCGCTGACCCGTGCCTCTTCTCCTAGCACAAGCTCGCACGCGTCCAGATAATCGCCGGAAAGCCCGCTCCGCCAGATGCTGACGCCGCACTGAACAAAATCAGAATCATTGACCGTCGCCGTCACATGGACCGGCGTATCGGAGTGATTGGCAACGGTCAATGTCACGCAGCTCGTCTCATTTTCGTCCATCAGCCATGCTCCGCTGTTGACATAAACCTCTCCGGTTTCTTCATTGTGTGCGATGCTGCGAAGCTGATAGGTAAATTCCATGCTGTAAAAAACAATATCAAAGGAATATCGGTATCTCCCATAGATAGGATTCACCGTGATATAGACATCGGAGCTTGTGTGCGAATCCGACTCCGCCTGCAAGGGAAGACGCATAAACAACACCAAAAGAACGGCGAAGACCGCCGTCACGAACCGGCGAATGACAGCTCCGATTCCCAAGGTGCGTTTCATATACACTTCCTCCCTTTTTCATCGATTTTTTAAAACGATTCGCTGCCCTGCCGGACGTTCGCAGCCATCCGGCAGAGCATGGTTACCGGCCTCGGTTTATGCGCCGGTTTTAGAAATGGTAACCGTAACGGTACTGATTACAACATCTGAAATCTGTCCGACCGTGGGCGCGCCTTCAAGTCCGACAGTAAAAGTTACCGGAACGGGGTTCTGTCCCACCTCGCATCTTGCGATTTCAGTAAGCGCGATAGAATCGAGCGTACTGTTGAATTTTACGGAAAGCTGTCCGTAGGTAGTCACCACCTCGCTTGCCTCGGCCGAATACCAGACGGGCAGGTCAGAGTGGTTGCTGATGGAAACGGTTCTGGGGTCGCTCCATACGCCTGTGTCGCTTACCTCATACTGATGCGTCTGCGGATTCCAGGTAGAACCCGTGCTGTATGTAAAGCTCAGCGCCTCAAATTCAACATCCACCGCATATTTATGGACAGGATCACCTGTCACGGTAATGGTGACGTCACCGGTGGCCGTTCCACCGTTGTAGGAGACTTCTTCCACACCTGTGGCGTCTCCGCCGACAAAGTCGGCCATAGCCGCCGTCGTGCACAAGCCTGCGAGCATGAGCACTGCGAGAAAAACCGAAAGGATTTTTTTCATATCCTTCCTCCTTATAGAGATAAAATTTTATCTTTTATAAACGCTTTCGCGTCTATAAACAAGAGAGAAAAGACGGAGCTTACTCCGTTTTGGAGATGGCGACCGTAATGGTGCCGACGGTAATGCTCTGTGCTCCGGCAGCAAAAAGCGCATCAATGGAATTCGTCCAGTTCCCGCTCGTGAGCGAGGCTTCAAGCTTTGCTGTCGCAGCTGTCCCGTTTGTATCGGCGCTGCCTGCCGTAGCCTGCGCGACAGTTGCAGAAGCCGTTGTCATGGCGAGCGAAATGCCTGCCGAGGTCGCCGCCTCCGCAATGCTTCCCACGGTTCCTTCCGCATTGACCGGCAGGTCGGAATAATTCGTGATAGTGATAGTGAGCGTCTGATCCGACATTGTCGTCCCGCCGCTCTCGTATTTCATCGTGTTGACGTTCCATGTGAGTCCGCCGACCTCAAAGGTCATCGTCGGGAAGGTGACATCTACCGCATACCGATGATTGACCGTGCCGAGATTGAGGACGACATCTCCGCTTGTGCTGGCACCTTCCGGAATATCAGCGACACCGTCGCTCACACCGCCACTTTGGCCGTGCGTGCCGACAACATTCACTGCCGCGGCATTCAGAGCAAAAACGCTCACAAGCAGCATGGCCGCAAGCAAAACAGATAGGAATTTTTTCATATACTCCTCCTAAAATGAAAATGTATTTTTTAATTTGTTTCGAAACAGGTCAAGAGATCCTGCCCCTAATTCGTTTTGGAAATAAAGACCGAAACCGTACCGATCTGATAGGTAAGCCCCTGCGCTCCTGCGCCGCTGCCTACCAAATAAGCCAGCACATCCGTCCAATCGGAGGCTGCGCTTACCGAAACCTGCAAGGCCGCCTCCTGCGGTCCCGACGCCTGAGGCATCACCCGCGGCACGGTCTGCCGGCTGTCCGCCGTGATATTGCAGGCAAGCAAAATCCCGTCGGCAGGGTCTGCCTTTGCGACGCTGCCCCACATGAGAATAGGCTGGTCGGAATGATTGGAAACCGTGATCTCAAAGCTTCCGTCCGGCAGAGTCCCACTCATCTCATAAGCAAGAGAATTGACGTTCCACACAACATCGCCGAAGGAAAGGGTCATGTCGGGGAACGTGACATCCACGGCGTAGCGGCTTGCCACATCGGTAACAGACACCTGAATATCCGAGGAGGCACCTATTCCCTGCGGAATATCGGAAACGCCGTCCGCCATATTCGGATTTTCTCCGCCGACGACACGCTCCGCGCACACAGAAGTCGAGAATAAGCAGAAAAGACATGCCGCAAGAATAGCCGCCGTCACTTTTTTCACAAGCATACTGCCGTCTCATCCTCCTCTCGAAATCATAACAGAGACCAGTCCGACTGTGACAAAATCCTCCGAGGTCATCTGCGGCACACCGGAAAGGACAAGCTGCATACTGCTCTGGGCGGCGCCGCCCGGCTCCGTTTCCGTGGCTGCTGTTGCTGCCGGAACCGTCATCGGCGTATTCAGCGTATACGGGGCACCTGTTTCATCGACAAGAGAAAGGCTGATGCCGTTTTGTGAGCCCTCCGTAATCGGCCGATAAGCAAAATCGATGGCGGCGTCTACGCTGTACTGAATACTCCCATTGGAATAGTTGAGAACCGAAATTCTGTTATTGATGCCGTCATTTCCGAGCCAGATACTCGTCTCACTCTCGACGTAATCATAGCGGTTGACGTCCCAAACGGCGCGGGAATAGGTGAACTGCATCGCGCCAAATTCGATATCGACCGCATAGCGCACCGCACGCTCTCCCTCGTTCACCGTGCGCAGGTATATATAGTCTCTGTGCTCGGTGTTGGATGGAGAATGATAATCGATTCGGGTTTCATTTTCTTCCGGGATCAGATTGCCTGCATCGTCCCGGATATAATCGCCGTTCTCGTCTGTCTGCCACTTTAAAAACGTCGGATCCGTTGTCGGATAGAACTTGCGCCAAATAGAATCCGCCGACAAGGTCTTGCGGAAAATAGCGCCGGTCGTCTCATAGGCGATCTGTCCGTAAACCCGGAAGGCAGCGCTGCCGTCCGCCTCAAGATTTTCGTCCGGGAATCGATAATTGGCGTTGACCGCAGCGTCGGTAAAGCGGAGACTGCGAACCAGAATCTTCTCCTCATGATATCCGATATCATCCGAATAGGTTCCGGGCGTCCCCATGTCTACATAAGAAACAAACAGCGCGCCGATATCAATTTCCACTGATTCGCCGGAGACAATTCCAGTAAAGGTCAGGGCCCCCGGCTCAGAGATCATGCCGTCATAGGCGAGCAGCTCCTCCGGCGTGAGATAGGTCATCCAATTTTCCACCGCCACAAGGACAAGCTCCCGCTGCTCAATGGTAAAGGCAGTCTCTCCATAGGCCTCATAGGTCTGGGAAATCAGGCTTGCCGTCACCAGATAATCGCCCGCATCCTTCGGGGCGGCGGCAAGCGGCCTGTCGCCCGCGTCCAATATTTTGTTTCCGTTGACGTCCTGATAGTAAGTATAAACCACTGCATTCCGGTCGAGCGCTGTCATCAGAGAGGTGACATCTTGGTCGACATCGTTTTGCACCGTCACGGAAACTCTGCCTGTCATCGTCATCGTTTCGGAGAATTCAAAGGACTGCCTGGAAGCGGCGGTAACCGTCATGGTACGCTTACGGGTGCGTTCTCCCTTGTCATACTCCGCCACAAGGCTCGCCGTTGTGGTTCCGGAAGTGCCGATAACCTCGGCAAGCTCCGCCTCGGCGGCAGCTACCGCTGCCTCTCTTGCTGCGGTGATCTGCTCGTCGGTCATTGTCATATCGGAAGGGAAAGAAGACAGCGCCTCGCCGACATTCTCCAAAGAATAAGAAAGAAGAGACACAGAGCTCCATCTGCTCGTCAAGCTCAATGTGCTGTTTGACATCGATATCGTCGCGTTGCCTATCGCCGTGGCGTTCCCTTCCGGGAAAGAAATCTCTCCGCTTCTGAAATCGACCAGTATGACGACATTCTCGCTCTCCGTGATGCTCCCGCCCGTTTCGTCCGTATAGTGGTCGATACGTACCGAAATCCGACAGGTATAGGCGCCGGGATCCATCTGCACCGCCGCAGACGCTTCAAAATGTTGATATCTAAATAGCCCGGTCCTAAGGGATACTCTTTCCGTAGTCAGTGTCGTCCCGTCCCCCGCGAGCGTAAGCACAGGATTGGATTCACTATCCGCAAGGTCCGATGCTGTATAGGTGATGCCGTTCCCCGGCACGACCATCTGCCCGACAGAAGCGGAAACTGCCGCGCCGTCATAGACCTTATTCATATCGTTCAGATTCAGCTGATACCGGTCTTTGATGACGACCGTAACCCGATATACCACATACAAATCCTGTCCGTCCGGTCCCGGCTCGGTTTTTCTCAGCCAGACATTGACAGTATCATTTCCGTTCATAGAAATGATTTCGGTGTTCACCATTTCATGTCTTTGTTGGATGTAGGAAAGAGTGACAATCGATGACGAGTAGCCCGTATCCATCGTGACAGTGCTCCTGGTATCCGTCACGCTATAGGCGGAATACAGATGGAACGTTTCCGTCCCATAAGGAAGATAAACGGTATATCCATAGGTGCCGGAATTAAACTGCGTGATGCGGTTCTCCGTCTCCACCGCTCCCGTTTCGGGGTCCACCGCAAAGATGCCGAGATCCGTCATTGGATTCGCCGTGGGGTCCTCGATAAGGCTCGGCGTTTCCCTATCGGCGGAATTGTCGCCCGCTGTCAGATGATAGCCGCCCTGGTCGATAATCTGCCCGGATGATGTGCCCGCTTCATGCTTTTGAATAACCGTATAAATATCGTCCGATGTACCGGTGCCGCCGCTTGGCACATGAACTACGTATACGCCGCCGTAAACAGAGGGGTCGGCAAGCGTCGCAGCAAATGCCGTATAATTTCCCGGAACGGTAAGCGTTCCGATGGGTGACGAGGTATCGTAATAGTAAGAGAGCGCGGGAAGCGTCGGCGGATAATACCGCGCGTCATCTGACACGGGCGCGCCGTCCGCACCAATGGCAACGCCGTCCGCATTCACAAGATAGTATTGCCCTCTCTCGCGGTCAAGCGCAAAACAGGTCGCATCGGAGGGAATGTTCCCCTCTTGAATCTCGGCCGCCGAAGCGGAAACAAGCATCGGATTGCCCGCCTCGTCCCGTTTTACGGGAAGCATCGTAAAGATGCGTTCCCCAACCATGGACTCAAATCTTGCCAAATACATATAGCCGGAAGGATCAATATTCACCATTGGCGTGGAGGTTGCATTGGTTCCGTAATTGGAAATGGCAAATTGCGAGAAACTTGTCGCTATCACCTTTGACGCCGAATATATCGTGATGCTGTTATCGTTCATATCCGTGTTCTGGCCGGAGCCGATTGCCGCTGTCGCGCTTCCCTCACCGGTTGCCTCTCCGGAGTGTCCATACACGGTTCCCCCGGAAATGGTAATCGAAAGCCCGGATACCTGCCCAAACGGATTGTTGTTGTCTCCCCCTGCCGTAATGTTGTCGGTCGTACCGATGGCAGCGGATGAGGTGCCGCCATAAGCGTCGACCGTGCCGCCGTTTATGATAATGCTGTAGCTTTCCGCATAGCGAATCGATTCTACGCCGGTAATCGAGTCTCCGTCGCCGATTCCCGTAGCAAATCTGCCACCTATCGCGGTGATATTGCCGCCGTCAATCACAATTTGCGAGGATGTAGCGGCGCTGTTGACGCCGCCGCCAATGCCCGCCGCAAGGTGTCCGCCGACCGCTGTAATCGTGCCGGACCGGATATATATCTCTCCCGGCGTGCCCGCGACATATCCGTTGTTCGGCACCCTTATCGTTGTCGTATTATAGGAAGCGCCGCCGCCGATTCCCGCGCCGCCGCCGTTCGTCTCCGATGTGTTTATCGCCTGAGGACGCGCCCATGGATTTCCCGCGTTATATACAGGATTTACACTCAAAGGATCGCTGTCATAGAGATTGCCGTTATGGTCCCGCATCCCCGCAAGCGGAAACGCGCCGTATGCCGAAAGGTCGCTCGCGCCGACAATGGTAAGAGATGCGCCGCTGTCGACCTGTATGCCGGCATAACCGCCGCGACTGCCGTCTGCAATCGCTTTTCCAAGCGCACTGCTTGCCGAAGATAAATAGAGCCCATTTCCGCCCGCGCGGAACGTGCAATCCCCGTCGAACCGAGCCGTCACCGTGGCGCCGCCTGTTATGAGAAACGGGCAGGTCGGCACGTAATACCCACCGGCCGCAGGCGTACTGCTCCATGCGGCGTCGCTCGTCAGATCATGCAGGCGTCTCCCCGCGTCATATAGCTCCGCCGCCGTGACAGAGCCGGTCATGCTGTCGCCGAAGCCATCTGAGGTGCGGTCGATCGTGACGCCGTTGAAGATGAGTGTCACATCGACGCCGTCCGTTACGGTAACGGAATAAACACCGTTTTCAATGATATATTCTGTTCCATAGGCTTCGACAGCCTCCCGGTCGATAACGACAGCACCCGAAGAGAAAGTTTGCGCCGCATGGATTTCGAATCGGGGCAACAAGGAAATCGTCACGGTAAGCATGATAAAAACAGCCACGGCCGTTTTCAGAAATTTTTTGATTTTCTCTCTCCCCTTTCCGAATTTTTACTTGATTTTTTATTCCGGGTCTACGATATGCACGGTGATCGGCGCCTGCGCATTGACCACCGCTTTTTCATGGGTTTCGGGATCATAGGCGTCAATGGCAACGATCATTTCATAATCGCCGGCAGGCAGCGTGGTTCCGTCCGGCAGTGCTGAAAGCTTCATATCCTCAATTCCGTATCCGACCGGAATCCTGCCGGAACGGTAAAGCTCCTGATAAGAAGTATCCGCGTCATACCCTTCCTCCGCTTCAAGAGCCGCCTGCTCCGCCGCACTTCGCCCCGTCTTTCCGATAACCCGAAGCAGCTCCGCATCGCTCACCAGAACCCGGATAACGACATCCTGTGTACTGCGGTTTGGATTTACATAATCGATTTGTCCCACCTGCGTCACGGAATGGACATACACCTCTTGGTTCATTTCAAAGCTGATCCGGTTTGAGCCGGCAGGAGGCGGCGTAGACGGACCGGAATCCACCTGAGGACGCGCATTCGGGTCGATAAGCTCCGGACTCCATGGCGGAGCAGCAAAGCGGCTGACAGCAATCCCGATTCCAATCGAAAGCAGCAGCACCAAAGCCGCCGTGAAGGGCAGAAAAAAAACAATCGGCGCAATCGGGCGCGAAACAGCTCCTGCAAAAAAACATTTTGCAATCACGCCGGCGTTCTTTCCCACGAAGCCGCCGCAGGTTTTCTCAGCGGAAACCTTCCCCACGATACCGCAGTTGATAATAACACCGCGATCGTTGACGGCACACAAAGCGCCCGCTATATTGGCGCCGGCGGCATTCACCACACAGTCGAGCCGCAGATTCGCAATACGCCCGCCCTTGACATACCCGAAAAAGCCCGCGAAGTCCAAGCCCTTGCCCTGTATTCTGAAATTGATAATCCGATGCCCGCCGCCGTCGAAAATACCGGTGAATGGCGTCGTATCCGTAAGCCCTATCGGAAGCCATTTCTGCCCATGAAGATTGATATCCGCGGTAAGCAGATAATAGGCCTTCGCCGCGTCGGTGTCGCCGTTTGCAATTCTTTCCGCGACTGCCGCAAGCTCCGCCGCATTTCCAATTTTGACAATAGAGTTTTCCTTGGCTTCTTCCGCAAACGAATACATGTTTCCGCCTTCATTGAGTTCCAACGGACCCGATTCTGACCCCGGCGTCTTCCAGGCATTCCCTAACTTCAGTTTGGCGACGACATCCAACACATTTTTATACTCGACAGCCAGCGCTGCATCTGAATACGAAGGCGTCCTCGATTCGCCCTCCTTCAAAAGCCAGCCGCTTTCCTTGATGCTTCCCTTGTTCCGGAAGCAGAAGCCGGCGACATTTTCCTTTCCATATGTACGGCTTTTGGCGATTGAATGCTCGATTTCGCCGGTATTCTCAAAGGCAAAGCCAGACACATTACACGAATGCTTAACTTTGGCATCGGTATAGCAATCCTGTATGATGCCGATATTCGACGAAACAAAACCGCCCGTGCGGTTCGAATACGAAGCTATTTTCATCCGGAAATCCCTCCGCTCTTGTAAAACATTGCGTTTTTTATAATCAAATTCTTACTTTTATATGTATATTTTTTTCTTACAGTAACAAACTATAGGAATTGTAAAAAATTAAGCTTATACAAGCAAACGCCAAACCCTCAACCGCGTAAGTTCATATAGTAACAAACTATAGGAAAAAGAACTGAATTACATAGTCGTCGCCTATAAAAAAGGCGCGCCAATCATGTTTCATCACGGCGCAAACACATCCGCAAGCCGCTGCATATGCGCCCGTTTTAGATCAAGTGAAGGGTGTACATAACGCTCCAGTGTAATTTTAACATTGGCATGACCCAATAGTTCGGACAATGACTTTGCATCAAACCCTTTTTCAATGCACCTTGTCGCAAACGTATGGCGCAGTGCATGGAAGCCACAGTTCTGGATATGATGCTTATCAAGAAACTGCTTATAGCTATAAGTATACAGCCGTGGCTCAATATAAGCATGTGTCCCTGTCAAAACAAAAGCATCCGAAGACGCGGCAAGCTGTCTGCGCCATTCAAGCTGATGGACAAGGCTTTCCGGCAAAGGAATGATTCTCACGCTGCTCTGTGTTTTCGGCGAATCAAAAATGATTTTTGTCTTTCTGCCTGAGTTTGCAGGCTCTCGAATTCGCAGCATGGTTTTTCCGATTTTTAAAATTTGATTTTCGAAATCAACATCGCTCCATTGCAGCGCGCATATCTCTCCAATTCGAAGTCCGGTTTGAAGGCAAAGATAATATCCGAACTCTCTTAAGTTTTCAGAATTCCCGAGCGACAGAATGATATTTTGCGCCTCAGGCGATAGAATTTCTGTTTTTTTTGTCAAGAGGCGAGGCTTCGCAAAGGAAACCTTTTTTGAGAGGATTTCATCCGCAAGCGCGATATCCAGTGTCATTTTAATGACAGAAAGGATATCTCTCACATTTTTTGCCGAAAGTCCGCCGGTGCCGTCCATCCTGCCAGATTCAAGCTTATCGCTTGCAAACCGGTCGATAATCTGCCCTGTGATTCGATTCGCCGGCAGCTTTCCGAGCACGGGCCGGATATGGTTGTTTACGATTTCACAGTAGTGTGAGTAGGTGGACTTCTTAACCGTCGTCTTTTTTCGCTCCAAAAACCGGTCTAATAAACTATTAAATAGATAGTCGGCACCGGATAATGCTTCTTCTTTTTGACAAAGAGCCTGAAGCGCCTGATGCTTTTTTTCCCATGCCTCTTGATAGCTCCTCCCATAAACATAGCCAAAAACGGCTTTTCCGTTTTCATGGTAACCCTTGATATACCGAGCCTCCCATCTTCCGTCTTTTCTTTTGCTGATATTTTCTCCTGGTTTTGACATAACTTCCTCCTGTAATATAACATATAGATGATTTATCGATTTTTGTCGCAAACCAACAAAATTATTTTAACAAAAAATGCAGACTATTCATAACATAAAACGACGGTTTTTGACGGCTAAAACAATTTACTCGCTTTTTTTGAAGAAGAATTGGAAGTATCTCCAAAACTTTTTGAAGCCATAATGAGCGTACTTTTCAAAAAAACTCTTGCAATTTTCAGAATAATGTGATAAAATAGTAAAAAAAGCATTGAAAATTGGTAATGTATTGCCGTTCAAATCAAACGCTAAGCTGTCCAGTCGCTATCTTATAGTTTGTTACTATATGAAAAAATTTTACCAGAATAGATAAATATTGCAAGCCCTTTTCTGTCTATAAAAATATGCGTGACAGATATACGATATGAAAACATAGGCGGCGGAATGATTATCATTCCGCCGCCTATGTTTTCCATATAGCAAAATGGTTTTATGAATAATAGTAGAACTCGCTTTCTCCCCCCATGACCAAAACAGCAAGCAGTCCTATGACGGCAATGCCAATCAGTATGGCGATCGCCACCCGAAGCGGTGAGATCGGCGCCTTGCCGCTCACCTTGCCCGTTCTACCGTTTACCATAAACTGATACACCTTTCCCTTATAGACAAAGCTCGACATCCAAACAGGAAGCATCAGATATTTATAGGTAATATTTCGATAAACCGTTTTCACCTTCACGCTGTCCACGTGGTCGGCATGATGGTCGTCTCGTATCTTCTTTGTAATATGGGAAAGCAGGCGGTTTTTGATAAAGTTTTTTGCCTTTTCCCATGCCGCCTTCAGGCCAACAGAGTAGCGTTCGGAAGCAAAGCCGGCAACATACTCGGGTTTATAGACGACATTGCTTTCCGTATCGAACGGCTCAATCCCCGAAAGCAGCCCGCTATCATGCTTTTCCGTGCCGGAAACAAGCTGATCGTTGACGAACTCATGATAGGCACCGGACGTCCTGTACCAATCCGTAACCACCCTTGTTTCTTTTCCTCGCCGGACCACACGGTTTTTGCCGTAACGCGCTGTATAGGTGGAATCCGTATCCGCATCAAACGTCCAATACGGCAAATAAATTCCCCGCATTTTTCCTGCCTTGGCGCTTTTCTTTGCTGCGCTCGGACAAAACAGCTTTTTCTTCAGCCAACTGAGAAAACGGCCGCCGGCATTCTCCGCCGTAACGGTAAACGGACACACGCCGCCCGGCGCCAGAATATTTTCTGCACCCGCCTCCATGACTTGGTTGGAGCCGCAGTACGGGCACTCGCCGGACACCGTCGAGGCGTCGTATACCGTTTCTGCTCCACAGGATTTACAACGAATTACCCGCTTTTCCGTACCCCAATCGCAGTTTCCGGTGATTTCCGCCTCATCAAAGGCAAGCTCCTGCGCCCGATCCGGCGCCGCATCGTCGTCTTCGATTTCGACAATATTGCCGCAGTACGGACAAAGCAGCGCACCGGTTTTCGGATCAAAATCCATCGTTCCGCCGCAGTCCGGACACTTTTTATCCGTTTCGGACAGCGTATGCTCAACCTTTTCCTCCGCCGTCTCGTAAGTATTCGATTCGTCCATCTCTCTCCTCCGCGCCGGAGGTCATCCTCCCCGGCTCTTTTCTCATGTCAATCCTTCACATCGTCGTCGTCGAAAACATCGCCGCATTCCGGACAGAACTTCGGCGGATGCGCAGGGTCCTTCGGCTCCCAACCGCATTTGTCGCAGCGGTAAAGCGGCGCGCCCTTCGGCTTTGGCTTTCCGCATTCGGAGCAGAATTTGCCCTTGTTCACCGCGCCGCAGGAACAGGTCCACCCCGCCTTCGCATCGGGCCTCGGCTTTCCGCATTCGGAGCAGAACCTACCTGTATTCTCCGCACCGCATTCGCATTTCCATGCTCCCTCCGGTGCCGGCTGCGGTTTCCCGCACCCGGAGCAGAACTTGCCCGAATTGACCGTTCCGCACGCGCACTTCCACGAAGCGGAATCCGTCGAGGGAGCCGCCGGTGCGGACGCCTGCTGCGCTGCGCCCATCGCATACAGATCGCGCGCGTTCATACCGCCCGCCGCATTTGCCATATTCATGCCGGCAAAACCCATGAACGCGCCGGCGCCGCCGGTGTTCTTTGCCGCATCCTGCATCGCCTGCGCCTGCGCGCCGACGAGCGTCGCCGCCGCCATCGTCGGATTGCGGTATGCCGCGTTGCGCTGGAGCTCCTTGATCATCTTTTCGTCTTCTTCCGACGCCGTAACCGAGTTGATACCGATGGAAAACACGGAAATTCCGCGCGTCTTCGACCACTTTTCGGAAAGCACCTCGTTGAGCGCCTCCGCCATTTCCACCGTATGGCCGGGCAGCGCGCTGTAACGAATTCCCATGTCGGAAATTTTGGCAAACGCCGGCTGAAGCGCCGTCATCAGCTCGCTTTTCAGCTGTCCATCGATTTCGGATCGGTCATAAACGCTTGCCACGTTGCCGCAGACATTGGTATAGAACAGGATTGGGTCCGTAATTTTATAGGAATATTCCCCATGGCAGCGGATCGCAATATCCACGTCCAATCCAACATTGCGGTCCACCACGCGGAACGGAACGGGATTCGGCGTCCCGTATTTATTGCCCATAATTTCCTTGGTATTGAAGAAATAAACGCGCTGGTCCTTCGCCGTATCCCCGCCGAACGTGAAACGCTTGCCGATCGTCTTGAAGGAATCGAGGATTCCTTTTCCGAGTCCGCCGTAGAAGATGCTCGGCTCGGTCGAGCTGTCATAGAGGAACTCGCCCGCCTCGGCACAAAGCTCCGTCACCTTGCCCTGCTCGACAATGATCATGCATTGTCCCTCGTTTACCGCGATGACAGAACCGTTCGAGATGATGTTTTCCTCTCCCTTGCGATTCGACGAACGTCCCGAAACACGCTTTTGTCCCTTGGCGACAAGCGTATCTGCCGAAAGCGAATTGCAATAGAAATATTCGCGCCATTGGTCGGCGGTCGTACCGCCGAGCGCCCCTACAAATGCCTTAATGAGTCCCATAAAAATCTCTCCTTCCGTCGATGCCGTAATAGATCGGCTTCAGTTTACTATATGACAAAGACGCTTGTCAATATGGTTTTTTCAGGATATTACAGCCGCTCGAAATCCGCGGCACCATGCTTGCAGAGCGGACAGACAAAATCCTCCGGCAGCTCGTCGCCCTCATAGACATAGCCGCAGATTTTGCAGACAAAGCCCTTTTTCTTTTCGGGCGCCGGCTGCTTTTTCGGCTTGACATGGTCAAAATAATACTGATATGTGACGCTTTCCGCATCCGACAAAACGGAGGCTTCGGTCACATCTGCAATAAATATCGTATGCGTGCCGCAGTCCACTTTTTCCACCACATGGCCGGAAATAACGGCGTTTGCGTACTTTCCGACATAGCGCACGCCGTTTGCCGTGCGAAGCGTCGTTTCGCATCCCGCGAACTTGTCGGCGTCCCTGCCGCTTGCAAAGCCGAAATGCTCATATACCTTCATCGGCGCATCTGTTGTCAAAACGGAAAGATTGAATACACCCGTATTCAGAATCATATCGTGCGTGAGGTTTGCTTTGTTCACCGTGACGGAAATCCGCTTCGGCGAGTCCGTGACCTGCGCCGCCGTATTGATGATGCAGCCGTTGTCGCGGTCCCCTTCGCGCGCCGTCAGCACAAACAGCCCATAAGAAAGCCGGAAGAGCGCATTCGCATCCACATGACCCGCAGCAGGCACGGTATGAACCGGCGCTTTCGGCATCGAATCCGCAATCGCTTGCGCAAGAGCAAGAAGGTCTTCATAATCCTTGTCCTTCACGGAAGAGCGAAGGCTTACCTTGTTTTCTAAAAACGTCATGCTTTTGCACTTTTCCAGCGCCGCGCGCATAAGACCGCCGCTTGTCGGCGCCCAGGAGCCGTTTTCGATGATGCCGACCGTGCGGTTCTGGATGTTGTGTGCCGCAAGGTCGCTTATCAGCGCTTCCATCGTAACAAAAATACCCGCGTTATAGGTCGTGGAGGCAAACACAAGATGGCTCCATTTGAAAGCCGCCGCAATGATTTCCGAGGCCGGGGTCACAGAAACATCGTACACCGCTGTTTTGACGCCAAGCTCGCGCAGACGCAAGGCAAGGATATCCGCCGCATTCGCCGTATTGCCGTAAACGGAGGCATAAGCGATGACAACACCCTTCTCCTCCGGTTCGTAACGGCTCCATTTGTCATATTTTTCAATGAAATCACCGAGATTTTTCCGCCAGACGAAGCCATGCAGCGGACAAACCATCTCGATATCGAGCCCCGCCGCCTTTTTTAGCAGCGCCTGGACCTGCGTGCCGTACTTGCCGACGATGTTCGTATAGTAGCGTCTTGCCTCGTCCAGATAATCGCGCATAAAATCCACCTCGTCGGCGAACAGCGCCCCGTTCAGCGCCCCGAATGTACCGAATGCATCCGCGGAAAACAGAATCTTATCCGTCGCATCATAGCTCACCATAACCTCCGGCCAATGGACCATCGGCGCCATCACAAAGGCAAGCGTATGACGCCCTGACGAAAACGTATCGCCCTCTCCGACAAGATAGGCCCTTGAATCGATGTCGAAATCGAAAAACTGGCGGATCATCGCCGCGATTTTTGCATTGCAGATGATCCTGACCTCAGGATAGCGCATCACAAGCTCGCGCAGAGAGGCGGAATGGTCCGGCTCCATGTGGTGCACCACCACATAATCCAGCTTACGTCCTGCAAGCAGATGCTCGATGTTTTCGAAAAATACCTTTTCCACCGCGTGGTCTACCGTGTCAAAAAGCACCGTTTTTTCATCCAAAAGAAGATAAGAATTATAGGAAACGCCGTCCGGTACGGAATATACGCCCTCGAATAGGGCAAGTCTACGGTCATTGCCGCCGACCCAATAGAGATCGTCCTTTACTTTTCTGTAGCAATACATAGTAAAATCCTTTCTTTTGATGGTTTGTCCGCCGCGTTTAAAGTTTTTTTCGGAAAACCCATTCCTCCGCAGCCTGCTCCGGCGGAAAAAATCCCCCGCAGCGCTCATATCCTAGCTTTTCATAGAACCGCCATGCTGTCTCGTCCTCCCGGGCGGAGGTCAAAGCATAACGATAAGAGAGCGCGCGCATTTTCCGCTCCCATTCCGACACGCAAAGCCGTCCGATCCCGCGTCCGCGATAGGCGGCGTCGATATATAAAAATTCAAGAAACGGATGCTCTCCCCAAAGAATCACAAACCGAAGAACCCCGACGATTGTTCCGTCCACCTCCGCGAGCCAGACCAGTCCATCCCGCATGCGGTGCGTCAGAACATCCGGCGCAATGTGCGTATCGTATCGTAAAATCTCTGCCACATCCATCATTTTTGCCTCTCGCAGGGTTTCCATACAGGATAGCTCCTTATCTTTTCCGCGCGGACATATTCTTCCTTTTCATTGTAACCGGTTTTCGTCTAAATGTCAAGAAAAAGCGGGGATTCTTCCTTGTCCGAGACAGGACACAGAGCAAACGGACCGTGAACTCCCTTGACTTTCAATGGCAGCATGATATAATAGGGGAGAAAACAGAAAAGAAGGTGGCTTAAATGGATTCCCTCATGGAACCAATTTTCCGACGCCGAACAGTGAATTTTGATAAGCTCTCAGCATACGGCTTTGAAAAAGGGGCAGATGGCTATCATTATCTTCTTCCCCTTGCCGACGGACAAATGGAACTGCTAGTCCAGATAGACGAAGCAGGTGAGATTTCCACTCAGGTGCGGGATAAAGACACCGGCGAGCCATACACGCTCTTTCTCGCAAAAAATGCTGTGGGCAGCTTTGTCGGCGCCGTGCGTTCGGAATACGAAAGAATCCTCTCGGACATTGCAGAAACATGCTTTGAAAAAGAAGTATTTCACAGCGCCGCCGCCAAACATGTCATCGCTTATATCCGAAACACCTACGGCGACGCACCGGAATTTTTGTGGAAAAAATTTCCCGACAATGCGGTTTTCCGCAGAAAGGACAGCCGCAAATGGTACGGGGCTTTGCTTGCCGTCCCCAAAGCAAAGCTATCCATTCCCGGGGAGGGAATCGCGGAAATTCTCAATCTGAAGGCGGAGCCGGCGGAAATTGAGGTTCTCGTGGACGGCTGCAGCTATTATCCCGGCTATCACATGAACAAAAAGCATTGGTTTACCGTTCTGCTGGACGGCTCCGTTCCGAGAGAGGAACTGCAGCGGCGGATCGACGAAAGCTACCGGCTGAGTGAGAAATCATCCCCAAATTCAAAAGCATGCGCTCGATAAAAGAGCGCATGCTTCTTGCTTGTCGGCCAAATATCCATCACCGAATGGTCTGGAGCTCATATTCCTGTGTGCCAAGTCCATATTTCTCCAGCTTTTCAAGCTGAATGAACGGATTTTTTCCATGAAGCTGCTCAAAGAGATGTCCATGTCCGGAAAGCTGCATGCCAGACGGGATTCCCGCCGGAATCAAGTCCTCGATTTTGATGGCGTCGATAGAGGCTCGCTCCACAGCGACAATGTCCTCGCCTGCCATAATACCGATATCCGGCACCAAAGAGGGCGTCGTCATGCCCCAACAGTCACAGAGCGCCGTAATCTGCGTCAAAACGTTGATAAAATAGGTATTTCCCGGCGCAAATGTATCGAGCACCGTTTTCGTACAGATTGCCATTCCTTCCTGAAAATCGGTATAGTCATGGCTGTCGAGCGTGACAGCACCCGTCGGACATACCTTGACGCAATGCTGACACATCGTGCAGTTGTGATATTTGACTCTGTAGGCGCCGTCCTCGTCGAATCGGTTGGCGTCATGGTTGCACGCCTCGATGCATTTTTTGCAGTGGACGCATTTTTCTCTGCTCCAAACAAGACCGCCCTCCAGCGCATGGATCTCGTGGCGCGTGCGGTCGGTGACGCAGCCCATCGCAATATTTTTACAGGCGCCGCCGAAGCCGCAGGCCCCATGTCCCTTAACGTGGGAAAAGTCGATAAGAAAATCCGCGTCATGGATGAGGCCCGCAACGTCGATATGACGAAGCTTCTTATAGTCCACTTCTTTGGTATAAAAATACTTGCCGAAATAGCCGCAGTCATCAAGCACCGGACATCCGAGCGTTGCTTCTGTATACCCGCGGCGCTCGGGATGACGGCGGTATACGTAATGGTCGGTAATAAAACATTCTCCGCCGCTTTTATGGATAAAATCCACAAGCTTCATAACAAACACAGGCGGGATGGTCGAATAGGTCACGCCTGACCCGACGTGCATTTTCACCGCGACCGTTTTCCCCTCGACTTTTTCTGCAAGACCGGATTTCTCAAGCAGACGCGAAAACTTTTCCGGAAGCGTCTGAGACGCCTCATACCGTGAATACGCCATCGGCGCAAATAAAATTTTCCCAGCCATTTTTTCTCCTTCCGCCGCATAAGCACGGCCCTCCGTCATTTTTCCGGCGTCATCCGACGCCAAGGAGGAAGATACAATCTTCCTATATGCCAAACCGCTGTATGACGCACTGAAAGTATTTGCCCGTGAGAACCCGCTCAAGGCTCCCCGAAAATCTCTTCCATGACCGTACCGAACGCTTCCGCCATGCGGAAAATGCCAAGATCGTTCGGATGACAGCCGTCCACCGTGCAGCCGTCGGCGACAAAAGTACGGTATTCCCGTGCACCGTCCACGAAATACACATGCGTATCCCCCTCTGCCACCGCCCGCTCATAGCTTGCGGCAATGATATCGCGGCGTGCGCCGCCGTCCTCGCGGGAATAGTCGAAATTCGGCCGCGACGCCATCACAATCGGAAGCTCGGGATGCGTCGCGCGCACCGCACGGTACCCCGCGTAATGCGTCGCCGCAAGATGCGCCGCATCCGGCGCGTTGTAGTCATAATCATAAACAAAAGCGCTCATGTCCAGCCCCGCAATATAGGCCATCATCGAGGACTCGCCCTTCGCGTTGCCGGAAAAGCCGAGATTGACGTAATCGAAGCCGAAGCGTCTCGAGAGCCTGCCGATATAGTCGTTACCGGGCGTGGAAGCACAGGCGCCTTCTGTAATGGAGGAACCGTAAAATACGACGGGCTTGCGGATGCGGTAGCCGTCCCAAGCCCGCAGCGCCGCTCCCCTTTCTAGCCCGACGGCAAGCGAAGTAATCCCGCAGTAAAGCGGAAAATGAATGACAAGCTCCCGCATTTTCTTCGTCGGAAAAGACAGGATCGAATCATAGCCCTCCTTTTTTTTCGGATCGGGCATGAACGTGCCATAGTAGGCAGTTTTTCCCGCCTCGCGCACATAGAGGTCAAAGCCGCCCGAGCCGGCAAGCGCCATATGCGGCATCAGCCAAAGCCCCGGCCGCCGGCAGGAGATCGCAACAAAATCCGAATCGGTCGCAAAGCATACCCGGCCGCCCGCCGTATAAGCGGAAAGCTCGCGCACACCGTCCGAAACACATTTCGCCGCCGGCTCCGGCATCCTGCGGTAGCATCCGTTTTCATAAAACACGCCGTATAGCGAAAACGGCGCCTCATTCGGCGAAAAAAAGACAATGTCATCCCTGCCGAAAGAGGCAGACACCTGTAAATTTCCGTCGAGCTTTGCGATATCCGTCATACCGATTCTCCGTTTTGCCTTATCAAAATTATGTTTCGCTTTTATTTTACCCTTGCCGTCCGGTTTTGTCAAGGCTCTGTTGCATTGCGGGGGTTCGTGTGCTACAATAAGATGGTAAATACAAAAAATGATGCTGCCGCTCTCGGATAAAAGGAGCTTCCGGCAAGATGCGGACGGCGCGGGGAGGAACCATGATGACAACGGAAAAATTATATGAAACGGACGGAATGCTCTCCCGGTTTTCCGCCCATGTACTCTCCTGCAAGCCGCATGAAAGCGGATATGCCGTCATTCTCGACCGCACCGCCTTCTTCCCGGAGGGCGGCGGACAGAGCGCGGACACCGGAACGATAGGCGGCGCCCGTGTGCTCGATGTACAAATCCAAAACGGAGAAATCCTTCATTTCACGAATGCTCCCGTTTCGGGGGAGGTCCCCTGCGCACTCGATTTTGACGTGCGCTTTCGCAAAATGCAGAATCACCTTGGCGAGCATCTGCTCTGCGGCGCAATCCATCGGCTTTACGGCTTTGACAACGTCGGCTTTCATCTCGGCGCGGACTACATGACCTTTGACATCGACGGAGCTCTCACACCGGAGCAAATCGCAGAGGTGGAAAAGGAGGCGAACCGCGCCGTCTTTGAGGATGTGCCGGTACGGTGCTGGTACCCGAAAAAAGACGAGCTTTCGGAGCTCGATTACCGCGCAAAATCGGAAAAGCTAGGCGCGGCGGGAGCAGTCCGAATTGTGGAGGCTGCGGGCTTCGATCGCTGCGCCTGCTGCGCGCCGCACCTTGACCGCACGGGAAGGGTCGGGTGCATCAAGATAACGGATGCTGTGAAATACAAGGGCGGCATGCGGTTCCACGCGCTGTGCGGCTCCGACGCCCTTGCGGACTACGGCAAGAAACAGGATACGCTAGGGGCCCTCTCCCGTCTGCTGTCCGCAAAAGAGGATAGCATCACCGAAGCGGTCGAAGCAAGACTTGCCGAGCTTGTCCGCGCCAAGCAGACCGTGGGCACCTACCGGCGCGCACTTGTCGAGGCGAGGCTTGCGGCGCTGTCCTATACCGAGGGCAGCATCTGTCTTTTTGAGCCGCTGCTTGACACGAACGGACTGCGTGAGCTTGCCGCGGGCGGAGCACGGAAGGTCGCCGGCATTTTCGCCGCCTTCTCCGGCACGGAGGAGACCGGCTACGATTTTGTCTGCGCGTCGGAGCGCCTCCCGCTCGGACAGGTGAAAGAGGCTATCTCGGTGGCGCTTGACGCAAGATGCGGCGGCTCCGACAAAATGCTTTTCGGTCACACGAGCGCCGGAGAAGCCGCCATCCGGCAGTTTTTTGACGAATTTCCCCGAATTTCAACCCACGGTTGAGTAATTTTGTGCATATTCAACCAATTTGTTATTGATATTTTGACAAAAATACCGCATAATAAGAACAGGACGAGACGGAGACTGCGTGTCCGCGGCCGCGGGATTTCCCTTTCGACTTCAACTTTACACGAGAAAGGAACAAAAGTATGAATCAGGACATAAACTACGGCGCCATTCTCTCGGCGTCCATCGCCGAACTGCGGAAATCCGCCGGCATGACACAGGACGCCCTTGCGGAAAAGCTCGGCGTCACCTTTCAGGCAGTATCCAAATGGGAAAACGGACTCGCTATGCCCGACATCACGTTCCTGCCCCGTCTTTCTGAAATCTTCGGCGTCACCGTCGACTCTCTGTTCGGACTTGCGGCGCGGCAAAGCCCCAAAACGGAAAACATTCCCTCAAAGGTCCGCGTCCTCGACTGGGACGACGACGGCGTGCTGCGCGCGGTTCTCTTTGTCGGGAACCGGATTACGGATAGGCAGGAGCTGACGGAAACAAAATTCAAATTCACCTTCGAATATGACGGGACGGTGCGCGACGTCATCTCCGACTTCTCCGTTTCCTGCGGGGATGTCGAGGGAGACGTGACAACAGAGACAGGCAATATCAGCTGCAGCGACATCGACGGGGATGCCACCACAGCATCCGGCAACATCAACTGCAGCGATATCGGCGGGGATGCCACCACAGCATCCGGAAGCATCAACTGCAGCGACATCGACGGGGATGCCACCACAGCATCCGGCAGCATTAGCTGCGGCGATATCGACGGGGATGCCACCACAGCATCCGGCAGCATCAGCTGCGGCGACATCGGCGGGGATGCCGCTACAGTGGGAGGCAGCATCATATGCGGCGATATCGGCGGGGATGCCACCATCGGCGACTGCAAAGGCGACGCCAAAATCTCCTGCGCAGATGTCGGCGGGGATGTCATCATCAAAGGAGACGGCTCCGTTACCGTAACCGGGGATATCGAGGGGAACGTCACGGCGACCACCGTAATCCGGGAATAACACATCTCATAGAAATCGTGAAAAGGGGAGCGACAAAAATGATAAGCCATGCTATATAGTAAGATGTAGCATGGCTTATCATTTCCTTTATGAAACGACGCGCAGCCGAAAAATACCAAGGAGGGTTAGATGAAATTTAGAAAGAAACTATTTGCCAACATCGGGTATACCGGAAAAATGATTGTTCTGATGTGGCAGAATGATAAAATGTATCTTTTTTATATGCTCTTAGACATTATAGCCTATTCCAGTCTCCCCTTTATTAGCATGTACTTGGTGCAGCAATCGATTCAAATGCTGGAGGCGGGGGCAGAGTTTCGGCTGTATGTGCCCGTTGTCTTGGGGTTTATTGCAGCTTATTGTGCTATGAGCTGCCTGCACAATTATCTGAATTATAAGCGGGATCTGCATGCCAACGTGATTTCCTTTCGATTATACCAAAATCTTTTTGAAAAAACGTTATCCATTGACTATGAAATGCTTTTGGATAAGGACATCCAAGAAAAAAAAGAACTCGCGCATAAAATCATTGTGAACAATCAGTTTTCCCAGATTGTCAATAACTTTCATAACTTTATATCGAAAGTGATCGTTTTGGTCGGACTGATCGCTGTCTTATCGCAAATCGATTTTTGGATTTTGATCATCACGCTTGCAATCGTTGTGGTAAATACGGCTGTCGCAAGATACAGGAATAAATTTCGCCGCGCGATCGATGTGGATTTGAACCCGCTTCAGCGAAGAGTTATGTACTTTTTTAATATAGGCTCTTCTTTTTCTTTTATCAAAGAAATCAAGACCTACAAAATGGAAAAAGAACTGCTTAGCCGGTACTCTGCCATACAAAGTGATATATGCAAAGGGCTTGATAAAACGATTCATTTGTCTCTTGCCGGATACATCATTGCCAATGTGATGAATCTCTTGCTGGACGGGGTGGCCTATACATATTTAGGGTTTCGTGTGCTGGTCAGCAAAACTATGAGCATTGCGAATTTTTCGATGTTTTTGAATGCAATCTATAATTTTAATTCTGCTGTGGGAACCATTATCGGAACTTTTGAGAATATGTCTGCCAACGGACGCTACTTACAGGATTATTTTGATTTTATGGCCTTAAAGACGATGAGAGACAAAGCAGGAAATGAACTGCGTGCGCTTCCGGAAAGCAAGTCCTATTCTTTTGCCTTTGACAACGTAAGCTATCGCTATCCTCACCAAGAAAACTATGCTTTGCGCAATGTAAGTTTCGTCATCGAGCCGAATGAAAAGATTGCGATTGTCGGAGAAAACGGGGCAGGAAAAACGACGTTGACACTGCTTCTGATGCGAATGGTTGAGCCTACGGAAGGAAGAATACTGCTCAATGGTGTCGATATCCGTGAGTATGACGAGAGTGAATATCGAAATTTGTTTTCAACCGTTTTTCAAGATTATAAGCTGTTTTCCTTTACCATTCAGGATAATATCACGGCATTGAGCAATGTGAATGCTTCACGAATGGAAAGTGCCATAAACCGTTCTGGAATAAGAAAGAAAATTTCTGCTTTGGATAAGGGTGCCCATACCTATATCGATAAGCTTTATGATAACGACGGTGTGGTCTTGTCCGGCGGCGAATCTCAGCGTCTTGCTATCGCAAGGGCGCTTTATAAGGGCGCGCCGATATATGTGCTGGATGAGCCGACTGCGGCTTTGGACCCAAGAATGGAAAACGAAATTTATATGAAATTTAGGGACATTACGGAAGAAAAAACGACATTCTATATTACGCACCGGCTTGCCAGCACACATTTCTGCGACCGCATTATCGTCTTAAAAGACGGGGAAATAGAAGAAATAGGGAGCCATTCCGAGCTTATGCATAGCGACGGATATTATGCGGAGCTGTATAATATGCAGGCACAATACTATTATGAAAAATCATGAAAAGGGGAGCGCCAAGCGTTCCCCTTTTTCTCTCCGCGCGACGGAGAGCACCGTCCGTGTTCCGATACGCCCCGGCAAAGGCAGCCCGGGGGGCCTATTCCGAATAGAACCGATAGCTGCCCTCCAGCGTATAGACGGCATCCTCCGAAAGGTCGGTATTTTGAATCACGGAAAAGTACGCCTTGTCATAGGTCCTTGTAAAAATCCCCTGCGTGCCGGTGTAGAAGCGCCTGTCACCGAGGTCGACCGTGGGGTCGATTCTCATCTCAAGCGCATGGCCGCCGCTTTGCAGGACAAGCGCCGTCGCCGTCTTGTCGCCGCAGTCGGTCGCCGTCGAAGCGTCAAAAAGCGCCCGATTTGTCCCTCCGATATAGTGGCCCGTACCGCGCCACGGGGAGAGCGTCGTGCATTGAAAGCCGTACCATGTGGCGACCGTCACATCCTCAAGCGGAATCAGGTCCACATGGGTGTGAAAGCGCACGCCGTCGAAAAGGAGCCTGTGACATTCGCGCAGCACCTCGCGTCCCGTACCGTCGGATTTTTTGGTATTGTACGCCTGCACATAATTGGTCCAGACCGCCTCGATCCGCTCGCAGTAGCCCTCCGTATCCGCGACTTCCCTGCCGTCCGCGAAAAACTTAAGCTCCGCACAGCGCGCGGTCGGCGTGCCGCCAGACCCGGTATTGGTGTATTCGTGATTGCCTCCGGTAAAATGGCCGGAGCTCACGGCATCCCCGTCGATACCCGATTTCGCCGCCATAACGAAGGGAGAATGCCAATCGCTCGTTGTCGTGACGGCGACCGTCCCGCCGCTGTAGTCCGACGAGACAAACTCCGTCGTATTGTCGATAAACGCGAACTGATAGAAGTCAAACAGATTGTTGCCGCCTTTCCTTTTCAGACGAACGCGCATATCCTTCACCGCGGAATACTTGTATATGACGTCCAAAACATCGCCGTCGATATGATAATACACCGGCTTTGTGAGCCTGTCCACGCGCGAATTCAGAAACTCGATCTGCGTATCGAGAAAATAGTCGTAATAGCGCTCATATTCCTCCGGCATCGCGCTTCCTTTGACAAGCATACAGGTCCGGTTGACCTCGAAAAGGGTCAGCCCCTTATAAATGGCGTAATTGAACCGAAGATATTTCGCACCGGCAGGCGTCGTAAACGAATTGGACGTTGTCCCGCTGATATAGTCCCCATCCTCATCGTAGAAAAACACGCCGTAGGAAGCGTCCGCCCACGGCTTGGTGTAGCCGCCCTGTGCCGGCACAAGCCCTAGCCAATACGCGGTCGACGGTTCCACTTCGATTTTTGCCGTGCAGTGATAGGAATTGTCAAACTGTGTCGTCGAAGACGGAACACCGTTCACATAGTAATGCGGACTTATGGTGTCGTCCGTCTGCCCTACGGAATCATACAGATTCACCGAGGTTTTATGGAGAATATGTCCGAACGATGTCTTTTCCGGCGTAATGGCGCCGTCCGCAATCGCCGTCCCGTTCCTTGCAGCAGCGTCGGCAATCTCATATTCCGTCTGTGTTTTGTTGTCAAAAATTTTGATAATCTTCATAGGTCCCTCCGTCATCCCAGAAAAAGCGTTTCGCCTGTCACATAAACAGGCGTCCCCGTTTCAAGCGCGTCAAATTCCGCCTCCAACGCCTCTGCCTTATTAACCGCGCCCGCTACCATGCTGCTGAGCGTTTCATATACCGTAGAGGACGGCGCCGGCGGCGCCGTGCCGTCGCTGTACCCTGACTCCCAAACGAGCAGCGGTGCGCTGTCCGCCGTCATCAGATTCCCTCCGAAAATAGAAACCAACCATACGCCCGCCGACAAAACAGGCATGTCTGCGCTTGCGATGGCATCGTCTGTCAGAACGACATGATACACCGTGGCATCTTTTCGAAAAATAGCGGTTTTGACAAGTCCATCCCATTCCGGGCTGAAAGCAAAGGTGCAGCCGATGAAATTGCGGCTTCCTGCCACCACGTGCGCATGGTCTGCTCTCGCAATATGCTGCTTGTTTACCTGAAATTCGAGATTCATAAAAGCCTCCTCCTCCGCTCCATGCGGTTTGATTTTTTATAATCATTTGTTTTTTAACAGGAAACAAATATCAAAATTAGCAAAAACATATGTTTATATTATTTTACATCAGTTTCCCCATGAAAAGCAAGGAAAGCAAGTGAAATCGTTTATTCTTCTGTAAAAATCTTTTCAAAATCAAAAAGCGCGATATCATGAACGTAGTGCGCGTTACGCTCACTCATGCCTCCACAGCTCTCTGCAACCTTCGCCCATGTATCGCCAAGGATATATCTTCTGCGCAGAACCGCACGCGCAACAGGGTCCTGTATTTCATCGATCATCCTTGTCGCGTCGAGCTTTTTTTGCGTCAAAGTTCGAATCAAGCGTTCTAGCTCAACTTCCCTTTCCAAAATTTCATCCGCCTCCGATGTTCCGGAAGAGTACCCGCCTGCCGCCTGCCAATACGCTAGCTCCGCCGTTTTTTCTCCGATTTCCGTCCCATACCAAAGCAGACTTTCCAAATATTTCTTTCCCCTCAAGTCTTCCTTTTTCATACTTTTCACCTCTTGATCCCTCTTTTTGTTTGGAACTTTTGTTCGCTTATTTTACCATAATATTCGCAATTTGTCAATATATTTCTGTAAAATAATTCCATCCACTCCTTAATTAAACGGAATTTTTTTCAATTCTCCAGGTTTCTATTCAAAGAAATGGCCCAAGAGAAAGACCTCTCGGACCATTTTCTAATCGCAAATCGCTTTTCCTATTCGGTCAAAATTCCCGCACAGCACCCGTCGCGCGTACCCCACCGGGAAGGCCCCGGTAAGTGGAGAATCGTTCCAATCGACCATGAAGCGGCACTTTCATAAAAAGCACCGCATGATACCCACCGACCATAACCATCGCCTTCGCTTCTTTACAGGATAAAAAGCAAGAAACAGCTTGATGTATTCAGGTATTTTAGAAAGGTCGGGGAAAAAGAAATGTATTGCCACCGAATATTTGCTATTTTTATATGATATCTCTGTTGACGCCCTCACCGAAAACGGGAAACCAACGTCCGGGAAGTTACCCTCTTCTTTCATAGAAAAATATTCCTTAGTTTAGCAGCGATAGGGATATTCTACCCTCCTGCTGTGAGCGGCCCTGTCAAAATATTCATGTCTAGAATGGTTCATTGTTGACATCGGTAAAAATTTCCGAACATCTGTGCTCGATGTGGAATGTTTTTTAATATATAAAAAAACGAGAAAATGTCGGACCAAGCTAACGAAATGTTTAAGGCAACAAGCCAACATCCCAGCAGATAATGTTGAAAAATAAAAAAAAGGAATAGCAAAAATTGATATGAGCAGAACCGGTGATATTAACACCAATAATTTCTGAGATTTTCTTAACCAAACACAATGATCGACACCAATCGAAAAAGGAAACTTGAAGTTAAATATGATGACAGCGTTCTTGATTTTATGCGGTAGAATCAATAGATGAATCGCTTCATGTATAACAACCAAAATTATTACGGATGTTACTGCTATTAAAAACAAATAGAAAAATAGCTGTATGGTACCTTCTTCGATGTTGAAAGCAGAACATAGATGATTTATATTTTTTGCCAAAAGCACCCCAAACGCTGCAAACAGCACGCAGTTGATTGGCATTATATATCTTTTATATGCTTTTTTCCAAATGTTCCAATAGCTGTATTCCTTGCGATCCGGATAGTTTTCTGAAACTTTGCGAATCAGATTTGAATAAACAGAATCAGTCATTATCTTCGTTTCGTTCCCCCGTTTGTTGTTCAACAATGGTGGATACGTTATCCATATCTCTTATAGACTCCAACATAAAAATCTCGTCGGGGAATGTCATCTTATAAACTTCTTCAAGTTTTACAATTATGGATAAATCGAATGCCATTCTCTGTTGTGCCTGGAATGCCGCGACACACGTACTTTCCGTATTGGCAGAAAAGCTCACTCCGAGGTCTCTTTCTTAGATATCCAAAAAATAGCAAAAAATCCGGCAGCGGCGGTGAGAAGGCAAAGCGGAATCTCCCAACCGGTCGGCATGCCCGGGAAAAGCTCGGGCAACGAGCCGAGAATAAAACCGAAAATCAGAAGATAGGTCCCCGTCGGATGACGCTTCATTGCACGCTCCAAGATCCCGGTTGTGAGAAAAATGCCGGCTACCGTTCCGATGACAAGCGGGATAAACGATAAAAGCGCCATCATATCAAGAGCGCTTACCGCTTCTGTCAGAGGTTCATAAATACCAAGGACCAGAAGCATCTGAGAAACGCTGATTCCCGGCAGGACCAACGCAACAGCGATAACAAGTCCTCCGACAAGCTGTATGAGAATGCCAAGCAATACAGAAAGGACCCCTTCCCCTCCAATCTCAAAAAGTCCCGACGGGATAAGGGAAATCAGCAGCGCCGCTGCCATTCCGATAATCGGATAGAGAAAAACCGATACACTCACACGCCTTACCCCGGCAGAACGGAAAATAAGCGGCGCGCCCCCGACAACCGCCCCAAGAAAGAAAAACCGAGTCGGGAATGCACATGCTTCATTTTCCAATAGAAAGGTAATGAGCCTCGAAAACGCAAACAGTCCCACAAGCGCGCCGAGCAGGAACTTCAAAAGGAAAAAAATACTTTCACGGCGGCGCTGCTTTTGAAAGATCCCGTTTACAGAACCAATCAGGCGGTCATAAACGCCCAAAATCATCGCCATCGAGCCGCCGGAAACGCCCGGCACCGTCATGGTACCGCCGATCCATGCGCCGGCGGCGACCGTATAAATCGTGTTGATTTTCATAGGACAGGGTTCCTTTTCATTTAGGATCATACATAATACATGATAGCGGAAAAGAAACAAAAAATTCCGTTTCCTTCATAAAGAGAGGATTCTTGAAATAACGAAAAAATCTTTTCTGTCAAACACAGACACATTGACGAGCCGGCTTCTTTTTTATTCTGTTTCTTTCGTAAAGAGCGCCAACGCGCAGCCTGCCGTGAAAATGGCACAAGCCACAAACAGAAGCGGCGTTGCCCAAGCGGTCAAATTGTGGACATAAGAAGCGCTCGTCACATAGTTGATGGAAGTCTCCGTCGCAACCTGACTGTCCGCGACCCGCCTGACCTCCCAATAATAAGAAAGCTTTTGAACAAACGGCACAAGAACGCCAAACGCCACAATCCCAAGGACCGGAATCTTTCCTGTTTTCGCGTTCAGCCGCATCCGGTGAAGCAAAAACAGTGATAGGAGAAGCATCAGGACAAAACAGGCAGCCGATACCATCACATCATCTAGCGGAAAATAAAACGTATTGCGAACGCCCTGCGGTGCGTTTTGCAGGGGCTTCAGCCATTTCTGAAAACAGGTAATCAGCACGACCGCCAAAAGATAGACCCCGCTTATGATCCATGCGGCAGTCAACAGTTTTTTTGCAGCTTTTTTCTTTTCCATACTCAGAACTCCATTCTGTTTTCAATATAGGTGACCAAATCCTCGATACGGATTCTTTCCTGCTCCATCGTATCGCGATCACGGACTGTCACGCAGCCGTCATTTTCCGACTCAAAATCATAGGTGATACAAAACGGTGTGCCGATTTCATCCTCGCGGCGATAACGCTTGCCGATCGAACCCGCCTCGTCGTAATCCACGGCAAAATGCTTCGCGAGTCTGTCGTGAATCTCCCATGCGGGCGCCGCAAGCTTTTTGGAAAGAGGCAAGACCGCCGCCTTCACCGGCGCAAGCGCCGGATGCAGATGCAGCACCGTGCGCACATCGCCCCCCTCAAGGACTTCCTCGTCATAGGCATCGACAAGGAAGGCAAGCGCGACGCGGTCGGCACCGAGAGATGGCTCAATCACATAAGGGATGTATTTCTCACCTGTCACATCATCGAAATATTCCATCGACTCGCCGCTGTGGTTCTGGTGCTGTGTCAGGTCATAATCCGTGCGGTCGGCAATCCCCCAAAGCTCGCCCCAACCGAATGGGAACAGATATTCAAAATCTGTCGTCGCCTTGGAATAAAAGGAAAGCTCCTCCGGATCGTGGTCGCGAAGCCTCAGATTATCGCGGTTTAGACCGAGCGAATACAGAAATTCAGCGCAGGCATTTTTCCAATACGCAAACCATTCAAGATCCGTGCCAGGCTTGCAGAAAAACTCAAGCTCCATCTGCTCAAATTCACGAATCCGGAAAATAAAGTTGCCGGGTGTGATTTCATTGCGGAAGGATTTTCCAATCTGCGCGATGCCGAACGGCAGCTTACGGCGCGAGGTCCTTGCGACATTCTTAAAATTGACAAAAATCCCCTGCGCCGTCTCGGGACGCAGATACAGCTCGCTTGTGGAATCCTCCGTCACACCCTGAAAGGTCTTGAACATCAAGTTGAATTGGCGGATATCCGTAAAATCATGGCTGCCGCAGTTCGGACATGCAATATTGTGTTCCTTGATATAGGCAGTAAGCTCGTCGTTGCTCCATCCGCCGGGGTTGACATCCAAGCCGTTCTGCGCAGCATAGTCCTCAATAAGCTTATCCGCGCGGTGACGCGTCTTGCAGGCCTTGCAGTCCATGAGCGGATCGGAAAATCCCCCAAGATGGCCCGACGCAACCCAAACCTCCGGGTTCATGAGAATCGCGCTGTCAAGACCCACGTTGTATTTGGACTCCTGAACGAATTTCTTCCACCAAGCTTTTTTGATATTGTTTTTGTACTCAACACCGAGCGGTCCATAGTCCCAGCTGTTGGCAAGCCCGCCGTAAATTTCCGAGCCAGGGTAAACAAAGCCCCGGGTCTTGCAAAGTGCAACGATTTTTTCCATGGTTTTCTTGGAATTATCCATTGTAATATCCTCTTTAATTATATATCGTATTTCTGTTTTTATCCATATATCCCTGCAAAATCAGCTCCGCGGCAAGAGAATCGACAACACCCCGCCGATTTTTCGCGCGAACACCGCTTTGGGATAAAATCTGATGCGCACAGACAGTCGTCATGCGCTCGTCATAGAAATCAACGGGGATTTCTGTCATCTCCGAGATGAGACGCGCAAGCTCCGTCACCTTCTCCACCTTTTCCCCGCAGGTGCCGTTCATATTGAGCGGCTTGCCGATCACGATGCGGCGGATTCCGTTTTCCTTTGCAACCCGAACAATTTCGGCGGCGGTTTCATCGATTCGGTAGCTTTTGATATGTCCCATGCCGATCGCATACAGGCCGAGCGCGTCGGAGCGCGCAAGTCCTGTGCGCGCCTCGCCGTAATCGACGCCAAGCAGCCCTATCGTGGGCTTTGCCCTGTTATCCATGATACAAATCTATGCCGTGCTCCACGGCATATGCCTCAAGCTCCGCCTTGACGGGAACCCGCTCAAGGCTTCCGAACTTCGCGCGCGTCATGAGACTGGCAATCAGCGCAAAACGGCAGGCGCGCACAACATTCTTGCTCTCTAAATATTCCGCTGCAAGCGCGCCCGTAAAGGTCGGATTCATTTTTTTTCCGGCGTTTTTTGTCACGCCCCGAAGCGCGACGGGAGCTGTAACCGTTTCATAATATTTTCCATCATAAATGAAGGCCGTATCGTCTCCCTGCTCCACGACATAATATTTTGCCTTGATCTTCTGGGAAAGCGCGACAAGCGAGCGCAGCGCCTTGTCCGTCGTATTCGGGAAAAAGCCCGTCAGGGAATAGAGCGCGTCGTCAGAGATAACCAGAATCTTGATATTTTCGATTTTTTCAAGCGGGAACTTCGCGGTAAACGGCGTATACCGCATGAGAAGATCGGTTTTCTTTTCCTGCGCCTTTTGCACCGCGTAATAGGCTAGACTCTCCTCATACCGGTAAGTCGAGGTGCGCGGGAGCTCCGGCATATCGGCGGCCGTCTTTTCCATGGACTCGCCATCCCCTCCATCCGCGTGCTCCTTCTCCGCGCCGTCATCATCAGACGCAGGCGTTGTATCAGAAGCAGGTCCCATATTCATAACCGCCACATGCTCCTCGAGACCGAGCTCCTCAGGAGGCACCAGAAACAGATCGGGCATGGTAATAAAGGCATCGTCGATCTCCTCTTTGGTGAAATGCTCGGACGCACCCTTTGACACAAAGGTCTCATGGGTTTCCAAATCGCTGTAAAGCGTAATGCTCATACCGGTTTGCAGGGTCTTATCCTTTTTCATCAGATCGGTTTTGATACCGCAGCTTTTATAGTATTCATAAAGGCGCTTTCCGTTGGTATCGTCGCCGAATTTGGTCCCGAAAAGGCATTCGCCGCCGAGCTTCGCCGCCGCAATGGCCGTCACAGCCGCCTCTCCAAACGGATGGAACCGATATTCGCCGCCGAGCGTGATATTGTTTTCCTTCGTTCTGGGATTCGTCTTCATCTGCAAATTCATATAGCTGCCGCCCAGAATCAGAATCTTCCGTTTCATCGCAATCGCCTCCATTGTTTTCTCACTGATAATTAAATTGATTATACAATAAAAAAAGGGATTTGTAAATAAAAATCCTCTTTTTTCTTTTTATCCGATTTTTCGGGCGGTCACCATGAGCTCCCTGTCCCCTGTCGTCGCTTCCTCATAGTCTTCCAGAAGGGAAATCACCTGAAAGCCGTTTTGCGCAAGAAGAGAAAGCACGGTATCCTTATCCAGAGCGCTGTAATAGAAGGTTTCGCCGAACATTTCCCCCGTCACTTCCCCGTCCTTTTTTCCATGCGTAAAGAAAAGCCAGCCGCCGGTATGGAGCAGCGACGAAATTTTCGAGTAAAGCTCCGCCTGCCTGTCATGCGCAATATGCCACAAAGAATCCATGGCGATCACAGCGTCGTAGGTTCGGGCGGGCTGAAAATTCAGGATATCCGCCCTGAAAAAGGCGGACCCCCGCAGGCGCTGCGCCCTCGCCTTTTCTATCATTTTCTCCGAGACGTCGATGCCGATGACCCGGAAGCCTTTTTCTGCCAGATAAGCGTCGACAGGATATCCCGTCCCGCAGCCGACATCCAGCACACTCGCCCCGGAAGGCAGCCGCTCCGCAAACGAAGCAATGCAGGGGTTAACCGGCGTGCTCTTCCGGAAAGCATCCCACGCATCGCAAATCTGATTATAGGAATCCCGGATATCCATGAAAAACGCCCCCAATCCACAGGCGGATTTTGCGCAAAGGTCCTCCCCGCCGCCCGTTATTTTCCGGTACTTCCGAAGCCGCCTGCCCCGCGCGCCGTTTCGTCAAGCGCTTGCACCGTCTCAAATTCGGCGGCAAGATAAGGCAGCACGACAAGCTGCGCGATACGGTCGCCCGGACGCACGGTCCTTGCGGTGCCGGAATCATTGTGCAGGACTACCATATATTCCCCACGATAGTCGGAGTCTGCGACGCCGACACAATTCGCGGGACGAAGCCCTTCCTTGGCAGCAAGTCCGCTGCGCGCGAAAATCGCACCGAAATACCCGTCAGGAATCGCAATGGCAAGTCCTGTCCCGATTTTCGCCGAACCGCCTGGTGCTATCTCCACCGCATGCTCAAGGCAGGCATAGAGATCATAGCCTGCTGCATGCGCCGAGCCTCTTGTCGGGATCCTTGCCCCCTCCCGCAATACGCTGACCTGTATTTTCATAGAATCTGCTCCTTTTCCTTTTCCCGGACAGTTCAGTTTCGGCTGAAATCCGAAAGAGACAGCCCCGGATTTTTCTCGAGTGCCCAGCGGATATTCCATTCGCTCGTGAAAATCAGAAGATTTTTTCCGCGGAAATCCTGCACCCATTTGGTATCGCTGGTAATATTCAGTCCGGCCGGATTCACGTCATCGCCATCAATCCAACGGATATATTGATAGGGAAGGTTCGAGCGTCTGACATCCACGCCGTATTCGTTTTTCAGCCGGTATTCCAACACCTCGAACTGAAGAACACCGACCACCCCCACGATAACGCGCTCCATACCACCGCCCGGCTCAAAGAAAATCTGAATGGCGCCCTCTTGGGCGATTTGGTTCATCCCCTTGACGAACTGCTTGCGCTTCATCGTATCCACCTGTTCTACAGTCGCAAAATGCTCCGGCGCGAAGGTCGGAATGCCCTCATAGGTTATCTTCATTTTAGGAGAACAAACGGTATCGCCAATGGAAAAAATGCCGGGATCGAATACGCCGATGATGTCGCCGGCATAAGCCTCGTCCACGATTTCCCGCTCCTGCGCCATCAGCTGCTGCGGTTGGGAAAGCTTGATAGACTTCCCCTCCTGCACATGGTAATATTCCGCGCCGCGCTCGAATTTTCCCGAGCATATCCTAAGGAAAGCGAGCCTGTCGCGGTGCGCCTTGTTCATGTTCGCCTGAATCTTAAATACAAACGCCGAAAATTCGCCGCAAAGCGGATCCACAACAGTATCACCCGCTTTTCTCGGGAGAGGCGGGGTCGTCATGCGCAGAAAGCTTTCCAAGAACGGCTCCACCCCGAAGTTCGTCAGCGCCGAACCGAAAAACACAGGGCTAAGCTTTCCCGCCCGCACCTTTTCCATATCGAAATCGAAGCTTGCCGCGTCAAGAAGCTCCACTTGCTCGCAAAGCTCGCGCCGGCGCTCCTCGCCGATAATGGCGTCAAGCCTTTCCGTATCCGTGATATCGCATTCGATGGCCTCGAGCTTCGTCTGCCCGCGGTTTTTCGCATTGAATACGAGAATTCTTCGTCCTACTCTGTCAAACACACCTCGGAACGAAGGGCCGCAGCCAATCGGCCAGTTCATCGGATACGTACCGATTCCGAACTCCTTCTCAAGCTCATCGATAAGATCAAACGGGTCGCGCGCCTCACGGTCGAGCTTATTGATAAAGGTAAAAATCGGAATGCCCCGCATCGCGCAGACGCGGAAGAGCTTTCGCGTCTGCGGCTCGATGCCCTTCGCCGCGTCGATGACCATGACGGCGCTGTCCGCCGCCATCAGCGTGCGGTAAGTGTCCTCCGAGAAATCCTGATGGCCCGGCGTATCCAAAATATTGATGCAGTAGCCCTCGTACTGAAACTGCATAACCGAGGACGTAATCGAAATGCCTCTCTTCTTTTCGAGCTCCATCCAGTCAGAAACGGCGTGCCTGTCCGCCGCCTTGCCTTTGACGGCTCCCGCCTGCAAAATAGCGCCGCCGTAAAGAAGCAGCTTTTCGGTCAGCGTGGTCTTTCCGGCGTCCGGATGCGAGATGATGGCAAAGGTGCGCCGCCGTTCGATTTCTTTTGCGTAATTTTCCAAGTGTCTCTTCCCTTTCCTCTGTGGACTTTATCCAAGATTTTCTTCTAAAAACTTCAAAAAATCAGCCGGCGTCTCACAGCAAACATCCGGTCCCGCCGCTATTGTTGCGGCCTTGTCTGTCGAGGGCGCCCAGAGCGCTGCCGCGGCGGAAAGTCCCATCTCATGCGAATAGGTGATATCGCTCGGCGCATCGCCGAGATAAATCGCCTCCTCCGGACGGGCCGTAAACGTTTTCAAAACAATTCCTATGGCCTCTTTTTTGCGGGAGCCGACAGGAGAACCGTATTCCACGGCATCAAAAGCATGCTCCATACCGAACTGCCGGAGCGTCATATCGCAGGAGGTCTTGTTTTTTCCGGTCACAAGCGCGGTTTTCGTACCTTTTTTTTTCAGATATCGGAAAATCTCACGGATACCGTCAAAGGGAGCCCCACACATCTGCGGAAGATATCCTTCATACAACGCATCGTAGCGCTTCGCGGCCGCCTCATACCGGTCGCCGAGCATATTCGTAATAATACCGCGCTCATTTGGACCGAGCGCCTCCATAAAATCCTCATCCGATACCGCATGTCCGACAATTGGCTCCACCGCCTCGCGTAGCGCGCGGATCATCAGTGGAAACGAATCGCAAATCGTCCCGTCCATATCAAAAATCACTGCTTTCAGCATCGATAAAAATCCTTTCCTTGTTTCAATCCTTCCTCTATCCCAAACGACACCCGCCGTTTCTGTGCCGTCGTAAGGACTTTACACCGTGCGCCGGAAATAATAATACGTTTCGTCCTCGCCCGCGGGACGCATAACGCCCGCCAACATGTTTTGGGATTTCTGGTTCTCTCTATAGCATTTGCCGCGCACCTCATACATCCCGATGCCATAAAGCGCATAATCACACGCCCCCCGGTAGGCCTCGCCTGCATAGCCATGCCCCTCGTATTCCGGAAGGAGCCGAATGCCGATTTCTGCACCGCCGCGAAAATCAAAATGATACAGAATCACCTCTCCGATGAACGTCCCGTCAAGGCGAACCGCAAAATTCATCGCCGTACTGCTCCCGAAATCCTTTTTCTGATCGAGATAGAAATATTCCTCGTCGGGATTTTCACAGTCGCGTCGGTAATCATAGCCCCAATACCGATTACGCTCGTCGTCAAGGCACAGCCGGTTATAGGCGGGAATATCCTCCTCCGTAATGGCGTCTAGCACAAGGCGTTCCGTTTCAAGCTCCGGGATTTTTTCCACATGATACAGCTCGTTTTTGACCTTCACCGAATATTTATCCAAAATTTCAATCGGCTGATACTGGGTTTTGGAAGTCCGCAGCCCATGGTCGCCTGCGTCATCTTCTCTGTTGATATACTTCACATCGGCGGCGAACCGTGCGGCAAATTCCTGCACCATGGCGGGATAAATACCCTCATAATCCGGCAGCGCCTTTTCGATATGATCCACGAGCGTATCTCCGCATTTTTCGGCAAGACAGAAAGAAATCAGTTCTCCATTCAAAACATATCCGCCGCATCGGAACAGCGGGGAGCCGACATAGCGGAGCATCCGCCACGCACGCTCCAGCTCATTTTTCGCACCGTAGGAATTTTTATGGAATTCCTCCGTAAAGCGCTCCCGGAACGCATGGATAAGCGGTTCATCCTCCGAGGTCAGCGCCCGGAAGCATGCGTCCGGATACTTCGCATGAAACTTTTTCACATGATTGCGCTGCCCGGCATAGCGCTTCCCTGAAAAATGGATGAAATCCTCTGCCGCATACAGATAGTCGCTGTAATTGCGGAAGGTTCTCGTCTCCACATTCGGATACCGCTCGAGGATTACGTGGACAAATTCGCGCGGCACAGCCGAGAACTCAAATGGGAGAAAGTTCTCGGAGCAGAAATCCGCCATATCCGAGAGCGCGGCGAGTATATCGGCGTTTTCTTCTACAGGGAACGGATAGTCGAAAGCATATCTTCCCCGGATTTTGCTGCGCACCACAAAGCAGCCGTGCGATACCGTATATTCCGAGTCTAGCATATAACGCCACATCATCTTGAGCCCAAGCGAATAATCGCTGATGCGATAGGGACAAAGAGAATAATAGCGTCCGACTTCTTCGGCAGTATTTTCATTGATTGGTGTAAACGTAAGCATAAATTTACCTGCGGTTTTCCTTTCTTATCTGATTTAGTATAGCATCGTTTCCTTCCTTTTTCAACATTTTTCAGAAAAATTCATCTTCGAAAAGTTTCATCCAATCCGTTGTCCGAAAAATAAGAACTTCTTTAAAGCGGCAGCCTTCTGCTCCAATGGATTCTGATATGCCTCGCCCTTCAAAAAATCCCGCAAAAAAGAGTCTGAACGCAACTTGCGTCCAGACTCTTTATGGTGGGAACAGCAGGGATCGAACCTGTGACCTCACGGATGTGAACCGTGCGCTCTGACCAGCTGAGCTATGCTCCCATGACGGTTCTACGTGGTGCGGGCGACAGGACTTGAACCTGCACGGTCGCCCACTGGTTCCTAAGACCAGCGCGTCTGCCATTCCGCCACGCCCGCGTGCTGTTCTTTATTATATCACAATCATCTTCCGCTGTCAATGCAAAATCCGCCGATTTTTTATAAATTGCCGCACAAAAACCGATGGCAGCGCATTTCTATCCGGAAAAAGTGAAAAGCGCAAAATCCCTGCTTTCTAATTCGCAGGGAAAACGCTAGTATTTCCCCTGCGCCGGCGTTTACAGCACTTTGGACAAAAATTCCTGAAGTCTCGCATCCTTTGGATGCTCGAAAAATTCGGCAGGCGTGTTTTCTTCCTTGATTCTTCCCTCGTCGACAAATAAAACACGGGTTCCGACCTCACGCGCAAAGCCCATCTCATGGGTGACGATAACCATTGTCATCCCGTCCTCGGCAAGCTGACGTATCAGGTCCAAAACCTCCCCTACCATCTCGGGATCAAGAGCGGATGTCGGCTCGTCAAACAGCAGAACCTCCGGATTCATCGCAAGAGCGCGGACAATGGCAATTCGCTGCTTTTGCCCGCCGGACAGCTTGCTCGGATAGGTATCCCGCTTGTCAGAAAGTCCGATTCGCTCGAGCAGCGCCAATGCCTTTTCCTCCGCCTGCTCTTTGGTTTGAATCCCAAGCTGTGTCGGGGCAAGCGTCAGATTCTGAAGAACTGTCAGATTGCCGAACAGATTAAAATGCTGAAACACCATGCCCATTTTCCGGCGCGCCAGATTGACGTCGATAAAATGATCGGTGTAAATTTTCTTCAGCAGCGCAGTATATTTCTTGCCCTCGTGCTTTTTCAGCAAATCCTCCGCTTTGATTTTTCGGATGGCTTCCGCATCCGCGTCTTCCTCCGACAAAGACGGATTTTCTGCCTTTAAGCCGGCAAGAACGCCGGAATACGTTTCGGACGCGCGGATCACGTCAAAATGCAAATAAGGATCCGGCACGGTAATAAGCTTTCCGTCCAGCCAAACCTCGCCATAAGTCGGCGTCTCAAGCAGATTCATGCAGCGAAGAAGCGTGGACTTGCCGCTGCCGGACGGTCCGACAATCACCACGCGCTCGCCCTTCTCAATTTCACAGGAAACACCGCGCAAAACAGAGACCTCTCCGAAATTTTTGTAAACATTTTTAACGCTTATCACCGGAACGCAGCCTCCTTTCGATTCGTTTGATGGCAAAGGTGAGAGCATAAACAATGACAAGATAGAAGAGCGCCGCCACCGTCATCGGCCCGAGATAGCTAGCAAGATTGTGTCCGCTGCCGATATTCTGCGCCGCTGCCGTCAGATCAAACATACCGATCATGCTCACGATCGAGGTTTCCTTGATCAGCGCGATCAGCTCGTTTCCGATAGCGGGAATCACGTTTTTAATTGCCTGAGGAATAATGATCTTGCGCATGGTGATACCTTGCGTCAGTCCCAGGGCGCGCCCCGCCTCCGTCTGCCCGATATCGACCGACAGAATGCCGGCACGGATATTTTCCGCCACGTAAGCGCCGGAATTGATTCCAAACGCGAGAATCGCCGTTACCATCTTCGGAAATCCGCGGATGGCAAATATAATAAATGCCATGATGAAAAGCTGAAGCGCCATCGGCGTTCCGCGGATTACGACAAGATAAACGTTGCAGACTGCACGCGGGATCTTCATCCAGCGGCTTTTTCCGCTTGAAAGCCTGACAAGCGCGACCAGCGTTCCGAGGAAAAGCCCTATAATGGCGGCTCCAACGGATATGGCAAGCGTCAGCTTCAACCCCTCAAGCAGCGCGGAAAAATATTTTTCATTGGTAAAGCACTGAGCTACGTCACTAAAAAACTTCATTCGCATCCATCCTTTTTCATGCGCTCTGACATCAAGAGGAACTGCATATCTCTATGCAGTTCCCGATTTTTATTCGCTGCTATTGCGATTATTCCAATCCCATGTGCTTGCGGATAAGCTCCTCCACACCGGCATCGCCAAGCTCCGCCAGAACCTCGTTGATGGCATCCAAAAGTTCATCGTTGCCTTTTGTCACACAGATGGCATAGGATTCTTCTGTGGGACTCGGCGCCTCTCCGTTCTCGCCGGCATAATAAAGCGCCGCGCAGGAGTATCCGTCGTTTTTATCCACGATATAGGAGGCGGGGAGCTTATCGACGACCACGACGTCGATCTGGTTCGCGCCGATGGCGTCCGCCGCCACCTGTGCGTTGTCGAAGCGGGAAATTTCCGCGCCCGTACCCTTCAGCACGCCGTCAAAGCCCTCGTCACCGTTTATCTCGCCGGCCACATAAATATCGCCGGTCGTATCCCGCTGAACGCCGATTTTTTTGCCGGCGAGGCTATCCCACAGGATGTAATCCACATCGCCGTCCTTGCCGTCCGGCGTCATGGTCCCGTCTTTATAGATGACATACTGTACGGACGTAAAATAGGTATCCGAAAAATCCACCTTTTCCTTGCGGGCGTCTGTCACGGTGATGCCCGCCGCACCGACGTCACAGACCTTGCCTTCGGCGACGTTGTCAATGATCACAGAAAACGTGGTATTTTCAAATTCTACTTTTTTGCCGAGCTTTTCACCGACCAGATTCATAATGTCGACATCCACACCAACGATCTCCGTGCCGTCGTAATATTCAAACGGCGCAAAATAGGCGTTGGTCATGACGATGATGGTGTCTTCGTTGCCGCAGCCCGCCATGAAAAGACATCCGAGCGTCAACACAAGCGCCAAAGCGGCGCAAAGTATTTTCTTCATTTTGAATTTCCTCCAAAGCGTTATGTATTTTTATGCTGTCATTATACAACACCCTTTTGATTCTGTCAAGGCTTTTTTGAAAAAATATTCAAGTATTTTGAATATTTTTTCAAATACTTGCAATACAAATGTAAATTTATTCATCTTTGTCAAGCATCTGCGCCACATGATCAATTGGGCCCGCGCCGAGAATCATAACCGTATCTCCCGCCCGTGCTTCCTCTTTTATCTTCTCTGCGGCAAGAGAATACGAAGAAAGATACGCCGCGTTCGGCGTCGCGGCGGCAAGCTTTTCAGCGCTGACGCCGGAAAGATTCTGCTCCCTTGCCGCATAAATATCCAGAAAATATACAGCGTCGGCTCCGTCAAAAGAGCGGATGAAGCCGTCCCATAGCGCCGCCGTGCGCGAATAGGTATGCGGTTCAAAAAAGCAAAGCAGTCTCCCTTTTGTGATTTCGCGTGCCGCGCGCAGCGTAGCGGCAATCTCCCGCGGATGGTGCGCATAGTCGATGTAAATACGCGCGCCATTCACAGTTCCCTTATATTCAAACCGGCGCCGAAGCCCTCTGAAAGAAGCAAGCGCCGAAGAGATATCCGCAGCGGAAAGTCCCAGCCTGTCTGCGACGACGGCGGCGGCAAGCGCATTGTATATATTATGATAACCGTATACGGAAAGCTCGATAGGCACGAGTTTTTTTCCGTCTTTCATAAGATCAAAGGACGGGTTCCCGCTAGAAAGTTCAATATTCTCTGCGGTATAGTCCGCCGGCTCGCGGATCCCAAAGGTGACAAGAGACGGGAGCCCCTCTGTCGCCTCTTTCACATTCGCGTCGTCCGCGTTCGCCACAGTAAAGGGCAGAGCGTTTTCCTCTTCAAACGGAAGGGCGGCATATTTGGCAAAGGATTTCTTAATTTGTTCCATGCCGCCGGAAAAATAATCGGTGTGGTCGACGTCGATATCCAAAATGACGGAAACCGTCGGATAAAAACACAGAAAAGAATCCTTATATTCGCATGCTTCAAAAATAAAATAATCGCGTTTTCCGATCTGGTAAGCACCGCCCATCTCGTCCGTTTCCGCTCCGGAAAGCACGGTCGGGTCCCTTCCTGCCGCGATAAACAGGTGCGCAAGCATAGAGGTGGCAGTCGATTTTCCGTGCATACCGGATACGCCGATGCGATGCGTATAATCCCGCATGAGGTAGCCGAGCAGGTCCGCCCGATAAATGATGGGGATGCCGGCCCCTGCCGCTGCGGCAAGCTCGGGATTGTCCATGGCAACCGCTCCCGTATAAACCACCGTGTCGGCACCTTTGATGTTTTCCGGTCTGTGCGCATAAACCACGGGAATTCCCGCCGCCGCAAGCCGCTCGGTGATAGGAGAGGGCGTCCGGTCGGACCCCGCGACAAAATATCCTCTTTCCCGGCAGACAAAGGCAAGGCTTGACATGCTGATGCCGCCGATTCCTACAAAAAAGATACGTTTTGCCTGCTGCATAATCATACTGATGGAATCCTTCATAGAAAAGCTCCGTTTCCATATGTATTGTACTTCAAAAACTAAAAATGTGAATCTCTTCCCGTCTTTTTTATCTGTCCTGCGTTTGCGACAGAAAAAGCCGTTTTTCCGTTTAAAGTTAAAAATCTTCTTACTTTGCGGCTAAAAACTATTCATAATTCTGCGCTACAATAGAAGCACAGACGATGAATAAATTTCCTACAAGGAGGCTGTTACCATGCAAATCACAGATGTAAGAGTAAGAAAGGTTTTTGATGAGGGCCCGATGAAAGCGATCGTTTCCGTCACGTTCGACAACGAGCTCGCGCTTCATGATGTCAAGGTTATCAATGCACGCGATAAATATTTCGTTGTCATGCCGAGCAGAAAGAATCCCGACGGCACGTACAGAGATATCGTTCATCCCATCAACGCCACTTCGAGAAATTTGCTCGAGACGGCAGTCATTGGCGCCTATTTCGAGAAGCTCAAGGAAATCGAGGAAAATCCCGAAAGCGTAGCGGCAACCGCGGCAGGGGAAGAACAGGACACATAAAAACAAGTTAAAACCTCACGCTTTTGTGAGGTTTTAATTTTATCAGTATCCGAATTTTCCGGAAAGGCTGTCGTCGTTCCGGATCCAGTCGGCAACCGAATAAACGGTGAAAGTATCCTTTGTCTCTCTGACAATGACCTCGCGGATACCGGCGTTGATCGCCATTCTTTTGCACATCATGCAGGAACATACGCCGCCTGTTATTTCTCCAGTTTTTGGGTCTTCGCACGCCATATACAGCGTGGAATCCAGCATCTTGTCACGGTCGGCGGCGATGATGGCGTTAGCCTCCGCGTGAACAGAGCGACACATCTCATACCGCTCGCCGCGCGGGATACCAAGCTTATCCCTCATGCAGTAGCCGATATCCGAACAATTCTTCCGTCCGCGCGGCGCACCGTTGTAGCCCGTCGATATTATTATATCGTTTTTGACGATAATTGCCCCATAATGCTTGCGCAGACAGGTGCTTCTTTTCGATACGGTCTCGGCGATGTCCAGATAATAGTTGATTTTGTCCGGTCTTGTCATATGGCGGTTCCTCCTGCCGTCCTGCGGCGATTTGAATTTCATAAAGACGCCTGTCCGCTTTATGGAGAGGCAGCGGCAAGCTGGTGCGCTTACTGTCACAGAGGGGGGACAGCTTCCCTTTTTACCGAATACAGAATATGAGGCATATCCATGCCGTAATAATGCTTAACAAGCATGCCGCGCGGCGTCATGCCGTTTCTCTCGGCGACACGGCGCGAGGGCAGATTGTTCTCTCGGATGATGGAATAAACCTCGTTCACGTCTAAATTCCCGAATGCCCAGTCGCGGCAGGCACGGGCAGCTTCCGTCGCATAACCATGGTGCCAAAACGCCCTCGCAAAAAGATAGCCTACCTCAGGCACAGTCCCCGTCCCGATATCCTGCATGGTGACGCCGCACTGCCCGATGACATCTCCCCCCTTGCGGATAACGGCCCACAAGCCGCAGCCGTCTTTCGCATAACGGATAAGTTGGCGTTCCAGCCATTCGGAAACCTCCTTATCGGAGAAAGCGTGTTCATAGGCGTACATCACCTTGGGATCCTGTAAAATCACACAAAGCGAGTCATAATCATCGGGCGCCATTTCCCGCAGGACGAGACGCTCCGTTTCTAAAATTTTCATTCTGTTTCCGCTCGTTTCAAGTAAAATACAATTTCATGAAAAATAAGGCAGATACTATATACAGAAATAATTATACCGAAAAACCAGCGGAAAATCAAGTCCGTTCCCGAAAAAGTTATTTTTTCTGTTCACCGGTAAGAAACAGACGAAATCCGCATAAAATAATGTCAGAAACAGATAAAGGAGATACACAAAATGTCCACCATTCGAATTACAAGCGAAAATTTCGATTCCGAAGTCTTACATTCGGAGAAGCCCGTCCTGCTGGATTTCTTCGCCGTCTGGTGCGGTCCGTGCAAAATGCTCTCTCCGGTCGTTGAGAAGATAGCCGGCGAGCATCCGGAAATCAAGGTCGGCAAGGTCAACATCGATGAGGAACCGTCTCTTGCGGAACGCTTCGGCATCATGAGTGTTCCGACGCTCGTCGTAATCAAAAACGGCAAGGCCGTGCGCACCTCGGTCGGGTTCCGGCCGGAGAGTGCGGTCCTCGCGCTGCTCCAAGACTGATTTGTTCCTTTCTTTTTCTTTTTCCCTTGACAAATTTTGCTTATCCGGTATAATGAAAGCTGTATGATTTTTCATGCTCAAAACAAAAGAAAGAGAGAGCTTGCTCATGACGCCATATCTGCGTGTCCACCGTGCTTTGCACGGGCTTGCCGTCGATAAGGTACCCTTCACCACCTACACCGATTTTGTCAGACACGATGAAGAAAAGCAAAAGGCGCTTATCAGGAGAGGCATGTGCGTCGTCCGCCGCACAAACTCCTGGAAAGAGGTATTCCGCGATACCAAGGTCACAAGCGAGGAATTTTTGACAGAGAGCGGCACCCGAAGAATCCGCACTGTCTTTGAAACACCGGAGGGCACGCTGACATCCGTCATCGAGCCGTCCGGCAATACCGTTTGGATAAAAGAATATCCTTTCAAGTCACCGGACGACTATCCCGCGCTGCGCGCGCTGTTCGCCGACCGACATGCGGTCGATAACTATGAGCATTGCCGAAGGATTCTCGCCTGCGAGGATGAAAACCACATCATCCGCGACAATCTGCCGCTTGAACCGATGCAGACCTTCCTTTCCGGAAATTTTATGAGTCCGGAGGACTTCTCGCTCGAATGGTACGACAACCGGGACGAAATCCTCGCGCTCGTTGCAGAGGCCGCGCGCTTCAACGCCGAATGCTATCCCATCTGTGCCGCAGGTCCGCTTGAGATCGTCAATTACGGCGGCAATGTCATTCCGGAAATTACAAGTCCCGCCGTTTTTCGGGAACACTATGTGCCTTATTATCATGAAGCGTGCGAAATCCTCCATCGGGCGGGCAAGCTTGTCGGCTGTCACTATGACGCAGATATCCGCGGGCTGATGGACGACATTGCGGCAACGCCGCTCGATTACATCGAAGCGTACGACCCAGGAGCCGCCGCGCCGCTTTTCGAGGCGTTTGCGAAATTCCCGGACAAAGCGCTTTGGCTCAATTTCCCGAGCGCGTGGCATTCCCATGACGCGGATACGATCCGTGAGGATACGCTGCGGCTCATCGCCGAAGCCGAGGGACATCCGAAATTCATCATCGGCATCACCGAGGACCCACCCGTCTTTCGCACATTTGAAATCTATGGTGCGATTATGGACGGAATCGATATAGCAGCAAAAAAGAAAAACTGAAATCAGGACAACAAATCATTTTTACAAGGAGAATTGCCCTATGTTAGCCAAAACACCGCCCATGGGCTGGAACTCATGGAACACATTCGGAACCAATATCCACGAGGACATGATAAAGGAGACTGCCGACGCCATGGTCGAGCATGGCATGCTCGACGCCGGCTACAACTATCTTGTCATTGACGACTGCTGGAGCCTGCGTGAGAGGGACAAGGACGGCAACCTCGTCGCCGATCCGGAAAAATTTCCGCACGGCATGAAGGCTGTCGCGGATTATGTCCACTCCAAGGGGCTGAAATTCGGCATGTATTCCTGCTGCGGCGTCAAGACCTGCGCAGGCTATCCCGGAAGCTGGGGACATGAATTCGACGACGCCGCCTATTTCGCTTCCATCGGCGTAGATTTTCTCAAATACGACAACTGCTATCATCCGTCCATGCAAAGCCACCTCTCTTATAACCGGATGTCGCTCGCGCTCAAATCGACGGGACGGGATATTCTGTATTCTGCCTGTAACTGGGGCAACGCACAGGTGGAAACATGGGCTCGTTCAGCGGGTGTGGACATGTACCGCTCGACCGGCGACATTTTCGATTCTTTTGAATCCATCCGCAAGCTTTCCGAAAGCCAGAAGGATAAGCTTGGCTATTCGTCCGCAGGCTGCTTCAACGACATCGATATGCTTGTCGTCGGCATGAAGGGCAAAGGCAACGTCGGCGTGGAATCCGGCTGCACAGACGCACAGTACCGCTATCATTTTGCACTTTGGTGCATGATGATGTCCCCGCTTATGATCGGCTGCGACGTGCGCGATATGACACCGGAGGTTCATACGCTGCTCACCAACAAAAATCTCATCGCCATCAATCAGGACCCGGATACGCGCCCGCCGATGTTCATCGCGGATAACGCTGGTTCGCGCGAAGCGCTTCTGCTGTTCCGCCATCTCTCGAACGGCAGATTTGCATTCGGCTTCTTCAACAATTATGACACGGACAAAACCTTTATGATCCCTTATTATGAAATCGGTCTGGATCCCCTTTGCGGATGGGGCTTCGACGTTACCGACGCTTTCACAGGCGAGCATGTCGGCGTCTGCCGCGAATACATCCAGACAAAAGTGCCCGCCGGCGACTGCAAGGTCTTTACCGGGACACTTGTCAAAGTAAAATAAAAACAGCAAGCCTCTCCCCTTCCGACGGAGGGGAGAGGCTATTTTTTGCGGACATCTCACGCCAGACAGTCCGCACGACAATGAACAAGGGAAAGGTAGGAACATCCAACATGCTCACGCAAAGACTCGCGGTATTTCTTCCGGAAGAAGATGCGGCAAACCAAAAATACATAGACGAATGGCTACGCATCGTAAAGGAAAATCCCGATTCCTGCCATGAAATATGGCTTACTACCGCACTCGGCTATCCGACGCTGGAAAGACACAGGGAGATTGCGGCGTACTATAAACAGATTTCTGAAAAATTTCGAAACGCAGGAATCCGTGTCTCCCTGCAAATCAATAACACGCTCGGTCATGGAGAATTTATCCGCCTGCGGGACTGCTCGGGACTTGTCAACGGCCACACACATCCAGAAACCATGGTGTCCCCGAGCGGAGTCACATCTCCGTATTGCTTCTGCTGGAGGGGAGAAACCTTTATTCAGTACAACAAAGAGGTCGCGGCGGCGTATGCCGGATTCCATCCGTATCGGATATGGTTTGACGATGATCTGCGGGCCATGCATCACCATCCGGTAGAACGCGGCTGCTTCTGTGACCATTGTATCGAGACCTTCAATAAGGAATATTCGCACACATTCTCAAGAGAAGAGCTGATTTTTGCCGTCAATCGCGGAGATATCTCGGTCAGAAAAGAATGGATACAGTTTATCCGTGACGGACTTTATCATTTTACTTATGAAATCGCAAAAGCTGCCGTCCGGGTTTCCCCCGACGTCCGGTTCGGGCTTCAATACGGCCCGAACCGCCGTTATACGGGATACGGCTATGATTTTCTCTTTGACGCCATGCGCGACGCTTCGGGAAAAGGGGTCGGTTTCCGGCCGGGAGGCGGAGCGTTTGACGACAACAATCCCTTCGATTTTATCAAAAAAGCCAGGATATTGGAGTGGCAAATAGTCGAGACCCCCGATTATATCGACGATATTCGTCCGGAGATCGAGTGCATACCAGACGTTGCCTATAATAAATCGGCAAACGGCATCGTGTTTGAGTCCGACCTTTATTTTGCCTACGGGGCGACTGCGATGAGCTATGCCATGATGAACCGCGAACACGAACCGCTATCCTACCACGCAAAGGAATTTGCTCTGTTTTCGAAGCACAGCGAATATTGGAAAAGACTTTCCGGAATCAACGCAAGAACTAGCCATTCCGGTGTCGAGATCGCAGTATCGAAGCAGTCGTATCTCCGACCACTCGGAGAAAACGAGGCGGATTTCCGGTTTGAAATGGAATATTATGACGTGGGATTTTCCCCGATACTGGGCATGCCACTCACTTTCCGCTCCGGCGATCGGGATAAAATTTATTGCCTTACCGGAGAAAATGCGATTGGGCTTTCCGACGACGACGTAAGAGAGCTGCTCGCACGACCGGTTTTTGCCGACGGAAGGAGCATAAAAAGGCTGATGGAAAGGGGATTTGACGTTTTCGGCGTCGAAGCGTATGAAACCTCCGTTCTTATGCTCTCTGAGCAGTTCCTGCCCTGCGCCGTAAACGAGGGCATTCATGCGCCGCGTTGGGACAAGCTGAATATCGATGCGCCCGGCTTTACTTTCCTGCCAAAATCTGATAAAGTGACGCCGATTTCCCAGTATTTCGGCGCGAATTTTACCGTGGGCCCTCTGTTCCCTGACAACAAAACCTATCCCTACGGCATTGCCGCTTTCACCGTCAAAACACCGTATGGCGGCACATGGGTGGTATTCGGCAACCAACCGTTTGTTTATACAAGCCTTGCGCGCCGCAATCAGTTCTTCTCCGCCATGGACCTTATCTCCGAGAAAAAATCGCTGAAAGCGAAGCTTCTTGAACCGCTCAAAGCAGTTGTCCTGCCCCGGGTGAATGACGAAGACAAGGTTCTGTGTGTTTCCATTGTCAACGCAACGGTCGGAGAGTCTGGTGCACTGACGCTTCTCATAAGGAATCCGGAAAGCGAGCGGTTTTCTTTCCAAAGCGGCACCGTATCGGATATCCCGCTTTCTTTTGAAAAAAAGACAACGGCAGAGGGCATGATAGAATATTTCGTTCATCTCCCGTCTCTGCCCGGATGGAGCGTCGGCACCGTTTTCTGTGAAAGGGAACCAAAAGAAAGGACCTGACGGACAGGCGATAACCAAAAATCCGATTCTGTGGGAAGCTTGCCAGAGGGAAAGCAGAGGTATTTATGGCATATTGCAAGCAATGCGGCAAGCTGCTGAAAAGCGACGAAGCCGCCATTTACCGCCGTCTGATTTATCGCGATGCAGAAGAGTTTCTCTGCATCGCTTGCCTTGCCAAAGAGCTCGGCGTGACGACGGAGATAATAGAAGAAAAAATCCGCTACTTCAAACAAATCGGCTGTACTCTGTTTTGAGCAATAAAACCTGTCTGTTTTCTTTCATATGCCTGGGTTAAGTTCAGTTGAATCCATTATTTTGGGGGAAACGTCCTGTACAACCCGCTATTTAGGGAAAGATTGCCGATACAAAACGCTATAATAACCACTCTTATATAGTACAATACTATACTGAGAATGGGGGCGATAGCGTTGTTTGAAGAGCAATTTGTCAATCGATTAACAGAGCTTCGAATCAAAAAGGGTGTTTCCGCAAGAGAAATGAGCCTTTCCATCGGGCAGAGCGCCGGTTATATCAACAACATCGAAAACGGCAAGAATCTTCCTTCGATGACAATCTTTTTCTATATCTGTGAATACTTAGGTGTCACACCAAAGGAGTTTTTTGATTTTGAAAATCATGATCCCGGCGTACTTGCCAAACTTTTGGAAGCCATGAAAGCACTGAATGAAGAGCAGCTTGCGATTTTAACCGCGCTTCTCCGCTCATGGAAAAGCATCAAGTAACGTATCACAAAAACAAAAAGAGACGGTCATAAAAAGGACGGCATACCCCGTCCTTTTATCATAATTCCGCTTGCTTTTTCCTATTTCTATGGGAAAAAGCAAGCGCCTTTTTTCACATCAGACACCCATAATATCAGAAAGGCCTCTCTGAAAAATTCCTCGGAAATTTTCTGCGGATTTTCTATCGTCCCGCCCGCGCGCCGACACTTGTCGGCGAAAAACGGCGGCGCCCTGCGGCATCTTCTCACCAAACTCCTAAAGGCAACAAGCAGAAAAAATATACGCAAAAATTTTTGCCGGAGCGCCGCTCGCCTTGCGGGCACGCCCGCCGCGGGCGGGACAAATATACAGAAGCTCTTTTATGGAATATCACAAAAAGGAAGCGGGCAGAGTTTCTGCCCGCTTTTTTACCGTATCGGCGTATAATCGATATGGGATGTCTCGTCTGTTGCCTCTAACTTAAAAATCACAGGACGAAGTCCGTCGTTGCAGCAACAAATGGCAACTCCCGGCGTCCGTATCCAATCTCCGTAGTAGAAGACATCCGAGCCGGCGCCATGGGCAAGCGCGAACACATACTGGTAAATCGCTTTCCACGCCTCGTCACAAAAGCCCTCCGGCTTTGCATAGTCCGCATAGAACACCTGGCCCTCCCGCAGCATCGGACAGGCGGATAGTCCCGCGACGCCGTATTCCTGCGCAAGCTTTTGATTCAGCGTCGTTTCGAGCACCGTGATCTTCACTTTTTTCATAGCAGCTCCTCCCTATCCTTAGGATCTATTTGCCCTGAGCTTTTCTCACAAAGCTCAAGGATGAAAATCAAGTTCCGCATAATATGGAACGGATCCTTGACCGGCAGCGCGACAATCCGATTTTCCGGATGGCCGGCACGATCCCGAATCTGGATCCATTCCCCGCGGTCATTTTCTCTGTTCGGAAAGGTGGAAAAGGTATAGTCTTTTACCTTCCGGTACCAAGTCAGCATTCCTTCGTCATCGCTGAAAAGCATGGTCGAATATAGCGCCTCCGAATGCGGCCACCAAAGCTTTGACATATTGTCTCCCGTGACCTTTTTCACCATCGGCTCCGACGCATCGGGAATTTCCCCATGCGGTGCGCTCCCGTCCATATCAGCAAACAGGCGAATGCCGCCGTATTCCCCGTCCCATCCGAGAGAAAGCGTTTTAGAAAGCAGCGCGGCCGTTTTTTTCATATGCGCCGCATCCCCGGCAAGCGCCCATTCCGTATGCAAAAACCAACAATCCTCGATGGTGTGCCCGGGATTGATATATCTTCCGAGCAGGGTCTTTTCATCAAAGCCGCCTTCCTGCGGAATCATTTCATGCAGGATCCCGTTCTCATCAACAAAATGGTCAAACACGTCTCTGGCAAACGCATATGCTGCGCGGGACACTTCGGAAGCCTCCGGATCGCCGAATGCCTTCATCGCGTCGGCGAGCGTCCGGGAAGTATTGGTAAAAATCATCGGAAGCCCGTGCGTCCGATAACCGTGCGGCACCGGATACGGATCGGTGCGGAAGTTTCCCGCCTCATACCGTCTCCGTGCCGTCTGATACAGCGTTTTCGCAAAATCCAAGGCAGGGCGGCTGTCAGCCGCCAAGGCGTATTCGGCAAGCCCGATTATCACAAAGCAGTCGGCATACAGGCTGGTATCATAGACCCCGTCTATTGCCTTGTGGGTACCGTCGCGTTCTGTCAGAAACACACAATTTCCGGACGGCAAAAGCGCATGCTCCATTAAAAAGCGCGCCGTTTTCTGCGCTCCCCCCCGCAGCGCCTCGCGCCGTTTCCCTGTCAGCTCCCCTCTTCCAAGAAGTCTGGAAAGCACCCAAAGGATACGTCCCTGCGACCATATGTATTTATCCTCAGAAAGAAGCTGTCCTCCGTTCCCGGAAAAGCAAGTAAAGAAGCCGCCGTATTCAGAGTCCGGCGCATAGACCTCCCAAAACGGCAAAATCCGCTCGTATAGCTCTGACAAATAGAAATCTTTTTCCCTTATAAGCGTCTTATTCATGTTTACCCCTTTACCGCCGGTAAAGAATGCCCGGCTTTATCATGTTGGCATAAGCGAGCCCGGCAAAGCCGGTCGCGGCGGCGGCACAGCCTGTCCACGACTGGATGCTGTGAAGCCGGAACGGAAGATTTCCCTTCGGGTCCTCCGCCATGACGCCGAGCTTTTCTGCATATTCCGGCGTGCAAAGAAATCTGCCGCAAAGCTCATAAAGAGAGCGGCATGTTTCCATTTCCTGCTCGCTCGCCCCGAGCGCGCCGCCGTATTTGAGAAAATCGCAAAGCAAAATCGGATTTCCCGCGCTCTTGGAATTGTTCCAGACATCCTGAATCGGCCACCACGGCGCATCCGCTAAGAAGCGCAGGATACCGGCGGAGCCAAACAGATAACGCCGCAGCGCCTCGAACAGCTTTTTTCGCAGCGTCTCGTCTTTCGAGAGGGCGAGCGCCGCACTGATCGCCTCCATCGTGTAGAAGCCGTCTCCAAACTCCAATACGTTCTGATAATGGTCATGGCCCGGATAGGTGCCGTCAAAAATATAGTTCCAGTTCTCGCCGTTCTCCCCCCACCGGTCGGAAAGCAGCGACACCGCATCCGCCGCCGTCCTTTCATAGCGGTCTGTGGCGATTGCCTCTCCGATAAGCAGCATGGAAAGCGCCGTCGTCGCAGTCGACACGCTGTATACCTTCTTGGCGGGACCGTGAACCCATCCGTTATCAAAACCGCCGTTTTCCCTGCGGTAACGCATTGCCCAGTCGTCCAGATAGCGGCGTACAGCGGTGATATAGGAAGTTTTCTCCGGTTCCCCCGCATACCGGCACATCACACAAAGGGCGGCGACCATGCTGCCAATATCCGCAAGATTCATCCAGTTGCCGCGTCTGACCTTGTCAAGCTCCTCTTCTGTCAGGGTCGCAGTCGGCGTTCCGCGGTACGCCTGCGTAAAACTGCCCTCCGGCAGCTGTTCTCCTATAAAGCGGTCGAAAATCGCCTTTGCCGCATCATAGTATTCCTCTCTCCCGAAAAGCTCGTATCCGGCAAGCAGAGTTCGCAGCGGATAAGAGGACGTATACCAAAGCCGCTTGTTCATCTCGTAATCGCCAAGGAAACCGTCCGCTGTCCGGTGCGCCATCAGCCATTCACAGCACATGGACAGCGCGCGCTCCGGGTCAAATACGCCGTGCGCCATCACTTGCGCCCTTGTAGGAAGCACCTCTTCCGGCGCCTCGTCAAACAGCTTACCGAAGGTCACGTCCCCCTCGGAGAGGATGTCCAAGCCACCGATAAAGAAGCCGCCGCCCTCGCGGCCTATCAAGTCTACCGCAACCTGCCCTTCTCTATGATACAGGGGGATGTCCACCGCAAGCTTTTTCCCCTGCAGCACATCGATTTCCGTTTCCGAACAGGGCGCGCCCTCAAAGACCGCCGTCTCAGGCGTAACGCTGCAAACCCGGACCGTAAACGGCGCATGCCTCTCATCCGGGTCATAGAAGTGAAGCCGCAGAAGATATTCGCCGGCCGGCAGCGCCATACGGAATTCGGATTTTTCTCCGAATACAAAATCCCGGTAAGGCGAAGGTTCCTCTTCTCTTCTCCATTTATTTTTCAGCTCCGTCATCCACATAAAATGACAGGACTTATAAAGCCTTTCGATCTTCAAAAAGCCCTCGTCCGCACGGACGGTGCTGTTTCCGAAATCAAACCGTATGATCTCTTTCATAAATCTGCTAGCAGTCCCCTTTTTCCAGGACTCTCTCCCTTTATTTTTTACGCCGCAAGCTCCGCTTTGTCACAGGGACAAAGCGCCTGCGCTCTCCTTGTCAAGATACAGGACCATATCGCGGCAGGTCCGCAAAGCGGAGGCGGGGCAAGCTTCGGTAAGCGCGCCGCATACTGCATTTCGCACCGCTGCCGCCTTGCGCGACGTCGGCACGATGCACACGTGATGCGCCGCCGCAAGCAGCGTCGGGACGGTCAGCGTTAGGGCATGCGTCGGCACAAGGGAAAGCGATGAAAAACAGCCGTCGTTCACCTGCTGCTGCCTGCAAACGGCGTCGAGTTCCACTACCTTCACCGCTTCCGTGTCGTGAAAATCTGCGGCGGCGGGATCGTTGAACGCAATATGTCCGTTCTCTCCGATACCTAGACACACAACGTCGATGGGAGACGCCGCAAGCAGTGCCCCATACCGCCGGCATTCCGCCGCCTTGTCGATAGCGCAGCCGTCGAGATAAGAAACACTGGCAAAGGGAACCTTGGAAAACAGCTCCCGACGCAAAAAATTGCCAAAGCCCTGCGGCGCGTCCGGGGCAAGCCCGATATACTCATCCATATGAAACGCATGGATGCGCGAAAAATCGACTCTCTCATCCGCCGTAAGTGCCGCAAGAAAATCGGACTGCGACGGCGCCGCTGCAAAAATCATGCGGATGCTTTCCTTCTGCGCAAGAAGCGACCGGATAAGAGCGGATGTCGCCTCTGCCGCCGCCGCTCCCATCTGCGCTCTTGTTTCATATATCTTTATCGTATAGGTTTTTTCAAGCATCTTTCCTCCCAAGCCGGACCCCTTTCCGCACAGAATGATGAACGACAGGAACCCTCGGCGCGTCCCACCGATATACCGGTGCATCAGGACACGGGGACCGCGGATTTCATACCGGACCTTCTTTTTTGTGCATTTACAGTTTGAGTATAACTTTCCACAGAAAAAATGTCAAGCCGTAAGGGGGAAAATCTTGACAAAAAACCGAGTCTCCGATAAGATAAAAAAAGAAAAGAAACGCACCTAATGTTTGCGTCCGTATCGGATACGGACGCAAAGGAGGCAGTATGAAAACCTGTTTTATCCGTTCCCGCGTGATTTTAGGGCGCACGCTTTCCGAATGCGCCGTCGTGGTCGAGGGAGAAAAAATTCTTTATGTCGGCGAGCATCCGGGAGATCTTTCCGGCATGCGTGTCATCGACGGAAAGGGACTTTATCTTTCCCCCGGCTTCGTCGATATCCATGTCCACGGCGGAGGCGGCTTCGGCGTGATGGACTGCTCTCCCGACGGAATTCTGAGAATGTGTGAAACGCATCTTGCCCACGGGACCACTTCCATTCTGCCGACAACGCTCGCGGCCCCTCTCTCCCTCCTGCAAAAGGCAATTCTTGCCGTAAAAACGGCGTCCGAAAGACAGGATTTTCACACCATTCTCGGCGTTCATCTGGAAGGCCCATTCCTTTCCCCGGCGCAGAAAGGAGCACAAAGCGAGGACAGCCTATACCCCATTGGGGAGAACACTGTGCGCGCGCTGCTCGATACATGGGACGGCATCCGCATGATGGGAGCGGCACCTGAGCTTTCCGGGATGGAATATCTTTCGGAAAAGCTGAGAAGTCGAGGCATCACCGCGACCGTCGCCCACTCGAACGCGACCTTTGACGAGGTGAAAAAAGCGACGGCGCTCGGCTTTTCGGACGTTACGCATCTCTATTCCGGATGCTCGACGGTGACAAGAAAGAACGGCTACCGAACAGCCGGCGTCGTCGAAGCAGGACTCGCGCTCGACGCGCTTTCTGTATCGCTCATCGCGGACCTGCGGCATCTGCCGCCCGCCCTGCTCGCTTTGATTTACAAATGCAAAGGGCCGGAAAAGATTTCTCTCATCACGGATGCTCTCGAGCCCGCCGGAACCAACCTTGCAGAGGGATTTACCTACCGGCAGAAAAATGGCGTCATGACCGTATATGAGGACGGCGTTATGAAGCTCATGGACAGAACGGCTTTTGCCGGCAGCGTCGCCACCATGGACCTTGCCGTGCGCAACATGAAAGAAGCGCTTGGACTTTCCATGCCGGAGGCAGTGGAAATGGCGTCCGAAACGCCGGCCCGCGTCGTGCGCGCCGCAGGAAAGGGGCGGATCCGCGAAGGCTGCGACGCCGACCTTCTGCTTTTCGACGACACCGTGGATATCCGGTACTGTATGTGCGGTGGACGCGAGGTCTGGAACCGACTTTGACTCTGTCCTGTCAATAGAAACGCTCCCTGAAAAGGGAGCGTTTCTATATCTTCGGCTTTTATCCTTTGCCGGGAACCTTCTGCGATGGTCCGACATGTTCCCGTTTTTCTCGGGCATTCCCCTCTCCCCGCATATTGTCGTGGAATGAAGCTATCCTGTTCATCTGAATATTATAGGATATAATGTCGAAAATTCGCAGATTTTTATATGACAATTTCGTCAGCATAGGGGGTTAATCATACTGTTTACGACAAATTTCAATAAATTTTCAAAAACATATTGCTATTTATGGAAAATCATGGTACACTAAATAATGTTAAAAGTTTAAAATTTTTCCATTCAAATTTTTTAGGAGGTACCGTTATGAAAGAAAACTTCTGTTTTGTTCTCGAACTTATGAATCATCACCGGACAGGCCTTATCAAAACGATTGCCTCCAAGCTCGGGGCCTATAAAACCAACGATGCAGAAGACTGTTATCAGGAGCTTTTCATATTGGCCTTTCTCAATCAGGACAAATTAAGCAGCCATCCCAATCCCGTCGGATGGCTTTTTGTAACAGCGAGCAATATCGCCTGTGACGCCTTACGAAAAAATCAAAAAAATGAGCGATATACCGTTCGATATGAAGATATCGCAGAAATTTCATGCCCCGGAGGATTCGAAAATATCGTCATTGACCGGGATTCCGGTATAGAAAAAACGGACGGCCTTAAAGACAGAATTCTAAACGCCTTAAACGAAAAAGAAAAAGAGCTCTACCGACTAAAATATATCGAGAAAAAAGACACCAAATATCTGGCACAGCATTTTTCAACCACAGAGGGTTGTATTCGAGCAAGATTGTCGCAAATGCGAAAGCGTGTGAAAAAATTGATAGAAAAACAGAATTAAAAGAAATTTTGGGTAATTTTAGAAATTTTTGTAATTTTTTCATTGCGTTCGGTGTTTTTTTACATATTAAAAATAGAAGGAGGCGATTTTTATCAACAACAGCATAGAAAAGCTTCCAGCAAGGGAAATCAAGAAAATGCTGCTCGCAAAGAAAATTGATTATGAAGCATTGGATGAGGACACCATTTTAAAGCTTCTCGACTATGAAATATCCTTTTTTGTTGAGGATATCGGCGAGACAAAATTTTATAAAAGATGTCTAAAGGCTCTTTCCCGTTTTATCGATTTTGAGGTGACAAAGGAAAATGAGCTTGAAGTCGCCGAATCGGCTTACTCTCTTTGCTTCAGTAAAAGGCAGCAGCGTAAATGGAGCAAAATGCTGAAAGCACGGGATAAGGAGGTTTCCCGCGGTACAGAATGCAAAACCGTCCGCTCTAGGCTAATCAGGAGATCTTCGGTCGCCGCTCTCATGATCATTTGCCTATTTGCCGGACGAAATCTTGCCGTTTCAGGACGCCTTCCCTTTTGGAATGAGAGCGGGCAGATTCACGAGCTTTTCAATATTCCAAACGGAACAACTATCGTAGAAGGTGAAAATGAAATCCGCTTCAATGGCAAAATGAAAGCTTATGCGTCCTATGACGCATTATGTCAGGAGCTTGACACAAAGCTTTTGTTTCCTGATCCGGCAAGCTCGACGTTTGCCGCGAAAACCATATGGTATGTCAACGATGCCGGAAAAGAATATGTGCAAATAAAATTCAGCGGTATCGATATGCGGGTTTATCTGGAGCAGTCCCCATTTGACGAGACCAAAATTCCGAACAGTGCCATTAAAATTGGCGCCAGACAATTTTATGAGCTCCAGAACAAAGAACACTATATCCAAATGATACTGTTTTCGGATGCGCAAACGTATTCATTTATTTCATCAGATGAGATCTGCTGAAAAATTTTTTGTTTCATTTAAAATAAAATATATGTGAGGTAAAAAATGAAAAAAGTTATATCAGTAGTACTTCTTCTTTCCATATGCCTGTCGTTTGCAGTCAGCGCAGAAGGAAGCCTTAAAACTTATGTTTATAAAAACGGTGATATCGAAATTCAAATTCAGCATACAGATTTCACACAGGATGAGCTAGACCGTATCGTCGACTATCTGTTGAACGGAGATTCGGGCGTCACCACCTATAATCTGCTCTGCACACTGTTCGGCCATAAAATCGAGGCGGGCATGGCCTCTATCACACATCATCATGTATATGACACCTATCCGTACTGTGAAATCTCCTATTATTATGTCGAAATGTGTGAGCGCTGCGACTATGAAAATGCAACACTGGAAAGCGTTGAGCGCATTGGCTGCTGCACAGAATAAAGCAAAAAAGCAATCAGGTAAGATAATATGATGAAAAAATTTCTGACAGTAGCTACAGCCGTTTTTCTTTTGACGTTTTTTCTTATAAGCGATAGCGGAAGCATGCGCCTTGCGTCATATCCAACCGAAAAACCAAGCGATTCCACGTTATCTGATTTTGATAACATTATTTTTCTGGTGGAAAATGAAGTTTCCGTAGAACCCAAAGAAAAACGTCCCGCTTGTCTTTTATTCGGACATGAGCTCACAGAGGGGGTAGTATGCCTTTCCTCCTATGGAGAATATGCCGTATATCCGGACAACGAAAGCAGCTATTATGTGGTTGCCTGCTGTGAGCGCTGCGGATATTTTTCCATCGTATGTATCGTATCCAACCGCATCGGAATGTTTCCCAGCTAACCACATAACGATAAAACGCCCCTTCTCATCCTCCGCTCGGAATCGAATCCGCAGTTGTTATCGGTAGCACCGATCCGCACTGCGCTTTCCGAGCGGATTTTTTTGAACAGCAGATAAAAAGGAAAATCGGAAAAGAGGCCGTACCTTATTTGCCTGATATGCGCATGAACGCATTTTTCTCCTCCGTCTCACCTATGGTCCGATTCGTCTCATCGGATTTACCTCAAGAGATTATTGACAAAAAATCAATTTCCATATATAATCAGATAAGATGGAGATGGCATTGGACCCTATCCGCTGAAATCTCGACGAGAGATAACAGCAGCTATAAGATATCACAGGAGGAAATTTTCATGGAACAAGCAAAACTCGCCTTGCTGACGGAGAAGGCACGGGAAATTCGTCTCGGTGCCGTAGAAGCCGTTTACAGTGCCGCTTCCGGACATCCGGGCGGTTCTCTTTCGATTGCAGACATTCTTTCCTATCTTTATTTTGCCGAAATGAACGTGGATCCGAAAAATCCCAAAAAAGCGGATCGTGACAGACTCGTTCTTTCCAAAGGTCACACCGCGCCCGCGCTTTATGCAGCGCTTGCCGCCCGCGGATATTTTGATAAAAAGCTTCTTTCTACTTTTCGTCAAGCGGACAGTATTCTGCAAGGGCACCCCGATATGAAGCATACTCCGGGGGTCGATATGACGACCGGCTCTCTCGGACTCGGATTCTCAGCGGCAAACGGTATGGCGCTTTCCGCCAAAATCACAGGAGACGCCTATCGCGTCTATACAATTCTTGGTGACGGAGAGACAGAAGAAGGGCAAGTGTGGGAAGCCGCCATGTTCGGCGCACATTATAAGCTCGACAATCTCATGGCCTTCATCGATTTTAACGGTCTTCAGATCGACGGGAAGGTAACAGAGGTCATGAACCCTACGCCGCTGGATGAAAAATTCGCGGCATTCGGCTGGAACGTGCTTACCATTGACGCCCACGACTTTGACCAAATCGAAGCGGCTTGCCGTGCGGCGCGGGAATGCAAGGGAAAGCCGACCGCTGTTATTGCGAAGAGCATAAAGGGAAAAGGCGTATCCTATATGGAAAATCAGGTCGGTTGGCATGGCAAAGCACCCAACAAGGAACAATATGACGCGGCCGTCGCCGAACTCACCGCTTCGGTATAAGGAGGAGAGATTATCATGGCAGATAAAATTGCAACCAGAGAAGCATACGGCAACGCGCTTGCTGAATTCGGCGCAAAATACGATATCGTCGTGCTCGACGCAGACCTTTCCGAAGCGACAAAGACCTGCGTTTTCAAAAAACAATTCCCCGATCGGTTCTTTGACTGCGGAATCGCGGAAGGCAATATGATGGCGGTGGCGGCGGGAATCGCTGCGACCGGCAAGATCCCCTTCGCTTCAAGCTTTGCCATGTTTGCGGCAGGACGTGCCTTCGAACAGATCCGCAACGCCATCGGTTACCCGCATCTCAATGTCAAGATCGGCGCCACACATGCCGGCATTTCCGTCGGCGAGGACGGCGCCACACATCAGTGCAACGAGGACATTGCCCTCATGCGCACGATCCCCGGCATGACCGTCATCAGCCCGGCAGACGGCACGGAGGCGAGAGCCGCCGTTGAAGCTGCGATTCTGCATGACGGACCGGTTTATCTGCGGTTTGGCCGATACGCAGTGCCCTACCTTTACGATGAAAGCACTTACCGTTTTGAGCTCGGACGCGGCATCAAGCTCACCGAAGGAACGGATGTCACCCTTGTCGCAACCGGACTTATGGTTCACCTCGCCTTGGAAGCGAGAGAGCTTCTGCGCGCTGACGGCATTTCGGCGGAGGTTATCAACATCCACACAATAAAGCCTCTTGACACGGAGCTTCTCGCGGCGTCCGCCGCAAAAACGGGGGCTGTCGTTACAGCGGAAGAGCACAACATCATCGGCGGACTCGGCGGCGCCGTCTGCGAGGCGCTCGCGGGCGTGTGTCCGGTACCAGTGCTGCGCGTCGGCGTGGAAGATACCTACGGCAGGTCCGGCAAGGTGCCGGCGCTGCTTGAGCTCTACGGGCTGACCGCATCCCACATAGCGGCAAAGGCAAAGGCAGCCGTCGCCATGAAAAAATAACACCGCAAAGCATCACTCCCGCAGCCCAGGCTTCGGGAGTGATTTTGTAAGATTCCGGCCATAATAAGTACGATATGCCGGAGAAAGGAGGAAAGTGCTTGAATATTCTAATGGTCACAATGGGAATGAATATCGGCGGCGCCGAAACGCATATTGTCGAGCTGGCAGCGGCGCTTGTCGCAAACGGAAATCGTGTGACCGTCGCCTCTGCAGGAGGCGTATACGAGGCAGCGCTTTCCCGGAACGGTGTCCCGCATGTTACCTTACCGCTTGACAAAAAATCGCCCGGCGCGCTCCTTGCCGCCCGACGCGGTCTTGCCGCGCTTCTCAGAAAAGAGAATTTCGACATCGTCCATGCTCACGCGAGAATTCCCGCTTTTGTCTGCGGTTCTTTGCAAAAAAAATTCGGATTTCGTTTTGTGACGACATGCCACGGCGTTTTCCGACTCAGCCCCATCCTGAAACGCCTTTCCGACTGGGGAGAATACACCTTTGTTGTAAGCGACGACATCCGGCAATATCTGCTTCAAAATTATGACCTGAATCCCGCACATATCATCTCCACCGTCAACGGCATCAACACGGAGGTCTTTTCGCCCTTGCACGATGGCAGTGCAATGCGGAAAACATTCCCCGGCGCGGAACGGCCTACCCTTCTTCATGTCAGCCGTCTGGAAAGGGAAAGCTCCGTTTGTGCCGAGGCGCTGCTGGAAGCCGTGCAAATCCTTGGAGGAAAAGTCCGGCTCATCATCGTCGGGGACGGCGCTTATGCCGGTGTTCTCAGGCAGAAAGCGGAGCAAGTCAACGATAACCTTGGAGAAGGAACCGCCAACCTTGTCGGCGCAAAAACCAATGTCGTCGATTATATTGCCGCCTGCGACATATTTGTCGGCCCCTCACGCGCGGCAATGGAGGCCATGTCCTGCGCTAAGCCAACTATCATTTCCGGCTCCGAAGGGCACGGCGGCATTTTTAGCTCATCCATTGAGGCCGCCGCATTGGCCAGTAATTTCTGCTTTCGCGGCGCAGGTCTTCCAACACCGGAACGCCTTGCGCACGAGATCGAGATATTACTCTCCTATGGAGAAGAAGAGAAAAAAAGGGTAGGCATCGAGGGGCGCGAATGTATCCTGCGGCATTACTCCGTGGAAAAGATGGTTTCCTCTTACCTTTCCGTGTATGAGAAAATTACCGCATATAAAACAGATGTCCCTTCTGATGTCGTTATTTGCGGTTATTATGGTTATGGAAACGCTGGAGACGATTCCCTGCTTTCCCGCATCGTAGATGGAATCCGACGAATCCGTCCTTCTATTGGTATCTGCGTTATGTCGGCTCATCCGAAAAAGACACGCCGATTTTATCTTGTGGATGCGGTAAATCGCTTTCGTCTGTTTGCCATACGCCGGAAACTGAAAGAAGCGAAACTGTTTTTGTTCGGTGGTGGAAATCTTTTGCAGGACAAAACCAGCACGCATTCCCTTCTCTATTACACAAAAATGCTTCATGAAGCAGACCGGTGCAAAACTCCCATCATGGTTTTTGCCAACGGCATCGGCCCGCTCTCCGCCACAAAAAACATTTATCGGGTAAAGGAAGCCTTGTCGCTTGCAGAAAGCATTTCCCTTCGGGACGGATATTCATTCGATTTTACAAAACAACTTCTCCCGGAAAAAAATATCCGTCTGACTTTCGATCCCGCTATTCAAATCCACCCTGTTTCTATCCCCCTGCCAGAAAAGCCTTATTTTATCATTTTCCCGAAGAAAAACGCGCCGGATGCAGCTGATAAGCTTATCTATCTCACAGGGAGCCTTCAAAGCAGGCAATCCCTCACCCCATATCTCATCTCCCTCTATGACGAAGAGGATCTGGAATATTGCCGCCGTTTATCGGAAAGGACAGGAGCAGTGCTGCTCCGTCCGCACTCGGATGTGGAAATCGTCTCTTTGCTTGCCGGAGCAGAGCTTGCTGTCTCCTCCCGGCTGCACGGGCTGATTTATGCAACTGCGGCGGTATGCCCCATGATGAGCTTCTCCGATGACGGAAAACTCGCCTCCTATCTCGATTATATAGGGTTCGGCAGACATGCCGCCATTCCTTGCACAACAGATATTTATACGGATGCCGAATATCTGCTTATGGCGGCAGAGAGAATTCTTCTTTATCGGGATAAAATCCGCACGGCGTTGCGTGGAGGTCTTCCGATGTGGCAAACCCTTGCGGAATATGAATTTTCGGAAGCAGTAAGACTCATACAAGAAGCGCCTGCGCACCAAAAAAATCAAAAAAAGGAATAAGTCTATGTTTGAAATTTATGCTTATGTAGAAAGAATGAAATACATCAAACGTTGGGCACTCATGCGTTCCCTGCGCGAGGAAAACGACATGGAGCATTCGTTTCAGGTCGCCTATGTGGCGCATGCGCTTGCCGTGATTCGCAATGAATATTTCGGAGGAAGTGCCGATATCGGAAGAGTATTGGAAATCGCACTTTACCATGACTTGTCGGAAACGATTACCGGCGATATGCCTACTCCAGTCAAGCATATTCATCCCGAAATGCGCGCACTTTACGGAGGGCTGGAAGAGAAGGCAAAAGAACGTCTGCTTGCCACTCTTCCTTCCGCCATGCAGAAAAACTACCGCTCTTTTATCGACCCTGATACGACATGCCCTGAGTATAAAATCGTAAAAGCTGCCGATAAGCTCAGCGCTTATCTAAAATGTATCGAAGAAACCAAAAGCGGCAATACGGAATTCCGGCGCGCCATGGAAGGAAAACGGGCCGAGCTTGACGCCTGCGGCATGGAGGAAGTATGCTTTTTCATGGAAAAAATCGTGCCGGTCTATCTGCTCACATTGGATGAGCTCGATATCACAGCAGAATCTTTTGAAAAATAACAATAGGAAAAAGCGGGATATCCGCTTTTTCTGTTTTGTATGAGGAAAGCCATCTTTCATTGTCCAAAACGGCATCGCCCGCATATGATAGGGTAGGATGTATAGCATCCGAATGACAGCATGAAAGGAAGCAACTGAAATATATGGCAACTCAAATCACCAATCAAGCAAACATTGCCTACAATTACGGAAATGCATCCGGCGTCGCGGTATCCAATATCGCAACGACAACACTCGTGGATCCGATCTCGGCAGACAAGAAATCCGTTAGCAGTACCTATCGGCTGGGAGAAACCGTCACATACGTGATCTCCGTTCAAAATAACGGGAACACACCGCTTACGGGCATCACAGCGACGGATAATCTCGGCTCCTATACGACGGGGGCTTACACAACGGTGACACCCCTAACCTATGCAAACAATGCCAGCCTTTATATCGGAGGCGTCTATGCCGGTCCCATTGCCGGAGTCACAGATGCCAACAGTGTGACATTCACCATTCCAACACTCGCAGCGGGTGCCAATGCATTGATCATTTTCAATGCCACCGTTAACAATTTTGCTCCGCTCGCCGGAGGATCAACGATTGTGAATACGGTTATGATTTCCGGAACCGGTATATCGACACCGGTTATGGCATATAGCACAATTCTTGTTGAAAACTACGCAAATCTCTCCATTTTGAAGGAAATGAGTCCCAATCCGATCGCTGACGGCGACACGATTACCTATACCTTCACCATCCACAACTATGGCAATACACCGGCGACAGACGTTGTTCTGACCGACAGGTTTGATCCAGAACCGTCCTCCATCACTGTTATGGCAGACGGACAGGTCATTCCGTCCTCCAACTACATGTATACAGACGGTCTGCTGACGCTCCCTAGCGGCACGGGATATTCACTTACCGTTCCGGCGGCGAGCATATCGCAGAATCCAACAACGGGCGCCGTTACGGTATCTCCCGGTACGCTTGTCATTACGGTAAGCGGAACCATTTAAATCTGTCACCTGAATTTATCCAACATTCCCGAATGGGTGGAATCCATGAAAACGGAATCGCATCTGGTTTTCAGATGCGATTCCGTTTTTTATATGATGTAAAAAATAACCCGCTATAGGTACTACTGTGAATCAGAGTTGTCTTTCTCAGCGTTGCTTGCATCAGATGTATCCGCTGACGAACCCTCTCCCTCTAGTTTTTTGTTTCTGCTACACATGATGTTGACAAGGATACCGAGGATAAGCGCGGTGGCGATGCTCGTTATCGTGATCTTACCGAAGGTAAGAGCAAGTCCGCCAATGCCAAGAACCAAGATAGTCGATACCACAAATAGGTTGCGGTTGTCGCCAAGATCCACCTTCTGAATCATTTTCAAACCGGACACCGCGATAAAGCCGTATAGCGCGACGCAGACACCCCCCATAACACAGGACGGAATCGAATTAACGAATGCGACAAACGGAGAGAGGAAGGATATAAGAATCGCACCGATTGCCGCAGCGATAATGGTCAGCACGGAAGCGTTTCCGGTAATAGCAACGCATCCGACCGATTCCCCATAGGTCGTATTGGGACAGCCCCCGAAAAAGCCTCCTACCATGGAGCCGACACCGTCGCCAAGCAGGGTGCGGGAAAGTCCGGGATCCTCAAGCAGATCTCTCTCTATAATGGAGGAAATGTTTTTATGGTCTGCAATATGCTCTGCAAATACGACAAACGCGACCGGAACATAGGCAATGGCAATGGAGGCAATATAGCTTCCGGAAAGCTCGCCGAACGCGCCATAAGCGGAAAAGAATGTGAACTCCGGCACCTGCAAAAATGTGGAAAATGTGACGCTTCCGTCTTTCAGAAGCGAGCTGAATACACTAAAATCCACGACCTTGAGTGCATCGATATCCGCCGCAATCCCGATTACCGTAAAGACAGTAGCGACTGCGTAACCCGCGAGAATACCCATAATAAATGGGATGAGCTTCATCATTTTTTTACCGTATACCGAGCAAAGAATGGTGACAAAAAGCGTGACCACCCCGCAGAAAACGGCAATCAGAGTATTCCCGCCCGCATTGGCTTTCTGGATATCACTCACCGCATTTCCCGCAAGAGAAAGCCCGATGATGGAAACCGTGGGACCGATGACGACCGCCGGCATCAGGCGGTTGATCCATTTTACGCCGACAATTTTCACAACGATGGCGATGGCAACATAGACAAGACCCGCGAAAATCGCTCCGATAATCAGTCCGAGATACCCAAGAGACATAGAGCTAGCTCCGGTAAACGCTGCCGCCATTGAGCCGAGAAAAGCGAAAGACGAGCCAAGAAATACCGGGCTTTTCGCTTTTGTGAACAGCACATACACCAAGGTGCCGGCGCCCGCGCCGAGCAGCGCCGCGGCGGGACTCATGTTGCTTCCGGTTTCATTATTTGTGATAACCGGAACGACAAGAGTGGCAGCCATGATAGCAAGCAGCTGCTGAATAGCAAATACGATAAGCCTTCCGAGTTTTGGCTTGTCCTTTACGTCATAGACAAGTTTCATATTGATTTTCCTCCGTAAAATTTTATATCAAATGCTGTCGCATTCAACATTCAAGGTTTCATATAGATCGACGGCAAGCTCATCGTCACATGGTGAGATTAGAACGCGCACCACCTCGTTTTTCGCCGTCGGAATATTTTTCCCGACAAAATCCGCGCGGATCGGCAGCTCTCTGTGCCCGCGGTCGATAAGAACCGCCAGATACACCCGGGCGGGGCGGCCAAGCTTCATCACCGCCTCCAGTGCACACCGCGCTGTCCTTGCCGTATAGATGACGTCATCCACAAGAATGAGCACCTTGTCCTTTACAGAAAAAGGGACATCGGTATCGCCAATCTGCGCTTCCTCCGCAATATCCGTCAAATCATCCCGGTAAAGCGTAATATCCAGCATACCGACAGGAGGAGAAAAGCCTTCGATGGCCTGAATCTTTTCCTGTAGCTTATAGGCAAGCGGAACGCCGCGCGTTTTTATCCCAATCAGGCAAAGACCCTCTACCCCATGGTTTTTTTCGACGATTTGATGGGCAATACGTGTCAGCGCGCGTTCTACCTCGTCGTCATGCATCAGCCTCGTTTTCCATTTCATATCAAGCGCCCCCTTGCAGAGCCGGAACAACACAATAAAAAAGGCTTTCTGCCTGAACAGAAAGCCTCTGATTTTGATCGTTCATCTCCAAAAAACCCGGAATCAAAATCTTGACGGCAGCGCTGTACCGACTTAAAAATTTTATTCTATCCGTATAAGATGCCTTGAATGGGAAGATCCTTTTCTACCCCGAATAGAATAACACAAAAATCGATACTTTGCAACGTTTTTTTAACAGTTTATTCAAATTTTTAATGTCCAACCATAAGGATCCGGCAGCTTGCCCCACTGAATGCCGGTAAGCATATCATATAGCTTCTGTGTGGTCTCACCGATTTTTCCGCCGTTTACCGTGTAATCGGCGCCGGCATAGGAAAGCTGTCCAATCGGAGAGACAACAGCCGCCGTCCCGCATCCCCACGCCTCTTCAAGGCTTCCGGATTTTGCAGCGTCAATCAGCTCATCAACAGAAAGCAATCTTTCTTCAACCGGGATCCCCATATCCTGCAAAAGACGAATACACGAGCTGCGCGTCACGCCGGGTAAAATCGAGCCGGTCAGGGCCGGTGTGATGACCACGCCGCCAATCTTGAACATGACGTTCATAGCGCCGACCTCCTCGACATATTTTCTCTCTACGCCGTCAAGCCACAGCACCTGAGAAAAACCCTTTTGCTCGGCAATCTCTCCGGCGCGGTTGCTTGCAGCATAGTTACCTCCGCATTTGGCATAGCCGGTTCCGCCGCGCACCGCGCGCACATCTGCTGTTTCAATCATAATTTTCACTGGATTGATCCCCTCGGGATAATAGCTTCCGACAGGAGAAGCAATAACCACGTACATCGCGTTGCGAATGGAGTGAACACCCAAGGTTTCATCGTTGCCGATAAGAAACGGACGCAGATACAGTGAAGTTCCCTCTGCAAACGGCACCCAATCGCGCTCCATATCCACAAATCGGATAAGCGCCGAAAGCGCAAAATCTTCATCCAACTGCGGCAAGCGGATACGTTCTGCCGAGCGGTTCAGCCGCTTAAAATTCTCGGTCGGACGGAAAAGCTGCACGCCACCATCCGGTGTGCGGTAGGCCTTGAGTCCTTCAAAGACCTCTGCCCCATAATGAAATACCGTCGATGCAGGACTGAGAGAAAGGTTGCCGAACGGAACAATTCTTGCGTCATGCCATCCTTTCTCCGGAGAATATTCCATCACAAACATGTGATCGGTAAAATACTTTCCGAACCCGAGGACATCGGCATTCGGCTTTTCCTTTGGAGCAGCTGTTTTTTCAATTCTGATTTCCATATACCCTCCCCCTGCTAGCTTTGCGGGATTGCCCGTTCTGCGGCAGCCTTGTTATTTTTTTTCATATCATGCAGTATTATATCGTCGCCATAGAATTTTGTCAAGCAAAAACGGTAGTCAACATACATCGCCGTCAGTTGCCGTGAAAATGCAAGAAGCAGCCTCTGGGATTTCACGAATCCTCATTGGGAAATGCCGTGCTTGACTCACGCCGAAAGCGCCCTGTTCCACTGTGCCGTAATTTTCAGCGGATAAAATTCGTCCTGACTCTCGGCTCATACGTCGGATACGGCACCCCCGCCTGCTTTCCGGCCTCGATACAGTGCAGGAGCCATGTCATGTTTTCGGCAAGCGTGCGCACCGTCTGAAGTCCCTCTAAATCCTGTTTGACCTCCTCCGGCGTATTCCCATGTACCTGATTCCAATATTGCGAGCTCACAACCGGCATATTGGTCATCATAAAATATTTGTTGAGAATCTCAAACGCCGCTGAAGCACCGCCGCGCCGACAGGACACCACAGCAGCAGCCGGTTTTCCCGCCATCTTGCCCCCGCCCGCATAAAACAGACGGTCAAGAAACGCGGTCACCTGCCCGGAAACACCCGCAAAGTAAACCGGCGATCCTACGATCATGCCGTCAATTTCATCCAACTTGGCGATGACCTCGTTGACCTTATCGTCTACAAAGCAGCGTCCCGTCTTCCGACATGAGCCGCAGGCAATACAGCCCGCAACCGGCTTTTTGCCGAGGTAGACAATCTCCGTATCAATGCCGTTTTTGGCAAAAACATCCGCCGCTTCGCAAAGCGCCGTATAGGTGCATCCTTTTTCATTTGGGCTCCCGTTAATCAGCAAAACTTTCATATCTGTTCCTCCTGTAATTCCATCATATAATATCAGTATATTACAATCCGGCAAAAAAATCAACGGGGTAAATCCAAGCGATAGGATCTCGGCTTGTCGGTAAGTCCGATTAGATAGTCGGCGGACAAATCGTAAAACTCACATAAAAGGATAAGATCCTCGATTTTCAGCTCCGCTCTTCCCGTCTCGATATGATTGTAGCCCTGTTGGGATTTATGAAGAATTCTCCCGATCTGTGTCTGGGTGTAATCCCTATCTTCCCTGACACTTCTGATTCTGGTGCGGTAATCCATATTGGCTGCCCCCTTTCTGAAGAAATGGTATCATACTCAAATATTGAGTATTGATAAAAACTCAATATTTGAGTAAAATGAAAAGGAATTTTGGCAGAAAGGAGCGGCAACGATGAAACACCCGCGAATCCACCGAATACCAACCGGATGTCGAGGCCTATGCCGCCCGACAAGCCGTAGAAAATCCAAAGACACAGAGACTCGCATACGCCGGATTTGCAATTTTATGCTTGGCAGCATCGGAACGGTCGCCTGTGCGCTGCTTGTCTGCATTTCCTTTTTCATAACCAGCCTCGGAGAGCTTTTGCTATGGATTGCCACCATTCTCGCTGCCGCAGGTGTCCTTTTTTTTTGCCTCATTCTTATCAAGCAGTATGCAGCCGCCATAGAAAGAAACCCATTTTCCTCCACTTCCGAGAAAAAACACCGTTACAGGCATCCGCGGCGGCGAGTGTGTAAAAGACAAGGGAAAAGAGGCATTGTGAACCCTTCTCTCAAAAGAAAATGCTGTCATAGAAAATAAAAAGAGGAGCTGCTGCTCCTCTTTCCCCATTTTATAGGATAATGCAGATAAGTCCGCCGCTGCCTTCGTTGATAATGCGCTGAAGCGTTTCCGAAAGCTTTGCGCGTGCGTCATCCGGCATATGCGCAAGTTTGTTGTGAAGCCCCTCGTTCATCAACTCATAAAGGGACTTGCCGAACATATTGGTATCCCATATTTTCCTCGGATCCGTCTCAAATTCGCGTAGCAGAAAGCCGATTAGCTCCTCTGACTGCTGCTCTGTACCGACAATGGGGGAAACCTCTGCCGTAATGTCCGCTTTGATCATATGGATGCTCGGCGCGGAGGCACGCAGCTTCACGCCGTAACTGCCCGCCTGCTTGACCATTTGCGGCTCCTCCAGTGTCAAATCATACAGATCCGGCATGACGATTCCATATCCCGTTTCTTCCACCTCGTCGAGCGCCGTCTTGACCTTATCATACTGCTTTTTGATGTCGGCCAGCTCAACAAGCTGTTTCATAAGTGCCTCGTCTCCATCAATTTCAAGACCGGTCAGCTCTCCGATAAGCCGGTAGAACAGCCCATCAGCGAGTTCCATATGAATCTTTGCGCAGCCGCAGCCAAGATCGATTTTATCGATCCGCACCTCTTTGATATACTCGTTTTCACTTGCCTTCTCAAAACATTTGGCAATATCGCCTGTTCTCGTTACATTTGCGGCACATTCTGAAATAGTATCGAATACCGAGCGGTGAATGGGATGCGTGCCGTCAAGCGCGTTCATATAATCCGGCAAATTCACAGAGATTTCTGTGACTGGGAACTCCAAGAGCACAAGCTCGAGAATATGACGGATATCATCTTTGTTTAGTTCGAGACAATTCACAAGAGCCACAGGCGCATTGTAACGCTCCTCCAAGAAAAGCGCCAAAGATACCGCTTCCTCGCTTTCGGGACGTGCAGAATTGAGCACGATCACAAAAGGCTTGTTGATGGCGTGCAGTTCAGACGCAATGCGCGCTTCGCTGTCCACATAGTTCTCACGCGAAAGCTCACCGAAGCTGCCATCGCAGGTGACAAGCACCCCAATGGTAGAATGATCGGTTATCACCTTCTGCGTGCCGATCTCCGCCGCCTTGTCAAACGGCATGGCCTCGTCTGACCACGGCGTCATCACCATACGCGGTTTATCGCCTTCGAAATTTCCAAGCGCTTCGGGAACAATGTACCCAACACAGTCAATCATCTTGACGGAAAGCGTCGCACCGCCGTCCAGCGTGACCTCCACCGCCTCGTCGGGAATGAACTTCGGCTCCGTCGTCATCACGGTCTTGCCTGCCGCTGACTGCGGCATTTCATCCTTCGCCCGCTGTCTGTCGTATTCGTTCTTGATATTAGGAATTACAAGCGTTTCCATAAACTTCTTGATAAACGTCGATTTTCCCGTCCGGACCGGTCCCACGACGCCGATATAGATATCTCCGCCTGTGCGCGCCGCAATATCCTTATAAATATTGGTGTTTGCCATATTCCCCTCCGCATTTATACATGATTTAGTTTGCTATATGCTTATGCGGCTCGTTCGGGTTTTATGACAGAGCGCGGACATTCTCTTCCTCCGCTTTTTTTATTTGCACCGACAGTAAGATTTCCGCCTTCCATAAGAGGAGAAAACAATAAAAAAAGGCATCCGCAAAAGGATGCCCAAAAGTATTTTACTGATGAAAGAATTAAGTGTGTTTCCTCTTTTCCTCTGCAAGCGCGGCGGCGGTCACGGTGTTTTTCAGCAGCATCGTAATGGTCATCGGCCCGACGCCCCCCGGCACCGGTGTAAGATAACCCGCCACCTCGAAAACGCCGTGAAAATCGACATCCCCCGCGAGCTTACCGTCCGGCAGACGGTTCATGCCGACGTCAATGACGGCAGCACCCGGCTTTATCATATCCGCCGTAATAAAGTTCGCCTTGCCAATTGCCACAACAAGAATATCCGCCTCGCGGCAAATCTCGGCAAGATTTTTTGTGCGGGAATGGCAAATGGTCACAGTGGCATTGGCATGCAGAAGCAGCATGGCCTGCGGCTTTCCCACAATATTGCTCCTGCCGACAACGACCGCCCGCTTTCCTTCTATTTCGATGCCGGAGCGCTTCAAAAGCTCCATAACGCCGGCGGGCGTACACGGAAGGAACCGATAGTTTCCAATCATGATTTTCCCGACGTTGACCTCGCTGAAAGCATCCACATCCTTATTCGGCGAAATGGCAGCAATGACGGCGCTCTCGTCAATATGACGCGGCAGAGGAAGCTGAACAAGAATCCCATGAATATCCGCCCTGCTGTTCAGCTTTGCAATCTGAGAAAGGAGCTGCGCCTCGCTGGTTTGCTCCGGCAACCGAATAATTTCGGAATAAATGCCGACCTCCTCGCAGGCACGTCCCTTATTGCGTACATAAATCTGAGAGGCAGGGTCTTCCCCGACAATGATAACGGCAAGGCCGGGCGTCGTTCCCTCTTCCTTCATACGCCGCACATCCTGCGCGATCTCCTGTCTTAGCTCCATCGATATTTTTTTCCCGTCAATGATTTGCGCCATTTTCTGTTTTCTCCGTTTCTTCCGGTGCCTCCGGTGTTTCCGGTGTTTCCGGTGCTTTTGATGCCTCCGGCGCTTCTGACGCCTCAGCCGGTGCGGGATTTTCCTCTCGCTTTGTCTGTGTTACGGTGTCCGGGGTCGCCGCAGGTGCATCCGCAGTTCTTGTCTGAACCGGATTCTCAGCACCCTGCGAGGACTCGGTTGGATTCTGATTCTGTTCTGGCGACACCGCAGATGCTTCCGCTGCGGCAGTACTCTTTTCCGGTGCGCTGCCGCATGTTTGCTCCGCAGACTCCGCCTGTGCCTCAGGAACAACTTTCGAACCCGTATCCGAGGCGTCGGCTTTCCGACGCGAGATACCAAGCAGCATCGGGATCGTTACCACTTCCTGATACTCAATGCTCCCGGATTTTGCAAGTTTCTCATACCGGACGCGCAGCACGAGAAGCAGCGGAACGATCGCAGCAAACAGAAGAAAGGAAAGCAGTGACGACACACGGATACTGCCGAGCATCAGAGAATCCGTGCGAAGCAGCTCAATAAAGCCGCGTCCAAGTCCGTACCATGCAAAGTACCAAAGCGTGACCTCTCCGTGATATTTACGCTTCTTGTAGAAAATATTGATCAAAATAAAGCCGACAAGATTCCACAAAGACTCATAAAGAAAGGTCGGATGCACATAAATCGTCTCATAGCCCGTCTGTGCATTGCAGAGGCCCATGCGCCACGGAAGCGTCGTTTCCGAACCAAATGCTTCGCCATTGCAGAAATTTCCCCATCTGCCGATGAGCTGCCCCAGCATAACGGCAGGCGCCGCCATATCGGCAAGCTTGAAAAATCCAATCTTTTTATGCCGCGAAACCAGATAAACCGCAAGAGCGCCGGCGATAATACCGCCATAGATAGCCAGGCCACCGTTCCAAATGGCGATGATGTTATAGAGTGTGCCCTCAAGATTTTCCCAGAAGGTACCGCCCGTTTCGACAAAGCCGCCGAAGAAGATAACAAAATACAGTCTTGCGCCGACGACTGCAGAAAGCACGGTAATCAGGGTAATATCCATGATATCATCAAAGGAAATTCTCGCCTGACGCGCCCGCCACGCAAAATAGGCAAACCCGGCAAAAATTCCAAGGCAAATGATAATGCCATACCACATGATGGTAACCGGCCTGCCCCAAAGCTCAAACGACAGTGCTACACCATTGATGGTGAATTCACCGATCCCAAGCCCGGGGAAAGAAATCGTTGATATACGTCCCATGGATGTTTCTCCTTTTTATTGATGGCATTCGCTATGCCCATGATTGCCGCGAAGGAAGCCCCGGAAACTCCGGTCCTCCCGCGGACTCTTTTTACTTTCCGATTGGATTTATCACGCTCATCGCGTAATATTCCTCATGGAAAAGCTTTCCAAACAGCTCTGATGTCTCCTCAAAGGTCACGGATTTCAGCGTATCTCCATAATCAAAGGGATCACAGTCGTCATGAATCATATAGGTGAAAGTCTGCGCGAGCCTCGTGGAATCAAAATTTTTAAGATAAGAGGCATAGGATGCGCGCTTAATCCTGTCAAAATCCTCGCGGGAAAGCCCGGCTTTCCGGTTCTCTTCGAGATAGGAAAGGAATTTCGTGTATACGGCCTCAGGATCATCCGTTTCTCCTTCCAAATAGACAATGGAGCTGCTGCGCCCGTGGTCGTATCCGGCTTCAAAGCCGTTGACAAGCCCGCTTTCATAGACGTCGAGAGCAAACGGCGAGGTGGAACCGAAGAGCATATCGATAAGAATGCCCATTACCGCTTTTTTCCGCATTCTTTCCGCACCGTCGGGAGCAATATCGATATCCTTGACGCCGATAAGAAACATCGGCTTTGCGACCTCAAACTCCGCGCTCACACGCTTGCGATACACTTCCGGCTTTTCATCATAATAGTTCCGGATAATGGTCTTTTGTTCCCGTTCCGGCAAGATTCTGTCTACAACGTCTAGCACCATATCCATATCCGCGCGTCCGGAAACGCAAAGTGTCATGTTAGAAAAATTATAAAACGTATAATAGCAGTCGTAAAGCAGTTCCGGCGTGATTTTCGCAATGGATTCTATCGTGCCGGCGACGTTGACGCGCGTCTGATGCTTCTCATAAAGTGCCTCCAAGAGGTTATAATAAATAGCGGAACCGGGATTGTCCTCATACATCCGGATTTCCTGCCCGATAATGCCGCGTTCCTTTTCCACGTTTTCCGGCGTGAAATAAGGTTTTGACACATAGTCGAGAAGGATTTCCAGATTTTCTTTCAGATGGTCCGTACAGGAAAACAAATAGGAGGTCATCGTTCCGGACGTAAAGGCATTGGCGTTCGCCCCGTATTTGGCAAATCGGGAGAACGTATCCACACCGTCCTCATTCTCGAACATCTTGTGCTCGAGGTAATGCGCGATCCCATCCGGCACCTCGTGGAAATTCTCTTCTCCTGCGAGCTTAAAGCAGTTGTCGATGGCGCCGTATTTGGTGGAAAACATGGCGAAGCTCGTTTTGAAGTCTTTGGGAATCACATAAATATCCAATCCGCTTTTATGCTTGGTATAATAATATTTTTCGCCGAAATCCGTCGTTTTTTCTATGATATTGGCAGGATTCATTTCGCCGCCTCCTCCTTTCCGCAAAGGAAATAATACGTGTCGAGCCTAATATCGCGCGCCATGCGCACGACCTGCTCCGCCGTAACGGAGCGGAACTTTTCGATTTTCTCCTCCGGCGTGATGAGCGCGCCGTCCATAACGCAGGAGAAATACCAATTCAAAATAGACCCGGTGTTGTCTCCTACGCGAGCCGCAGAATCGATAAGCGCGAGCTTTGCGTCAGAAAGCTCACTTTCCGTAAGGACCCCGTTTTTGATATTTTCGAGCTGAAGAAGAATTTCGTCCGACGCCTTTTTCTCATTGGAAAATTCAATGCCGGAGCTGACCGTCATATAGCCTTTCTGCCCGTTTTCGGCAGAGGAACAATAGTAACAGAGGCTGAGCTTTTCCCTCACGTTGAGAAACAGCTTGCTCGTCACGCCTGCGCCGTACACGGTGTTAAGCACCTGCATCACATGATAGTCACCATCCGGCACGGAATGTCCCGTAAAAAATCCCAGGACTAGCTTGCCCTGCGTAATGTTCTGACGCTCATAGACCGTTTTGACGGTCTCCCGCGCCGAGCGCATGACCGACGTGGAGAGCATATACGGTTCCCCGCGAGACACTGTGGCGAACATTTCGGCAAAACGGGATGCCAGCGCCTCAAAATTCAAATTTCCGACCGCGAAAATCTCAACATGCGCACGGGAGAATACTTCTTTATACTGCTCCCAAAGACTTGCGGGGCACACGTCCGAAGCGTCCTCTACCGTGCCAAGCTCTGAAACGCTGAAAGGATCTCCCTCAAACATTTCCTCGACAAGCCGCATCGCAGCATATCGTCTTTTATCGTTCACCTGTGCGCGGATATCGTCGATGAGCTTTTGCTTTTCGCTCTCGACATAGTCCTCCCGGAACACGCCGTTTTCCGTCACCGGATGAAGCAGAATATTCTCAAGAAGCGACATTGCCTCCCCTGCAATATCCATCCCGTCAATCGCATATTGATTGTCGAGAAGGCTCATACGAACCTCTAAGATCTGATCGTCCCCCCGTTTATACACACTGTCCGAGATTCCGGTATCGTAGATGGATTCCTCCTCTCTGCGGATGCTGCCGATATTCGGATACTGCTCGCAGCCGCGCAGCAAAACCGGGAACAAAAGCGCATTCTTCGCCGCCGTTTCCTTTGCGAGCGGAACAACAAAGCGAAGAGAAACCAGGCTTGCCTTGAACTTCGTCTCGCGGACGGTATTAAAAAAGACGCCGCGCATCAATTCTTTTCGTTCAAAAGACATAACATCGATCCTTTCCAAGTCAAAATCATAAAAAACTTTACTTTATATATTATACCTAAATTTCCGAAAATTTCAACGCTTTTGACAAGATTTTCATAGGGTGTTTACGGGACAAATAAAATTTCAGAAAATGAATATATTTTGTTCTGATTTCCATTTACAAAAATTGATATTTATGATATGATAGAATAAGAAATCTGAAAGGAGGATTTTTTCATGGAATATATGCCTCTTGTCTGGCTCGGCATTATCATCCTCGCCGTCATTGTAGAAGCTTCTACTTGCGCGCTCGTTTCCATATGGTTCATACCGGCGGCGGTGATTGCCCTTATTCTGTCCTTTTTCCCGATTCCGCTCTGGATTCAGATCGTGGTATTCGTCGCATGCTCCGCGCTGCTGATTCTGTTCATGAAAGGCATCTTCAAAAAAACGCTCGGACTCAAAGCAGTCGCTACCAACGCGGATGCGCTCATCGGAGAGGAAGCGGTTGTTACGGAAGCCATCAACAACCTGGAGAGTCAGGGACAGGTCAAGGTGAGGGGACAAATCTGGTCCGCCCGCGCTTTTGACAAGGATACCAAATATGAAAAGGGAGAAATCTTAAACGTAGTCGCCATCGAGGGCGTCAAGTTGATTTGTAAAAAGTAATATACATATTTCATTTTAAAGGAGAGGTACAAGAGTATGGAATGGATTATCATCGGCATTGTGGTCGCAGTTTTTCTCATCGTTCTTATCGCAAACATCAAAATTGTTCCTCAGGCGCGCGCCTTCGTTGTGGAGAGACTTGGCACTTATCACGCGACATGGCATACAGGTCTGCATTGGAAGGTTCCGTTTGTGGAAAGAATCGCAAAGAAAATCTCCCTTATGGAGCAGGTTGCGGATTTTCAACCGCAGGCCGTTATCACGAAGGACAACGTGAGAATGCAGATCGACACGGTTGTATTCTATCAAATTACTGACTGCAAGCTTTTCACCTATGGGGTGGAATCTCCAATAGCCGCTATCGAAAACCTTACAGCAACCACCTTGCGCAATATCATCGGTGAGCTGGAACTCGACAGCACGCTGACCTCCCGCGACGTCATCAACACCAAAATGAGAGCCATCCTCGACGAGGCGACCGACCCCTGGGGCATCAAGGTGAACCGTGTCGAGCTCAAAAACATCATTCCGCCGCGCGAAATTCAGGATGCGATGGAAAAACAGATGAAAGCCGAACGCGAGCGCCGCGAACAGATCCTTCGTGCAGAAGGTGAAAAAAATTCCACCATTCTCGTTGCAGAAGGCAAAAAGCAGGCGATGATTCTGGATGCCGAGGCGCAAAAGCAGCGACAGATTCTTCTGGCGGAAGCGGAAAAGGAAGCGCGTATCCGCGCCGCTGAAGGTGAAGCAGAGGCTATCCTGAAGGTCCAAGAGGCAACCGCCGAAAGCATCAAAAAAATCAACGAGGCAGACCCTTCCGACAAGGTAATCGCCATCAAGAGTCTGGAAGCCTTTGAAAAGGCCGCGGACGGAAAGGCGACAAAAATCATCATCCCGAGTGAAATCCAGTCGCTTGCGGGTCTTGCCGCGAGCGTCAAGGCGCTCGTTACCGATGAGGCAGAAAGCGAAAAAACAGCTTCAAAATAATGAAAATAGCAAAAAAATTTCTTCATACAAAAAGGCGAGGCAAAAATGCCTTGCCTTTTTGTATGTTTGCCGAGCGCCAATTCTATCCATCAAGGCTCAGGGTCACCTGTATCTCTCCCTCGCCCGCGTGCAGAAAGGCACGAAGCTGCGCATCCGAAAGCCCCTCAATTCTCCCAAGGCGCGTGTAAGACCAGCTGTTTTCGCCGTAAAATAGCACAATCTGGTTTCCCTGATACAAGATAACATCGCCGGGCCGTGTCTGTATATGCGCATCATCGCGCGGAAGAGAGAATCCGATCGCACCCACCTTTTCAAAGCCGCCATAATCATCCGCCGTATAAGTGATATCACCTGTGCGCAGGCGTTCTACAAGAGCCGAGACAGAAATATTGTTTTCAAGGATAATTTCCGCCTTGCTTTCGTTTACCGTAATAAACAGACGACTCACCACACTTTCCTCTCCCTCTTCTGTTTCTTCCCCGCTATCAGACGGAACAGACATCCCCGTGCTCGCGGACGGAATAGAAGCTTCCGTGTTCTCTGGCGGGGGCGTTTGCGTCCGATGAGAGGATGCCGTAATTTCCTCTTGCCCCGACGCGGCGCAGCCCGCAACCGCAAAAAGGCAAACAACCCCACACAAAAGCACTGAAAGAAGCCGTTTCATTCCCTTCCATAAGAGACATTGTCCGTCATGTGGCGTGGCAGGAGCACTTTTTGCCCGGCTGTCCCCCGGTGAATGTGCAACGAATTCCTCCGCCGGAGAGGCAGGGGGCTTCCCTCCTGCGCTATACATGCTCGCCCATCTCATAAGCTTCCTGCAGCGCGGGCTTCCCCTTTATCTCGCCCGCTTCATTCACGCCGCCGCCAAAAATCGTGCCCGCAAGGCGCGCCTTCTCAAAGCAGTCCACAAAGCCCTGCATACCTTTGACAGAGCCTTCCACAGCGCGCCCGTCTCCATCCGCCGCCGTGAGGAGCAGATAAACATCCCGGAACGCATAGTCCGAGACATACAACGGATTACAGCGGTCGAGCAAGGTCTTCAGCTGTCCGGACAGGCCGTAATAATAGATAGGGGTTGCGAACACCAAAACGTCCGCGTTCTTCGCTTTTTCTGCTATTTCAGTCGCATCGTCGCGAATCGTACATTTCCGGGTTTTCTGGCATGCCAGACATCCCTTGCAGAAAGTGATGGATTTTCCCTTCAAAGAAATCGTTTCCACAGCGTGACCCGCCGCGCGCGCCCCCTCGGCAAACGCCTGCGCTAGCATATCGGAATTGCTTCCCTGTCTGAGGCTGCTCGTTATCACAAAAACCTTTTTGCTCATGTCCTTATCCTCCGCTTACGCATCTAGCGCCTCGCGCAGAAACGTCTCAATCTTATCAAACGGAATTTTCGATGTGTCGTCGTAAAGATCGATGTGAATGGCGTCCGGCACAACGTACAGCTCCTTAGGTTCCTTTGCCTCGCGGTATGCGTATTCTGAAAACCACTTCGAATGCGCATGATCCCCTATCAAAAACAAAATCGGACGGGGAGAAATCTCCGCGATATGCGCCGTGAGCGGATAATTCATAAACGCCATGCTGCTCGTTGTCGTGAAATTTCCGCGGGCACGCGGATGGTGACCGCGTTTTGTGGCATAGAAAGTAAACCATTCGCGGTTCACACCGGTAATGTCAGCGGGAACCTCGTCATAGGGCGTCTCGGGAAAGGTAGGAATATATTCCGGAGTCCCCGCCGCGACATCCCGCCATCTCTGCTCGGCAAGCGCATCAAGCGCCGCGTCCCGCTCGCTTTCCGTCATGGAATCCTCCCATCCCCTTGCCTGTACGCGGGAAATGTCATACATGCTCGCCGTGACAACCGCCCGAATGCGCTTATCCATCTGCGCCGCAGAAATCGCGAAGCCGCCGCTGCCGCAGATGCCAAGCGCGGCCATTTTATTTCGGTCCACATAAGGGAGCGTTCCGAGAAAATCCACGCCTGCGGAAAAATCTTCAGAAAAAATTTCGGGAGAGGAAGTATGTCTCGGCTCTCCGCCGCTTTCGCCGCCGAACGACGGATCAAAGGTCAGTGCGACAAAGCCTCGCCGCGCAAGCTCGCCGGCATACACGCAAGGTCCCTGCTCTTTCACGCCCCCATACGGCGCGCCGATGACGAGCGCCGGGTGCTTTGCGGCGCGGTCCATATCCTTTGCCACATACAAATCACCTGCCAGCGTGATGCCGAAACGGTTTTTATATCTGACGTGTGTCCTTTCCACCTTTGGGTTCAGCGGTGCAATATATCGTTCCATTTCCGTTTTTCCCTCCTCGGAACATATTTCGAGCTTCTTTTTTTTCATTTGATAAATAAAATAATCCAGACAGTCAAGCTGCCTTTGGTCCGTATGCAGCTTTTCTAGCAATTCACGCCTGCGCTCCGTCAGAATGCGCATCGCCTCGCATACTTTCCCCTCTTTCCATAGGGAAAGAAACCCCCGTGCCCATTCCTCCGAGCATCCCGCCTCGATAAGGACTTCAAGACACGCCTTCTCTTTTTCCGACATCTCCAATCCTCCTTTGCGAGGATAGTATACCATTTGCCGATTCTAATAGCAAATGCTTATTTTTTATCGTTTACCATGACAAAAAGGAATACAAGCGCCGCATCCCACACAAAAGCACAGGGCACGGACTTTTGTCCGCGCCCCATACTTCGAAACATGTATTTTTCCCTGAATGACCATGCGTCGCCGTGCGAACGTTTTACACAAACGTTCTTTCCGCCCATTGTACGATGCATTATCTAAAAAACTGCGGCAGGCTGTCCCGGTTTGCCTCAAACATTTCCTCCGTCATACGGCGAATTTCCGAAAGGCTGCAAACCGCGGCCGTCAGCGGATCGTTTAGAATCGCATGATAAATGGTTTCCTTGTCACCGGCAAGGCAGCCCTCCACAGCAAGCTCCTCGCACTGTGCGCCAACCGTGTTCAGCGCGGCAAGCTGACGAGGAAGGTCGCCGATCTGCATCGGCTGCAAGCCCGCCCGTGAAGCAAGGACCGGCACCTCTACGATAACATCCCACGGAAGATTGGAAATCAGTCCGTGATTCCTGACATTTCCGTTAAATTCAAAAAGTTCGCCACCTCCAAGCACGGCGTTGAGAATGTATGCGGCATACTCCTGCCCGCGCTTCAGGTCGATGGTATCCTCGGCGAGAATTTTCTCCATCTCACGCTCCCGCGTGGCAGTCCGCTCCGTAATGATGCGTACCGAGCTTGCGTAGGAATTCGGTGCATACCGCTCGATCAGGTCCTCACGCTTGCGGAACCACGCATTGTATTCGGAATTGTGCCCGCTCGATTCGGTGACAAAATAGCCAAGCGCACGCAGCATCTCCACGCGAACGGCCTCTGCCTTGTAGTTTTCCGGCTTTTCTGCTGCCTCCCGTATTCTCGGATACGCATCCTCACCATCCACCCGAAATTCGAGGAAAAACGCCTGATGGTTAATGCCGGCGCACTTATAAGAAACGTGATTGATATAGGTTCCTATCCATTTTGCCAGCATTTGTGCCGTTCCCTGCACGCTGTGGCAAAGGCCTGTCACCCTCACGCCGAGATGCATAAGGTAGCTTGTCACCATGCACATAGGATTGCTGTAATTTAGGACAAGCGCTTCGGGGCAGACCTCGACGATATCCCGCGCAATGGCGGCAAGCGCCGGCGCGCTGCGCAGGAAGCGGAAAATACCGGACGGGCCGCGCGTGTCCCCGATAACCACGTCAACGCCGTATTTCTTCGGGATCGTAAGATCCTTCTCCCATGCAGCAATGGTAGCGTCGTTGCGGATGGTAATCAGCACCGCGTCCGCCCCCTCGAGCGCCGCCCGGCGGTCGAGAGTAGATTCTACGGTTGCGGGGTACCCGCCCTGCGCGATAGTTTTCTGTATAATTTTCTCGGCAGCGTGCATGTAAGCCTCACCTGTCGGAATATCGACAAGCACGATATGAGAATCCGCAAGCGCCGGGAACGTGAAAATATCCCGGCTGATCGCCCGGGTAAAATTCCAGCTTCCCGCACCGATAATGACGATTTTTTTCATAAATAACCTCTCTGTTCGTCAAATTTTCTTTTTTTAGTTTACGACAATCTGCCGCCCTTTTCAATGATAGATAGGGACAAAAATTTTTGTTTTATTGACAATTCGTAACGTCTGTGATAGGATAAGAATGTTCAGAAGCGGAGGAAATTTCTATGGCGATGTGCGACTCCTACAATGAAAACCTTTATTTGAATCTTTTGGCTCACGACCAGTGCGGCTATGTCGCGCAAATCGGAAGAGTCATCCCCCGTCCCGGCTATGTTCAGCACAAACGCGGGCTGGGCCGCCATTTAATCGATTACGTCGTGCGCGGACGAGGATATGTAAGCTATCGCGGCAAGACTCATGAGGTGGAAGCAGGCGACCTCATCTATCTCCGGAAAGGGATCAACGTCGATTACGGAACCGACAAAAATGAACCTTATGAAAAGCTGTGGCTCAGCGCCGATGGCCCCTTATTGGATGCCTTTGCCGAATGTTATCTTGCCGGCAAGGATGTTGTCATTCGAAAAGGCAGTGATGAGCCGTTTCAAAAACTTATGGATATTTTCGCCGCATGCGGGGGAGACGAGACGCGTTCCATGCACGTGATGCTAGACATTTTTATGATGTTAGCGGGGCTTTTGGGATCGGAGCAGATGGAGGAAGACGAGCACGCGGGTCTCGCGCCCAAAATCAAGCGCTTTCTTGACGGTCACCTCTCGGAACACTTTACACTGGACGATATAGCGGAGCATTTCCATCTCTCCAAACGGCAGCTCATCCGTATCTTCAAGGCAAAATACGGCGAGCCCCCCGGCGCTTACCGCAGCCGGACACGTCTTGTCGCAGCCTCACGCTATCTTGCGGAGACGGAATATACCGTTGCCGAGATCGCCTCTCTGCTCGGGTATTGCGATCAAAGCTTCTTTTCCACATCGTTCAAAAAAGAGTTCGGGATGTATCCGCTTGCCTGGCGGAGAAAAAACGCCATCTGACACCGCCTAAATTATGTTTTTGATTGGACCGCCCGCTGCGGAAAACAGCAACCGACAGTATCCACACGCAAGCTGTCCCGTCCTGCGCAAGCATCGACGAGCACCGCATAAAAGCGATGTCGGGAAAGACTCGTTTATGTTTCCATCTGCATGTTTTTATAAAAAAGCAGCCCATTTCGGTCGAGCCGAAATGGGCCGCTTTTTCACATAAGAGGCGCAAACAAGCGCAAAAAATCCTGAAAGAACCGTGTGACCACGTTCCCGTGGCATTCTTCCTCGCGCACCTCGTGACAAACCGCAAGCGTTTTCAGAAAATCATCGCGCAGCTCTGTTACGGCCTCGGTCTTATACATCCAGACCCCACATTCGAACTGTAGATAAAGACTGCGGAAATCCAAATTTGCCGAACCAATGGTGGCAACCGTATCGTCCGACACAAAGGTTTTGGAATGAATGAATCCTTCAGAATACTCGTAAATTTTCACACCTGCGCGAATCAGCTCGCGGTAATAGGAGCGCGTCGTAAAATGCACGAGCCGCTTATCCCATCGAAATGGGGTCACAATCCGTACGTCGACACCGCTTTTGGCAGCAAGTGAAAGCGCGGATAGCATACTGTCATCGACCACGAGATACGGTGTGTTGATATAGACATAGCGCTTTGCGGTGTTGATAATTTGCAGATAAACATGTTCACTGACATTTTCGGAATCATACGGCGCGTCCGCATACGGCTGGACCAGACTATCATGTTTGACAATGGGGCAGGAAGCATCCTTCCACGGATAATATTTGGCGACGTCCTGCTCGAGAGAATCGTTCATCATCCACATTTGCAGAAAAATCAGCGCCATGCTCCACGCGGCCTCTCCCTCCAGCAGAACGCCGGCGTCTTTCCAGTGTCCAAATGGATGGATAATATTGATATATTCATCAGCCAGATTAAAACCGCCGGTGAGGGCAACCTTTCCGTCGATGGCAACGATTTTGCGGTGGTCGCGGCAGTTCTGCGTCGCGGTGAGCAGCGGCTTAAATTTATTGAACACCAAGCATCGGATGCCGTAGCTTCTCAGCGTTTTCGGATAATCCTTCGGCAATCTTAGAAAACAGCCGATATCGTCATAAATAATGCGAACGTCAACGCCTTCGGAAACCTTTCTCTTCAAAATTTCCAGAATGCTGTTCCACATCGTCCCCTCTTCTATGATGAAAAATTCCAGAAAAATATAGGACTGCGCTTTTTCTAGCTCGCAGAGCAGAACCTTGTAAATCTCTTCGCCCGGAGAGAGGTACCGGGTTCGGGTATTTTCATATACAGGAAAACCTGCAAATTTATCCAAATACTCAATTTGCCTCGCGTGAGCGGGAGAATGAACAAGTGCGTTTTCATACCGGTCCCCCGCCTGCCAAATATCATAAAAAGGCGAGTTCCATTCCGGTGCAAAACCTGACGGTTGTTTTTCTTTGCTTTCACAATCGGAAAAGCTCGCGGCACATGAGGGGTCCGAGCCCTCCTGCGTTTTCTGCGCTGCAAGCGCATATTTATCACCCGGCAAAAACGCCATAGACCGCGTAATGTCCGTAATTTGACGCATTTGTCTCCGCAGTTTTTTAGATCGGGTTTGATAACGGAAAAGCAGATATAAAAGTCCTCCGAAAACGGGGAAAACCAAAATGGTAAAAACCCATGTCAGCTTGTAGGCGCCCTTGTCCCGCTTGGCAATAATATGCAGGGCGACCAGGAAACTGATGATATGGAGCAACCATTTGATAACGACAGAAACCCTGCTTTGGCTCACCAAAAAGAAAATCAGAAAAGCAAGCTGTAAAAACAAAAGCAGAATGATAAAAAAACGTTGTCGCACAAGTGTGCGGAACCATTTTGTCCTTTTTTTCAAAATGTCCTCCGATTTCTGCCCGCAGATGGCTGTTTCGCCCTGAAAAGGCATACTTTTTTCTTTCCTTTTTATTATACCGATATTTCGCAGGAAAATCAATAGGAAATCCATACGGCAATGTTTAATATTGCCGTATTTTGTCGCAAATTTTACGAATTTCTGAGAAAATTCATTTTTTCCTCAGGAAACCGATTGACAAACGAAAAAGAGGATGCTATAATACAAAAGATGGAAAAGAACTTTTTTAGTTTTTTCTCCTTGCTGCGGATAAATCGATTCGCTGTCCGCGGCCTTATGTCCAGAAGGAGGTGCAAATCAGATGGAAAAGAAACTCGTATCGTATGAAACGATGTATATCGTTGATTGTACGGGCACGGAGGAAGCCACCGCCGCTCTTGTAAACAAATTCAAAACGCTCATTGAAGAGAACGGCACGGTCGAATCCTTCGATGAATGGGGCAAACGCAAGCTTGCATATCCGATCAACGATTTGACGGAAGGATATTATGTCCTTGTCAACTACAAAGCCGAGCCCGGTTTTGTGGCGGAGCTTGAGCGTATCTTCAACATCACCGAAGGAATTATGCGTTCGATGACAATCAGAGTCTGAGGAAAGGAACGGTATATTTGTATGGCAAGCCTCAATAAGGTGATCCTTATCGGTCATATGACCGCGGATCCGGAACTCAAGCAGACGCCGAGCGGCGTTTCTGTTTGTTCGTTCTCGATAGGAGTGACCCGCCGATATACAAGAGCCGGAGAAACGCCGCAAAGCGATTTTATCAATATTGTCGCATGGAGAAGTACTGCGGAATTCATTGCGAAGTATTTCAGAAAAGGCAGTGCTATCTGCATCTGCGGCTCGCTTCAGACACGGAGCTGGACGGCAAACGACGGCTCCAAGCGTTACGCCACCGAGGTTGTCGCCGACGAGGCAAGCTTCGTAGAGCGTAAAAACGATTCTCAAAGAACCGATGATTATCAAACGCCGGTCTTTACGGCGGGCGATTCCGAGACTCCGAAGTTTGAGGAGATCGCGGGAGATGATGATCTTCCGTTTTGACAGAATCGCTGTAAAATCAAGAGAGTAGGAGGTTTCATCACGATGGATAGAGAGCAAAAACCGGCTCGCCAGGGCGGCAACCGCAGAAGAAAAAAGGTATGCGTGTTCTGTGCGGAAAAGGTAGAAAAGATCGACTATAAGGATGTTGCGAGACTGAGAAAGTATACTTCAGAGCGCGCAAAGATCCTGCCCCGCAGAGTGACGGGCACATGTGCAAAACATCAGAGAGAGCTGACGGAAGCCATCAAGAGAGCGCGTCATGTCGCTCTGCTGCCTTTTATCAGCGATTAACGGTAAAAACCAATCAGGATGCCGAAAACAGCATCCTGATTTTTTCTTGCCGAAAAGAACAATTCCCAGAAAATACGGTGCTTCTGCCAGACACCGGATCTCCTGTTCACCCCGAAAAAGGAGCATGTCTCGCCTTTCGGAATCCGATATTTTTTCATAAAAATCGTTACGGAAAACAATTTAACAAATTGTAAATACTCCTGCAAATCCGCTTGACAAGACGAATTTTTTTGCTTAAACTAATAGTTAGTTTTCAAACTAATAAACAAGGAGGCTATTATGAAAACATCGCACAGTTGTCCGGAAAAAAAGAGGGGCTGCGAGCCAAAGCCCAGCATGCTGATCAATGAAATCTCAAAATTGTTCCACGATAAAATGAGAGAAAATTCCGAAAAGCTCGGATTCAAAAACGGATATCGGCAGGTTCTGATGGTTCTCGCCCGCGGCGACGGCATCACGCAGCTTGACATTGCCAATGCCACACACCTGAAAGCGCCGACGGTCAGCATAACGCTAAAACAAATGGAAAAGGAAAAACTGGTAAGCCGCGTAACGGACGAGGTCGATATGCGCAGGACTCGAGTCTATCTGCTTGACAAGGGACGCGAACTCGACAATAGGCTGCGGGAAAAAATCAAAGAGCTAGAGGAAGTTATGCTCCGCGGCATTGACAAAGAAGAAGAGCGAAAGCTTCTCTCCTGCCTTGGAAAAATCAGAGACAATATCGTAGAGGATGGGAACACTCAGGAAAGGAATTCCCCTAGCCTATGAAAAAGCTGCTCCGCTATCTGAAGCCATATTGGTATATCGCCATTTTTTCGCCGCTTTTCATGATTGCAGAGGTGCTTGTCGATCTGTCGCTGCCAACCATCATGTCGGACATCGTCAATGAAAGTATCTATCAAGACTCTGTCTCAGAGGGTATGCGCATCGTTCTAAGCCACGGAGTCACCATGGTGATCCTTGTCATCATAGGCGGTATCGCGGGACTCGGCGCCGCCGGCTTTGCCTCCGCTGCCTCGCAAAGCTTCGGCAATGACCTGCGACGCGACGCCTTTTCCCATGTCATGGCGCTCTCTCCGGAGCAAACGGACAAATTCACCGTGGGCTCTCTCGTCACAAGGATGACCAACGACGTCACCATGATGCAGAACTTTGTCGCGTCGGCGCTTCGCATGTTTTTCCGTTCGCCTATCATGTTTATCGGCGGCATTGTCATGGCGCTTTCTCTGAACATCCGATTCGGAATCGTCATTGCCGTTTCCCTTCCGATTCAGCTTCTCATCGTCTTTCTTGTCATGCGCAAAATCCGCCCCATGTTTGAAGAGGTGCAGGACAGGCTTGACGGCGTCAATTCGGTCGTGCAGGAAAACGTGGCCGGCGCCCGCGTCGTCAAGGCCTATGTGAGAGAAGAGCATGAAATCCGGCGCTTTGACACAGCAAACGGAAACCTATTCCGCGTCATGCTGCGCGTCCAGAACATCATGGCGCTCCTCACGCCGCTTATGATGGTCGTTATGAACATTGCCGTCATCGCCGTCATTCTTGTAGGCGGGCTCGAAGTAGAACGCGGCGCCATTGAGGTTGGAGAGATCATGGCGGTTATTCAGTACATCACACAGATTTTGAATTCCGTCATGATGATTTCCATGATGTTTCAGTTTATCTCGCGGGCACAGGCGTCGGCAAAGCGAATCAATGAAGTTCTGGACTGCACGCCGACAGTCGAGGGCGGCCATTACAGCGGCCGCGGAACGGAAGAGAAACCAGGACATGTCGTATTCCAGAACGTCTCTTTCCGATATCTCGATACCGCCGGTGACCCTGTGCTGCACGATATTCACCTGGATATTCACGCCGGGGAAAATCTCGCCATTCTAGGAGCGACCGGTTCCGGAAAAACAACGCTTGTGAGCCTGATTCCACGTTTTTACGACCCGACAGAGGGAGAAATTTTCATTGACGGCGTCCGAGCAAGGGAATATACGCTGGATGCCCTGCGCGCAAAGATTGCATTCGTACTCCAGACAAGCGAGCTTTTCTCCGGCACTGTCGCAGAAAATCTGCGCTGGGGAGATGAGAACGCCTCGGACGAAGAGATCCGAGAAGCGGCGAAAATTGCGCAGGCAGATGATTTCATCCGTGAATTTTCCTTAGGATATGATACGCCCATTGCCGAAAAGGGTGCTTCCCTCTCCGGCGGACAAAAACAGCGGCTCGCCATTGCGCGCGCCTTGCTCAAAAAACCGGACGTCCTCATTTTTGACGACAGCATGTCCGCGCTTGATCTTGCGACAAGCGCGAAGCTCCAGAGTGCGCTGCGCGAAAAACTCGGCTCTCTCACCGTCATTACCATTGCCCAACGTGTCGCCTCCGTCATGAGTGCCGATCGGATTCTGGTTCTCGACGGCGGAACCATAGCCGCCGAAGGCAATCATGAAACGCTCATGAAAACCAGCGATATTTATCGGGATATCTATGATTCCCAACTGAAACGGGGTGAGGAAATTGAATAACGCGCCAAAAAAAGAGGAACGCGGCGCGGAGCCGGTCATGATAGGTCCGGGCGGCAGACGCGGCGGTCCGCGAGGTCCGATGATCGCAGAAAAGCCCAAGGACTTCAAAAAAACCGTAGCAAGACTCCTCGGCTACCTTGGAAAAAGCAAAATCCTGCTTATCATCATGATTCTCTGCGTCATTGCGTCCGCCGCCGTGACACTGATTGCGCCGACCATGCAGACGGCGGCGCTCGATTACCTGACGCTGGATTCCATGGGTGGAAAAATGACGACCGCGGACGGGAAGCTTATCATCGATTTTGAAGCCATGGCGAAAATTCTCGCCGTGCTTGCCGTATTGTTTGCCGCCTCGTCACTGTTCTCCTATCTGCAGTCGCGGCTTGCCGCCAAGCTCTCGCAGGGAACGGTAAAGGTGATGCGGGCCGATCTTTTCCGAAAAATAGAAAAGCTATCCATCGGATACACGGACAATCATCCTCACGGAGATTTGATGAGCCGGATGACCAATGATATTGAAAACGTTTCCAATACCATCTCCCAGTCGGTGACGTCTTTAATTTCCAGTGTCATCACGATCATCGGTGCACTTTGCATCATGCTCTATTACAGCTGGGAAATGACGCTTATCAGCATGATTACCATTCCCTTGACGCTGCTTGCCACCTCATTTTTGACAAAACGGGTCAGAAGATATTTTCTGGCGCAGCAACGGCTGCTTGGAGAACTGAACGCCGAGGTAGAGGAAAGCGTCATGGGCTATCGGACCATTCTCGCATTCTCCAGAGAGGAAAAAACCAAAGAGCAGTTTTCCAAGACTAGTGCTGAACTGAAGAAAACGGGGATCAAAGCGGAGATTTTCGGCGGCATCATGGGACCTCTTATGAACATCATCGGGAACATCGGTTATCTTCTCATCGTCATTGCCGGCGTGGTCTTCGCGATAAACGGACGCTTCAGTGTCACAACGGTATTTCTCTTTATTCAGTTTTCCAAGCAGTTTACCCGTCCGCTGAGTGAAATCGCCAACCAATACACCTCGATTCTCAACGCCGTTACCGGCGCGGAGCGTGTCTTTGAAATCATGGACGAACCGTCGGAAATCGATGCCGGCACTACCACGCTGACCCCCGATATGGTAACGGGACGCCTCTCCTTTCGACATATCAACTTTTCCTATGTGCCCGGTGAACCGGTTCTGAAGGACTTCTGCCTTGAGGTGAATCCGGGACAGAAAATCGCGATTGTCGGTAAGACCGGATCCGGCAAAACAACCATCATCAATCTGCTCACGCGCTTCTATGAAACGGATTCGGGCGAAATCCTCATCGACGGCATCAATATCAAGGATGTTACCAAGGACTCACTGCGGAAAAATATTGCCATCGTCCTTCAAGACACGGTGCTCTTTACTGACACCATAGGCGCCAATATCCGCTATGGGAGACTGGATGCCACCGACGAGGAAGTACGGCGGGCTGCCATAACCGCCAACGCCGAGACCTTTATCGAGCGGATGCCGGAGGGATATGATACGGAGCTTGCCGAATCCGGTGGCAACATCAGCAACGGGCAGCGTCAGCTTCTTTCCATTGCGCGCGCCGTCCTCGCCGACCCGAAAATTTTGATTCTCGACGAGGCGACATCCAGTGTAGATACACGCACAGAAATGCACATTCAGGAAGCGATGCTGCACCTGATGCACGGACGCACCACGCTCATCATCGCACACAGGCTTTCCACCATCCGCGATGCGGACTGTATCATCGTGCTCGACGACGGCAAGATCTGCGAATCCGGCAATCACGAAGCACTCCTTGCAAAAAAAGGCGTATACTACAAGCTCTACATGTCGCAGTTTGCGGGAATCGCCACCTGATGGATGGGAAATCCCGATATCCGCGGTCGATTCATACAAGGAAAGCCCCCATAGGAAGCTATGGGGGCTTTCTATATCCGCTTTCATAACGCTTTTACTTGAACACTGTGCCGTCTTATATTCCGCTCGCACCATAGTTGGAAAGCACGCGCGCCGACGGGTCGTCAACGTCGCAGCCCTTCCAAGATCGGTTCGGCATCCAGAACCCCTTCACCATTTCCGCCTGTCCGGGATAGGATTTTTCAAAAAGCTCACGGTAAAGAAGCGATTCCTTGGTAAACGGCGTGGCAAAGAAATACTTTTGGCGCTTTTTCTCAAATTCCGTATCGGAATAGGTTTCCTCGGCATACGCCTTGAGGTCATCCACCATCGAATGACCGACCGCATCTGAAAACGCCGCTTTTTCCCGCATCAAAAGCGACTGCGGAAGATAATCTCCCTCAAAAGCACGGCGCAGCAAATATTTTCCTTTTCCGTAGACGTTCATTTTCTTGGCGGGATCGATGCTCATCACATATTTGACAAAATCGAGGTCGGCAAACGGCACGCGCGCTTCCAACGAGTTTGCGGAAATACAGCGGTCGGCGCGCAGCACGTCATACATATAAAGCTCGCGGACCCGTTTTTCCGCCTCCTCCTGAAACGCCTGCGGAGACGGGGCGAAATCGGTATATTTATACCCAAAAAGCTCGTCGGAGACCTCACCTGTCAAAAGCACCCGGATGTCCGTCGTCTGATGGATCGCCCGGCAAATCAGATACATGCCGATGCTGGCGCGAATGGTCGTGATGTCATAGGTGCCGAGAACCGATATCACCTCCGGCAGCACCTCCAGCACATCGTTTTTGGTAATATAGATCTCCGTGTGAACGGAGCCTATCGCATCCGCCGCCTGCCTTGCATATTTCAGATCGATGGCGTCGGTATCCATCCCAACAGCAAAGGTGCGGATCGGCTTTTTCATCAACTTTGAGGATATGGCACAAACAAGCGAAGAATCCAGTCCCCCGCTGAGAAGAAATCCGAGCGGCGCGTCGGAATCGAGTCTCTTTTCCACGGCCCTTGTGAGCTTTTCGCGGATGTTCCGGCATATCGTGTCAAGGTCGTCATAGCAGACACGTTCCACATGCGCGGCATCCCGGTAGCATACAAAGCGTTCTCCGTCATAATAATGACCGGGCGGGAAAGGCAGAATTTTTTTACAAATCGGCACAAGGTTCTTTGCTTCCGAGGCAAACAGGATTTCTCCCCCGTCGGTATATCCGTAAAAAAGCGGACGAATCCCAATTGGGTCCCTTGCAGCGAGCAGTTTTCCCTTTTTCCCGTCATAGAGAATCATCGCAAACTCCGCGTCGAGCATACCGAACATCGCCGTACCATACCGATGGTACAACGGCAGAAGGATTTCACAGTCCGAACCAGATCGGAAAACCTCACCCTTAGCGGCAAGCGCTTCTTTAATGGGACGGAAGCCGTAAACTTCCCCGTTGCAAACAACGGCATCTCCCCCTGATAGGAACGGCTGCATGCCCTCTTCGCTCAGTCCCATGATGGCAAGTCTATGAAATCCGAGCCATCCACCCTGCGCCAAAGGCAGGATTCTCGATCTGTCCGGCCCACGCGAGACTGTCTTCTCAAATCCTTCCTTGAATTTTTCAAGCGATAACCCGCTCCCGATGAATCCCATAATCGAACACATAATATACTCCTTTCCGGCATATCCGCCGTGCAAAACAAATCGCATTTCAAAAAATACAGCCGCTCCTCCTATATCAATAGGACGAGCGGCTGTACCCGTGGTGCCACCTATTTTGCTTCTCACAGAGATTCTGACAAATCCCCGCCGGTATAACGTCCGGCATACGGCGCCCATACTTGCCTTTCACGGCTTTCCGTTTGCAGCTGCGGAGTGTTCGTTCGCGGGGCCCGCCCGTGCGGCTCTCACCGTCCCGCGCTCGCTTGGCGGCGGGGCTCCCGTTACTTTTCTCCCTCATCGCTTTTGATTTAAATTTTGATCTTATCTGACTCCGAAAAGCAGATCCCCATAAGTCGGATACGGCCAGAAGCCGGCCCCGGTGATACACTCGGCGCTGTCTACCGTCGCGCGCAGAGACTGCATTTTCGGAATAACGTCGGATTCGAACGCCTTTGCCAAAGCAAAGCTGTCGGAAATTCCCTTTACTGAGGCAATGGCATTTTCCAAAAGCTGAACGCCCTCATAAATAACATCGGTATAAGCGGAAATTTTCTCAAGCGTTTTGGTTTCATAGAGGCATTTGACACCCGCCGCCGCGGTTTTGCTCGCAATCGTCTCTCCAAGCTTCTCTCCGTAGGCGCTCAGCGCCGGAAGAATATCCCGGTTGACCATGTCGACCATAGTCAGCGCTTCAATATTGATAACCTTGGCGTACGCCTCCAGCATGATCTCATATCTTGCATGAAGCTCTCTTTCCGTAAATACCTTATGCTTGCAGAAGAGCGTCACGTTCTTTTCGGCAAGCAGGCACGGAATCGCGTCCGGCGTCGTTTTCAGATTGAGAAGTCCGCGCTTTTCCGCCTCTGCCGTCCAGGCTTCGTCGTAGCCATTTCCGTTGAAAATGATTCTCTTATGCTCGCGAATGGTCTTGACAATCAGGTCATGCAACGCGCTCTCGAAATCGCTTGCCTCCTCTAAAACGTCAGCGAACTGCGAAAGCTCCTCCGCGACAATGGTGTTGAGCACGGTGTTGCAGTCCGAAACAGAGGCAGAGGAACCAAGCATACGGAACTCAAATTTGTTTCCGGTGAAAGCAAACGGAGAGGTTCGGTTGCGGTCCGTCGTATCCCGCGGGAATTTCGGGAGCACATGAACGCCGACGCGCATGAGCGTTTTTTCCTTCGCACTGTACGCCGTATCCGATTCGAGCGCCTCTAAAATGCCCGTCAGCTCATCGCCAAGGAACATGGAAATGATGGCGGGCGGCGCTTCATTGGCGCCAAGCCTGTGGTCATTGCCGGCGGATGCCACCGAAACACGCAGCAGATCCTGATATTCGTCTACCGCCTTGATGACCGCAGCAAGAAACAAAAGGAACTGCGCATTCTCATACGGTGTCTCGCCGGGATTCAAAAGATTTACTCCCGTATTGGTGGTGATAGACCAGTTGTTGTGCTTTCCGCTTCCGTTGACGCCCGCAAACGGCTTCTCGTGCAGCAGACATACCATGCCGTGTTTTTTCGCGATCTTCTGCATCAGCTCCATAGCAAGCTGATTGTGGTCAGCCGCAATATTGGTCGTCATAAAGATCGGGGCAAGCTCATGCTGAGCGGGCGCCACCTCGTTATGTTCGGTTTTGGCACATACGCCGAGCTTCCAGAGCTCTTCATTCAGCTCCTTCATGAACGCTGCAACGCGAGGCTTAATAGCGCCGAAATAATGGTCGTCAAGCTCCTGCCCTTTCGGGGAACGGGAGCCGAAAAGCGTTCTCCCTGTGTAAATCAGATCCGGACGCTTGTCATAGGCATCCTTATCGACAAGAAAATACTCCTGCTCGGGACCAACGGTTGTTTTGACCGAGGTGACATCGCTGCCGAACAGCTTCAGCACGCGCAGCGCCTGACGGTTGATCGCTTCCATGGAACGCAGAAGCGGCGTCTTTTTATCGAGCGCGTCGCCGCTGTAAGAGCAGAACGCGGTCGGGATGCAGAGCACGCCGTCCTTGACAAACGCATATGAGGTCGGATCCCACGCGGTATAGCCTCTCGCCTCAAAAGTCGCGCGAAGTCCGCCCGAGGGAAAAGAAGAAGCGTCCGGCTCGCCCTGAACAAGCTCCTTGCCCGAGAATTCCATAATAACTCTGCCGTCTCCGTCGGGAGAAATAAAGCTGTCATGCTTTTCCGCCGTAACGCCTGTCATCGGTTGGAACCAGTGCGTATAATGCGTCGCGCCAAGCTCCACCGCCCAATCCTTCATCGCGTTGGCGACGACGTTCGCCACGTTGATATCAAGACTTCTTCCGTCCTTAATGGTCCTGAGCATCGCCTTGTAGGTCTCCTTCGGCAAACGCGCGCGCATCGTAGAATCGTCGAATACGTAAGCGCCGAAAAACTCTGGTACCGTTTTCATAGTTACCTCCCGTCCGCCCTCCGGCGGTTTTTTCTGTTTTGTTTCTTGCAGTCCGCAAGGTCTTTTCGGATCCGAATACGCATAAATATAGAAAAGGCGCAAACGAACCCTTTCGTCGTTTGACGCCTTTGTCAAAAACAATATATATGCATTATACTCAGTTCAGATTGGATTGTCAAGAGTTTTTTTTAAAAAATTATCCCAATTTTTTTGGAGGACTTGACAATCCAAATTCCGATATTTTATAATAAAAACATTATTTTTATTTGCATCCCGACCCGGAGAACGACAAATTCTCTTAATATATATTGAGAACTACCGGGAAGAAAGGAGCGCCCGTTGAATTCAGAAAACAGCGTACCGGTGCACGGCAGGTGTATGCTTGTTGTGTCCGGCTCGGAAAAAGGAATTGAATATTTTGAAGAGCTTGCCGGGAGCTGCTCTCTTTCTGTGATTCGCGCCAGAAGCGCCGCAGAAGCTTCAGGCCTTGTCGCCAAAATGCCATTTGATGTTATTATCGTCAACGCGCCGCTTGCCGACGAGCGCGGTGATGCCTTTGCCGTCCGCTGCACGGAAAACAGCTATGCCGGCGTACTGCTGCTCATTCGTTCGGAGTTCATGGGAGCACTTTCTCCACGGGCAGAAGAGGCAGGGGTTCTGATTTTGACAAAGCCCGCCGGAAAGGCTGCCATTCTGTCAGCGGTAAAGCTTGCCTGTGCGGTCGGCAGACGCCTTTTTGCCGCCAGAAGCACGGCGGATTCGCTCAAATCCAAGATGGATGAGTGGAAAATCGTCAACCGCGCTAAATGGCTGCTCATCGGTAAGCTCGGCATGAGCGAGGCGGACGCACACCGTTATATAGAAAAGCTCGCCATGGATACTCGCCAGACCCGCCGGGAAATCGCGGACGGAATTATCAAAACCTACGAAAATTAAATTTATATACAGGATATCAAAAAGATGGAGTGTGAGAACGATGACAAAGTATATTTTTGTAACCGGAGGGGTCGTGTCGGGCCTCGGAAAAGGCATTACGGCGGCGTCTCTCGGACGTCTGCTCAAGGCAAGAGGACTCAAGGTGGCAGCACAGAAGCTCGACCCGTATATCAACGTCGATCCCGGAACGATGAGCCCCTATCAGCATGGGGAGGTATATGTGACAGAAGACGGCGCCGAAACCGACCTCGACCTCGGTCATTATGAACGTTTTATCGACGAGGATCTCAACAAATATTCCAACCTGACGACCGGCAAGGTGTATTGGAGCGTTCTCAACAAGGAGCGGCGCGGCGAATATCTTGGTGAAACCGTTCAGGTCATTCCCCACATCACCAACACCATTAAAGAATTTATTTACAGTGTCGGCAAAAAAACCGATGCGGACATCGTTATCACGGAAATCGGAGGCACCATCGGCGATATCGAAAGCCAACCCTTTCTCGAGGCAGTGCGCCAGATCTCCTTGGAGCTGGGCCCCAAAAACAGCTTGTTTATCCATGTCACACTGGTTCCCTTTCTGCGCGGCTCGGATGAACACAAGACAAAGCCGACCCAGCATTCCGTCAAGGAGCTGCGCGGCATGGGCATCAATCCCAACATCATCGTGCTGCGTGCAGATGAGCCTCTCGAGGACAACATCTTCAAAAAAATCGCTATGTTCTGCAACGTGGCAGAAGACTGCGTCATCGAAAACATTACCATCCCGGTGCTTTACAAGGCGCCGCTGATGCTGGAAAAAAGTCATTTTTCCGAGGTGGTATGCCGGGAGCTCGACATCAATGCTCCGGAACCGGACCTTGCGGAATGGAATGAACTGATCGACAAAATCGAGGGCAGAACCAAAAAGGTCACCATCGGACTTGTCGGCAAATACGTACAGCTGCACGACGCCTATCTTTCCGTCGCCGAAGCGCTCCGGCATGCCGGCTATGCGGCGGGTGCATTTGTCGATATCAAATGGATCGACAGCGAGACGCTGACCCCAGACGGAACAGCCGAGATTCTCTCCTGCTGTGACGGGCTCATCATCCCCGGTGGCTTTGGCAGCCGCGGCATCGAGGGTATGATTCTGGCTGCCAGGTATGCGAGAACGAGCGGAACACCGCTGCTTGGCATCTGTCTTGGCATGCAGATTATGGTCATTGAATTTGCCCGAGACATTCTGGGACTTTCCGACGCGAATTCCGGCGAGTTCGATGAGAACAGCGAGCACAAGGTCATCGATTTTATGCCGGATCAAAGCGCGACCATCGCCAAGGGCGGAACCCTGCGCCTCGGCGCTTATCCGTGCCATATCGTGCCGGGCACCGTGCTCCATCGCTGCTATGGGACAGATTTCATAAAAGAGAGACACCGCCACCGCTATGAGTTCAACAATGATTACCGTGAAGAAATGATCGCCGGGGGCCTCACCGTTGCGGGACTTTCTCCCGACGGCCACATCGTGGAAACCGTTGAAATTTCTTCGCATCCTTTCTATGTCGGCGTTCAGTTCCATCCGGAATTCAAGAGCCGCCCGAATAAGCCGCATCCGCTCTTTTGCGGGCTGGTCGGCGCCTCTTTGGAAGCCAATATGAAAAAGAACATGAAGAACTAAAAGACGGCCCGCTTTCAAAAGAAAGCGGGCCGTCTTTTTTCATCTTCCACTGAAGGAGAAACGATTTTTTCTGTCAAAAACGAAGAAGAGCACCGATTGAACTGCCTGTCGGTTAATTTTTATTCCGAAAGAGAAAGAAAATTGCGCCGCACCCCCTCTGTTTTTTGCATAAAAATAAATATCTCCCGTTTGTTTTTTGTATGTATATTCTTTTTTCGACATATCTCGACGCGTAACCCTTGCGATGACAGGATTTTTTCGGTTGATTGTCGTATTCTGTCGAATATATGCAATTTGAGGAAAACAAATTTTCTTGCACTCGTTCGTCAATCCGTTATAATAGAGGACGAACGACCGGTCTTTATCAAAAAAGCGGGAGTTCCGGACTCTTTTTTGACGGAATTTCTGCGGAAAGGAGAAGCTATGAAACAGCAGGAACGCTGCGTTATCCTAACGCAAGCCATTCGAAATCATGGCGGCGAAAGCGTTTGCCGTCTTATCGAGACCGCAGACCCATTGTCCGACGGATGGATCTATTCCCTCTTTGTTACCACAGCGCATGAGGGAAAGACGGACGAGGAATTTGTCTTTGACATTTCCCGCAGTCCGGCGGACGCCGCTCGTATCTTCCAACATCTCTGTAAAACGGATGTCACCGCTGATACCCTTCACGACGCCGTTTCCCGTCTGATGGAAGCATCCGTCATTCAACTGTGACGGACTTGGCAAGATTGCGCGGCTTATCGACGTCACAGCCGCGCAACACCGACGCATAATAGGCAAGGAGTTGGAATGCCGTTGCCGTCTCCATCGGCATCAGTTCCTCCGCTAGCGCCGGCAGACAGATAACCGTATCGGCAATGGCTTCCGGCTCTGGAAAATCCTCCCCGCACAGAAGCAGGATATAGGCGCCGCGCGCACGAACCTCTCGGATATTGCTCGTCATTTTGTCATATAGGGTGCGGGACGTTGCGATGGCAATGACGGGAACTCCGTCCGTAATGAGGGAAATGGTCCCGTGTTTAAGCTCCCCCGCCGGATAGGCCTCGCTATGGATATAGGATACCTCCTTCAGCTTCAGCGAAGCCTCTTCGGCAAGAAAATAATCCGCGCCGCGTCCAATATAGAAAATATCCTCAGAATGCCGGATTTTCTCAGCCGCCGCTCTGATCTCTTCCGCGCGACCTATCACATGCTCTATGGCTTCCGGCACATCCTGGACCAAAGACGAAACAAGCGAGGTGGCCTCCTGTCTTGTTATTTTTCCCCTGGAAAGCCCAAGATGAACGGCAAGTAAATACAGAACGGAAAGCTGACAGGGATAAGCCTTTGTGCTGGCAACCGCGATTTCCGGACCGGCACAGGTGTATATGACACCGTCCGATTCTCGTGCAACACTAGAACCAACGACGTTGACAATAGAAAGCGTATGCATCCCGAGTGATTTGGCAAGCCGCAGAGCCGCCAAGGTATCGGCGGTCTCTCCGGATTGGGAAATCGCGATAAAAAGATCCCCCTTTTCCACAATAGGCGGGCTGTAACGAAATTCGGATGCAATTTCGACTGTGGTGGGAATACCGGAAAACCGCTCAATCCATCGCTTGCCGATAAGCCCTGCATGCATGGCAGTTCCGCACGCGACAATCTCAATATGCGATGCGCGGCCGATAGACTCTATATCCGCGCCGCCGGCATGAAAGGCCGGAATCTTATCGTGCACCACGGAACCGACAGTTTTCCGAACGGCCTCCGGCTCCTCATGAATCTCTTTGAGCATAAAATGTGCAAAACCACCGCGCCTTGCCGCGTCACGGTTCCATGTGACCGCCTGGACTTCCTTTTCCACAGCAGTCCCATCCATACGGAAAACCCGGATGCCGTCCGCGCGCAAAACTGCGATTTCCTCTTCGTCCAGACGGATATACTGATTTGTGTAATCCATCAGGGCCGTGACATCAGACGCCATATAGGACCCTGTATCGTCCGACGCCACAATCAACGGGCTCTCATGACGGGTCGCATACAGCTCACCGTCTTTGTCCGCGAACAAAATACCGAATGCCCATGAGCCCCGCAGCTCCCGCACCGCAGCGGAAATCGCCGCCATCGGGTCCCCTGTCTTCCGGTAATGATAATCTATCAAGTACACCGCTGCCTCCGTATCCGTATCGGAATGAAAGCGATACCCAAGCGCCGCAAGCCGCTCCCGCAGTTCGGCATAATTTTCAATAATTCCGTTATGAACGGCATGGACAAGCTCCGTTCCATGCGGATGGGCATTTTTGTCGGACGGCGCACCATGAGTTGCCCAACGAGTATGTCCGATCCCTGTATGGGAGCATAAGCCCCCACAGCGAGCTTCCAGCAATGCCTCCATATCGGAGATCCTTCCCTGCGATTTGACACAAACCACATTTCCATCCTCTATTACTGCCACTCCCGCTGAATCATATCCACGGTATTCGAGCGAGTGCAGTCCGGAAATGAGGACCGGCACCGCATTTTTTCTCCCGGTGTAGCCGATAATTCCACACATAGCAAAAGCCTCCTCATTCATGTTGGCAAAGACGAGCGTTTATGACATCCGCGACATCCTGCGCGGTTTTTTCTATCTGTTCCCTGTCCGCCCCTTCCGTCATCACGCGGATAAGCGGCTCTGTTCCGGATGGACGCACCACGATACGTCCCGCCGTCCCCAGTGTCGCTTTGGCGTCGTCAATCGCCTTTTTTATCTCATAATCCGTGTAAAAGGCAAGCTTTCCTTCTCCGCAGACATGAATATTGAGGGAAACTTGCGGATACTTTGTCATTATGCCGGAAAGCTCGGAAAGCCGGCAGCCGCGGCGGCGCAGCATGGAAAGCAGTTGAACCGCCGTCAGCTCTCCATCGCCGGTCGTGGCAAAATCCCGGAAAATAATATGCCCGGACTGCTCTCCACCAAAGGAGTACTCCTCAAGCAGCATCTCCTCCAAAACAAATCTATCCCCAACCTTGGTTGCGACAAAGCGGATATCATGTTCCTCACAGAATTTGGTAAAACCCAAATTCGACAAAATCGTTCCCACCACAGTATCCTTTGAAAGCTTTCCTCGCTCCTTCATATCCAGCGCACAGATAGCCATGATAAAATCTCCGTCGATAAGCGTCCCCTTATCATCCACACAAAGACACCTGTCCGCATCCCCATCGAATGCGATACCGAGATCCAATCCGTTTTGCACAACATAATCCGTCAGCGCCTCTATATGTGTCGAGCCGCAGCCGTCGTTGATATTCATTCCGTCCGGCTTGTCAAAAAGCATCTTGACATCGGCGCCAAGCTCGCAAAAAAGCTTTTTTGCCGTCATGAAAGCCGCACCGTTGGCGCAGTCCACGGCAATATGAAGTCCGGAAAGCGAATACGGACAAGTACTCTTTATATGTTCCACATAATCCTTGACCGCATTTTTCCCATAAGTAACGCGGCCGACTTCACATCCGTCACACGCCGCCGGCATCGGAACATCACCGAGCACCATGGCTTCAATCTGCTCCTCCAAGGCGTCCGGCAATTTATACCCGTCTCCGCTGAAAATCTTTATACCGTTGAACGGTGCCGGATTATGAGAGGCAGATATCATAATTCCCGCGTCCGCCTTATATTTTTCCACAAGAAATGCTACCGCCGGCGTCGGAATGACGCCAAGCAAAATCACGTCCGCCCCTATCGAGCAAAGCCCCGCGGTCATCGCCGCTGACAGCATATCGGACGATATGCGCGTATCGGTTCCGATGACGAAAACAGACCGGCGGCGCCGTCCGTCACAAAGCACGGACGCGGCCGCTCTGCCAATTCGCATGACAAGCTCACAGGTCAGCGTTTCATTGGCGAGTCCCCGCACGCCATCCGTGCCAAACAATCTTCCCATATCCATTCCTCCCTATTTTCCGGGTTCTATCCCGACAATATTAGAACATCCTTTATAAATCGAGTGTTCCGGAACATACCCGCGCACAGAAGAGCACGGATAGACAATCGTGCCGCGCCCAATGACAGTACCGGGATTCAAAACGCAGTGGCAGCCGATTTCCGCATAATCTCCAATGATAGCGCCGAATTTTTTCATGCCGGTTTCGATCCTCCCGCCGGGATACGTTACCGACACATTGGTTTTATCCAGTTTGACATTGGAGGTAACGCCGCCTGCCCCGATATGGGAATGATATCCAAGGATGGAATCCCCAATATAATTAAAATGCGGCACTTGAACCCGGTCAAACAGGACCGTGTTTTTCAGCTCTGTGGAATTGCCGACCACAGCATGTTTTCCGACTATGACAGACCCGCGGATAAAGGCGCAATGGCGTATCTCGGCATGTTCATCGATGATACAGGGACCTTGTATGGTTGCCCAAGCCGATATCACTGCCGTTTTGGCTATCCATATATCGCAGGCAGGATGCAAAAAAAGGTCAGCCGACAAAGTTTCACCGAGCGATAAGATAGATTCCCGAATTTTTGGTATTGCCTCCCAAGGCATTTCACAGGAAAAAAAAGCCGCCGCTATCGTTTTTTCAAGATCCAACAGCGACGGGACCTCAAGCATACTTGGCATATTCTCACCATTTCCAAATAAAATCATTGCAAAAACAGCTTTTTATTATCTTTCTTATCATACGCAAATATCTATATAATGTGCATGATTGATAGCAAAATATAGTCTTAATTTTGTTTTATGCATTTCGTCGCTGTCTGAACACTCCTCGATTTTACTTGACAAACAGAAAGCAGTGTGATATAATGCTTTCGCATTCAAAAAATAATGCTCCGTCCATAAGGAAGCGTATCGAAGTGGTCATAACGGGCCTGACTCGAAATCATGTTATTTGCCCCAAAAATTGAATAATCATTAAATGGAGACGTATCGAAGCGGTCATAACGAGCTCGACTCGAAATCGAGTTGTCCGAAAGGGCACGTGGGTTCGAATCCCACCGTCTCCGCCAACAACAATCCCGCGTAAATCAAGGGTTTACGCGGGTTTTCTTATGCCTTTTAGCGGGTGATTTTGCCCTGCTGAAAGCAGGCAAATCCGGGTGAATGGTGCCCGTGGTGCCCTGATTTGTGGTGCCCTGCGGCAAACTTCTTATACATCTTATTCATAAAAAATGTATGCCGTAGTGCCCGAATGGTGCCCGGAACTTCTAAAAGCATATAAAAAGCAGCGTGGAGCTATAAAGAGATACGTCCTTTACAGCTCTATTTCGCTGCTTTTCTTTTTGGCTTTTTTCGGCTCGCTGCCTTTATCCGGCGTGGGCTTCTGCGGGTGCAGGGCTTTGTGGTAGGTTTCAAGGACAGCTTTTTTTCGTTCCAGCCGGACATTGACGTATTGTGCCGTTACCGCTTCAAGATTAGTTGAGATACCAAGCGACATGCCAATACCTTTTAGTGTATGCCCCAATATCTCGCCTACGGTATAAAAGTCGCCCGTAAGCTGGTGCATATTTGTAGCTGCCGTATGCCGTAAATCATGGAAACGAATGTGCGGCATTTCGAGGTGCCGGATAAGCTGACCGAAGTTTGCCGACATTCTATCCCTGCGCTGCGGTGAGCCGTCCGGCTTTGCGATAAAGAGTTTGTTGTCATAGTACACGCCGCCGCTTGCTTCTATCAATGCTTTCTGCCGCTCGATTAAATCAAACTGCCGCAGGAAATACGGTAGCGTTTCCTCGGTGATTGGCAAAATTCGGTCGTTGGATTTTGTCGGTGCCATTTCTGTAATGGTTTTTGTGCCAGGTGGTACCTTGAAAGGCATTTGCTCAACAACTCCAAACTGCATTTTTTCGAGGTCGATATTGAATGT
>QALR01000018.1 GCA_003150035.1 Clostridiales bacterium
GATGAATTGTCAACTTAAGTGCAACAGATAGAGAGATATTGGTCAAACAAATCTTGTGGTGTCTGGAAATGTAAAACTTTCTTGGGCCTGGCGTTTATAAGCGCCAGGTTCTTTTTTAATGTTGCAGGGCTCACTCTCGAAAGGATTCTTCCCTTGGGATAAAATTCCCGTAGAAGTCCGTTCAAGTTCTCGTTTGTACCTTTCTGCCAGGCGCAATACGGATCCGCAAAGTACATATCACAGTGCAAGGCCTTCTCTATTTCCCTCCAACAGGCAAACTCGCTGCCCCTGTCGCAGGTGATCGTCTTTACCGCCTCTTTGGGAAATTTGGAAAGTGCGTCTATAATGGCTTTGGCCATCGTTTCACCCTTTCTGTCAGGGATTTTAATTGCGATATAATATCTTGTCTTTCTCTCCGCAAGCGTTGCAAAACACGCTTTGCTTTTCCCTTGCCCCGATACTACCGTGTCCGCTTCCCAATGCCCGAACTCTTTGCGGCTATATACGCTTTTATCCCGTTTGCGTATGCTTTTCCCCGTCGTGAACCTGCCGCCGTTCCCTAAGCGCTTGCGTGTTTTTCCTTTCCTCCGCAGGTTTTTCAGGGTGGAACGCAGATATCTTTCGTCTATCCAACGGTAGATCGTCTTGAACGACGGCATCTTCATCCCGCGCGGGGTATTGGATATCTGTTCCGGCGACCATGTTTGAGATAACTTCTCGTCTATGTAATCCAACACCTCTTGTTTCCAGAACATTCCGCGGTGGCGGTAACTGTTGCGTAAGTCGCTTTTCTTTTGTGCCGTATGCGGATAGTATCTGGGGATATCCCTGAAAAAGGTACAGTTCCGTCTCAATTCCCGAGATACAGAACTGACGTTCCTGCCCAAAAGCCTTGCTATTTCCCGATAACTTTTCCCTTTGACATAATATTCTCGTAGACAACAGCGCTCTTCTATGGTAAAATGGTGATAGTTCATACAGATCTCCTTTGTAGTAAATTTTGTTTCGCAACTCTATTTTACCACAGATTTGTATGAACTCCTTTTTTATCTTCTTCTGTTGCACTTAATAGTATAATTCACCCCTCTCAATAAAAAAGCAAGGCTATAGGCCTTGCTTTTTTCCGGAAATTTATTTACCTGCGTAAAAATCGCTCACCGCGCGGAAGAAGGAATCAATATTCTCCCACTTCGCCATCGGCGGAATGTCACAGCCGGAGGAGACGACAAAATTCGGATGCGCCGCACAGCATTTCTCCATCAGCTCCGTTGTTGCCTTGTAAATGGACTCCGGTGTTCCGCCGCGGAACTGTCCCGCCGGGTCTACATTGCCCATCACAACGACGTCGGACGGCATTTTTTCGAGCATTTCCTTCATGTCGACCGCGTTTCCGAAGTGATAGGCCGCAGCGCCGGAGGAAACGATATCTTCCACAAGTCCCGGAACCGCGCCGCCGCAGTTGTGATAAATGACAAGGAATTCCTCGTCCTGAACGGCGTCCACGATTTCCCTCATATAAGGCGCCGCGAACTCATGCATCAGCGCAGGAGAAAGAAGTCCTGCAAGCGGCTCTGCGACAACGACGCCGCCCGCTCCCGTCGTCTTATATGCCCGAATATAATCGGTGAGAAACGCCGTCGCCTTTTTCAGCACCGTATGAACAAGGTCCGGCTCCTCGTAGCAGAGCACCATGATTTCCGATACGTCAAGCAGTCTTCCGGCAAGGGAATACGGTCCGATAACGCCGGCAAAAACCGGACGGTCCGTAATGAGCTTGCACGCTCTGGCTATCGCCTCCACATAAATCCCCGTGCGCCCCGCGCCGACCGCAGGAACCGCCAATGCCTCGGCGTCCTCCTCGGTTTCCACGATTCTGCCAATGACCGTCGGCACCTCGTCGTCGCTGACCTTCACTGCAGAACCGAACGCCTCCGCCTCAACGGAAAGATCCATCATGCTGACGGAAGCCGCGCTGTCCACGCGGTCAGCAATCGCTTTCATGCCCTGTGCCTGATAATCACTGCTCGAAATCAGCGTTTTCACGCTGATTCCCATCAGCTGCACCGACGGAAAGGACAAAACCGGCATCGCCTTTTTGACGGGAGCCTCTCTCAGTGTATCCATCCATTTTTTCATATTCATAACGGGAAATCCTCCGCTTTCCTCTTAAAATTTTATCTTGAGTATGACACTATTATAACAAAGCCATAACACCAAAACAAGGAAATAATCGCAGATTTTTGGTATTTTCTTATGATTTCTTGCCGCTCTCTCCCGCATCAAACGAAAAAGTGACCGTCTTTCCGGCGGAAATCGGATAGGTCTTTCCACGAAAAGAAAACACAGCGTCCGATTCTGAGAAAACCGTAAAGCGGGTCTGCTCCTCCGTACTTCGGCGTTCAACAGAAACCCGGCCGAAGCGGGTAAGCAAGCTTCCCTTTGCGGCAAGCGGAGTCGCAAGGTCGCAGGGATCAACGAACAAAATCCCGTTCTTTTCTCCGATTCCCAAAAGATGCCGGAACAGCGAACCCGTGCAGGCGCCGAACATATGGTGATTATGTGACGCCCAGCGCACGTTCCATCTCTCACAGAGCGTCGTTTCTCCGCGCGCCATCTGTCCGCCGAAAGAATTCGCATCCGTCGAGCAAAGGAGCCTCAGCGCCGTATCGCCGTACCCTGTTTCAAACAGAATACGAACCAAAACCTCCGTACCGAAAATGCCGGTATCAAACGCGGGGGCCGCTTCATATTTTGCGGCAAGGGAAGCCGCCATCTCCGCATCCCCGAGTCCGACATCCAGGGCAAAAGCGTCCGCGCCCTGCACGCCCCCGCAAAATGTATGACTTGTTTCATCGTAATAGGCGTCCTGAAGCGCAAGAGCCGCCGCTTTCCGTTTTTCGGAAAGCGTTTTTGTCTCTATTCCGAGCGCCGCCGCCATTTCCATCATTCGATCAAGACTTTTGATGAGAAAATAAGTATTGACAAACGGTGCCGGGAGCATCACTTCCTCCGGCGTGCACCACTCGCCAAGGCACCAGCCGCCCTCCTCTTCGCACACAACAAGTCCGTTTTCCATATGGGACTCCATATAGTAAACCCATTTTTCCATATTCGGATAAAACTTGCGCGCGGCATCTGGATTTCCGGTATGCCGGAACAGAAAATACGGTACCGTGACTATGGCGCAGCCCCAACCTCCGGGCCCGCCTCCGCCGCCGTAAAACGGTGCCGTGTGCTGAACGTGTCCTGTTTCGGGGTCCTGTCCGTCCGCGATATCGAAAAGCCATTTTTCGTACAAGGGTGCGGCGGAAAGCAGCGTCAGCGCCGTATCGCAGGTAAGCTGTCCATCGCCGGTATAGCCGAGCCTTTCTCTGTGCGGGCAGTCGGAAATGACGCCGGCGTGCATATTGGAAAGAAGACTGCGAATCGTCGCCGTATAAAGCCAATTCAAAACGGGGCGATCCGAGGAAAAGTCGGAAGAAGGCGGAATATCGCTGTGGATGACGAGCACCTCCGGCGTCTCATGCGGTCCCGTGATCTCGAAATACCGGAAGCCGTGAAATACAAAATGCGGCTCGCACCGTCTTTCCACGCCATCCCCGATATAGCGGTCGGTCTGAACGATCTCCCCGGCCGAGCTTGTATACAGCGTACCGTCGCCGGAGATCCGTTCGGCATGGCGCACGACCGTCTCCGTACCGGCAGGACATGCCGGCATGACAAAGCGAACCACGCCTGACAGATTTTCTCCTGCGTCCCACACCGCTCGCGTATCATCCCGAAATACACACACCGGCGCGATTTTTCGAATCATTTTGTCCGCAGGACACGCATCAAGGTAAAGCTCCCCGCCCGGCGCGTCCGCGGGAAGCGCCGGACGCCATGCACCGCACGCATGGGTGAAATCCTGCGTCTCCCCGACATAAAGATTGTTAGCAACGATGACGGTGTCACGCCATTCCAGCGTTTCATCGGAAACAATCTCTTTTCCGTCCGCCATAAGACAGAAGGCAAGCTTCGGTTCCCCGTAAGAAAGCCTTCCCTCCGCTGTGCGCTCCGTTTGCCTGTACCACCCATTCCCAAGAAGAATTTCTATCCGGTTTTTCCCCGGCGCAAGATACCCGTCTAGCTTATACCGCCGATAATAGACCCGATAACGGAAGCGGTCCCGGGTCGGATACGCAAGCGTGGAAAGATCCCGCTCGCCATAGTCGGAGAAGGACGGCACAAAACGGTCGTCCGTCACCTTTTTCCCATTGATATAAAGCTCAAAAAAGCCTAGCCCGCAAATCTCAATAGCGGCGCTCCGCGGATTTTCCACCGCGATGCTTTTACGAAAAACAGGAACGGCGTCCGTCCCTGCCCGCACCCATTTCGCTCTATGAATCCCCATGCTCCTCTCCTCCTCCGTTTTTGGGCAGAACTATCTTTTCTTCCTCTCGGAAAGGCTGCTCCACCCAATGCTCCGGATATCGGTCCCAATAGCCCATATAAGTCAAATCGCCTTTCACAAAATCGATCTGATACATCCGAAAAATAACGGAAACGTCTTTTGGCTGCCACAGTTCCCGATAGGAATAACGGTAAGTCATCCCAAGCTTTTTCATGACCGCGCCGCTTGCCGGATTCTTCACGTCGTGCGTTGCCGTAAGGTAAGGAACGCCTGCTTTTCTTAACTGCTCCATCACGGCACGCGCCGCCTCCGTCATAAGACCATATCCCCAGAATTCCCGTCGCAGGGCATATCCAAAATCATGGCTCTCGTCGGCTCCGACGCTGACATAGCCGATCGGGATGTCAGTCTCACCAAGACAGACGGCAACAAACCCGCCTTTTGCACCCAATATTCTCTCCCGCAGAAAAGACACTGCCCCCTTCTTTGTTTCGCAGGGAAACCATGGCAGAAACCGATTCGTTTCCCTGTCGGAGAGAATCGCAAATACGGCATCCGTATCCGTTTCGGTAAACGGACGCAGACGCAGCCGATCTGTTTTCGTATCTGGGTAAGAATGAAAGAAGTCCTTTATATCTATCATAAAACACAGCACACTCCAAAGACAATGCGAAAACACGCATTGCTTCCCATACTCTTTTTTGCCACATCTGTCGCCGCAGGCGGTCAAACCGGCCGACGTTTCCTCAACCATACATCCATCTCTCAAGCGAAATATTTTAACAAAGCCATGTCCACCGGCATTCCAGATTCCGCGGCAGGCAGATTTCTGGCAAACAGCTCTGCCGCTTGCCATCTATCGGCCCACCGATATTCTATCATATATGATAAAAAAAGTAAACAAAAACCCCCTTTGATGTTGACTTCTTTTTCGTCCTGTGATACGATAAAGCCAAATCTTTTTCTGAAAGGAATTTTCATGATGGCACGAGATACGTATCCCCGTCCCGAGCTTGTGCGGGAAAACTTTACAAATCTTTGCGGGCAGTGGGAATTTGAATTCGATTTCGGACGTTCCGGCAGAGAGCGCGGACTTCCGCAAAAAAGCCACCTTGAGAGAACGATTCACGTTCCGTTTTGTCCGGAAAGCAAGCTTTCCGGCATTGGGTATCGGGACTTTATCGGCGCTTGCTGGTACCGAAGAACGCTGACGCTTACGCCCGAGGCGGGACAGCGCGTCCTGCTTCATTTTGAAGCGGCATACCACACGACCGAGGTCTACCTAAACGGCGTGTCGGTTGGAGTCCACCGCGGCGGCTATACGCCTTTTTGCTTCGACATCACGGAACATTTGAGGACCGGAGAAAACGTGATTACGGTATGCTGCGAGGGAGATCCCCGCAGTCCCCTTGAACCATCCGGCAAGCAAAGCGACCGCCTCATGTCCTACGGATGCATGTACACCCGGTGCACCGGCATCTACGCGCCGGTGTGGCTCGAGGTTGTGCCCGATACCTATCTTGCGTCCGTGAAGCTTGACCCGGACCCCGATAACAGCCGTCTGTTCCTCACGCTTACGTTCTGCGGGAACGCAGAGAAAACCGTTTCGCTCGAAGCCTCCCTGTACGGCAGAAAAGTGGGGGCTGTGACGGCAAAAACGACACAGCAAACGCTGAAAACCGTTATCGATCTCGAAACCCTCTCCCTTTGGTCGCCGGAATCGCCCACCCTCTATGACCTTGACATACAGGTTTCGGCGGGAAGTGGAATGGATAAGGTTCGATCCTATTTTGGCATGCGAAAGGTCGAGCTCGACGGCGTCTGCCTGAGAATTAACGGCAAACGCGTCTTTCAACGGCTCGTGCTCGATCAGGGCTATTATCCGGACGGCATCTATACCGCGCCGGACGACGATGCGTTTCGCCGCGATATCGAGCTTGCCAAGCGTCTCGGCTTTAACGGTGCAAGGCTGCACGAACGGGTTTTTGACAGGCGCTTTCTCTACGAGGCGGACAGACTTGGCTATCTGGTCTGGGGCGAATACGCAAATTGGGGCTTCGACCATACAAACAGCGGCAATCTGGGAATCTATCTGTCGGAATGGGTGGAAGCCGTCTCACGCGACTACAATCACCCCGCGCTCATCGGTTGGTGCCCCTTCAATGAAACATGGGACAGGGATGGCAGGAAGCAGGACGACTCGCTTCTGAGAGAGGTTTACAGGGAAACCAAAAGGCTGGATCCGATGCGCCCCGTTATCGATACGAGCGGGAATTATCATGTCGTAACGGATATCTATGACGTTCACGACTATTGTCAGGACATCGACGCTTACCACAGGCGATATGACAGATTCGAGGATGGTGAGGTCTTCGAAAACCGGCCCGGCAGGCAAACCTACAACGGGCAGCCGTACATGGTCAGCGAATACGGCGGCATTCGGTGGTCGGATGACGAGGCAAGCTGGGGATACGGCGATACGCCGAAATCGATAGAAGATTTTGTGGGTCGCTATGTTTCTATGATAGAAATTCTGATGAGCAATCCCCGCATCTGCGGCGTCTGCTATACACAGCTTTACGATGTAGAGCAAGAGCAGAACGGGCTTTATCGCTTCGACCGAACGCCGAAATTTGACGAGAATGTCATGGCGAGACTCGCCGCCGCCATGCAAAAGCAAGCCGCTGTTGAAGAGATACCGGACGCATAATCTCATAAAAAGTACCGCAGCTGCCGGTATCTCCCGGCAGCTGCGGCATTTCTTTATTCAGGTTGACTCAAACACAGACATATCCTCAGCTTCAAGATAAGAGATAGTCCGGCACGGAGCTCCGCCGCGGAAATAGACGCGCGGCACGCGGCGGGAGACGCCGCATACCCATTCATAGGAGAAAGAGCACGCCATGTCCGCGACCTCCTCCACGGAGATCCGCTCGTCGCCGTCCACACCGACCAAAACGACCTTGTCCTCAACCTTTGCTTCCGGCACAGCGGACACGTCCACCATCATCTGATCCATACAAATCCTGCCAAGGATCGGACATCGCCTGCCGTGGACAAGCACCTCTCCCTTTCCTGACAGCGCGCGCGGATAACCGTCCGCATAACCGACAGGTATGGTCGCCACCCGAATCGTATGATCGGTCACATACGTTGCGCCGTAGCTGATACTATGATGCGGCGCCAAGGTTTTGATATGGGAAATATGCGAAATCAGCTCCATAGCGGGGTGCAGAGGGAAATGTTCTCCAAGCTCCGCCCGAACAGTCTGCGACGGATACAAGCCGTAAATCACAATGCCGGCGCGCACCATATCGTCATACCGGTCAAACTCCAAAATGCCCGCGCTGTTGTCAAGATGTTTCACAGGGAGAAAAATTCCGCGCGCCGCAAGCATCGAAAGAAAGCGGTCAAATTCGGCGCGCTGCTCGAGGGACAGTGTTTTATCCGCTTCATCCGCCGTCGCAAAATGACTGAATATGCCCTCTGCCTCAATGCCCGGTAGTCTTGCCGCCTCAGCGACTTCATCCGCGCTTCTCTCGCTTACCTCCCAACCGATGCGCGACATACCCGTATCGACCGCGAAATGTACACGCGCGCGCTTTCCCCGCTCCACTGCAAGCGCAGAGAGCATCCGAATACGGTCCGGCTGAAAAACGGTAAGCGTGATATCATAATCCAGCGCCTTCTCATAGAGAGCAGGCGACGTATAGCCAAGAATGAGAATCGGACGCCGGATTCCGCTTCGGCGAAGCTCGACGGCTTCCTTCATCTCAGCAACGGCAAAATAGTCCGCAAAAGACTCAAAGGTATGAGCGAGAACGACCGCCCCGTGTCCATAGGCATCCGCCTTGACGACAAGCGCAAGCTTCGTTGCTGCCGGGATTTTCTCCCGAATGAGGCGGATGTTATGTTCTACCGCATCCAAATCGATTTTTGCAAATACTCTTTCGTAATTCATAGGCGGCCTCAGGAAATGATTTCGGCAAGGGGAGCCACGGCAATTCCGGCAGCCGCAAAGGACTCTCTCAACCGTTTTGCAAAGGAAAGCGCGTGAGATCCGTCTCCGTGAAGACAAACGGAATCCGCCGCTATCTCGATGTCCGTGCCGTCTATGGCGCGGACCTTTTTCTCTGCTATCATGCGAACCACACGGGCAGCGCACTCACTCTCGTCCGCAATCACCGCCCCGGGCATCCCTCTGGGAACCAGAGAGCCATCCGGCATATAAGCACGGTCGGCAAAGACCTCCTTTGCCGCACGAAGCCCTTTTTTCGCCGCTGCCTCTATCATGGCGGAACCGGACAGCGCCAGCAGAATCAGCGTTTCGTCCACCTCGGCAACCCCTTCGCATATCGCCTCGGCAAGACGCATGTCCTTTCCTGCCATGTTATAAAGCGCGCCGTGCGGCTTGACATGAGAGAGTCTGCCTCCCGCTGCTTTGGCAAAGGCGGCAAGCGCCCCCACCTGATACTGCACATACGCCTTCGCTTCCGCGGGAGAAACGTTCATATTCCGTCTCCCAAACCCGAGAAGGTCGGGGAACCCGGGATGAGCGCCGATGGCAACGCCGGCGTCTCCCGCCAGCTTCACGGTCCTCTCCATCGTCAAAGGATCAGACGCATGGAAGCCGCAGGCAATATTGGCAGATGTGACAAACGGGAGAATCTTCTCGTCCATACCGAGAGAATAAACCCCGAAGCTCTCTCCGAGATCGCAGTTCAGATCGATTTTTAGCATAGTACCCTCCAAAGCTTGGCGGCGCTCAGTCTTTCAGCGCGTTGTTTTTAATATCCGTAATCAGCATATGGCCCGGCGCATGGGTAATCGCGACGGATGGTTTCGCCGCCATAACCGCCGCCTGCGGGGTGACGCCGCACGGCCAGAAGACGGGAATCTCGCCCTCTCTGACGGTGACGGGGTCCCCGAAATCCGGTTTTGAAAGATCCGATATCCCGATGGCAAGCGGATCTCCCATATGAATAGGTGCACCGTGGACCCGCGGCATTCCCGCCGTAATGACCGCCGCACGAATGGCCTTATTCGGGGTCATCGGGCGCATGCTGACCACCATATTCCCATGAAAGATGCCCGCAGGCGTACAGGGGATACTCGTCAGGTACATCGGAACATTCCGCCCCTCCTCGATATGACGTACCGGAATATCTTCCTCCAGCAGAGCCGCCTCAAAGGAAAAGCTGCATCCGATGAGAAAGCTTACAAAATCCTCGCGCCATAGGTCAGAAACATCGGTATATTCCCCCGCGAGAGTCCCGTTTTTATAGAATCGGTATTTCGGAAAATCCCTTGCGATATCGGCGCCTCGCGCGATCTCATGAAGCGTGCGCGAGCCTTCGTCCGACACCTCAAGCAGCGGACAGGCGCGTGGATTTCGCATGGCAAACAGCAAAAAATCATAGGCATATTCGCGCGGCAAAACACACAGATTGGCCTGTGCATAGCCCTCGCACATGCCGGAGGTCTGTCCGGTGATGAGGCCCTCCCGTATCTGTGCACGCACTTTTGCGGGGCTCTCGCCTGCATATGGATTCATCGACATGGTATCCCCTCCTCTGTTCTTACCGGAAGCAAATTCCGGAAAGCATAGCCTCTTCTTTTTTTCTTGCCGCAACGGCTTCATCAAGCGTACAGCGCAGAAAGCGGACGCGGTCGCCGGGTCTTGCCTGCGCCAGAAGCGGAAGATCGACGGTAATAACCGTCGCGATTTTGGCATATCCGCCCGTTGTCTGCCTGTCGGCAAGCAAAACAATCGGCTTCCCGTTTGGCGGTATCTGAACGCTGCCCGCTGCAATTCCTCCGGAAATGATATCCACGCCGTGCTCGGACATCACCGGCGCGCCGTCAAGCCGCATTCCCATTCGGTCGCAGGCCGGCGTTACCGTATATTCTTCCGTGAAAAAAAGGCGCTGCGCCTCCTGCGGGAAAGCGTCATCCTCAGGTCCCGGAACGGCGCGCACGGAAAGCGTTCCTCCCTCAAAATAGGGGACATACGGCAAATGCCGGCGGGAAAGCTCCTCCTCACAGAGCGGTTCCTTTGGCAGAACAGGCAGAATATCCCCCGCCATCAGCTTGCGTCCCGAAAAGCCGCCGGCACGGCATTTGAGGTTGGTGCTGCGGCTGCCCATCCAAAGCGGAACGTCGATACCGCCGCGCACCGCAAGATAAAGGCGGCAGCCCCATACGGCAAATCCCGCAGAGATCTCGTCTCCCGGCAAAACCGGAAGCGCCTGCATCATCGGAACTGCCTTCCCGTTGATTTTCGGTTCAAAATTTCCGCCCGCAAAAGCGATAACGGTCCGGTCGAGCACCTTGGCGGTGATGCCTGAGACAGTCATTTCCAAAACCGCAGCGCTCCTGTCATTGCCGCAAAGCAGATTGGCGCACACGGCGGCGCGGGAATCCATTACGCCGCAGGCACCGAAGCCGTCCTTCATATATCCGAAACGCCCGAGGTCCTGCACGGTCGTAAGCGGTCCCGGGGAAAGAATCTGCAAACTCATGGCTCATTCCTCCGTCATCATGGGCAAGTAGGCTCCGGCTTCCACCAAAGCCGCGATTCTGTCAAACTCGCCGCGGTCAACCGGAACAAATCGAACAAAATCCCCCGCGTGGAGCAGGACTGACGGCTCGCGAGAGGGGTCGTACAGGCGGACAGGCGTCCTGCCGATGAGCCGCCAGCCGCCGGGCGATTCCATCGGATAAACGCCCGTCTGAGAGCCGCCGATTCCAACCGACCCGCACGGGATTTTCTGCCGCGGGCTGTCAAGCCTTTTCACCGCGAGGGCAGGATCCAGACCGCCGAGATACGGAAAGCCGGGCAAAAATCCCAACATATAGATAAAATATTCCGCCGCGCTGTGGCGGGCTATGACCTCTCTCTCGCCAAGGCCGGTCATCGACGCCACATCCGCAAGATCGGGCCCGAACTCTCCGCCGTAGCAGACGGGGATACTGTAAATCCGGCGGTGGTCAGAAATCCCGCTTTCCGGCGCCGCGGCAAGGCGCGCGATCCTCCGGCACAGCTTGTCATAAGAAACCGCAAGCGGATCAAAGCAGACCGTAAGGGAACAATACGCTGGGATGAGATCAACAATCCCCTTCCCCTCTTTTCCCGAAAGCGCCTGCATCAGCGCGCGGACCCGCGTACCCGTTTTCACGGATATGTCATTGCCCATTTTTATAACAAGAGCAGCGTCACCGCACGGTAAAATTCTGTAATCCGAACTCATACCCCATCCTTCTCGTCAAAATACCCTTTTTCTATGGTTTTTTCAAACCATTTCGAACAGGTAACCGCAAGCTTCATCGAATATCTCACACATTCCCGCATCGACGTTACAATCGAAGCGTTCAGCTCTTCTCCGATTCCGTCAATCGCGGGAATCGTCCAACCGTACATATCAATCATACCGCAGTCGGCGGCGCGCTGCATCGCTTGTCTTTGGAGCGAGGCATCATGGAAAATCTCGAGGTCCCCGCAAAGATAGGCAAGCATCGCGCACAGTCCGTAGCAGCCCCAGTCCGAGGTTGTCGCCGTGATGATGTTGTCCGCTGCCGTCCGCACGGCGAGTCCCCCGCCGCAGCCGCAGGCGCATTCTCCTGCCGCGGCATAGGGAATATAGCGGCGGAGCTGTCCCGCAATCGTGCCCATACCGATTTCATTTCCGAGATCCCCAATGGCAATGTTGAGAACGCCTGCTTCCACAAGCCGCTCGAATAAAACATCCATTTTCGCCTCAAGCGGCGTGACGTCCTGCCCTACCGCATTATGGTAACGGCCGTTTTCATTTGCGCCGGGCGCCTCGATGGAAATCACCGCTTTCGGCATACAGGCGCCGAGCAGCATCTCCGCTTCCGACGCCGCCGCTCGCTCGTCCTTGGTAAAAGCATGATAGGCAAGGGAAGCCTGCATATCTCCCATTTTTTCGATGGAGTCAAAAAAGTGCAGCCCGACAAGCCGGGAAAGTCCCTTGACCGCCGGAACATTTTCCTCCTGGCAAATGATAACGGGGCTTGCCGAAAACGCCTTGACAAGAGAGCGGGCAAGCAGGATGGCGCCGATGATACCGTCCGTTTCCGCCGAGCCGTACGGGCGGAGCACAAAGCCCGTCAGAATATAGACATAATCCCCAGGGGCAAGTGTCGCTTTTAATTTTTTAGCGGCGTTTGCCGTAAGAGGCTCGCCTGTATACCGGCGGGAAGCCTCATAAAGAATCTTGCACACGCCATAGCCTCTCGGATCCAAATTCATCAAATCGTCGAGGCTTTGCCCGAGATTCCGAATCGTGAGTTCTTTTTGCGTCATAGTCTTTCCTTTCTCATCCTATCAGGATAGCGAAAGCGGGAAGAACCCCGCCCTCTTCCGCAAGTCGTTCCGACAAAAGAGGCGCCGTCCCGAAAATCTTTTTATATGTTCTGTGACGGCTTACAGCGCCGTTTTTGTCAGGAAATCCTCAACCAGAGCGTCCTGAAGCCGTTTGAGAAGCGCCGGCGCTTTTCCGCCGACCGGCTTGCCGTCGATCTCTTCCGCCGCAAGGCAGAATGAGCCCGAACTTGAGACGATAACCTCATCCGCTTTCATCATTTCGGCAACGGTGAACGGTTCCTCCTTTACCGGAATTTCAAATTTATGGCACATAGTGATCAAATTGGCGCGGGCAATACCCGGCAGAATGTATTCATCCGTGGGAGCCGTTTGAAAGATGCCGTCCTTCAGGATAGAAACATTGCTGTGCGCGCATTCCGTCACCCGCTCGCCGCGGTGCAGAACGGCTTCGTCACAGCCCGCTGTCGCCGTCTGTTTGGCATACAAAACGCTAGGGATCAGGTTGAGTGTCTTGATATTGCAATAAAGGAATCTTTTATCCTCCAAGGTGATGAGCTTGATTTTCTGATAGGTATCCTTGACGTTCTGAGGTCTTAGCATGATCCAAACATTTCCCTTTTCTCCGTCCTCAAAAACATGATTCCGAAGTCCTGTCCCGCGTGTAACCTGCATATAAACAAACTGAGAGCCGTCGTCCACTTTTTTCACCATATCGCAGAGAATTGCCTTAAATTCCTCCTTGGTGTGAGGAATGCGGATATCAAGCAGCTCTGCGCTGTGATAGAAACGGTCAATATGCGCGTCCAACATGTATATAATATGATTTCTGCTGTAAGTCGCATCGTAAACGCCATCGCCGAAATAGCATACACGGTCTAGCATCGGCACGGTCATGTTTTCCAGCTCATCATATCTGCCGTTGTAATATCCAAGATTTTTCATAGGTTCCCTCCAAAAACAAGCAAAATAAAACAAAACCCGGACAAAAAGGCGCAGGGATATTCCCTTTCTTCGAACGCCATTGTCCGAGACTTTGAATCTTTATAAAAAAAACTATTTATCAGTATATCGCTTCTTTTGGAATCTGTCAAGCCTTGTTTCGAATTTTATTTCTTTTCTGAAGCAAAAGTCTGTTGACAGAGAAAGCATGGCGTGCTATAATGGAAAACCTACCATCCCATCCAAAAAAAGAGGCATATTATGCAAAAAAGACTTCTTGCCATTCACGATATTTCCTGCGTCGGCAAATGCTCGCTGACCGTAGCGCTTCCCATCATCTCTGCCGCCGGAATCGAAACCTCCGTTCTGCCGACGGCGGTCCTCTCCACGCATACGGGCGGCTTTGAGGGATATACTTTCCGAGACCTGACAGAGGATATCGCGCCCATTGCCGCGCACTGGAAATCCCTGAATCTTTCTATTGATGCGATCTATACCGGTTATCTCGGCTCCTTTGAGCAGCTTGCTCTGGTCGAGGATATCATCCGCGATTTCAGAAAACCGGAAACCGTCGTGCTCGTCGACCCGGTCATGGCAGATAATGGGAAACTGTACCCCGCTTTCTCGATGGAGTTTGTGGCGGGCATGAGGGGGCTTTGCGAAAAAGCCGACATCATCGTTCCCAACCTGACGGAGGCGACGCTCATGCTAGGGGAGAACTACACAGAAACCTATGACCGCGCCTATATCGAATCCCTGCTAAGGAAGCTTTCGGCGCTCGGCCCGAAAAAGGTGGTGCTGAGCGGCGTTTCTTTTGAAAAGGGCAGGCTTGGCGCCGCCGCCTATGACAGAGAGACAGAAAACATATCCTACTACTTTGCCGAACAAATTGAAGGCTATTACCATGGCACAGGCGATGTATTCGGAAGCGCACTGATTGCCGCTGTCATGAATGGCTTTTCCCTCGCTGAAGCCATTCGAGTTGCAGTAGAATACACGGTCGGCGCTATCCGCCGCACCAAAGCCGCCGGAACGGATATCCGTTATGGCGTGGACTTTGAAAACGAGATTCCGGGTCTTTTACGCCTGCTTGGCAAGATATAACAAAACGACAAAACGCTTATTTGCCAAAAAAGGGGAGGATGGTTTTCGCCATCCTCCCCTTCCTTTATTATTCCGCGACAATATAGTTCGCATAGGGTCCCCAGAAATAGTTGGTGATATAGTCCGTATAAGAGGCTGCCGGTACATAGAAACGGGCGCTCTCGGGCAGTCCGTCTCTTGCCATCATGGAAACATTGTTCACCGTACAGTCATTCGGATTTTCCGCAAGAATATGGATTTTCACAAGATTCTCCGCCCCTCGGAAGGTGCCATCCGGAATCTGTCCGATATTGTCCGTGACAAAGAGCTCGAGAAGTGCCCCGCAGTCCGCAAAGGTATCGGCAGAAAAGGCCACGACTTTCTTTCCGTCATATGCCACGGGAGTCGTCAGCGTCGCCTGTGTTTTGCCAAGCTCTGAAACACCGGTGATATAGACGCCGAAGTCTGTCACACTATAGGTAAAATAAACCTCATTTTCATCGTAATCATATTCCTCCGGCTCCTCCGGGTCCTCCGGGATTTCCGGCTCCTCCGGCACATCGATATCCACCGAAATCTCCCCGCCCAAAATGGAAGCAAGGTCAAGGGCAAGCTGTCTTGTGTGCAGGACCGCACCGGCGCTGTTGGTGTGGAAATTGCTGTCGAAGAAATAGCCGGAACGATAAAGATAATCGTTCGGATTTCCAAGAATCTGGCAGTCGAATACCTCGTCCAGATAATCCGTGAACGCCTCTAGCGTCTCAAGCGTCACCTGCGGGTCGAGCGCCGCCTCGTTCATCGGGCAAAAGCCGAGATACACCTTGGCGCCCTTTTTCTCCGCATACCGGACGTAATCGTTGACATAGTCGATAAAATCTTCCGAAATCATGTCCGTTTGGAAGGAAAGCATCATGCCGGCGTCATATCCGCCTGCCATCACGTTATAGTCCTGTGTTCGGTTGTAGCGGATAAAGCCATACTCGTCAAACGAAGATGCGTTATAAATTCCCTCCGGGTCAAGCACCGTCCCCTGCCGCAGATAAGAAAGCTTGGATGCGGCAAAATCCCAAAAACCGCCGAGCATAGCGGGAATATCGCCGGAATCCAGATATCGCAGAAGAGAAAAGTGTCCATCCACCGCCTGCCACATGGCTTCGGCGTTGAAGTAGAGAGAAAACGTCTGCGCGTTCATTTCTGGTGCAATGACAATAATGTCTCCCTCGTTAATGCCGCTTTTGGAATAGTCAAGCATGGTTTTGGTTCCGAGCGTCGCGTATAAACCGAAATTGATAACCGGCATCCCCAGCGTCTGCTCCAAAAGCTCGGCATCCACGCCGAATGCGACGGAGCTTCCGCCCACAAGGATAACCTTCGGTCCGTCTGTGTTTTGCAGACGCTCTACTTTGTTGTCAAATTCGCCGAGAAATGTCATCTCAAACTGCGCCGGCACAAGAAAGCCGACAGCAGCCGTTGCGGCAATGGGAAGTAGTAGGAGCAGTACGATCAGAAGAAAGCGAATCCAAGAGCGTTTCATTCCCGCACCCCCTTAAAATTGAAAATAGATAAAGGCGGATGCGCCGCCGACAGAAAGCAGCAGCGACCAGGCAACTGTAACGGCAAGGGTAATGACCGCAATGGTGTACTGCTTTGTCACCGTCCCGTTTTCCGCGAGGCGCGGCTCGTCGCACATCCGGTCGAGCATCGACATAATCAAAATCGCGAAAATCGTCACAAGCGCGGCCGTAACCGTAAATCCCATTGACGACAGGGTCCCCGAAATCGCCTCCATATCCCAAGCGGTAAAGAGCTTGCCGATTAAAATCCACAGGTCGCCCGTACTATTCGCGCGGAAGAAAATCCACGCGAAGCAGACAAGCACAAATGTGACAAGCCGCTGTCCCATGGCAAAGACTTTCGAATCTGTCCGAATTTTCATCTTTTCATAGAGCCGCAAGCGCGTCTTTTTGGTCATGGCGCCAACGATTTGATACGTGCCGTGAAGAACACCCCAAAGCACGAACGTCCAACTCGCGCCGTGCCAAAGCCCGCTGACAAGAAAAACCACGAAAACATTGAAATAGTTACGCGCACGGGAACAGCGATTTCCACCTAGCGGAATATAGAGATAGTCTCGGAACCAACTAGAAAGGCTGATATGCCATCTTGCCCAGAATTCCTTGATGCTGCGTGCACGGTAAGGAAGGTCAAAATTCTGCATCAGTCGGATGCCCATGATTCTCGCACAGCCGATGGCGATATCCGTATATCCGGAAAAATCGCAGTATATCTGCACGGCGAACAGCATGGCGCCGAGAACGACGCCGAGCCCTGTCGCATTCGCCGCGTCGTTGAATACAGAATTGACAAATTCCGCCAGAATATCGGCAACCACAATTTTCTTAAAAAAGCCGATTGCCATCTTCTGAAGCCCGAAAAACGCATTGGAAGCCTCAAGCTTATGGTCCTCCTTTAACTGCGGAAGCAAATTTTCAGGACGCTCGATCGGCCCCGCGACAAGCTGCGGAAAGAACGAAACAAACAGGGCATACCATCCGAAATGCTTCTCTGCCGGGATGCTTCCCCGATAAACATCGATGACATACGAAAGCGTCTGAAAGGTATAAAAAGAAATGCCGACAGGCAGAATCAGATCCAGCGAAAAATCCCTTGCCGAGCCTCCGAAAAAGTTCCAAAGAGAAATCGCGGAATCTGCCAGAAAATTAAAATATTTGAAGAAAAACAACACGCCAAGCGAGGTGATAAGGGTCATGCAAAGCCAAAATTTTCTCCTGCGGCGACTCTTTGTCCGTTCAATAATAATCCCGCTCGCATAGGAAACCGCCGTCGTGAAAAAAATAAGGAAAATCAGCGGCGGATTCCAAATCATGTAGAAAAAGCAGCTTGCAATTAAGAGAAGCGGCCATTTAAAGCATTTGGGAAGAACAAAATAGAGAAGCAAAACAAGCGGATAGAAAATCAAAAACTCAGCGGAATTGAAAATCATGCGCGCCGCCTCCCTTCCAGAAACAAAAATCCAAGTCTTGCCGCAAGAACTGCCAGAACAAAAAGCAAAAGGTCTGAAAGCCTTGCTTCAAATGCCAAAAGGACGACGAAAGCGGCCGCGCAGAAAAGCGCGTTTGCTGTAATAAAAATCCATTTTTTCTGAAACTTGTATTCACAAAGGTCCAGAAGCACGGATATAACGATACCAATCAGCATAAGCGGAGAGGACAAAATAAAATTTTCTGTTCCAAACATAGAGGCGCCTCCGGTCCGATTATTTTCCTTCTTTGGCAAGTTGGGCAAGAATGTCCTTTGCAACCTGCTCCGTTCTTTCTCTTGCTCCTTCATTTGTCATATGCCATGCCGAATCATAAAAGCAGTCGTCATCGTAAATACAGTCCTGATAATCGGAAATAGAAATGATTCCTGGCACGGATTCTATCATTTCCTCAAAAGCAAGCACCTCTGCTTCCTGTACGTTTGCCATTCCGCTGCGCTGCATCGCGGCAAATGAAAAATAAACGGAGCCGCCCTTTTCCGTAATACTCGACACAAGAGAGGCGAGCGCATCCTCGGCCTCCAAGGAATAGTTGAAGTAATAGGAATGCCGCTGACCGTTCCAAACACGGGTGGAAACATCATCGCCATATTGGTTCACAGACTGTAGCTGTGCATCAAATGATGTAAAGTTCGAGGTCGGAAGCGTTGCACAGTAATTGGAAAAGCTCGAAAGAAGATCAGAATAAAGAGAAAGATCAAGGTATTTCAGAAAATCATAATCGGATTTACGGAAATCCCAAAACCGATATCCGCACGACGTACTGCCAAGCGTCAGCTCACCCGGCTCCGGCGTCCAAAGGACGATGTCGCCCTCCTGAATAAAGTCCTCTACAAGATCGAAATACAAAAGTGACGTAATGTTGGCGTTTTCGCCGAAATTGATGATCTCATATTCTCCGCCTAGCGCCTCGTCAAGAATCCCGCTCTCAAAACCGTAATGTGCGCCGGAACCGCCGATAATGATAACCTTCTTTTTGTTAGCCGCCCACATCAAGCGGTCCAGATTTCCGGCGCTGTAGCTCTGCCATGTATTGGTAAGTGCATAAACGGTGTTGATCCGGATATCTTTCAGATTATCACAGTCGGTAAAGATTTCGTCGGAAATTCCGTATGACGAGCCTGCCCATTCATAAGACGCTTCAAAAGACGCGTCAAACAAAACTACCGTTTCCAGGTTTTCACAACGCGCAAAAGCGCCTCCCGCCACAGTACTTACCGTCTGCGCAATGACCACCTTTTTCATTCCGCTTCCGGAAAACGCACCCTCTTCGATTCTCGTTACAGGGTAGCCGCCAAGGCTCTGCGGGATGACCACGGTTTCAGACGCACCGGTGTATCCCGTAATCGCTGCCGTACCACTGGACGTTTCATAGGTAAAATCCGTCTCGGGTGTATTTTCCTCCCACATGCAGTAAAGGTCAAGAGAAGCAGCGCCAAAAGCCTGTATCCTTCCGCCGAGGGAAACTGCCTCGCCTGTTCCGTCCGCCTTCGTATTGTATCCAACAAGCGTGTAGCCGTCGCGCACAAAGGAGCCGTCCTCAGGGCGCGTGTTCGGATTATGATAAAAAACCAGCGAATAGGTTTCTCTATCAGAAGCACCGCCAGAAAGTGTGCCACCGTTTGCATGATAAACAAGCGTCATGCTGCTGTTGAGATAAACCATGGTATCGGAGGATACCTCAAACGAATAAGTCAGTTCATCGGATCTACCCGTGATCGGCTTCCTGTGTCCGTTATATCTCTCGTTTACAAGCGCGTTGCCGACCGTCCAACCGTCAAACAAAAAGCCATCCTTCATCTGCGCCGTAAGCGTTACCGTCTGTCTTGAGCCGAGTCCGCGCTCCACCTCATATTCCACCTCGCAGGTGCCTGCATTGTAGACAAGCGTCACATAATCGCCGATTTCCAGATATTCAATCCCCAATCCTGTATCCGGACGCGGAGTGTCCTCGCCGCCGGGCGAACCAGTGGTTTCCTGCGGTTCAGATTCTGTCGTGTCTGTGCCGGAGCCAGTTTCCCCAGTGTCCGGCGGTTCGGTTCCTGCTGTGTCTTGAGTCTCCTCAGGCGTCTCGGTTCCGACAGTCGATGGATCTGTCGTTTCCGTTCCAGACGGATTCCCCCCGCAAGACGCCAAAAGCACCATCATCAGCATGGCCATGGCAAAAGCGCAAATTTTTTTGAATCTCATAAAAGCCCTCCTTTTCCGTCCGGAAGGTTTTTGATTCCGGATCGGCATTATCACAAAAACCCGAAAGATTTCGGCGTTTTCTTTCGATCGTGTTATGTTTTTAACTCGGTAAATTCGTATAAATGATATGCTAATGACATGTTATTGCTTTTATATCATTCCAAAGCAAGATGGCGGCTTGCTCTATATCGTCTTTTTCATCATGCGATATTTCCCTGAAACACTTTATTTCAAGCGTACCGTTTTTCTTTTTCCACGTTCCCGCTATGTTTCCGCGCAGAAGTACGCCTGGCATAACGATGCCTGCCAAGTTGAAGACGCCGCGCAAATATTCGCTTTTCAAGTAAATGCTTTCCTTTTTCTGGTATCCTAGCATAAGCTGATCAAACCCGGCAAGAAATATACACCCCGGGATATCCGGGCGGTCCGCATCAATATCTCCCATATAAAAATATTGCTTTTTGTCTATCATAACGGTCTTGACGGGAAGTTCGTTTAAAAGCTCTTTTACATATCTTTTTGTAAAACCGAAAAAATATGAAATATCATTTATCGTTGCCGGAGCTATATAATTAAGATACCGTGTCAATTGTTCTTTTATGGCATCAGTATGATTCATAGGCGTATACGGCTTACTTGGCTTGAACGCTTTTTCCGCCTCAACCTTATATTGAATAAATCCTCTTTCACAAAGAGGCCGGAGCAACCCTCCCCAACTGTCAAATATATAGGATTCTTCTATGCTTGTCATCCCTGCTTCTCTGCAAGCAAGACGCAAATCGTCGCGTTTTTCTATCCCAGAAGCCACACTTTTTACAATATGCTCCGCAAAATATTTTTTTCTATCGCCGGTTATCCATATTCTGCCGCCGGAAAACTCATCTGCCCAGTTGTCGTTTAGATAAAATCCGTCATCGTACTTGAATAAAGGCAAATCTTCTTCCAAAATCATATGTAAAGTGCCTCTGATTGTCCAGTTCTTTATGATACCCTCGCCAAGGCGGCCCTTGTCTATTTCTTCATTGCAGCGAATGACAAGCGAATGTATAAGCATTGCTTAAAAACTGACACTGTATTCCGCATAGATTCCTTATTACGGTTTCTTTGTTTGTGTTCTTTGTCAGGTATTGTCTTGACAGATGTATTTGCTTTAATTCCGCAGTATTCATTGCTCTCCTTTTAAATTCATATAATATTGTGCCCGTGCATTCCAAAGTTTTTGATATGGTCCCTCCATATTAACCAACTCTTTATGACTTCCTTCCTATGCAATTTCCCCATCTAAAAACACAAGAATCCGGTCGCATATATGGCAAGACCGCGGTCCATAAGAAACAACATAGCTGTTTGTTTTTATTGTTTGAATCATGATACCACAAAACAGGAAGCGAGTCAATTCTTGTAACAGCCAAAATTCATACGACGAATTTGTGAAAAAGCACAAGAATCACCGGAAGATATTTCCCGGATTTCTTGACTTTTTCTCTAAAAATATGCTATGATAAACATATATCGGCGCCCGTCTGGGAGGGACGCCCCATAGAACTGCGCGGAAAAGGCTCCGCCATGGGAGGTTTGAATTTTATGAAAGTAGTACTGCTCTGCGATGTAAAAGGTCAGGGAAAAAAGGGTGAAGTCGTCAATGTATCGGACGGATACGCAAGGAACTTCCTGCTTCCGAAAAATCTTGCCGTGCCGGCAGATAACAAAATTCTGAATGAATTAAAGGGGAAAGAGGAAGCCAGACTACGCCAAATTGAAATCGATAAGCAGACAGCAAGGGATACAGCGGAGAAACTCCAGAGCGTCGTCGTCAAGATTAAGGCTCAGGCAGGCGCTGACGGGAAAATCTACGGCTCCGTCACGACCAAGGAAATTGCGGAGCAGCTTGAAAGACAGCACGGCATCGAAATCGACAGGCGCAAAATCACCCTTTCCGATCCTATCAAGGCGTTCGGGACCTATACGCCGGAGGTCAAGCTCTATCCGGAAATCACCGGGAAGATCAACGTTGTCGTCACCTCCGATGCCAAATAACAGGGAACGGCATCCCATACGCTGCGTCTCTGCGGCGGAAAGGAGAATATATGCCTGAAAATCCAAGAAGCCTTCCATGCGCTCTGGAAGCGGAGCAATCCGTTCTCGGCGCAATTCTCATCGATCCGAACTGCTTTTCGGACCTTACGGACATCATCCGGCGGGAAGATTTTTATTTGGAAGAACACGGCGAAATTTTTGACGCGATGTACGATCTCTTCGCAAAAAACCGGGAGATCGATCTTGTCACGCTCATCGATACACTCGTTTCCCGCGGTGTCTATAACGAGGAAGAAAGTAAAAAATATATCAAAATCATAGCGGAGACCGTGCCCTCCGCCTCGAACGTTCTCGATTATGCACAGATTGTAAAGGACAAAAGCCTTCTGCGCTCGCTGATTGCCGCTTCGGATGAAATTCGGGATATGGCATTCTCCGCGCAGGGAGATGTCAAGGACATCATCGACAGCGCCGAGCAAAAAGTGTTCTCCATCGCGCAAGGCAGCGAGGTCCGCGGCTTTGTCCATATCCGCGAGGCGATCAGCCGTACGTATGCAAGGCTCGACCTTCTTGCAAAAGATAAATCTGCCGCCTCGGGCACGCCGACGGGATATTCTTCGCTTGACCGCACGCTTGTCGGGCTCGGCGAGGGGGATCTCGTGTTGGTCGGCGCACGTCCCGGCATGGGAAAAACCAGTTTTGCGATGAACATTGCCGCCAATATTGCCAAATCCTCAAAAAAGAATGTTTGCGTATTTTCACTCGAAATGTCGGCGGAGCAGCTCGCTTCCCGGATGCTCTCCAGCGAAGCGCTTGTGGACAGCTACGCCATCCGATCGGGGGAGCTGTCCCCCGATCAATACAAAAAACTCGCTGACGCCGCGGCGGAGCTCTCCGGCTGTCCGATTCTGATCGACGATACGACAGGACTTACCGTCACCCGCATGAAAGCAAGACTGCGCCGCGTCAAAAACCTCGGGCTTGTCGTTGTAGACTATCTGCAGCTGATGCAAAGCGAGAGAAAGACCGACAGCCGCGTGCTCGAGGTCGGCGATATCTCGCGCGGTCTGAAGCTTCTCGCCAAGGATTTGAAGGTTCCGGTCATTTGCTGCGCGCAGCTCTCCCGCGGACCGGAAAGCCGCACGGACAAGCGTCCGATGCTTTCCGATCTGCGCGATTCCGGCGCCATTGAACAGGATGCCGACATCGTTCTCTTCCTTTATCGTGAGGAATATTACAAGGAACCGGAGGAAGGTGAGCAAAGCACAGCGGAATGCATCGTAGCAAAAAACCGCCATGGAGCAACCGGAACGGTCAAGCTCGGTTGGATCGGACAGTTCACCAAATTTATCACACAGGATTTTGAGCATGAAGAATACTAACCGCGACCCGCTGACAGAAAAAGTACGCACGGTTTGCGGAACATATGGATTTTACAGGACAGGAGAAAAAACGCTTGTCGGTTTTTCCGGCGGCGCGGATTCCGTCTGCTTGCTTCACGTGCTCTTGCGGCTTCTCGGCAGGGAGCACATCGCGGCCGTTCATATCAACCACATGCTTCGCGGCGCCGATGCCGACGCCGACGAGGCCTTTTGCCGGGACTTCTGTGCCGCAAGCGGCATTCCCTTTTTCGTCAAACATGTCGATATTGCTGCGCTTTGCGGCGGCACCGGAATCGAAGAAGCCGCAAGACAATTCCGCTACCGCATTTTTTCCGAAGAAGCGGAAAAGGCAGGATGCTCCACGGTTTCTCTTGCGCACACGGCAAGCGATAACCTCGAAACGATGATTTTCTATCTGTGCCGCGGCGCGGGACTTTCCGGACTCTCCGGCATTCCGCCGATGCGCGGGATGGGAGGACACACGGTAGTCCGGCCGCTTATCACCTGCACGAAAGAAGAAATCTTGCGTTATCTCCGTGAAAACGAACTTTCCTTTCGCACAGACGCATCCAATTTTGACACAAGCTATACGCGCAATTTCATCCGGCACAATATTATTCCCTATCTGAAAGAAGTCAATCCGGCGGCGGAAGAAAACGCCTTTGCAGCAGCGACGGCGGCAGCGGAGGCCAAAGCCTTTCTTAGAGAGGAAGCGAAACGCTTTCTTGTGCAGTATGTCTCCTCCGGCGCCGTGCCAGCGGGAGAGCTCGCTCGTCTTTCTCCTGCCGTATTTTATGAGACTGTCGAAATCCTGTATCAGAATGCCGGCGGCGGCACGCTGAGCCGTTCTCAGGCAGAGGCGATAAGGGCGCTTGTCCTAGGTCAAAAAAAAGGAAAGCGTATCGCGCTTTCCGACGGGCTCTGTGCCGCTATGGACGGGGATATGCTGAAACTGCTCTCGCAAAAGGAGTTCGAGGACAATCAGGCGGCGCCGGAGTTTTCCATCTGTCTGAAATCCGGAAAAAATATCTTGCCGGGCGGCAATCTTCTTTATATCGACGCTATCCCATCCGATAGAGAAACGGCGCAGGCGCGCTTTTTTTCACACACCCGTCTCCCGGCGGAAGCACTCGCCTCTTTATACGCGAAAAGCCGCAAGCCCGGCATGCATTACCGGACAGGCGGCATGACCCGTACTCTGAAAAAATTTCTCTGCGGCGCGGGAGCGGACGTAAAACGATATCGGCCGGTGATTTGCCGAGACAGTTCCATCCTTTGGTTTCCCGGGCTCGGCGCTGCGGACGGGCTTACGGATGAGAAAAAATCAGACCTTTTTTATCTCGAATTTTGATTTGTGAAGGGGAAAATTTTTATGGATTTAAAGAAAGACATTGAAAAAATACTGATTTCGGAAGAAGAGCTGCTGTCGCTCGTCAGTCGTCTTGCGGCGGAAATCGACCGCGACTATACCGGAAAAAAGCTTCTTCTTGTCGGGATTCTCAAGGGTTCCGTCGTTTTTATGGGCGACCTTATGAAACACCTGAAAACCCCTTTGCAAATTGATTTTATGAAGGTTTCCTCCTATGGCGCCGGCACACGCTCGTCCGGCTATGTCAAAATCGCGCTCGATCTTATGCGCGACGATTTGGAAAGCACGGACATCCTTATCGTAGAGGATATCATCGACAGCGGCAAGACCCTTTCCGCACTTACCAAAATGCTGGATGCGCGCGGCGCCCGCAGCGTACGTACCTGCACTCTCCTTGACAAGCCGTCAAGGCGGGAGGTGCCGTTTACGCCGGACTACATAGGTGCGGAAATTCCGGATGAATTTGTCGTCGGATACGGGCTTGACTACAACGAGGATTACCGGACGCTGCCGTTCGTCGGCGTTCTGAAAGAAGAAATTTATCAAAAAAAATCATAAAACGATGAGAAAAAGTCTCTTTCCAACCGACAAAAGGACAAAGTATCTTCCATGCCGGACGGAAAGGGGTTCCTTATGAAAAAATGGATTGCGCCGCTGCTAGTTCTTGCACTTGCCGTCCTGTTTATCCTCGGCGGCAAGCATATAACGGAAAAAATAATGAATAGCTCCTCGGAGCAGGACAATCGAAATTCCCAATATTACATAGCGGCAATATCGCCGCCCGATGATATCCCGGCGGCATCGCCTGCCGCCGGGCCGGGGAAAAGATACGCGGGGAAGCTCTGATTTTGCATTTAAAAAGGGACGGTAAGGGGGGCCTTCCATAAAGCAGGTTTTACCTGCCGAAAGACAAAAGGAGTATGAGAATTTTGTTCGTACTCCTTTTGCTTACTGTCGGGTAGTAGCATAATAGCCTTCCTCCGGGAGGAAGGTGGCACGCGAAGCGTGACGGAAGGAGCCCGCGTGACTTTAGTTTTTAACAAATTTTATCGCAACGCGCTCTCCCTCACCCGACTTCGTCGGGAGCTCCCTCCCGGAGGGAGCCTTTCTTTTATGTTCATCTATACCTTGTCAATTTTCCTGACAAGCACTGCTTTTGTGGACACAAAATCGAAGCCCCGCACGAGGCGGGGCAAGAATAACTTATTTAGCATGCTGATTTAATCTCTCAATAATTGAAACAAAACGTGAATCTTGACGGACACAATCATATCGTTTATTTTGCAATCTGTCAAGCATATGGTAGCAATTGGTGTGTTCCGTAAGTTCGTGAAAATCTTTGTTGGGTTTAGGATAAATTAACTTATCGGTAAAAATTGATGTGTAAAATTTACCGTGATCATTGATATATGCTTTATCGTATTCAATCGCGTGATAGCACATTTTTTCAAGAGATGCAAGTGTTTCATCCTTTTTACCCTGAGATATCTGATACGTGGAAATTAACCAATAATTTTGGGAGAGGCGAACATGATAAAACATAAGGTTATCCCCGTATATCATCTTATAAAGATGATTGGAAATAGTAAGCATTTCAATTTTTCTATCCCATGTGGACGGATCATTGGGGAGTTCATCCGCGAGCGGATAGTTTGAAATAGCAGTACCCAAGCAATCGGTTAATTTGTCGATTTCATCTTGAATATAAAATTCCGTATTGCCATCACCGATCCCCGATGATTTTGCAAATTCACGGCAGTACTTCATAGGCGTGAGCAGATTTACTGATTGCATAGCTTTCTCAACCTGCTTGGTGCCTCCGTAAATATTGATCAAAACATTGATTGCATCATATCGGGTATCTTCATCTTTACATTCAGCCACCACGGAAGAGCAAAGATTTTCGATTTCCTTTATGAGGTCGTTATTCTTTGTATCGCACCACAAATGATACAGACAAACAGCGAGATTTTCTTTGATCTCAAAATCTGCGGGGTAGCGGGAAATCGCATTTCTTGCGAAAGTTATCCGTTCTTCGATCGTACCCACTTCTGCAAGACGAGAGATTTCTTTTTTGATATTTGTAATTTCTTCTTCTCTTTGAGAGAGCTTATATCCCAAGAGTTCATCTGTACTGACGGAAAAGAAATCAGCAAGCGCCGGAAGAAGTTCAATATCGGGATAACCACCTTCTGCTTCCCAACGAGATATAGCTTGAGGTGTCACCCCTATAGCCGTGGCAAGAACGTCTTGTGTAATATTATTTTCTGCGCGAAGTTTTTTAATGATCGCACCTATTTTAATGTTCATATCGTACCTCCAAAATAAATTTTGTAAGCTTACGATTTTATTATAGCATAATTTTTCTTTTTTTCAATTATCAATTCATTGTTAAATAGATAAAGCAGTACTTTACATTGATAAGAAGTAAAATACTGCTTTATCGCAGGCACCCCAAGCCGTCCCCTTTTCTTTAATCCAATCTATATTTTTCAAGCTGCGCACGGACCATCTCCGCGATTTTTTCCGCCGCTTCCGAAATTCCGAACTCGCCTTTCCACGACTTATCGCGCAGGGAAACCTCGATGACGCCGCGTTCACAGGTTTTCGGAGATACCACGGCGCGAACCGGAATGCCGAAAAGGTCCGCATCCGCAAACATAGCCCCGGGACGAATATTGCGGTCGTCATAAAGCGTCTCAATCCCTGCCGACTGCAAAGCGTCATACAAACTATCCGCCGTCCGGCTCACCGTCTCGTCGTCACACCGCAGGTTGCAGACCTCTACCTGCCACGGTGCAATCGACATCGGCCAGATCGGACCAAAATCATCATGGCTTTCCTGACAAATCGATGCGCACAGTCTGCCGACACCGATACCATAACAGCCCATAATGGGATACTGAAGCTCTCCGTTCGCGTCGAGATAGGTCATTCCCATCGACTTTGTATATTTAGTGCCAAGCTGGAAGATGTTCCCGACCTCAATTCCCTTTTGAAGCGTAATCGTATGCTTCCCGCAGGAAGGGCAAACGGCGCCTGCATAGGTCTTTGCCACATCCGTATAGAGAACCTCCCCGATATCGCGCGCCACGTTGAAGCCGGTATAGTGATAATCCTTTTCATTGGCACCGCAGACAAGATTAGAAATGCCCGAAAGCGAACGATCCCAAACCACCGTGACAGCCTCCGGAAGCCCCATGGCGCCGATAAAGCCGGCAACGATGCCGCTTTCCTCCGTAACAGTCGCCGGATGAATTTCACAGCCGAGAAAACCTCGCAACTTGGTTTCGTTTACGTCAAGATCGCCGCGAATAAAAACAATCACATAGGAATCGTCCGCGTTTCTCTGATAAACAACCGCTTTACACAGACGCTTTTCATCCAAATCCAGAAATGCCGACAGCTCCTCGATCGTTTTGGCGTTCGGCGTATGAACCTTTTTCAGCGGCGCTAGCTGTCCCGCCTCGTTTTCCACAATACATTCCGCCGCCTCCATATTGGCCTTGTAACCGCATTCCGGACAAATGGCAAGCGTATCCTCGCCGATTTCGGAAAGCAGCATAAACTCATGGGAGACGCTTCCGCCCATCATGCCGGAATCCGATTTTACTGCGATAACGTTTTTCGCGCCAGCACGACGGAAAATCCTCTCATATGCCGTATAGCAGCGGTCATAATAGCGTTCAAGGTCCTCCTCAGAGGTATGGAAGGAATAAGCGTCCTTCATCGTAAATTCCCGCACGCGGATAAGTCCGCCGCGCGCACGCGGCTCATCCCGGAATTTAGTCTGAATCTGATAAATCATAAACGGAAAATCAACATAGGATTTCGCCGTATCGCGCGCGAGATGCACCGCCGCTTCCTCATGCGTCATCCCGAGGACCATGTTGTTCCCGCCTCTATCCTTAAAACGGACAAGCTCGCTGCCCACACTCGTAAATCGACCGGACTGCTCCCAAAGGCTCGCCGGCATTACGACCGGAAACAGGACTTCTTCCCCGTCGATGCGGTCCATCTCCTCGCGGATGATTCTCTCAATTTTAGACATGATGCGCTTGGCGGGCGTAAACAGGGAATAAATCCCGTTTCCAACATATTTGATATAGCCGCCGCGCACCATGAGCGCATGGCTGGCGATGACACAGTCCTTCGGCGCTTCCTTGAAGCGCTCGCCGAGCATTTTGCTGACCTTCATAAGTCCCTCCGATGTATTTTCTGAAAATTCTGCCTGATATACAGTTCCACAAGGGGGTCCGCCCATCATGCAGCATCGCAAGGGTCGGCGAAGCCTACCTAGACATTCCGCCGGGGACCCTATCCCCTGCTGAATGCGAAAAGGAACCCGCCGCGAAGCGGCGGGGACATCCCCCTCAGTTATACATGGATGATTATATCATCGCGCAAAAGGGATGTCAAGCAAAAAAGCGGGAAAAGCGGTGTTTTGTCTCATTTTCCCGACCCTCTTCATAAAATGAAAGACAAAGACGCCCGGATTTTCCGGGCGTCTTTTCACTCTGAAAAGGGGTTGCCTTTTACCTCAACGATATAGTATCCCTCCATCAGCGAAGCGGATAGCACTCGGCCCTCGGCTTCCAATTCACTCGCCAAGGCGCTTCTCTGGTAAGTCCGGTATTCATCCGCTGTCAGCAGCAGAAAATAATATTCTTTTCCCGGTATATCCTCATACCAACGATCCGAGGTCTGATAGAGATAGGGCGTAACACCGGAAGCATCCACGGTGATGTTGCGGACCAAAATCTTTCCGTCTGACAAAAGCGTTGTCTTTCCCGCATTCCAGAAGGAAGCGTAGCCGTAGTCCAGTCCGCGCTCTTCGAGCTCTTCTATGACAGTATAGATCGGATCGTCTGCTCCGGTATCGGCAGGTATGGATGCCACCGTTTTCGCATTGACAAGGGAAAAAGCCAAAAGAATCACAACCAAGAGAATGCCGATTCGTTTTCCGACCGTACCGCTCTCCCCCACCAGATGACGAACACACAAAAACGACGTCACGACGGCGCTTCCAACAAAAGGAGTCAGTCTCCACGAGGCGGCGGCGAGCATACCGCAAATATAGCCGAAAAGAATCACCGCTGTCAGGACCCAATGCGCCAAAAGGGCTATTTTTGTGTATTTGTCCTGAATTTTTGTATAGCGACACAAAAGAACAAGCGGCAAAAGGAGGAGCAGCAGCGCACCGCCAAGCTTCACGAGCGTCGCAATCGAAGCAAGAGAAAAAATCGGTGAACGGACAACCTCGATGCCAAGCAGAGAAAAATACTGCTCAAAGAACTTCCCGGCGTTGGTTTTCCACTCGGAAAGTGCGGACCAGTTGGAATAGGCGTTCTCATATCCCGCATAAATTTCGCCGAAGTTCGTGAAGATAAGTAGCAGCAAAAGCCCCGCGAGTACACCCACCACCATCAAGCCGGCGGCGTAGTATTTTCTTTCATTCCGCGCTGAAAAAAGAGGCGTTTCCCCATCGAAGAAAGTATACAGGGCAAGGCCGCCAAGCACCGGCACGACCGTCAGCGCGATCATTTGAAAACTGTCGGTGCCACAGCCGATACAGACAGCAAGAAAAAGCAGTGAAAAGACGATAAATCCGGCTCTTTTTCCTTTTTCATAGGGACTGCTCAATACCCGGAACAGAAGTCCGAGTAAAAGGAACATCAGCAAAATACCAAGGCTGTAATAAATAGTGTGCTCCCACATGATCTCTCTGAGCTTTTCCGAGCCGGAAAGAATCATGGAAGCGGAAAATACGGCGGCAGCCGTCCATTTCCAGCTCCAACGCATAGAACGGAAAAAGAACGCAAGCACCGCGACAAAAAGAATGGCAAACACAGACATGCTGAAAATCTGCGCTCTCATGGAAAGACCAAAGACAGCGACCGCGGGCACCATCCACAGGGACGCGCCAAACGGCAAAAGCGCCGCATAATGGAAATCCTCCGAGAAAACCTTTCCGGATTCCACAGTCGCATTCGCCCACAAAATGGAGTCGGCACAATCGGAATGGAAAAATCCGCGCGACGGGCCGATAATATAATAAAGCAGGATGCCGAGAGAAAGCAAAAACAGCGGCAGCGCCAGAAGAAGCTCGGAGCACCACGCTTTCTTTTTCAGCGTTTCCAGAAAATTCTTCATCTTCATTCCTTTCTGGGTTTGGACAAATCTTAGGCGGGTCCTTTTCCCGATTTTTCCTCATGATATTCCTTTTCCGTATTCACATTCCAAACCGCATCCTTCGAGCCGGAGCCGGAAAGGGCCGCGCGCACGGCTTCCATGGCCGTCAGCATGGAATGGTCCATATTGTTGTAGCGATGTTGACCGTTACGCCCGATACACCAAAGGTTTTCCATGCCGTCGAGCCACTCGCGGACCGTATCGAACTGTGCGTAGGAGCCGAAATAGGCTGGATACGCTTTTTTTATCTTGATACGAACGCTGTCTAGCACATCCTCGGCATCGACAATGCCGATCTTCACAAGCTCATCGGTGGCAAATCGGATAAAATCCGCATCCTCCATGTTCCAAAGCTCGTCTCCCTCGTTGCAGAAATATTCGAGTCCGATCCACACCGTGTTTTCAAAATCCTTCACCATATAGGGGGACCAGTTGTTGAAGATTTGAAGCCTGCCAAGCTTCACCTCCCGCTCCTGCACATAGATCCAACAGTCCGGAACGATATTCCCGACTGTCTTTATCTTGGTTTCGTTGCGGAGTTTAAGCCGGTTCACAAGCAGTCCCACCGTCATAAAATCCCGATACGGAAGCGCTGCCGCAATATCGTGAACGTCACGCGGAACCGCGTCACCCATTCCCTCGATGAGATCTTTTATCGGCATAGAGGAAAAATAGAAATCCGCCGTCATGCGCTCTTCCTTTCCGTCATGAAGAACGCCGACGCCCGTCACGCGGCTGCCGTCCGTTTCCACGGAGACAACCTTGCAGTTCCGGATGATTTTTCCACCCATGTTCTCGATGCGCGCAGCAAGCGTTTCCCAAAGCTGCCCCGGACCCTTTTTCGGGTACAGATACTGTTCAATGAGGGAGGTTTCCACATGGTTTTTATCCTTGCGGAAGGGCTTGGAAAGAAATGCCCACACAGCGCGCATGAGGGAAAGCCCCTTGACCCTTTGCGCGCCCCAATCCGCCGAAATATCCGCGGGATTTCTTCCCCACACCTTTTCCGTGTAGTCCTCGAAAAACATCTCATAGAGCGGCGCGCCGAACCGATTGATATAAAAATTTTTCAGAGAATCCTCTTTTTTCTTAAAGATACAGGAGGAAAGATAGCCGAAGCCTGCTTTCATCGTCCGGACAAAGCCCATATTTTTCAACGTTTCGCCGGTAAGCGAAATCGGATAGTCAAAAAATTTTTTGAGAAAATAAATGCGTGAAACACGCCGGCGCAGCAGCATAACCTCGTCTTCGGTCTGCGGGTCGGGTCCGCCTTTTGCGAGCTTCTTCTCGTCGTTATTCAAAAGGATGTCGTCGATCGAGGGAGAGCCTTGAAGCGGCATCAGCTCCTGCCAAAGCGCATTGACCTCGTGGTTCTTGGAAAAGAAACGATGCCCGCCAATATCGATCCGATTTCCATGGTATTCCACCGTCCTCGATATGCCGCCGATGATATCGCTCTCCTCCACGATCACAGGCAGGATGTCAGTTCCGCTTTTAAGAAGCTCATAGGCCGCGGTCAGTCCTGCGGGACCCGCCCCGATGATAAGCGCGCATCTTCTGTCTTGTTCCATCTGTGTACCTCTTTCTTTTCTCTCTCTATTTATTTGCCGTGATAAACCAAAATTTTACGGCCGATATAATTCCAAATCAGCACAATGCCCTTGACCACACAGGTGAGTAAAATATACCAGATTCCATGATCTCCGATAAACCGCGTCCCAAGCAGCGTGAGAAGCTCTGTGAGCCCAAAGCCGATGACGCCGACCAAGACATAAAGAAAAAACGCACCCGCCGTTTTTCCGCGCTCTTTTTGCTCCTCGCTTTTGAAAACGAACCGGTTCGACAAGACAAAATTGACAACAAGTCCAACGACAAAACCGACCGCGACGGATATCGCGACATAGACCTTGTCATCCTTGTCAGCGGAAAATACATAGAACAACATGAGATAATTCACCGCCATATCGACGACGGCGGAAATTCCGCCGACGACCGCATACCGCAGAAATTCAAAGATAGTACCGCGATTTTTCATGAATCCTCCAAAATAACGTCATCCCGCGCTCCGAAAAAGCCGGTCCCGCGCCGTCTGAAACCACACTTTTCCATGTATTTTCTTATTTTTTATTTGTCGTACAGGGGGAAAGTAAAATCTCACCGAAAAAATATTTTTCTCAAAAATATTTTCATCCGGCGGCAATACGATTATACAGGATAAACCGGAGTATTGCAAGGTGCTGCAACAAAAATTCCAAAAATCTTAAACGCTTCATAAACAAAAAAGCGCCCGGTGAGATTGGCGCTTTTCGATTTCAGACGGATGACAGCTCAGCCGTTCATGTGATTGAGCATGGAAGCAAATCTGCTCTTTTTTCTTGCGGCATTGTTCTTATGCAGAATGCCGTGAGCCACTGCCTGGTCGATCTTCTTGACAGCCTGCCTATACGTTTCCTGTGCAAGCGCCGTGTCGCCTGCGGCAACGGCAGCTTCATATTTCTTCATATCTGTTTTGAGAGCGGATTTGAACATTTTGTTCTGCAGCGTTTTCTTTTCGATAACTTTGACACGCTTTTTCGCTGACTTGATATTCGGCATCGTATACACCTCCTTCTCGCTTCCGATAAAAACCGGTTCTCCGCCATGAGAGGGTGGCGTCCTACCCCTTTTATCTGCATTACTTATAATATCATATCATTGAATTCGCAAAATAGCAAGAGTTTTTTCAAAAATTCTTCTCCGGAATCCGGAAATTTATTCTTTTTTCTTGTGAAAGGAAAGCTTGGACTCCTTGCCCTCCAAAAGACGCCCAATATTTTTCCTGTGAAGAAAAACGACAAGCACCGCCATCAAAATCGTACAAATCATTCCGGCGGGCGGAGACGGCGCAAACCAAAACGGCATGATGCTGTTGCACACCGGAATAAGAACGGCGCCGATGATGGAGCCTAGGGAAACATATCTTGTCAGGGCGACCGTCAGGACAAAAATGAGTAAAAGGAGTGCTAGCGCAGGCGGATTGATGACCAAAACCACACCGGCAAGGCTTGCAACGCATTTTCCTCCACGAAACTTAAAAAAGACAGGGAACGCATGGCCGAGAAGGCAGGCAAAACCCGAAATGAAGGCGAATCCGGTCCGCCACGGCATAACAACCAGTCCTATCGTCGTTGCGATGACCGATTTCATAAAATCACCGGCGAACGTAAGAAGTCCGTATTTCAATCCGTAGGTTCGCAGCATATTGGTGGAACCCGCGTTGCCGCTTCCGTGCTCCCGGATATCCTCATGAAACTTACCGCGGGAAAAAATCACCGCGAAATTGATACTGCCAAGCAAATACGGAATGACGACGCACAGCACCGCGCCGACGATATACACCGGCGAATCTTCTCCATATCCCCAAATTCCGAGAAGTCCCTCCCAGATAAGCTTTTGCAGCCCTGTAAATTCCGATGGATCCATCTATGATTCCCCTCCGTTCAGTTGTCGTCACCCTTTTCCCGGATGACAAAACGTATTGGCGTGCCAGAAAATCCAAATACCTCACGCAGCTTGTTTTCCAAATACCGCTGATAGGAAAAATGGAAAAGCTCCGCATCGTTGCAGAAGATAACAAAAGTCGGCGGTTTTACGCCCGATTCGGTCATATAATAGATTTTCAGCCTTCTTCCCTTGTCGGTCGGCGGCTGCACTCTTGTCACCGCATCGGACAGGACATCGTTGAGCATACCCGTAGAAATGCGCAGGGACGCCTGCTCGTTTACATACCGAATCTGCTCAAACAGGCGAGGAACCCGCTGCCCCGTCTTTGCCGAAATAAACAGAATCGGTGCGTACGGCATATAGGCAAGCGCTGTCCGGATGTCGTCGGTAAAACGCTTCACCGAGGAATTGTCCTTTTCCACAAGGTCCCATTTATTCACCACGATGACCGACGCCTTGCCCGCCTCATGGGCAATTCCGGCAATCTTCTCATCCTGCTCAGTAACGCCCTGCGTCGCATCAATGAGAATCAGGCAAACATCCGCCCGCTCCACGGCGGCATGTGCGCGCAGGACGCTGTACTTTTCGATTTTATCAAGAACCCGGCTCTGTCTGCGGATTCCTGCCGTATCGATAAAGGTGAAAGTTCCGTATTCATTTTCGACAAAGCTGTCGATGGCGTCGCGCGTCGTGCCGGCAATATCCGAGACGATCATGCGATCCTCCCCCAAAATCCGATTGACAAGAGAGCTTTTGCCGGCATTCGGCTTTCCGATGACCGCCACCTTGATGGAATCATCCTCCTCCACAGGTGTATCATCCGCCGGAGAAAGCGCAAGGATGCGGTCGAGCAGATCTCCCGTCCCGGTGCCGTGCAAAGAGGAAAGCGCAATCGGGTCGCCCTCAAAGCCTAGCTCATAGAACTCATAATATTCCATCGGAAGCGCGCCGACAGAATCGATTTTATTGACGCACAGAATAACCGGCTTGCCGCTTTTGATGAGCATCACAGCAATATCCCGGTCATCAGCGGTGACGCCCGCATGCACATCGCACATGAACACAATGACGTGTGCCGTTTCTATAGCGATCTGCGCCTGCGTTTTCATTTTTTCCAGAATCACATCGTCCGTTTTCGGTTCAATGCCTCCCGTATCGATGAGAACGATCGGCTTCCCGTTCCACTCCGTCTCGTAATAGATGCGGTCCCGGGTCACACCCGGAACGTCCTCCACAATCGAAATCCGGGAGCCGGCAATTTTATTGAAAAGCGTGCTTTTGCCGACGTTCGGACGTCCGACAATTGCCGCCACGGTTTTTGCCATAGAATCGCACCTCCTTCTATGCTATGACGGACCTCCCGCCACTTTATCAAAAAATTCATATCCGTCGTTCGGGCACGGGACGACTTCGACGCCAAGAGCCTCTCCAAGCTCTCCAAGGCTCATGCCGCAAAGAAAAAGATCACCCTCATGCCGCAGGGAATTTTCCGGAATAAAAAGCGTCTCGCCGAGCGCCTTGCCGCGTAGCTGCTCCAAAAGGTCTTTCCCCGTTAAAAGCCCCGCGACGGTAATGCTCTCGCCGAAATAATGATTGACAATTTGATACACGTGAATACGGATCCCGGAGAATATTTTTTCAATTCTGCCGCACAGTTCACAAATCAACGGAAACGCGGCGCTGCCGGTCGCTACTGACACTTCCCTTTTGCGTCCGTCATCCTGCGCATTCAATATGGCGTCCTCGAACTCCTCCCGCATGGAAGCCATCATGCCGACGCCGTTTTCCAGCTGGCGGAAATCCCCATAGAAGCCGGCGTCCGGAATCGGAAGCCCCGCCGCAAGATAGAGTTCATCCGCCGTATAGAAAATCCGCTCTCCGTATGTGGAAAAACATCCGGCGGCAAAGGCTTCCACCTGCGCCACGACTGCCGCCGCCTCTTTTTCGGAAAAGGGTTGGAGCGGATAGAGGCCCTCGCGGAACCTTGTCATGCCCGCCGGCACAATCGACACGCTCGTAACCGCCGGATACAGGCAGGCAAGGTCGTGCATCGTGCGCGTCAGCTCCTCCCCGTCATTGACGCCGCGGCAAAGCACGATCTGACAATCCATTTCGAGACCCGCATCGGCGAAACGTTTCAGATAGGCAAGAGAGGTTCCCGCCCTCGGATTCTTCAGCATAAAGACGCGCAGCTCGGGATTTGTCGTGTGCACCGAAATACGGACCGGCGACATTTTCATTTTGATGATTCTTTCGACATCCGCATCGGAAAGATTGGTCATCGTGATATAATTGCCCTGCAAAAAGGAGAGGCGACTGTCATCATCCTTAAAGTACAGCGTGTCCCGCATGCCGCGCGGAAGCTGGTCGATAAAGCAGAAAATACATTTGTTGCGGCAGGAATGCTTCTTATCCATCAGAAAGGTTTCAAACCCCAGACCGATATCGTCATATTCCCCCTTGCGCAGCTCGACAGAAAACTCCGAATCCGCACGCCGAAGCACCAGACGCAGCTTTTTTTCACACAGGTAAAAACGGTAATCGAGCACATCCGCAATGCCATTTCCATTGATGGAAACAAGCCCGTCGCCCGGCAAAATCCCGTGTCGCTCGGCGGGAGAGCCCTTTTCAACCTCTGTAATCAGAACCATACTATATGCGGATCTCTTCCGCCCTCCAAAAGAAATAGGCAGGTATGCCAGTCTGCATACCTGCCAGGTTGCAAAATCACGCGTCCTGTTTTACAATTTCCTTGCCGTTATATGTTCCGCAAGCTTTGCAAACTCTGTGTGAAAGATTGTATTCTCCGCATCTCGGGCATTTCGTCATGCCCGGCAGATCAAGCTTCCATACGCTCGAACGTCTTTTGTCGCGTCTTGCTTTTGATACTTTTCTCTTCGGTACTGCCATGCTACCTACACCTCCCCCTGCGCTGTCCGGGTACTCCAAACAGCCGTCAGATAAACTTCGCTATTTCAATAATGTTTTCAGGACCGCAAGCCTCGGATCCGGCTCGTGCTGAGCACATCCGCATGAACCCTCATTGAGGTTTTTGCCGCACTTCGGACAAAGCCCGAGGCAATCCTCGCGGCAAAGCGTCCGGGACGGCATTTCAAGCAGGATTTCTTCCTCTACTGGAAGCAGAAGATCGAGCTTCTCATCCTCAGGAAAGAGATAATCATCGTTTTCACGCGATACCTCATCCGATGCGATATCCTTTTCAAACGCAATCTCAAGCTTGCTGCATACAGGCTCCGCGCAACGCGCACACGCCGTCGTATACGTGACCTCCGCCGAAGCGGAAAGACACATATAGCCCGCCATGTTTTTGACAAGCCCTTTGACCGTCACAGGCTCGGGGAAGCCGACATCTGCGCGCACCGAAGCAAGAAGGCCGTCCGACGCCGGGATGAACGAGAATTCAAAAGCAAGGCTGTCGACCGCACCCGAAAGAATCGGCGTCATATCCAAAACCATCTTTTGTCCTCCCTGCGATATCCTATACGATGCCAAAATACAGCATATTTTATTATACTCTGCAAAAGAGTCTTTGTCAATATCTTTTCTGTATTTTTTCCGGAATTCGGCTTGTTTTCTCCACTTTTCTTTGTATTTCAGGCTGAAAAACCGAAAGCCGTTGCCCGCCTATCTTTGCTCAGAAGAGAAAGTCGCCACCTTCGCCTATCGCGACAAGTACGGGGTTACTTCCCAGCCCGCTCGACGCCTTTCCCTATAAGAGAGGAGAAAAAGAGGGACAGCCTCATACCGTCCCCCTCAAAATTTTTTCGCATTGCCACGCTGGTTGTGGCATTTTTATTTTACGATGACATTCAGAATTTTGTTTTTAACATAAATTTTTTTGACAATCTGTTTTCCCTCGACAAGAGCCGCAAACTTTTCGCTCTTCATCGCAGCGGCAAAAGCCGTGTCTTCGTCCGCATCCAGCGGAATTTCTACGGTATCCTTCGTCTTGCCCTGCACGGAAAGCGCAATGACGACGGTATCGTCCACAGTTTTCTCCTCATCGTACTCCGGCCATTTTGCAAGGGAGGCAAGCTCCGTCTCGCCAAGCCGCGACCACAACTCCTCCGCAAGATGCGGCGCGAACGGACAAAGCAGTTTGACAAGGGTTTTCAGCTCATCCGTTGTCAGCGCGCCCGCGTCGGTGATTTCATTGACAAGCGACATCATGGCGGCAATCGCCGTATTGAACTTCATCGAATCGATGTCTTCCGTCACCTTCTTAATGGTTTTATGGAAAGAGCGTTCAAGCTTCGGCGTGATACCGGTTCCCTTCGCCAGATACATGAGTCCCTCCACACGTTCCAGGAACCGCTTGCAGCCCTTGATGCTGGAAGGCGACCACGGCGCGGATTTTTCGAAATCTCCGATGAACATCTCATAAAGACGAAGCGTATCGGCGCCATACTCCTCGACGATATCGTCGGGATTGACGACATTTCCGCGCGATTTGGACATCTTCTCGCCGTTTTCTCCGAGGATCATGCCGTGCGCCGTCCGCTTCCCATACGGCTCCTTGCAGGGCACAATGCCGAGATCGTAGAGGAACTTCGACCAAAAGCGTGAATAGAGCAGGTGAAGCGTCACATGCTCCATGCCGCCGTTATACCAATCGACCGGCATCCAATAATCGAGCGCTTCTTTTGAAGCAAGCGCCTTATCGTTATGCGGATCGCAGTAGCGCAGAAAATACCAAGAAGAACCCGCCCAGTTCGGCATGGTATCCGTCTCGCGCTTGGCCGGGCCGCCGCAGTGGGGACACGTCGTATTTACCCAATCCGCCGCCGCGGCAAGCGGAGATTCCCCATCCTCGGTCGGCTCGAACCGGTCGATATCCGGAAGCACGAGCGGCAGCTCATCCTCCGGAATCGGCACCCAACCGCATTTTTCACAGTAAACAAGCGGCACCGGCTCTCCCCAATAACGCTGGCGGGAAAATACCCAGTCGCGCAGCTTGTAATTGGTTTTGGCATGTCCGATGCCCTTTTCTTCGAGCCATGCCGTGATCGCCTTTTTCGCCTCGGCGACCTCCATGCCGTTAAGGAAGCCGGAATTGACCATTTTTCCGGTTTCCACATCCGTGAAAGCTTCTTTTTCTACATCGCCGCCGGCGACGACCTCGACAATCGGAAGCCCGAATTTCTTTGCGAATTCCCAGTCGCGCGTATCATGCGCGGGAACCGCCATGATAGCACCCGTTCCGTATGTGGCAAGCACGTAATCCGATACAAAAATCGGGATCTTGTTTCCGTTCGCGGGATTGACGGCGAAGACCCCCTCGAGCTTCACGCCCGTTTTGTCCTTTACCATTTCGGTGCGCTCAAAATCGGATTTTTTTGCCGCCGCCTCGCGGTAAGCGGCGATTTCCGCATAATTGGTGAGCTTGTCCTTCCATTTATCCACGAGCGCATGCTCCGGCGCAATCACCATATAAGTCGCGCCGAAAAGCGTGTCGGGTCTTGTCGTATAAACGGTGATTTCGTCGGCCTCGCTTGTTTTAAAATTCACCTGTGCACCATAGGAGCGTCCGATCCAGTTGATTTCCTGCGTCTTGACGCGCTCAATAAAATCCACATCCTTCAAATCGTCGATGAGCCTGTCCGCATACTCGGTGATCTTTAACATCCACTGGCTTTTGACCTTGTGTACCACTTCGCCGCCGCAGCGCTCGCACACGCCGCCGACGACTTCCTCGTTTGCCAAAACCACCTTGCAGGACGTGCAGAAATTGACGCTCATTTCTTTTTTATAGGCGAGCCCTTTTTCAAACAGCTTGAGGAAAATCCATTGCGTCCATTTGTAATATTCGGGAGAGCTTGTGTTGATCTCACGCGACCAGTCGAATGAAAGGCCGAGCTTTTTTAGCTGCTCTTTGAAATGAGCAATATTGTTTTTCGTAATAATAGCGGGATGGATATGCGTTTTAATCGCGTAGTTCTCTGTCGGAAGCCCAAAAGCGTCCCACCCGATCGGAAACAGCACATTGTAGCCCTCCATGCGCTTTTTGCGCGCGATGATATCGATCGCAGTATAGGGTCTGGGATGCCCGATGTGCAGTCCCTGTCCGGAAGGATATGGGAATTCCACGAGCGCATAGTATTTCGGCAGCGTATAGTCGTTTTTTGCCTCAAAGGCGTGCTTCTCCTCCCAGATTTTTTGCCATTTCGGCTCGATATTCTTGTAGTCGTATGCCATGTTATGTTCTCCTTCAAGTGATATGAAACTTAATCTTCTTCCCCGTCAAGCGGGATTTCCTCGGCGTCGTTCCAAAGCTTTTCCAGCTTATAGAAGTCCCGCTCGGTTTTATGGAAAATATGCACGATGACATGAGCAAAATCCATCGCGATCCACATGCCGGAATCGTATCCGTCTACGTGCAGCGGACGCACGCCACGCTCTCCGAGCTGATATTCCAGCTCTCCGGCAAAGCCCTTGATCTGTGTATTCGAGGTTCCGGTGCAGATGACAAAATAATCGGTAAGGTCACTGCCGTCCTTGAATTTCAAAAGCTTGATATCCCTCGCCTTCTTTTCGTCGAGAATCTTTACAATAGCATCCGCTAGCTCCCTCGGCGAGGCGCCGGCGAGAGAGGGCATTTTTTTCATTTCCTGATTCATGATTTTTTCTCCGGTTTCTTTTTCTATATGTAGTTATACCACGACTCCCGGGGTCACGTCAAGACCCCGGGAGCCACAAATGACGGTTATGACAAATAATAATCGTAAAGATACGAGCCGGAGTTATCCGCAAAGAAGCCCTCCGCGTCAAAAATTTCTGAGCTGATATCGGTTCTGTAAACGTTCAGGCATTCGTTGATATCGGCAAGCGCATCCTCTTTGTTGAGATAATAATGGCTTGACCATTTGCCGGTTACGGGGTCCTGGAGCGTGGAGCCGGAAATGGTGCGCACGGCAATCGCCTCGTCTCCGATGGCATATACCGATTTCGTATAAGAAACAATGTCCGCGACCGACATGGATGTGCTGACATTCCGAATCAGGTTCGGGATCATCGCTATCATATCACCAATCGTAATGTTGCTTTTTACCTGACGCAGCACCTCGACAAGAAAATCCCCGCGCATCTCGACGCGGCCGATGTCGCCTGTGGCATATCCGTCACGGAATCGGATAAGCTGCTCGCACTGCTCCCCATCAAGATGCTGATAGCCCGCCTTCAGATGGATATAAAGATTCTGCTCAGGATCCTCGTAATCCATATCCTGCGGGACATCGTACCAGATTCCGCCTACCGCATCGATGACGTTGCGAAAGCCGGTCGTGTTGATAAGCACATACTCATCGATGTTGACACAGAGTGCCGCAGAAAGCCTTGTCTGCAAATCCTGCATGGCAAGATGCTTCGCCTTTGCCTCGGTTGCGCCGCTGTTCCTCTGCCGGTTGTATGCCGCAGTAAACACGGCGTTCACCCGCGTCACGCTTGAATACCCGCCTACGTCTTTGTTGATATACGTATCCCGTGGAATCTGAACAATGTGAATGCTTCCGCTTGCCGTATCGAGAGAAGCGAGCATCAGCACGTCTGTACTCATCGACACATCGTCCACGCCGGCGATAAGAAACGTATAAAAGCCTTCCTTTCTCGTATAAGGATCCTCCGGTTCTGTCGCAACATCCGTCGTCTGCTCCAGGTCTGTGATGCCGTCCGTCGGAAACTGCGGAGTCGGGTCAACCGACGGCTTATGAAGCAGAAGCGCCGGCACCACAGCTCCGGCAATGACAAAAAAGGCGCAGACATATACAATAACGATAAGCATGGTGCGCGAATTACTGTTCTTTTTTCTCTGATTCTTTCTGAAATTATCCTTTTCCATATCCAATCCTTTTTGAAAAGCGCGTCATACCATCGCATTCCATGCCGAGAGCATCTCGCCATCGATTTTTCTGCCCTTCTCAATCAGATACGTTATCGTGAAGCCGATGATTTTTGTTACGGTGTCGTCCAGCAGACGGGTAAGCGCAGCCTTATCATTTTTATTTATTTTGGCGCATTCTCCGTGTAAATATTCTCGCATTTGCATACAGGAGCGGTATTTCCTTCCCGGCTCTGTAAAATCCGCTACGAACAGCATTTTATCAAGCTGTGACATATTAGCCTTGCCTGTCGTATGACAGGATATCGCGGAATACACACGGTCGCAGACGACCTCTTTCCCGAAAGCTTCTCTTGCGAACGGCGCTCCCGTATATTGATGCAGCGTGGATATCACCGTCGTCCGGTCCTCCGGCAAACGGATCCCGTATTTTTCGCAGAGGGCAAGCTGCTCCTCATCGGTCTTAGCTTTGGTAATATCATGCAGCAGAGCCGCCGTATAAAGCGCCATGCGTTCCTCCGGCAAAAGCGAAAAAGATTCCGCCATCCATATACATTCCTCGAGAACACCAAGCGTATGCTCGATTCTTTTCGGTTCCTCATATTCGGGAAGCGCCCGCTTGATGGTTTCGAGCCTGGTTTCCAATTCGTCCGTCATCGATATAAATGGTTCTCCTTTATAAAATGCCATACAGACTCCGGAAGGTAGGGCAAAGCATCCGCGCCCTCATGAATCATTTGTCGAAGTTCACGGGAAGATATCTCAATCGGGTCAAAGATAATATCCATGATTTTCGCGCCGTACCGCTCCGTAAGGCAGGCTTTTTTTTCTGAGACTCTGCTCGAAAGTGCCGTGTCCTGCCGTTCCCTTGCCGCATAAATAATGGTGCACATCGCAAGAATATCATGAAAATGATACCACCTATCCAAGGTAAGCAGCATATCGGTGCCGCAGTAAAGATACAAATCGGAAAAGCCCATCTCCCGAAAACGCTGAAGCGTCCGATATGTGTAGCTTTTTCCCTCCCGGCGGATCTCGATATCCGAAACAACCGTCCGTCCCGCGAATTCCGGCGTACCCTCAAAAGCAAGCCGCGTCATCTCAAAACGCAGCATCGGATCATCGTCCTCGGCAATCTCCTTGTGCGGCGGTACCCCGTCCGGAATGACATACAACCGGTCAAGCGACGCCTGCCGTATCATCTCATGTGCCGCCCTCAGATGTCCGTTGTGAATGGGATTGAAGGTTCCTCCGAAAATACCGACTCTCATCTTTTCTTCACCGCGACGGAGTCCGGGAGCTCGATTTTTTTGTGCTTCCGGGATTCTCGATAAAGAACGAACCGGCTTCCCGTAACGGAAACGACCTCCGCCGAAAGCGCCGTGGCAAGAAGCTCCGCCGCCTCGCGCGGACCATATTCACAGGTATCGAGCGTACGCAGCTTGATAAGCTCTCTCGCCTCCAAGGCGTTTCCGATCTGCTCGGTCATATTCTCACTGACGCCGCCTTTCCCGATCTGAAAAATGGTGTCATATCCATTGGCCATCGCGCGCAGATAGGCGCGCTGTTTGCTTGTCAACATAGAAACAAACTCCTTTATACCAATCCATCGGCGCGCATTTTAGATATGCGGCGTGCCGTCCTCTTCCTGTTTACGCTTCCACTCCTCGCGCGCCTGCTTTTCCTTCATATAAAAATAGCACTTTTTCGTGCTGTGAAAAAAGCACAGGAAGCAAATCAAAGCGACCAGTGCCACAGCCGACCCCAACAGGACGATCATCGTCAGCTGTGCGGCCGCGCACAACGTACAGAATATGCTGCAAGCGATCATGATCCCCCATGCAGCCTTCAGCCGGGCGACGCCCAGCAGCGTGTATCGGTTTGAATCCTCGATATCGCCGATCCCCCAAACAATTCCATAGGAAATATAAAGCGAAAACGCCGATGAAACAAGAGACAGCAGAATAGAAACGGCGGGCGGCACAATGATAGAAAGCCCAAAGAAATCACAAACCCAAAAAATTCCCGTATAGACCATCATGGCAATACAAAACGGCCTGCGCTTTTCAAACCGCGGACTTTCTTCCGCAAGCTCCGATAATCCGGCATAAAACAGCAGATAGCCGACAAACGTAGGGATCAGCCCAATTCGAACAGCGCCAAGGTCAATATTGAAGTTTAAAAAGACAAAGATAAATCCCCAGAATAGCTTATTCATGTCAACCTCCGTTTTTCCCTGCGGGGATGCTAGACTCTCTAGCAAAGATTTCCCCAAAACGCGCCATGGCGCGCGCCCTGTGACTCACAGCATTTTTTTCCTCGGCATTCATTTCGGCAAACGTTTTTCCCATCGGTTCATAGAGAAAGAAAGGATCATAGCCGAAGCCGCCGTCGCCGCGGGGGGCGTCGAGAATCACACCGGGACATTCTCCGCGCGCGGTAAACTCCCGTCCATCCGGAAATACGCAGGCGATCACCGACACAAAATGTGCTCCGCGCCTGTCCTTCGGAACGTCCCGCATCTTCTCCATAAGCTTGCGGTTGTTGTCGGCGTCGTCATGTCCGCCCGCCCAACGCGCGGAAAAGACGCCCGGTTCCCCGCCCAGCGCGTCGACACAAAGGCCGGAATCGTCCGCAACGCCGATATAGCCGAACGCCGCAACCGTACGCGCCTTGATAAGAGCGTTTTCTTCAAAGGTGTCGCCGTCCTCGACGATTTCCTTCTCATAGCCAATATCCGAAAGAGAGAGCAGCTCATATGGTTCTCCCCCTACGTCGGCCGGACAAAACCTATGAAGAAAAGCCTCAAGCTCTGTTATTTTGTGGCGGTTATTGGACGCCATGACGATTTTTTCCATATTAGTGCCTCCCTTCCGATCCCTGGGATTTATGATTCAAACAGCGCCGCAACAAATTCATCGGCAGAAAACGGTTGCAAATCGTCGATTTTTTCGCCAACCCCGATAAATTTGACCGGAATTCCAAGCTCCCTTTTGATGGAAATCACAATGCCGCCCTTGGCGGTCCCGTCAAGCTTCGTCAGGACAAGCCCGGTGATATCCGCTGCGTTTTTGAATTCCTTTGCCTGCACGACAGCGTTCTGCCCTGTTGTCGCGTCCAGAACAAGCAGCGTCTCGCGCACGCTGTCCGGAAGCTCGCGGGAAATCACACGGTCGATTTTTTCAAGCTCATGCATCAAATTCTTTTTATTATGCAGTCTGCCGGCGGTATCGATAATCAAAACGTCCGTGCCGCGTTTTCTCGCGGCGGCGGCGGCGTCAAACACAACGGCGGCGGGATCAGAACCCTCGCTTTGAGCAATCAGCTCAACACCTGCGCGCTGCGCCCAGACACTAAGTTGGTCAATCGCCGCAGCGCGGAAGGTATCGGCGGCAGCAAGAAGGACCTTTTTCCCGTTTTTTTTCATAACATTGGCAATTTTTGCAATAGATGTCGTTTTTCCGACCCCGTTGACGCCGATGACAAGGATAACCGTCATTTTTCCGTCCTCAAAATGAATAGGCTCTCCATCTCCGATGCTGTCGCGCAGAATGGAAAACAGCGCTTTTTTTGCCTCCTCCGGGTCGGTAATGCGTTCTTCATGAATTTTATCATGCAGGCTGTCCAGAATTTCCATCGTCGTTTCCGCGCCGATGTCACAGCTGATAAGAAGCTCCTCCAGCTCCTCAAAGAGTTCGTCGCCCACATTCCGATAGCTGCCAAAGATTGCGTCGATTCCCGCCACGAACGCTTTTTTTGTCTTGGAAAGCCCTGCCTTCAATTTATCAAAAAATCCCATGAAATCTCCCCTTTCCGTCAATGAAGCTTTACGCCGGTTTTCTCTTCAATTTCCGACATGTCAATGGAAACAACGTCGGAGATCCCCTTCTCCTGCATGGTGACGCCGTACAGGCGCTCTGCGGCTTCCATGGTGCCGCGGCGATGCGTGATGATAACAAACTGCGTTTTATCCGAATATTTTTTCACATACTCAGCAAATTTATCCACATTGACCTCGTCCAGTGCCGCCTCTATCTCATCGAGAATGCAAAACGGCGTAGGATTGACCTTCAGAATCGCAAAATACAGGGCAATCGCGACAAACGCCTGCTCTCCACCGGAAAGCAGAGACATGTTCTTTATCACCTTGCCGGGCGGCGCAACGTTGATATCGATTCCGCTCTCAAGCACATGCTCCGGGTCGGAGAGGCGCAGCTCCGCACGCCCGCCGCCGAAAAGCTCCGTAAAAACTTTGCTGAAATTCACCCCGATTTCCTCCATTGTGGAGAGAAAATCCTTTCGCATCGTTTCCTCAAGCGCCGAAATAATGCCCGTTAGGTCCTCACGCGAGGTTTTCAAATCGTCAATCTGCTCCGTCAGCTCATCAAATTGCTTTTTGACCTCTTTATATTCCTCGATGGCGTTGACATTGACGGCTCCAAGCGCCCTCAGCTGGTTTTTATACTTGGACTGCGCCGAAACCGCCGCCTGACGCGTTCCGTCGGTGAGCGGTTCCGTAAGGCGGCCTCTCGCATCGCTGTAAGAAAGCTCATACTCATCCCAAAGGAAAGCGACAAGCTTCTCCTGCCTTTCCCTCGCTGCCTCGCACTCGGATTCAAGCCTCGTATAGGTACGGTAAAGAAGATCGCGGCGGTCGATAATATCCCGGCTTTTTATCCGCAGCTCCGTCAGCTTTTTTTCAAGCTCCATCGACGCATCGGAAAGCTCTGTTTTTTTCTGCTCGCAGGCTTTCAGCTCAAGCGCGGTCCCCTCGGAATTTTTCCGCAGCTCCTGCGCCGCGGCGGTGCCGCTTTCGATCTTCGAAAGCGCGGCGTCCGTCGACTCGCAAAGTTCGGCAAGCGCTCTTTCGGACTCCGCCGCACGCTTCTCTGCGCCCTCGCACATTTGCGTAAGCATACCAAGATTGGCCCGCTGCTCGGCAAGCGCTACTGAAACGGTGGAAGCTTCTGCCCTTTTCGCCTCCAGACGCTGCGCCGCCATCTCGCGCTCCCTGTTTATCGTCTCCAAGGTATTCTCTGCCTGCGCAAGCTCCTCGGTAAATTTGACTTTTTGTTTTGTAATTCCATCCATATCGGTTTCCGCTCTTGACGTTTTTGTCTGAATAGCGGAAAGCTCCTCTTTGAGAAGAGAAAGCGCACTCTCCTGCGCCTCGCGGTTCGAGCGCAGTACGGTCAGCTGCGTTTGCTCCGCATCATGCAGGGTTTTGAGTACCGATGCAGAGGAGCGAACGCTCTTTTCTTCCTTTTGTGCCGCTTCCGTATCGGCGGAAAGCGAGCGCAGTCTCTCTTCGGTCGCCGCCATTTTCTCTTCACGGACCTTTATCTCCTCGCCAAGACGCTCGATCTGCGCGCGACGCGACAGCATTCTGCCCTCGGCGGAAAGCGAGCCTCCGGTAAAGCTTCCTCCGGCGTTGATAACCTGCCCGTCCAAGGTAACAATCCGATACCGGAACCGAACCGCACGCGCGATTTCATTGGCGGCCTCCATGTCCTTCGCCACAAGAACTCTGCCGACAAGGCTGCGGATGACCCCCTGGTACACATCCTCGCAGGAAACAAGCGCCGACGCCGCGCAGACAAGACCTTCTCTCGCAGACTCCGGTACATCCTCAGCAGAAAGCACCGTCCCACGCATCGTGGAAACCGGATAAAAGGTCGCCCGGCCCGCTTTTTTCTTTTTTAAGTAGGAAATCGCGGCTTTGGCGGATGCCTCGTCCTCACAGACGATATTTTGAAGACTTTGTCCGAGGGCGACCTCAAGCGCCGTGGCATATTTTTCCGGCACTGTGATAAGTCCCGACACCGGGCCGAATAGTTTCGCGGACGTACCGTCCGCAAGGCGGATATTTCCCGCCTTATGCTCGTTTACGACAAACCGCACAGCGCCCGAATATCCCTCAAGCAGCTCCTCCATACGCACAAGATTCTGAATTTTATGCTTGCTTTGGGAAATTTCAAGAAACAGGTTGTTTTTCTCCTCCGTCAATCTCGAAGCGTTTGCTTCTCTCTCTTTTTTTGCTGCGGCAAGCGCGTTAAGACGCACCCCGATGTCATCCTCTTTTTTGATATAATCCTTGATTTTATCTTCGGCGATCCGGATTCTGTCACTTAGCATCACAAGGTCTTCCTCATGCTTTCCAATGCTATGCGAAAGCTCGTCCATCCTGGCAAGATCGGATTCCTTCTGCGCTGCGGCAACGGAAAGCCCGACCACAGCATCCGTCTGCGCCGCGCGAAGCTCGGAAATCCGCGTCTCACATCCGAAGCGCTGGCGTTCGTTTTCCGCAAGCTCCTCCTCTATCGCGGCAACAGACGCCGCCGCCTTTTCCGACTCGCGCACCTGCTTTTCGTATTCGTCCCGCATACGTGCAAGCTCTTCCGAATACCTCGCCTGCTCCGCACGCGAGGATGCGGCTGTTTCTTTGACGGCGGCCATGCGCCCGTCGGCACTTTCGATGAGCTCTCTCAGGTGGGCGGCATCGTTCTCAATCAGCTTCAGTTGGGACTCGTTTTCATGAAGCCTGCCGGTAAGCTCCAAAATCCGCTCAGAAATTCTTTCGCTCTCTATTTTGTTTTCCGTCTCCGAGGCGCGCACCTCCTCTTCGGCACGCTCAAGCTCCGCTCGTGTCTCATCCGCGCCGTCCAGTTCCTCTTTCGAGAGCACTAGCTTGGCAGAAAGCTCGTCCGCAGACGCCCTGGCGCGGTCAATGTCAAAAAGAGAAAGGGCAATATCCACCGCCATTTTGGCATCTCGGAGCTCCAGATACCGTTTCGCCTTTTCCGACTCCCGTTCAAGCGGCGGAACCCGCTCTCCAAGCACACCGGCAATATCCTCAAGACGAATGAGGTTTGCGTTTGTCGCTTCTAGTTTTCTTGACGCCTCCGTTTTCTGATAACGATATCTGGCAATGCCCGCCGCCTCCTCAAAGATAGCGCGGCGATCATCGTTTTTCTGAGAAATGATTTCGGCAATTCTGCCTTGCCCGATAATGGAATAGCCATCCCTGCCGAGACCTGTGTTGAGAAACAGCTCATGAATATCCTTCAAGCGTACTGCCTTACGATTGATAAAATATTCGCTGTCGCCAACACGGTAATACCGGCGCGTAACCGTGATCTCATCGTAATCCGCCATCGAGAGGATTTTTCCTTCCTCCTCGGTATTGTCAAAAGTAACAGAAACCTCCGCATATCCCATAGGGCTGCGCTTCTGGGATCCGGCAAATACGACATCCTCCATCTTATCTCCCCGAATATTTTTAGAAGAGATTTCACCAAGGACCCACCGCATTGCATCGGAAATATTCGATTTTCCGCTTCCGTTCGGACCCACCACAACCGTAATTCCTCTGTCAAAGGAAATCACGGTTTTATCGGGAAACGATTTGAAGCCCTGAAGTTCTAGCGTTTTTAACCGCATACTGTTTGACCATGCCTTCCCGTGAGGGCAATATCGCCCGCACAAAACTCCATCTAATTTTTTCGCCGTCATCTGCGCTATCCATCAGAAAATCGGGACACCGGAAGAAATTCCGGGGTTTAGAATCCCCGCCCCCAGGGCGCCGACTCTCGCAGGATGTTCTCCGTCCACGGCCTATAGGCCATCGGCAAGCGTTTTCCCTGATGGGGCCTGATTCAAAAATCTGCTCGTCGCGGCGGATGAAAGCCAGAACGTCATATGCCTTTTCATTCGACGATATAAGTCCGCAAGGCATCCTCAGCAGCGGCGATCTCCGCTTTTTTCTTGCTCGTTCCCTCGCCGCGTCCCATCACGTTATGGTCAATTCTCACCTCACAGATATATCTTTTGTCGTGGTCGGGCCCGCTTTCCGACACGATTTCATATTCCAACATGCCGCGCGCCTCCTGTACGATTTCCTGCAGGTGGGACTTCGGATCGATAATCGGATGCTCGGACAAAATTTTCTCTATCTCCCGCCTGATAAGGGGAAGCAAAAATTCTTTCACTTTTTCAAGGTCCTTGCCGGAATCCAGATAAATAGCCGCCACCAGCGCCTCAAAAGCATCCTCCAGAATTTTGTCCTGCCCGCGGCCGCCGCGCTCCTCCTGTCCGTTGCCGAGATACAGGTAATCTCCAAGGTCAATCGCTTTGGCAAATCCGGAAAGCGAACGTGTGCACACAATGTCCGCTCGGATTTTCGTTAAATCTCCTTCCGGATGGTCGGAAAAGCAGTCAAAGAGGAACCCGCTTGCTACCACGGACAGCACAGAGTCTCCGAGAAATTCCAGTCTCTCATTGGAACGCAGCCCGTACTGCTTATTTTCATTGACCCAAGAGGAATGTCGCAGCGCCTCATACAGGTATTCCCGATGACAGAACGCATAGCCGATCGCTTTTTCCAAAAACTCCGTGCCGCGCGGTCCCCCGTCGCTTCTGCTCCCCATGCATATCCTCCTTTTCCCTGCCTTTGCTTATTCATGCCCGGCGCTGCCCGCTGGCACCTTAAAATCTGCAGCCCGCCGTTCAATCTCCTCAATCACACCGGCCTCCGCATAGGAAGCAGCTTGTCTTATCGCGTTCTTGATGGCATCGGCATCTGAGCTTCCATGCGCCTTGATGACAGGCCTTGCCAATCCCAAAAACGGTGCTCCACCGTATTCCCGCGCGTCAAAGAATCGTTTCATCTCCTTCGCTTTCCCATGGACAAGGGCGCCGGACAGCATGCTGATCATACCGGAGCGAAACATTTCCTGAACCTTCTCCATCAGAAAACGGCAAAGGCCCTCGCTCGTTTTCAAGATAATGTTTCCCGTAAAGCCGTCGCAGACAAGCACATCGCATTTTCCATAGGGAAAATCCTTCCCTTCGACATTTCCGACAAAATGAATTCCTTTCATTTCTTTTAGGAGATGATACGTCTCGATATAAAGCGGTGTGCCCTTATGCTCCTCGGAGCCGTTATTGACAAGCCCCACACGCGGCTGCTTCACGCCGCAAACCTTTTCCATATAAACAGAGCCAAGACAGGCAAACTGTGCCAGATAATCGGGCGTCACCGTTACGTTCGCACCGCAGTCCAGCATCATAAGCGGACTCGCAAACGGGAGAATGGTTCCAAGCGCGGCACGTCGAATGCCGTGTATCCTGCGTACAATCAACGTAGCACCGGTAAAATAAGCGCCCGTATTGCCGGCAGAAACTGCGGCGTCGCCCTTCCCCTCGGCAACAAGCTTCAGCGTTTTCGCCATAGAGCAGTCCTTGTGCGTCTGAAAAACGCTCATCGGACTATCCTCCATCGTGATCACATCATCGGAATGAACGATTTCGAACTCGCCCGCGGGAACCTCCAGAGCGGCAAGCGCCTCTCTGATAATTCGCTCATTCCCGACAAGCACAGTCTCCGTCTGATATTCGTTTTTTGCGAGCACAGCGCCCCGAACTAGCTCTGCCGCCGGCTTATCGGCGCCCATAACGTCAAGAATGATTCTCATGAAAACCTCCATAAACTCTGCGCAAATCCCACATCCAAAGCATTTCCTCTCTAAAAAGCGGAGTTTCACCTCTCTCGCAGGATATGCCGGCTCCACTGCCATATGTTATTAATTATATCACTTATCTTGGCATTTTTCAATATTTGAGAAAGAAAAACGTCCTCCTGCGCCAAAAATTAAGAAAACACCGATTTTATTTTTCGTTTTAGACAGCCGCCGTATCGGACAAGACGAAGCCGCTCATTTTTTTCGATAAAAAGCTCCTCCGCATCACAGGCGGGGGAGCCTTTTTGTTCGGGCTATGACGTTTCTTTGGTTTCAGGAGCTTCCTCTTTGTAGGAACAGTCCTTATTCATACAATACAGATAGCCCTTGCCTTTTTTGACAAGCAGCCTTGCGCCGCAGACGGGACAGGTTTTTTCAGTCGGCATATCCCAGACGGAAAAATCACATTTCGGATAGTTGGAACAGCTATAGAATACCGCGTGGTTTTTCCCGAAGCCACGCACGACCGGCGCGCCGCATTTCGGGCAGGAAACACCGATTTCCTCGCGAATTGGTTTCGTATACTTGCACTTCGGGAAATTGCTGCAAGCATAAAATCTGCCGTAGCGGCTCTTGCGGATGACGATATCTCCGCCGCAAAGCTCGCATTTCAGATCAGTTTTTTCCGGCTCTTCCTTTTCTTTTTTCACAGCGCCGGAAGCGTCGAGCGGTTTGGTATTCTTGCATTCGGGATATCCCGGACATGCCGCAAATTTTCCGAATCTTCCGGTTTTGATGACCATTCGCCTGCCGCACTTCTCACAAATAATATCCGATTCCTCGACGGGCAGCTCTACCTTGTTCTCCCCGATGTGCTCTTGGGCGCGCTCCAGTGTTTTTTCAAAATCGCCATAGAAATCCTCCAATACATGCTCGAGCGTATTGTCACCGCGCGCGATCTCATCAAGCTCGGTTTCCATATTGGCGGTAAATTTATAGTCGACAATTTCGGGAAAATTCTTCTTCATCAGCTCCACGGTCGCGCGTCCGAGCGGCGTTGCGAGAAGCGACTTTTTATCCCGTTCAATATAACCTCTCTCAAGAATGGTTGTGATGGTAGGCGCATAGGTGCTCGGACGGCCAATGCCCTTGTCCTTTAAGAATTTGATAAGAGAGGCCTCGTCAAAATGCGCAGGCGGCTCCGTGAAATTCTGCGTCGGCGTGATCTGCTCGCACGGCAGCACGTCCCCCTCTGAAATCCCACGTAATTTGGAGCTTTTATCACCGGCATCCTCATCGTCCGAATAGGCCGCCCGATAGCCCGGAAAAACCAGGACGCTCTCGCTCATCTTATAGCGGTATCCCTCGCAATCTATCTCAACGTCGACGGCATCATACTCCGCATTTTTCATCTGGCTCGCCATAAAGCGGTCCCAAATCAGCTTATAAAGCTTGTATTGATCCGCCGTAAGAGATGCCCGAATCTCCTCCGGCGGAAATTCCATGCTTACCGGACGAATCGCCTCGTGCGCGTCCTGCGAGGACGCCTTGGATTTATAAATCTTACGCTTTGAAGGATAATAGGCCGCACCGTATTTTTCCCTGATAAAGCGCTCCGCCGCCGCCGCCGCCTCGTCGGAAATGCGCAGAGAATCCGTTCTCATATAGGTAATGATACCATGGACGCCGCCCTGCCGCGCTCCGAGGTTGACTCCCTCATACAGTTCCTGCGCAACCTTCATGGTACGTTTGGAATGGAAGCCGAAACGCCTTGACGCCGCCTGCTGCAGCGTTGAGGTTTCAAACGGCGGCTCCGGACTTTTGGACTTTTTGGATTTTTTTGCGGAGATCACCGTAAAATCCTTATCCCGGCACGCCGAAACGACTTTCTGCGCCGCCTGCTCATCCGCAAGCTCGATTTTTCCGTTTGCGTCTCCGAAAAACTTCGCTTTTCCTTTTTGATTCTTTCCGAGCTTCAGAATCGCCTCAATGGTCCAGAATTCCACGGGAACAAATTTTTCAATTTCTGCTTCCCTCTCCACGATGATACGGGTCGCCACAGACTGAACACGCCCGGCAGAAAGTCCGCTTTTCACGGTTTTCCAAAGGTAAGGGCTGAGCTTATAGCCGACAATGCGGTCAAGGATTCTTCTCGCCTGTTGGGAATTGACAAGATTCATATCGATGGGCCGCGGATTTTCAATCTCCGCACGGATCGTGTTTTTGGTAATTTCATTGAAAGCGACGCGGTTCGCTTCCTCCGGCGCAATGCCGAGAACCGTAGCGAGATGCCATGAAATCGCCTCTCCCTCACGGTCCGGGTCCGTCGCAAGATAAACCTTGTCCGCGTTTTTTGCGTCCTTTTTCATCTCGGAAATGAGAGCGCTTTTTCCTTGTATGTTGATGTATTTTGCTTTGAAATCATGTTCGATATCGACGCCGAGCGTGCTTTTCGGGAGATCCCGGACATGCCCTTTGGAGGCGATGACCTTATAATCGCTGCCGAGATACGAATTGATGGTGGCGGCCTTCGCCGGTGACTCGACAATGACCAGATTCACATGTTTCTTGTTTTCCTGCATTGTGAAACCTTCTCCTTAAAAAATAATAAGCAATCGCTATTATATACCGAAATCGCAGGGATTGTCAATACAGAGTTTTAATCGGAGCAAAGCGTGATAAGCTTGCTCAAACACACCTGCGACGATGGCGGCCGTCGTCCATGAGCGTTGCTCCTCAGGGGTTCGGTGGGGGGACGACAGCTCCCACCGAAAGACTGAATGGAACCCGCCGCCTATAGAGGCGGGGGACATCGGCGCCTTGGTTATAAAGGCCGGTAATTCCCGCCCGGCTCTGCCAAAAGAAAGCCGCTGATTTCTAGCATCGTAAGCGCGCTGAGGAGCGCTCCCATATCGCAAGCGCCCGTCCTGCGGCAGACGGCGGCCGCGATCTCCTCTGCGGACATCGTCTCTGATATGACGGAAAGCACCGTCCTCTCCCACTCTCCAAGCGATTCCGTATCCGTCCTTCGGCGAGGGCGCCGCAATGTCAGGGACTCGCTCTGCTCTGTCTTCGCTATCGCCGGATCCTCTCCGACGATTTTTCCGCTGTTTTTTGCTTGCACAAACGCGGGACGAGATTCCTTTTCCGCCGCGACGGGTGCGCTCCGTGCCCGGCCAAGGCGGGATGAGCACCGTGGGATTCTTTCGGTGAATATTCTATGCGGATAAAGCAGCTCGTATTCGTCCAAGATATCCGCCGCGCATGTGACAAGCTTCGCACCCTCGCGGATGAGCATGTTGGTTCCCTGCGCACGCCGGTCCTCCGGATTCCCCGGAAATGCAAACAAATCGCGTCCCTGCTTCCTTGCGGCACGCGCGGTAATCAGGGAACCGCTGTAAGGATCCGCTTCCACGACCACCGTTCCCTGACAAAGTCCCGAGAGGATCCGATTGCGAATGGGAAAATGCTTTCCGTCCGGATCCGATCCCGGTGCATATTCCGTCATCAGCGTGCCTCGCTCAGCGATCACCTCCATCAGCTTGCGGTTTTCGAGAGGATATACCCTATCGATTCCGCAGCCCAGCACCGCGATCGTGTGCCCGCCGGCAGCAAGCGCACCCTCATGCGCCGCAGTGTCGATGCCGAGCGCCATTCCGGAAACCACCACAGCACCTGCACGGGCAAGCTCTGCACCGAGCCTCTTCGCCGCCGCGATACCTGCCGCGCTGCACTTACGCGTCCCGACACAGGCAATCAATACATTGTCGTCGATATCAGGAATGCGCCCTCTGTAATATAACAGCAGCGGCTTTGCATGGATGTTTCTCAATCTATCAGGATAAACCGGACTTGCGGCGGTCATAATGCCGACATTCACCCTCTCGCAGTATTCCAGAATCCGATAGGAAAGTGAAAGGTCACGGTCAAGCAATGCGGCAAGGATATCCTCATTTATCCCGTCTATCGATTGAAGGGTCAGCCTGTCCGCTTCGTAAATCTCCTTCGGAGTATTAAAATGACGCAAAAGATAAGAGCCAAGCTCGCTTCCCGCACCGCATCGCAGGGAAAGCCAAATCCAATACACCAAATCCATAAGTTTCCTCCGTCATGCACACCGCCCCATACGGTGACAATTTTTTTCTGTCTGATAGAAAACCGGTTGTTTTTCCCCTTTCGGAAAGGGAGAACGGTTTTCTTTTCTCTGTAAAGAAAAAAACAAAAAGATTTCCGAGACGCCTGCCTCGGACTCCTATCCATCGGCTGAAAGCCTCATTCACACGGCCCTCGGCATGACGGACTCACGCGGTTTCCGCAAAGAAAAAGAACATAACCTTTTTTCCTTTGGAAAAAGGAGAAAGTCCCTCCCTTTCGCGGGCGCGGGAGTATCCCGCGGTCTGTGTCAGACCGTGGGCGCAGATATCCCTCGTCTGCGTGCCGCCTCCCAAAGCACGACGCCGGACGCCACCGCCGCATTGAGCGACTGCGGTCCCTCGCGCATCGGAATCACGATACATCCGTCGCACGCGGCAAGCACGGGGGCGCTGATGCCATGCCCCTCATTGCCGATAACAAAGCCGATTTTTCCGGAAAAATCCGCCTGACGGATATCGATGGCACGGGCGTCTAGCGCCGCCGCATAAATGCGGAAGCCATCCTCGCGCAAGCGCCGGATTTTGTCCACCATATCCGGCTGTGTCCGCACGCTCACGCGGAACAAGGACCCCATGCACGCTCGTATGACCTTGGGGTGGTAAAGGTCAGCCCCTGCGCCGCCGGCATATACCATATCGACGCCGAACGCATCGGCCGAGCGCAGGACGGCGCCAAAATTTCCGGGGTCTGCCACGCCGTCCAGCAAAAGCACAAAGGAACCATCCCCCTCTTCCCGAGGCGCAGGTATTTCCGCTACGCAGAAAATTCCCTGCGGCGATTTTTCAAAAGAGAGCTTTTCGTAAACTGTCTCCGATACAAGAGAAGTCACGCCCGCAGGGATACGCCGGAAAAGGATTTCGTATTTTTGATAAGCCGCCTCCGTTGCAAAAACACGCACAAGGCGGACGCCCGCCGACATCGCCTCTGCAAGAAGCTTTTCGCCTTCAAATGCAAAGGTACCCGTCTGCTCCCGATATTTTTTATCGGCAAGCTTTGCCGCGGCGACCACAGCGGGATTTTGGCGGCTTGTGATGATTTCCATAGCAACCTCTTTTTCTGGGCTTTCGAGGCAGCTACGCTTCCTTTCTGATAACAAGAAGAAGCGCGCCGCCGGGAAAGCCAAAATGATTTCAGAACAAAAAACCAAAGCGTTGCTCGCTTTGGTTTTGCAAAATCCGATATTAAAGCGCCGCCTTTGCGGTCTCGCAAAGAGAAGCGAACGCTTCCTTGTCAGAAACGGCAAGCTCCGCGAGCATCTTGCGGTTGAGCGTGATGCCCGCCTTTTTCAGGCCGTACATAAGTCTTGAATAATTGATGCCGTTGACCTTTGCCTGCGCGGAAATTCTCGTAATCCAAAGGGAACGGAAATCTCTCTTTCTCTGCTTGCGGCCGATAAAAGCATAATTGCCGCTTTTCATCACGGCCTGTTTTGCCATCTTGAAATGCTTGCTCTTAGCGCCCCAATAGCCCTTCGCAAGCTTTAGAACTTTATTTCTTCTCTTGCGCGTCATCATCGCGCCCTTTACTCTTGCCATTTTTCTTTACTCCTCTCTCACATGACCGATTACTTGTTGGGAATGAGAGTCTTTACAGTAGACTCGAACGATTTGCTCAGATAGGCGTTGCGCCGAAGCTGTCTTTTGCGCTTCGGCGTTTTGATTCCGAGCTTATGACGGCGGTTCGAGCTGTTCATTTTTACTTTTCCGGTCTTTGTGATCGAAAATCTCTTGGCTGTGGCCTTATGCGTCTTGATTTTTCCCATGACTGTATTCATCCTTTCAAACTGATTTCAGAAACCGCGGATACTCCGCACAAGCGTTACTGCTTGACAGGCGATAAGAACAATGTGAGATTACGCCCCTCCAAAACGGGCTTCTTCTCTATTTGCGCGCATTCGGAAGCCGCTTCGGCAAACCGCATGATGACATCCATGCCGAGTTCCGTATGACGCATTTCGCGTCCCTTGAATCTCACGCACACCTTGACCTTATTGCCGTCTTTCAGAAAGCGGAACGCATGGTTGAGCTTGGTCTGAAAATCGTGATCCCCAATGCTGCAGGAGAGCTGGATTTCCTTGATCTCAACGATCTGCTGTTTCTTTTTCGCTTCCTTCTCACGCTTATCCTGCTCAAATCGGAATTTCCCGTAATCCATGATTCGGCATACGGGCGGCGTTGCCTTCGGCGCGATCATGACAAGATCAAGCCCCTTTTCAATGGAAAGGTTTTGTGCGGCGTCGATCGATACGATTCCAAGCTGCGCTCCGTCCTCTCCGACAAGCCTCACCTGCGGTACGGTGATTTCCTCATTGATCAAATGTTCTTTCCTGCTGATATGCGGCACCTCCAGTAAACTGAAAATTGAAATAAAAAGCGGAAAACCGAATCGGTTCTCCGCTATCCTACGACACAAAGCATACCGCGCAGAATCTGCGCGTGCATGTTTTAAAAAGATATCAACCCGGGCACATCGCACCACAAGGTGAGAACGGAGAACGTTCTTCTTTGTTTTACTGAAATAGTATAATATGTTTTTTTTCGTTTGTCAAGGGAAACTTTGAAATTTTTCAATTTTTTCTTTGCAGAAAGAAAGGACAAAGGCTTTTCCCTTTTAGAAAAGGAAAACGGTGTTCTTTTCTCCGCAAAGAGAAAAGAACGGGAAGATTTACCGAGGCTCCCGCCTCGGACTCCCATACTGCGGCTGATGGCCGTATCCACACGGCTCCCGTCATGACGGACTCACGCGTTTTCCGCGTTCGCCGAGGCCAAAGCCGAAAAATCATCTATACCCTTTTGAAGCTCGGCCATACTATCAGCTATATCCCGATACAATGCTACGCATTGCAGGGCAAACTCGCCGTGCGGGTACCGCCTGCGGTTGGAAACTCCATGCCTGCGGGCGCGGGGAAGGCGCGCACGACAGTCCTCGCGCGACGGACTTAAGGCCATACGCCGTATTGGTCTTTTCTGCGGCACTTCATCCCGCACGGGACAAGGTGCCCCGCCGCACGGACTTCCCGTTGCGGCGTGCTCCGCCGTATTTCTTGTCCACAGGACAGGAAAACGTGCGGGAGCCGCACTCTCCGTGGCTCTTTTTTGCACAAATGGTCAAGCGACACGCTTGCGGCTTCTTTTTCGTTCTTTTTCTTTCCGCAAAGAAAAAGGACAAAGGCTTTCTGCCTTTTCCAAAAGGGGAAATGGTGTCCTTTTCTTGCTCGCCGGGGAAAAGAACGAAAAGAATGCGCGACCGTTCCGGTCGATCGGATCTGTGCGAAGGGTTTGCTTTTACACGCTGCTCCCGACACGTGTTTGCGCAGGCTTCGCTGTGCAAGCCACGGCGGAACACGCAGCGCGACAACAAAGTTCATCTTCTGTTCTTTGCGCCTGCGTGCGCGGGAGAGTTCTGCGGTTTCTGTCTGCGTGCGGGTACCACCTGCGACTAGAAGCTTTGCGTCTGCGGACGCCGCGGTGCTTTTTTGTATCAGGCTTTTTTAAATCGAATCCATGATATCCGACAGCAGAAGAATTTCGGTCTTACGCCCTTTTCGCTCGGCATACCGAATGGTATTCCATGTGCCGCCTTTTTCCTCGCCGTTCCACACGGCAAAAACAAGGTCGGATTTATCTACCATATACTGATTACGCTTTTGCTCACAGCCGGTGAAGTAGCCAGACGAAACGAGCGTCTTTTTGTCGCAGTGAGACAGCACATAGTCATACTCCTCCCTATAGCGTCTGGGCCATCCCCGCGTTTGCTCAGGATACGGCATCGCCGCCTCCAATGTGATATCTAAGATATCCCAAAACGTTTCGCATTTATGGTAAATGACGCAGCAGGCAAAGTCGAGGTCAACCCCTCTCGCCATTCCGGTGATAAAGCTCGTATACCCCCGGCGCATCAGCTCTTCCGCTTTCTGAAAAAGAGCATCCGTATACAGCGCGTATTCACAGGAATCCTTCTTTGCGTAGTCAAATGGAAATTTCTCCGGACGATTTCCGGTGATACAACATGTCAACGGTATTTTACTCCTTTAATTTACGGTATACCGTAATAATATCACCGGACAAAATTTTTGTCAATACGGCATGCCGTAAGACTTTTACAAGCAGATTTATTAAAATAATTACGGTATGTCGATACGATTTACCGTAATTATCTTTTTGGAGGTTTTCATTATGACGATAGATGAAGCCGTACGCATTAGAATTCAAGAACTTTTAAAGAAGGAAAACATGAAAATAAGCCAAGTCAGCCTGATGGGAGGGCTAACACCTTCAACGTTATACGATTTTATGAATGGAACCACCGTCCATATTCAGGTAAATACAATTCAACAGGTATGTGCAGGATTTAAAATCACACTCTCTGAATTTTTTAATAAAAATTATTTTAATTCGCTCAAATAAATTTTGTTTTAGAAAATTTTCCATAATTACGGTGCGCCGTAAGAATTAAAAAAGACAATTTACATAGAATAAATACGGTAACACGTAACGGGGAGGCGTATTTTAATGGGAGGAAAACAAATGACAATAGATGATGCTGTCCGCAAAAGAATAAATGAGCTTTTATCCGAGCGTAATATGAATATTTGTGATGTGAGTCTTTCCGGCGGATTAACACCCTCCACTTTATATGATTTTATGAGGGGAAAAACATCTCATATTCAAATAAAAACGATAAAACAAATATGCATGGGATTCCAGATTACTCTCACCGAATTTTTCAGTAAAGAATATTTCAATGATTATGAATAGGCATCGTTATCCCTCGCAATAAAAGCTTTTCCCATGCCCGCAGGCGCAAAGATTTCGGCATGCCGGGTGTTACCGCACGGCGATTGACGGCGAACGCGGAAAATGCGTGAGTCCGTCATGACGGGAGCCGTGTAAGTGCAGCTATCGGCAGCAGGATAGGAGTCTGAGGCGGGAGCCTCGGTAAATCTCTTGGTTCTTTTCTCTTTACGGAGAAAAGAACACCATTCCCCCTTTTGGAAAAGGCAGAAAGCCTTTGTTCTTTTTCTTTGCGGAAAGAAAAAGAACAAAAAAGAAGCTGCGGGCCATAGCGAAAATCGAAAGCAAATCTATATTCACTTATACTTTTGCATTCGTTTTTTTGCTCTACGCTTTTTTCAAAAAGCGGGGCAATCCCGCTTGACCGTCAGTGCAAAAAAGAGCTGCAGAGGGGACGGCGCCCGTTACAGAGCCGAAAAAAACTTCTCTCTGCGAAACGCAGAGAGAACGGACATGCGCAGCTGTTTTTTCTCTCGCAAGAGCAGGTGGACGCCGTGGAATTCTTATGATACAATAAAGGTAACCAATCAAAAGGGAGGAACGTAAAATGGACGAAAAAAGAATCGGCGAGCGGATTGCAGCGCTTCGCACAGAGGCGAATCTGACGCAGGCCGCTCTTGCGGAAGCGCTTGGCGTGAGCGACAAGACCGTATCAAAATGGGAGGTTGGTGGCGGTTATCCCGACATCACGATGTTTCCGAGGCTTGCGGATATCTTTCACGTGAGCTGTGATTATTTGCTCCGCGGCTCACCGCGGAAAATTCAAAAGGTTGCCGCCGAATCTGTTTGGGCGCGGACCCAGGGCAAACGCGACTTTGACAGGATCAATGATGCTTTGGCGCAGGGGTGGCGGGTTTTGCAGTCGGCGCTTTCCGTTTCCGATGAATCCGGGTATGCGTTGGTGGTTCTCGAAAAGGAAATCTATGATGCGTAAGAGTGAGGGGACGGCGTGTACGCCGTCCTTTTTTGTATAAAATTCAATCATTGCGAGAAAAATTCTCTCGCATCAGGAGGTGGCGTAAAATAAAAAAAGATGGTAGTATCATAACAGAAGCCACAGCGCGCGAGGCTTATCTATTGGGAAAGGAGACCGAAACATGAAATTATCAATAGGAGAAAATATCAGACGATACCGGCAGGAAAAGGGAATGACGCAGGAGGCGCTTGCGGAAGCGATCGGCGTATACGAAAACGCCGCGCCGCTTTGATTTCTTTGAGAGGCGGCAGGGATGGGAATGGTTCGACTGTGTGCGCGACGAGGAGCGGTATAAGGCGCTCGCGGCACGGGTCGCAAAATGCAATCAAACGGTAGGAAAAAACGGATAATCGCGCGTAAAAATTCCCCATCCCGCATTTGCGAGATGGGGAATTTCCGGCGATTACATTTTGATCTCGTCGAAAAAGGGAATTTTAAAATGTGTTCCGTATAGGGAAAGATAAATAAAGTTAAAGGCGGCGTCTGCGACAAGAAGGATAAGCAGTGTCCAGAAAATACCATTCAGAATATTTGGCTTGATTTTGCCGACTGCCAGATGGATCGGCTGAAAAAGGAACCGCATAAACAGCGTGATGGCAATTCCCCAGAACAAAGAGGGCAGAAAGGCAATGAAGGAGGTTTCTCCTGTCAGGAAAGAATAGTTCCATAGCTCGATGCCGAAAAGCGACTCGAAGAACGTGGCCGTAAAAAGTTCAATTACCGTTGCTAGCAAAGCAGAAGCAAGAAAATAGGCGGGATAACGCAGGAACGCCTTGTCTGTGAAAACCGGGCGGCCAAAAAGACGCATATCCGTCGGCGTTCCGAAGAGCAGATAGACGAAAATGAGAGCAACCCCATAGATGGTGCAAAACGGCATGGTAAGAAATCCTCTGTCATTGGGGCTGCGGAGAAGAAAGGAAAAAACCGTTTCCCAGACCCAACCGATAAACGAGAGAATCATTCCTGTGACAAAAAGCGTTTGTATGGCCCTACCCCTTCGGGAGGCGGGCGCCGCGGCTTTGATCATGTTCATACCTCTGGACTTTCATGCTTCGGAGAGATTCGATTTGACCGCGCTGACAAACGCGGTTCCGTATCCTATTTTGAATCCTATTTCTTATCCTTATGCATTTCAGCAAGCGATGATACTTTTTCAACGATAAAAGAAGGAACTGTCTCTTTTTCGACAGTATATCACACGAATATGAACAAATTATGAAGCTAACTTGAATAATAAACAAAGGAAATAACTCCCAAGCAAAAGAAGGGTAAATTCATGTCTCAGCGGATAGAACGCGCACGCTCCCCTGAAGATTCAGAGGGGAGGTTCGTTTCGCATGGATAGCCGCCTGCCGAGATCAGATGCGGAGGATTCCCATATGCTCAAGCAGAATTTTGATTCCCATGAGCATGAGAACAACGCCGCCGAAAATTTCAGCTTTGGACTTGTATCTCGCGCCGAATACGTTGCCTACCTTGATGCCGACAGCAGAAAGACCAAAGGTAATCACACCGATAGCGGCGGCGGCAATCCAGATATTGACGCCCTCAATGGCAAAGGTAACGCCGACGGCAAGCGCATCAATACTGGTTGAGACGGCGAGCGGGAGCATCGCGCGGGGTCCAAAAGAGGCGGTCATTTCCTCCTCTTTTTTTCGCGATTCCCAAATCATGCTAAGTCCAATGAGCACGAGCAGAGCAAAGGCTATCCAATGATCGATTCTTTCAATATACTCCTGAAAGCTGACCCCGAGAAAATATCCGGCAATCGGCATGACTGCCTGAAAGCCTCCGAAGTACGCGCCCGCGATAAGCGCGCGGCTAGGCGTCGCTTTTTCGGTTGACAATCCCTTGCAGATGGATACGGCAAATGCATCCATGGCAAGACCTATCGCAATGACGATGAGTTCCCACATAGTATGTTCTCCTTGTTTTTGGCGGATAAAAAAGACTTATCCGCCGGATAGCAGATAAGTCTCGCCGTTTCATGCAAAACCAGAACAGAAGCTGTTCAGTGTGTTGGCTTCACCGCGCCGTGGCAGGCGCCGACTACTCCCTTATTTCTGAGGCCTATTATATCACGGCTTTTGGGATTTGTCAATGAAAAACAGACGCTATTCTGTCAAGCCGCAGAATAAAAAGCGCGTTGGCAGGAAAAAGACAACTATATCTGGAAAAATCGCTGTTTTGCTATTCGTTGCCGCCTCGATACCGGTCCGGAATGAAGGCATATTTTCCGCTTTTCAATGTTGACAGGAAAGATTTCTTATGTTATACTTCTTTCCATCCCATAGAATAAAGAAATATGATTTTAATTTATGAGAGCGGAGAAAAATATGACAATCCCGGATTTTCTGCATCTTGTGCGGCGTCGCGCGCTTGCGATTCTTTTAACTATGCTTATCTGTGGCGCTTTGGCGCTTGCTGTCACGCTGTGGATTCTGCCTGTCCGCTATACGGCAAGCACGACCTTCTGTGTGCGCAACCGCACGGGCTATGAAGACGGCATTACGAGCGCGGATATTGCGGCATGCGAGTCCTTGACAGAGCCTTGCATCGCCCTGATTTCAGGTGCTGAGACCATGGCGCTTGCCGCACAGGATTTTGACGGAATTACGGAGGCAGAGCTTCTTTCCGTGCTTTCTTTCGAGGATATGGGCGCCGGGGTTTTCCGTATGTCTGTCACGGACGGGAGTGCCGGGCGCGCGCAGGCGATTGCTGCACGCATCTGCGAGGTGTCGGTAGGGCGTATTCCTGCTTCTTTGAATGCGGGAACGCTCTCCGTTATCGATGATGTTACGGTGACAAAAAATACGCCGTCGGCAGCGAGGGGACTGTTCATCGGATTTTTGGCAGGAGCAGCGGTCTCTGTTCTCGCCGTTTTGCTTTGGGATAACCGCGGATCCCGAAAGTCCCGCGGGGAAAAGGAACGCAATGAGCTTATTTGAAATTGATAAAATACCGGCCGAAATTTATACAGTGCTTGCAGAGAAAGGGATTTCCCGGGAGGATATCCTGCTTGCCGCCTATTGTGACAGGGACCGAAGTCATACACCGTGCGATACCTACCTTGCGGCGACGTCAGAGGTGCTTGCCGTGCTGACGGGAACATTTTCTCGTGAAACGGATATTCGCGGAAAGCGCACGTCCAAAATCTGGAATGAGTCGGAATATACGGTATATTCTTTAAAAAATCTTCACGATTACAAAATAGAGGAGCTAGTTTCCAGCGCAAGATTTACGGCGACGGATGAGAATGGGGAGCCGGTCTTTATCGCGGCGATGACGAACTATTGCCGAACCTCGATGATTGTTTTCAAAAAGTATATCGAAAAGATCGCAAAGGACGGTTCTTTTACGGTGGACCCTGATGATGACCCTCGTGCGGGACGTTGTCCGAAATGCGGGTCGCGATATCCTGAGAAGAATCGGAAAATCTGTCCGAAATGCATGGAAAAGGGCAAGCTGTTCCGCAGAATCGTGCATTTCTTCCTGCGTTATCGGCTGTACCTGTTTCTTTCCCTGCTGTCGCTTGTCGGAATGACCTCGCTCAGCATTCTCGCTTCTTATTTCTCGTCCGGCTTTTTCTACAGCGAAATTCTGGATGAGAGCGGGAGCTTTTACGGAATGATTGCGTTCGTCCTGTTTTTGGTCATCGGCGCAAAGCTGCTCACGACGCTCTCCACAGCCGTCAACAATTACGTGACCTCGCTCATTGCGGCAAAGGTGAATTTCGACCTGAAAAAGACGATTTTCGGCGCGATTGAGCGCCTTTCTCTCGGCTTTTTCACGAGCCGTCAGACCGGTGGACTGATGACCCAGCTCAACAACGATTCCAACACGATCTATGACTTTTTTTGCAATATCCTGCCGCATTTTATTGTCAATGTCGTGAAGGTAGCGGTGCTTGTCATATTGCTGTTTATCATCGATCCGATTTTAGCGCTGTTATCTCTCTCGGTGATTCCGGTATCCCTTATCACCATGCGCATCAGCCACGCCAAAAACCGGAAGCTGCATGCAAAGCGCTATTCCAGCCAACGTTCGATGACGTCGTTCCTCGCCGATGAGCTTTCCGGTATGCGTGTGGTAAAGGCGTTTTCCAAAGAAGAGGAAGAGATCGCCCGTTTTGGCGCGCGTTCGCAGCGCCTTGCCGATGCGGATATCCGGCGCGGCGTATTCAACACCTTTTTCTCGCCGCTTTCAGGCTTTCTGCTTTATACGTTCGGAAATCTTGTGGCGCTTGGCTTTGGCGGCTGGTTCGTGATTCAGGGGAGAATCGATTACGCTGACCTCATGATGTTTACCACCTATACCAATATGATTTATACGCCGCTCTTTTTCTTCAGCGAAATGTCGGAAATGACGGCGGACTGCTCAAACTCTCTGCAAAGGGTGTTTGAGATCATGGATTCCCAACCGGAGGTGTGCGAGGCGAAGGAGTCTATTCACTGCGAAGCGTTCCGCGGCGACGTCCGTTTTGACGGGGTATCGTTTTCGTACATAAAGAACCATAAAGTCATCGATAACGTCAGCTTTGAAATCGAAGCGGGAAAAACGCTCGGCATCGTCGGGCACACGGGCGCCGGAAAGAGCACGCTTGCCAATCTGCTTATCCGGCTTTATGATCCAGAGGCGGGCGCAGTCTACATCGATGGGATCGACATCAAAAAGATCGCTTTTGCCGACCTTTACCGGAATATCGCGATTGTTTCTCAGGAAACGTATCTGTTTATGGGGACCATTCTTGAGAATATCCGGTACGCTCGCCCCGATGCAAGCTATGATGAGGTTATCGCGGCGGCAAGGGCGGCGGGCGCGCATGATTTCATCGTGAAGCTGCCGGATGCGTACGATACGAAAATCGGATTTGGCTACAAGGATCTCTCCGGCGGGGAAAGACAGCGTCTGTCCATTGCAAGAGCCATTCTGCGCAACCCGAAAATTCTGATTCTCGATGAAGCGACGGCGGCGATGGATACGGAAACGGAACGGAAGATCCAGAATGCCCTGCAAATTTTGATTCAGGGCAAAACGACCATTATGATCGCTCACAGATTGTCCACGCTGCGCGACGCGGACAGCCTGATTGTCATTGAAAACGGTAAGGTTGCGGAGCGCGGTACGCACGATGAGCTGATGGCGAAGGACGGTGTTTACCATAAGCTTTACAGCCTGCAGATTGAGGCGCTGAAGAACGCCGGCATTGCCTGAGCGGCAAGGGAGGATGTTGAAGTGATAGAACAAGAGCGGCGGGGCGGCAGACGCCGACCGCCTGATGCAGAAAACAAAAAGGGACGGGCGACGGCGGAAAATCCGAATACGCCGGAGATTACAGCAGAGAATGCCTCGTTTTTTATGCAGGGCGGCTTTCTTTACATGAGATATCCGAAGGATGCGGAGCCGGTGCGCGCCATGCTTCATCGGAATTTCCCGTTTGAGCTTCTCTGGGAATACATATCCGTTCTTGATATCGACGGCTATGAGCTGGCGTACATCCGGAAGATCGACGATTTTTCGGGAGAGGAGCGAGAGATTCTCGTGCGTGAGCTAGAGCGAAAGTATTATTCTCCCGTTATTTCAAAAATTTATTCTGTGAAGGAGCGCTTCGGGTTTTCCTATTGGGATGTGCAAACCTCGGCGGGGCGGCTGACCTTTACGCTTCAGGATACGTTCAAGAGCATGATCCGGGCGGGAGGCGGCAAGCTGTTTCTTTTTGATGTGGACGGCAATCGCTTCGTAATTGAAGACGCCGAAAAGCTTGACCGAAGAAGCTATAAGAAAATCGAGCTCTATCTGTAAGCGGGGTGATGAAGTTGACAAATGAAAACGAACGGCTTTTTACCCGCGTAAGAGCGCTGTGTCCCGGCCTTTCCGACGAAGATATCGTATCCGTGTGGGAATATAACCTCGACCGCACGGCTCCTGACGGCTTTGCGGACGGTCTTGTCATCGTCACAGAAGCGACGGTTTCCGTTTTTGAAAATGGAGAGAGGCTCCTGGAGGTCCCGCTTTCCGAGATTTCGGAATTTCGGTTTTCCATGGGGGTGGGCTGCGTTTTTGCGGAGTATACCTCGAAGGCGGGGCAAACGATACTGCTTTCCCGTGCGGACTGTGTCCGAAAGAGCCGGATCGCGGCGGGCGTGAAGGCTGCCAATCATTATTTGCGCTATGGCAGACATGCCTTTGAAAAATATTCGCCGGCGGCAAGGGTCTGCCCGAAGTGCGGACGCGCTTACAGAGAGGGCTCGGAGACCTGCCTCACCTGTATCGACAAAAAGAAAATCGTTTCTAGACTTTGGGATGTCATGAAGCCTTATAAGTGGCACATCTTGGCGTCGGTTCTTTTGTTTGTCGCGATATCGGCTATCAATCTTATCACGCCGTATCTGAATCGTGTGCTGGTGGACGATTATATCCGCAGCGAGGAACCGGTTCTGCTTTCCGCCTTTGTTGTGGCAGTGCTCGCCATTCTCGCAGCACAGCTCGTGCAAAGGGGACTTTCCTCTGTACGGAACTGGTTCCTTGTCATTTCAGGCAACAAGGTCGTCCTGCGCCTGCGAGGAATCGTGTTTGAAAAAATTCAGCAGCTTTCCATTTCCCGTATCTCCAAACGGACAGCCGGCGAGCTTCTGAACCGGGTATCGAATGATACGGCAAGAATCCGGATGTTCATCGTCAATCAAATGGCCAGCATGATAGAGCAGATCATGCTGTTTCTGGCAGTCGGGACAGCGCTGTTTATTTACGACTGGAGGCTGGCCCTGCTCATCATTCTGCCGACGCCGATCATTGTCATTGCGTTCGCCCTTTTCCGCGGGACTATGAACAAGCTGTTCCGCCGGAACTGGGAGAGACAGTCACAGTCGAACACGGTGCTGCATGACATCTTTTCCGGCATCCGTGTCGTGAAATCCTACGGCACGGAGCACCGAGAGTCGCAGCGCTTTGAGGAATACGCCGTGGCCGAGCGGGAAAGTCAGCTGAGAATCGAAAAGACATGGGCGTATATCAACCCGATTTTGCAATTTCTAATGGGGATCGGAGAGTTTATCCTTCTGTATTATGCCGGCAGCGCGCTGCTAGGCGGGACAATGAGCTATGGGGAAATGTCGCAGTTTTCCAGCTACGCGTCCATGCTGTATGCGCCGCTGCAGTTTCTGGCGACACTGCCAAGGCAGATTATGCAGGCGGCAACGTCCGTTACCAAGGTGTTTGAGATTATCGATGAGCCGGTGGAGATCAAGGACGCCGCAAACGCCGTCGATATCGACATCAAAGGAAATATCGATATTGAGGACGTGTCTTTCGGCTATGACGAGACGGCGGAGGTTCTGCGGGATATCACGCTGCACGTGAAGCCCGGCGACTTTATCGGGCTTGTCGGGAAATCCGGCACTGGAAAATCGACGCTCATCAATCTGATTATGCGCATGTACGACGTTGACGAGGGTATCATCAAAATCGACGGGGTAGATATCCGGGATATTTCCCAACGTTCTCTGCGTTCTCAGATCGGCGTGGTCCTGCAGGAAACTTTTCTTTTCAACGGAACAATCTTTCAGAATATTGCTTATGCAAAACAGGATGCGACGCGCGAGCAGGTCATTGCTGCGGCAAAAACGGCGGGTGCCCACAGCTTTATTGTTAAGCTGACCGACGGCTACAACACATGGGTCGGCGAGCGCGGCTGTACGCTTTCCGGTGGGGAAAAGCAGAGAATCGCAATTGCCCGTGCGCTTTTGCACAATCCGAAGATACTGATTCTGGACGAGGCAACGGCGTCGCTGGATACCGAAACGGAGAAGCAGATTCAGGACTCGCTTGCGGCGCTTTCGCGCGAGCGGACGACCATTGCCATTGCCCACAGACTTTCTACGCTGCGCAATGCGACGCGCCTTGTTGTGTTGGACAAGGGCAGAATTGTGGAGGTCGGAACCCATGACGAGCTGATTGAGAAAAAGGGAATTTACTACAATTTGGTTATGGCGCAGAGAGAAATGTCAAAAATGGCGTGAAACCACAGCTATATTCATGAAAATCGGGAAAAGCCCGGACGTTTTGTCGTCCGGGCTTTTTGTCGTGTAATTTCTCTATGCATACAATAAAGTGAGCGAATAATCGCCGGCGGACGTACATACCTTTTGATGTCCGCCTCATGAAGAGAAAGGAAGGAAATGATGTTGAAGAAAATTGAGAAATTTGCCGTTATCGGCGGAGACATGCGGCAGCTGGTAGCGGCGAGAGAGCTTGCGGCGCACGGACATGGTGTCGTGATCTGGGGCTTCGATATATATGACGGAAATTATGGAAACATTGAAAAGGCGGACTCGGTGGAGCAGGCACTGCGCGGCGCTGCCTGTGTGCTGCTTCCGCTTCCGTACAGCTACGACGGCATAAGGCTCAACTGTCCGCTTACGGAAAAAGAGCTTCGAGTGACGGATATCCTTGCCGAAGCAGAAAAGCAGGCTGTCATTTTCGCCGGAATGGCGCATGTGGAGGATCCCCGTGTCGTAGATTATTACGAGAGAGAGGAGTTCTCTGTGCTAAATGCTATCCCGACGGCGGAGGGCGCGCTTGCCACTGTGATGGCGGAGCTGCCAATTACTGTCCATGGGATGCACGTCGGGGTTGTGGGCTTCGGCAGAATCGGAAAGACTACCTCCTCGCTTTTCCGCGCCGTGGGAGCAGAGGTGACAGTGTTCGCCCGCAGCTTCGCTTCGCTTGCGTGGGCGCAAACGTATAATTGCAAGCCGGAACACTTTGACAGGCTTCGCGAAATGGCGCATACATTCGATTGTATTCTCAATACAGTGCCAGCTCTTGTTATCGACGCGGCTATCCTTGAAAAAATGAGACAGGATACCCTGATTATCGACCTTGCTTCCAAGCCGGGAGGCGTGGATTTCCACGCGGCGCAGCGCCTCGGCATCCGCGCGCTGCCTGCGCTGTCGCTGCCCGGAAAGACTTCTCCCGATACGGCGGGACGGATTATTTCCGAAACCGTTTTAAATATACTGTGTGAAAAAGGAGTTATATGAAAATGATAGGATATTGCTTTTGCGGATCCTTTTGCACCATTGCGGGATCCATAAAAATTCTGCGCTCGCTTGCCGCGGAAGGAAATCAGATTCTCCCAATTATGAGTGACAGCGTCTATACGACGGACACCCGCTTCGGCCGTGCGGCGGATACCGTACGAACGGTGGAGGAAATATGCGGCAGGACAGTCGTGCATACCATTGTTGACGCAGAACCGATCGGTCCCAAGATTGCGCTCGACATGCTAGTGATAGCCCCATGTACGGGCAACACACTTGCCAAGCTTGCCGCCGGTATTACGGATACGCCGGTTACCATGGCGGCTAAGGCACAGCTCCGCCGGGACCGCCCGGTTGTCATTGCGCTTGCCACCAACGACGGGCTTTCCGCGAATCTGAAAAACATCGGACTCTTGATGTCTCGGAAAAATATTTTCTTTGTGCCAATGGCACAGGACGACCCGGAAAACAAGCCGTATTCGCTTGTCTGTGATTTTGACATGCTGAAAAGCACGATGGTGTCAGCGTTTGCAGGCAGGCAAATCACACCTGTTTTTTGATAGAACATAGAAAAAACCACCAAGCGGATGCCTTCCATAGAATAGGTTTTCCTGCCGAGAAAACCATAGAGCGATTCGCGAATCGTTCCTACAACAAAAAGGACAGAGATTTTGCTAACACCACATAAGGCAGTAATTTGAATAAAATATTGAAAATACAACTTATGGGCGTTGCAAAGGCGAAAGACAGCGAAAAAGGCAGAAATGCTTTTTACGCTGTCTTTCTTTATGCCAAAAAATAAAATTGCACATTCGTCAAGCAAAAACTTCCTTGCTACAATGTAGATGAAGGAGGTAAACGGATATGCGAAATCAAAAACACTACATAGCGATTGATGAAAACGAACGGAGAATTATATTAAATGCTCTTAATGCGCTGCGGAACAATCTGCTGGCAGAAGGCAGATATACGGATGCAGTAGATGATGTTCTAATCAAAGTAGTCAATGCACCTGTTAAGAAATTCAAAATTAGAATCACAGAGGTTTAAGGTTATGAAAAAGACAATATTTGAACAGATGGGCGGCACATATACTTTGCAAGGCGACTACTATTTGCCGAATATCACTTTACTTACCGAAGAAAATAAGCCCATGGGAATATGGGGACAGCGGCATTTGCGCTATCTCAAACAGCACCGCAAAGTGCTTTATACCAACCTGCTCACAAGCGATAAGTTGAACAGTTACCTTGCCGATATTAACGAACAGGCGGAAGATATGGTTCTTCGGCTGGTAAAACAGCTGGCAGAGCGTGAGGGCGTGACCGAGCAGCTAAAGGCGGAAAATCAGATGGAGTGGGTTACTAGGGTGAATAATATTCGGCATAGGGCAACGGAAATTGTAAATACTGAATTGATTTATAGTTTATAAAACGAAATAGGGATAGTATAGAAATGTATCTTTACTATCCCCTTTTTATAATTACTGATAAAGCTGCATAAGTGTTCTTTTTTTGAATTAATTCCATTATTGTGTAATTACTTATTGCATTGCTAAAAAAGTTGTGATATACTTTATGAGTATAAAAGCCGATTTTATGATATTCATGAGGTGTAATATGGCTGTTAGTTATAATAAGTTATGGAAACTTCTGATAGATAAAAATATGAAAAAGAAAGAACTCGGAGAGGCAGCAGGTATAAGCAATTCCCTTATTGCAAAACTTGGGAAAAATGAAAATGTAACAGTTGAAGTATTAGTTAAGATTTGTACTGCTCTTGACTGTCAGATAGATGATATTGTTGAATTGATTCCCGATACAGAACAAGTTGCGAAAGGTTAAGGTAAAAATAATGATGAAAACAAACAAACCGACTTATATCAGCTTGTTTAGTAGTGCCGGTGTAGGTTGTTACGGATTTAAATTAGAGGATTTTGATTGTGTCGCAACCAATGAACTGATTACAAGAAGATTAGATATTCAGCGATATAATCACAAATGCAAATACGAGAGCGGATATATCTGCGGAGATATTACAGATAATTCCATTAAAAATATCTTGTATTCGCAAATAGATTTATGGAAGAAAAAAGAAAATGTTTCAAGAATCGATGTTGTAATTGCAACTCCTCCTTGTCAAGGAATGTCAGTTGCCAATCATAAAAAGAGCACAAATGAAATTGTTCGCAATTCTTTAGTAATTGAATCAATTAAAATCATTAAACAAGTTAACCCCCGATTTTTCATTTTCGAAAATGTTGCTGCTTTTATGAAAACCATATGCACGGATATTGACGGAGAAAACAAGACTATCGCTGCTGCGATTGAAAGCAATTTAGGGCAAGCATATTCTTACGCTTCTCGTATAATCAATTTCAAAAATTATGGGGCTTGCTCCAGTAGACAAAGAACTGTTGTTATCGGCGTTTCTAAAGATTATGCTGACGAGGTATCCCCTTTGGAATTATATCCTGACCTTGTTAAAGAACACACTTTAAGAGAAGTTATAGGTGATTTAAAACCGTTAAAGGTTTTCGGAGAAATTGACGACAGTGATATCTACCATTCTTTCAGAACATATCCCGAACATATGAGAGCGTGGATTTCCGATATAAAAGAGGGTGAATCTGCGTTCGATAATGCTGATGATATCAAAAAACCCCACAGAATTGTCGAGGGTAAAATTGTAATTAATCAGCAAAAAAACGGTGATAAGTATAAAAGACAATATTGGGATAAAGTCGGTCCTTGCATACACACAAGAAATGACCAAATGGCAAGCCAAAACACTATTCATCCGAGCGATGACAGGGTATTTAGCATAAGAGAACTTATGCTTATGATGACCGTTCCAAGTTCTTTTAAATGGGTTGAAACAGATTTTTCGGTTTTAAATGCTCTGCCTTTTGAAAAGAAACGCTCATTTCTAAAGAAAGAAGAAATAAAAATCAGACAATCATTAGGCGAAGCTGTGCCTACTGTGATTTTTCAATCTATAGCCAAAAAAATAAAATCAGTTTTAAAACACTCACCGCTTAATACGGCGACAATTAACAAAATGGTAGCGGACAACGGATTAAATAATATTGATGTTTTAAAAAAATTCGTTTCTAATAATCCTATGAACTTATCATCATCTACATTGGGAAAAATTGCCGAATTAGCGAATACCAACAGAACTGATAATGCAGCTTTTTTTACAAGCAAAACATTAATCACTGAAATAATGAAAGCTTTGCCAGACATTGATAAGGAAACGGTTAGAATTCTTGAACCATCTGTTGGCGTTGGAAATTTTATACCACTTATTATCAAGAAATTTGAGGGTAAAAACATCATTCTTGATGTAGTAGATATTGACAAGCATAGCTTAGAACTTGCAAAACTGATATTGAAAAATTATACCATTCCGGATAACTGCATCATCAACTATATCAATGCAGATTTTTTACTGTACGATTTTGAGGAAAAATATGATTACATCATCGGCAATCCTCCATTTTTTAAAATGAAATCAACAAATAAGCTGCTTGATGTTTATCGCCGTGAAGCAATCAATAAGACAACGACTAATATTTGCTCGTTCTTTTTAGACAAAGCAATAAATATCGGAAATTATGTAGCGTTGGTGTTTCCTAAATTTTTACTTAACACACCTGAGTTTGCACCAACAAGGAGTTATCTTTCAAGAAAGGCTGTAGAGTGTATTATTGACTTTGGAGAAAAGGGCTTCCCCGGCGTTCTTGTAGAAACCTTAGCAATTTTCATCAACAATCTTAGCCGCCCGTCAAATACTCGTGTTGCGTCAATTACACACGTGAATTTTATGATACAGTCACAGAATTATATTTTTGATGATAAATTGCCTTATTGGATTATCTATCGCAATGATGAATTTGATTCTGTGTGCAAGAAACTTGATTTCAATGTTTTCAAAGTGTTCAGGGATAGGCAGATAACAAATAAAGTACTTTTTCAAAATGGAGATATTCGTGTACTTAAATCTCGCAATATCAGCAATGATGGAAAAAGCGTAATAAATATTGATGGATATGATTCTTTCATTTCATACGATGATGCTCAAAGTCTATCAGTCTATAGCTATTTAAATTGTGATAATGTATATCTTACGCCGAATATGACATATAAACCTCGTATGATAAAGAAGCCAAAAGGATGCCTTGTAAATGGCTCTGTAGCAATTTTAATTCCCAAAAAAGGAATAACTCCGACTGAAGAACAAATGGCATTTTTCTCAACGCAAGAATACAGACATTTTTATCAAATTGCAAGGAACTTTCAAACAAGATCATTGAATGTTGATGCTTGCTCGGTATTCTTCTATGGACTATTGAGAGATAAACCCAAAAAAGCTCCTATAACTGAAAAGCTTGATGAAAAGGAAAATATTCAAATTACAATCTTTGATTATGCAAGGTGAGAGAAAATATGTTAACACAGCAAGATATTATAAATTTCTGTAATCAGCACGATTACGATATAAGGAAAAGCCAAAACGGCAGATGGATAGATCAAAAGTGTACCCCTGATGTTATTTGGTCGATTTCAGACTTTGTGTTAGACTATGTAGATAATGTTAATGAGAAATTTACCGTCAAAGACATTTGGCAAAGTGAATATGCAAAACAAACAATTGCTGAAACCTATTCAAAGCCGGGAACAGATGAAAGAACGGCGGAAAATGAGTATGATAAGGTCTTTTCACAACCCCTAAATATGCTTTGCTATGCAGGAATAATTAAAGATATTTCGGAAACTTCAAGACATTTATACATTGTTGAAAATAGGGAGGTTCTTGAATATATCGCTCGAAATGATGTATACGCGTTAAGGTTTTTGCAGTGCTATATTGAGAAAGTACTTACTGATAGTGGTCTTATGGGCGTTTTTAATGATTTTTTTGAAAACCAAGATTCCGCACATTTTAACGCTATGAAGCAAGCCTTTATTGATTTTTACCATAACCACACTCCTGTAAAAAAAGATTATGAACCGAAACGAATATTTACAAAGGTAGTTAATCCTCTCGCTTTCGGCAGAGATAAACTCGGCTCTGAAAAAGGTAGAATGTCAAAGCATAAAATAAATCGTTCTGATATGATGTATAATCAAGATAACTTCAGAGATGTTTATCGTGATAAACCTAAGGATATAACAAGACAAGAGTGGCTTGCAACACATCCTGATATTGACAGACGAGATGGATATTTTGAGCAGATGATGTCTCGTGCAAAAAGGCTGTTGCGTGATTTCACTAATCAATACAGAGAAAATATATCTGAATTGACGATGTTTATTGACGGACAAGATGACAATGCTGCTCCTACACAGGCACATCATATCTTCTCGAAAAATGAATTTCCGGAAATTATGCATTATGTCGAAAATTTGATAATGTTAACGCCGAATCAGCATTATGGCTATGCTCATCCGAATAATAACACTCATATAATTGATTTAGCAGCTCAAAAAGTTTTGCTCATTGCAAAGACTTACAGTATTCGTCAAAATCTTACGAGCGAGGTTGAGGAACATATTTTTGAGTTCTGTAATTTCTTACAAGTATTAAGTGTAGGCTGGAATGATGACGCTGTTTTGGAAATAGCGGATAATGATTATAACGATGTTATTCATGCTATTAATTATCATTATGTAGCGTAGCGTTGATGATATGAAAGTGTTCTAAACGTATAATTTATATTTAGGAGATAGTTGTATGTCGGTGGAAATAGTGGATTTATTTTGTGGAATAGGTGGTTTGACAAGAGGATTACTTGATGCTGGACTTAATGTCATTGCGGGATTTGATTTGGACAACACCTGCAAGTATACCTATGAAAAAAACAATAAAGTTGTTTTTCATAATATGAACATTCGAAATATGACAAAGGAAGATGTAAATCGTTGTTATTCAGACGGAGTAATAAAAATTTTAGTTGGTTGTGCTCCCTGTCAACCTTTTTCTCAAATGCGTTATAAATTGGGTAAAGAAAATTCAAAAGATGAAAAGTACGATTTATTGTCCGAATTTGGTAGGATGATAAAAGAAGTGCAACCTGCCATTGTGTCAATGGAGAATGTACCAAGCATAAGGGATACAACGGTCTTTTCGGATTTTCTCAAACTTTTAGAAGAGAACGGATATCATACCGATGGAGGTCAAGTGGTTTATTGTCCTGATTATGGTATCCCGCAAAACCGCCGCCGATTTGTACTTTTGGCCTCAAAGCTCGGGGAAATTCATTTGATTTTGCCGACACATAAGCGCAATGAATCTACAGTGAGAAAGTTTATAGAGCATTTACCCCCTGTTAAAGCAGGAGAGGAATGTCCATCGGACAAACTACATAGAACGGCTAAATTATCGGATATTAACTTAAAAAGAATTCAACATTCAATCCCGGGAGGGACCTGGAAAGATTGGCCTGTTGAGCTTCAATGTAAATGTCATAAAAAAGAATCCGGACAAACATATACTTCAGTATATGGAAGAATGAGATGGGATGCAATCGGACCTACAATGACAACTCAATTTTATTGTTATGGTACTGGTCGGTATGGTCATCCCGAACAAGATAGGGCATTAACTTTAAGGGAGGGAGCATTGTTACAAACATTTCCCCCAAATTACGATTTCATAGATCCAAGTGTTCCGTTTAAAATGAAAGATATAGCAAGACACATAGGTAATGCTGTTCCTCCACGTTTAGGTGAGATAATCGGACAAAGCATAATCAAGAGTTTGCCGAAGGAAGATAATAAGGCGGTAGCGGAAAATGGCTAATAAAGAATATAAATTAAATATAGATCCTCGTATATTGGAGTTGTTGGGACCAAGCTTATATACAAATATCTACTATGTGTTGGCTGAATTAGTTGCAAATGCATATGATGCGGATGCTCATAATGTATACATTATAGCCAATAAAGATGATATAACCGTAGAAGACGACGGAACAGGAATGTCTTATAATAATGGCGATATCCAAAAATACCTCAACGTTGCGGCTGTTTCTAGAAATACTAACGAAGATGCCGAAACCGCACTAAAGCGAAAGAAAATGGGAAGAAAAGGCGTTGGTAAATTAGCGGCTCTTTCGGTTTCGGAAAATGTTTTGATAAAAACCATTTCGGATAAAGAAAAATCTGGTTTTATACTTTCTCGTTATATTGGAAGCGATAACCTTTTAACGCCTTTATCCGATGACCAAATAACATTTGAAAAAATTACCGGAAATGGCACTGCGGTTGTTATGCAAAAGCCACAGTATAAACTACATAGTTCGTTGAAAGCAATAAAGCGAAATTTGTTAAAAATTTTCCCGTTGGTTAACGAGAATTTCAAAATACATATAATTAGAGGTAATGAGAGTGAAACAATTGATTCGTTTGATAAAGAAATGATAACCGAGTTATCTACGCTAATTACTTTGGGAGATGAATTCAAATATTTGTGTGAATATTTCAATACTCCTTTTAGCGGTAAAAAGAATGAGCTTTTGAGCCAAAAGGCTTCAGCCACGATACCTATTAGTATGAAAGACCGTAAAGGCGAAGAACATACATATAATGTTGAAATAAAAGGTTGGATAGGGACATATAAATCCACTCGTGGCAGAAAGGCCGAACTGACAGATTTTCCGGACAATTTCATTTCGTTATATGCAAACCAAAAAATGGGAGAGTTTAACATACTTCCGTTTGTAGGTCAAAATAAACTGCCTGAAGTATATGTTGTCGGTCAGCTTCATGTGGATATCTTTGAGCTAACAGAACTTCCCGACATGGCATTAAGCAATCGACAAGGATACAAATCTGACGATCCTCGTTATCAAGCGGTATTGGATTATGTGCGAAAGGTACTTCTTCCCGATATACTGAAAATGCGCGATGTTTTTGTTTCGCTCGGTAAAAAGAAAAAAGAAGAGGCAAAACTTGAACAACAACGACAAAACGAAGAATCTTTCAGAAGATCGGTGGATATATTCAGAAAAAACACGGCAAAGAAAGCAGCAGCTAAAATTTCAGATCGTTTGGGAATTTCTACAGAGCAAGTGGAAGCGGTGGAAAATATACTTTCCGAGGAAATCAATTCCAATAGCCCTGATATGGGCATAAAAAGCATTATTGATTCACAAAAAAAGAAAATTCTCATTAGTCAAACTTATCCTGATAAAGATTTAGCTGACATAGTTTACAATATGTTAGTGTTCAACAATGTCCCACCGGAAGATATAATATATACAAACTGCGATGACGAGATTTCTCGTATTCCAGAAGGGGATGTTGGCAGCAGCGGCATATATAACTATTTAAGAGATTTCTTCGTAGACAGTTATTCGACTCAAAAGATGTATGTAATCTTTGTTACAAGTCATAATACCAAACAATCTTGGGGAGCTTTAACCGAAGTAGGAGCTGCATGGATTACGCAAATTGAACACAAAATTTTCAATATTCATGATTTTCGCCCCGAGCATCCTCTTGATGATGAACAGCAATGGCATACAAGTTTTAGAGATTCAGATAATAACCTTTATATGTCTAAATTAAGCGCAGACATTTTTTCGCAAAAAATTGAGTATATTTGCGATAAATTAGGATACAGGAAAAGAGCAAGACATGAAAATAAGGCATATCTGGAAACATTGGTAAAGATTACAACAACATAAGATGAAGCGGCTTATAATAAACAATTACTAATAATGTGGTATAATTTTCCTTTTATAAATGTTTCTATAATAATTAATAATTGTATCTTATATGCCGAATGCAATATAATAGTCCCAGTCAAAGAGCTGATGAACAAGTGGTCAAATACAGTTTGTCAGCTCTTTCTTTTAGTAGAAACTTAATAGTATTCCCTATTCTCCAAAAAATATTCGAAAATATATTCGGGAAGTATTGACAAACATTTGTTCTGTGCGGTATAATAAAATACCCTCAAAAGAGAGCGACAACTGAATAGCATTCTTCACATTAGAGTGAGAGAGACGGCTTTTAGCCGGACAACGCCTGCGGTACGCTAAGAGAAAGTACCGCCGCTTCTGAATCGCCTTGAACTGTCGGCAGTCGGAAAAGCGTAAAGGACAGTTTCGACTTTGAATTTCAAAGCCGGTTACATGAATGTGAAGCCGCCACCGCAAGGGAGAAGTCTATCCTTTTTGCGGGAAGTCGGTACGCATTTGTGTGCCGGCTTTTTTTGTTGCCCGAAAGCCGGTTACAACTGAATGACCGGCTGGATGGGATATGATTTTGCCAAGACCTCTTGTGTGAACAGTGAGAGCGAAACGACGCTGCGGTAAGACTCCGGGGCAGGGATAGAAAAACGACATTCAGACAGACCGGCAAAACGCCACGAAAAGGACAGCTTAGATGTCTCATACCGTAACAAGCAGGGAAACTGTATTGACAGTTTCCACCCCAATCGGCTTTGAAAGCCGATTTCACTTTAGGGACTGCCGCCCCTAATACCCCGAATTCAAGGAAAGGACTGATGTTGTATGAATGAAATAAAGAACAAAAATCTATTTATCCGTGTCAGCGAAAAAGAGAAAAAACTGATTAAGCATAACGCCGAAAAGTGCGGTCTGAGCGTATCGGAATATCTCCGCCAGCGTGCTTTGGGATATATGCCGAGAGCCGTTTTGCCTGAAGTGTTTTTCTCATTCAATGATAAATTAGATGCACTTTGTGTGGTATGCGAAGGCAAAATCTCAGTGGACACGGAAGAAAAAATTGTCGCACTTATTGATAGTATTACCGAAGAATTGATACTGCCCAAGCGTGAAAGGTTGGTGGTATGATGTGGCAACTACCGGCTGTTGGCCTGTGAAAAGCAGGCTGAAGGAAGTGATCGACTATGCGGAAAATCCCGATAAAACCATCGACAAAAGGTATGTGGACAGCGATCTTTACGCCGCCTTGCAGTATGTTTCCAATGATAAAAAGACCGATGAGCGTATGTATGTCAGCGGTATCAACTGCAACGCCAAAAGAGCCTATGAGCGCATGACGGCAACGAAAAAGCGCTTCGGAAAAACGGGCGGCAATGTAGCGTATCACGGATATCAGAGTTTTCAGACTGGTGAGGTAACACCCGAAGAAGCGCACAAAATCGGTCTGGAAACCGCAAGGCGTATGTGGGGCAAGGAATATGAAATCGTCATTTCCACGCACCTTAATACGGATAATCTCCATAATCATTTTGTGGTAAACTCCGTATCCTTTAAGACCGGCAGGAAGTTTGAAAACCATATCTCCGATCACCACAGGCTCCGTGAAATCTCCGACGCCGTATGTCTGGAATACGGGAAAAGCGTCCTAAAAGAAGCCGAGTTTTACGGCGGGAAGAAAAAGGAATATTGGCTGAAGCAGAGCGGCGGTATGTCGCACAGAGAGCTTTTGAAAGCGGATATAAACGCTGCGCTTGCCCAGTCCACCAATTTCAAAGCCTTTGAGATATGCCTCAAAGATATGGGCTATGAGATACGGCGTGACGAGCGCTTTACCCACTATTCCGTCAAAGCGCCAAGCTGGCAGAGGGCGGTGCGCTTGGATCGATTGGGCAAGGAATATACCCCTGCCGCTATCCGTGAACGGCTGCTCGGCAATCAGCAGTATATCGGCTATGTTCCGTTTCACAAGCCGAAATATACGCCGCTGCTTCTGCTTGAGATCGAGTACCGCAAAATGAAAAAGATGGACGGCATACAGATATTGTTTGAACTGATTATCGAGTTATGCAAGCTGATTACAGGTAACAATATCGCTCCCGCTTCTCCCCGTCCGCTTTCGCCCGAAATGCGGCGGGAGGTTGTAAACTTAAATAAAACCCTTGAAGAATACAGGTTCCTGTGTGAGAAGCAGATTAATTCTCCACTGGAGCTTGTTTCTTTTATCAGCGAAACACGAGTACAAATCTCCGCTTTGGAAAGGGAAAGGCAGTTGGTATATAACCGCAACCGCCATAAGAAAAGCGAAACACTGAACGCCGAAGCGAGGGATATTACCGCAAAAATCAAGCCTTTGCGAAAGGAACTGTCCATCGCAAGGGCAATTCTCGAAAAGATACCGAGATTTGAAAAACTGCTGGAAACCGAGCGGCAGATGGAAACTGCCATTGCAATGAAACACAAAGAAAGAAGGTATGAACGATGATAAATACAATGAACCCGCCGAAGAAAAGGGCAGCAAATATCAGAACAGATAAACTCCACTCTTTTGAAGGACATCCATTTCAGGTGCTGGACGATGAAGATATGAACAGTCTTACAGAAAGCATTAAGGCGCAGGGTATCATTTCTCCGCTGATTGTTCGCCCGATTGAAAATACGGATGAATATGAAGTAGTCAGCGGACACCGCAGACTGCACGCCGCTATAAAAGCAGGATTTTCTGAAGTGCCTGCTTTAATTTATCCCCTTGACCGGAACGAAGCAATGATTGCGGTGGTAGATAGCAATCTCCACCGTGAGCGGATACTCCCAAGCGAAAAAGCCTTTGCCTACAAAATGAAAATGGAGGCAATGAAAGCACGGGGCAAACGCACGGACTTAACTTTATCGCAAGTTGCGACAAAGTCCGATACCGCCGCCGAAATCGGCAAGGAACAGGGCGAAAGTCGAGATAAAGTGTTTCGGTATATCCGCTTAACCCATCTCATTCCTGAACTGCTCCAAAAGGTGGACGAGGGCGTGATTGCCCTCAGCCCCGCAGTTGAGCTTTCCTATCTTTCCGAAGAACAACAGAAAATTCTGCTGGACGCTATGTGCCTGAACGACTGTACCCCATCTCACGCACAGAGTATCCGTATGAAGAAGGCGGCGCAGCAGGGTACGCTTTCTTCGGAAAGTATCTATGAGATTATGTTGGAGGAAAAAGCCAATCAGACCGAGCGTATCAGCTTTAAGGTGCAGGATTTGAAAGCGTTTTTTCCAAAAAACTACACCCAAAAGCAGATGAGCGATACCATCCTGAAACTGCTTTACGACTACAACAGAAAATTGGAACGAAGCCGTAGAAGCCGTGACGAAAGGTAAGGTGTCAGTATGAAGAAAATAGATATTTACCCGAATAACGAAGTCATATATGCTTTGCCGCCTGAGCCGATAGATGAAAACGAGCCGGTTTGTTTGGTGGATTATATGCTGCCCCGCAGCGAGGAACGCACTCTTGATTACAGCAGAATGCGCCGTTTTGGGGAGGGTGATTTCAAGCTGAAAATCGGCGGGACAACCTATGAAATCTCCACGCATTTTAATCCAAAAGGCAGACAATGCGTTATGGAGCAATTCAAGGAACTGATCCTGTCCGAAAAGCTGATTTAACCATTGCACAGTAGAAAAAGGCAACAGGGTATAGTAGGATAATTATGCCTTTGCTATGCCCTGTTGTCGGAAAGGAGAAAATGAATGATGACAACAGCAACAAAATTAAACGGGCAGACAGATGACAAAATCACGGCGCTATACTGCCGCTTATCCGTGGACGATGACAACAAGGACGAGGAATCCAACTCCATCACCAATCAAAAACAGATTTTACAGGACTTCGCACGAAAAGAGGGATACACCAACACCATGTTTTTCGTGGATGACGGCGTATCGGGTACGACCTTCCAAAGGCCAAATTTTATGCGTATGGAGCGTATGGCGGAGAATGGAGAAATCGGCACGATCATTGTGAAAGACCTCTCACGCTTCGGGCGTGAGCAGGTGGAAATGGGAAGATTGACGCAGGTTGTGTATCCGTCGCTGGGCATTCGCTTTATCGCCATACAGGAGAGAGTGGATACCTTAACGGGCGACGGCGTGGAGATGATGCCGTTCCACAATATTTTCAACGAGTGGTATGCGGCGCAGACTTCCAAGAAAATCCGTGCGGTGTGGCAGTCCAAGGCCGATAACGGCAAACGGGTATCTTCTTCTGTTCCGTTTGGATACAGGAAAAACCCGAATGATAAGGAGAAATGGCTGATTGACGAGCCAGCCGCCGAAGTGGTGCGCAAAATCTATACTCTCTGCCTTGCCGGGCGTGGCCCATCACAGATTGCAAGACAGTTGGAGAAAGAGAAAATTCTTGTTCCCTCTGCTTATTACGAAATTGTCGGCAGATCTCACGCACAGAAAGTACCGGCGAATCCGTACTGTTGGGATCAGAAAACCGTTGTCGGTATTCTTGAAAACAGACAGTACACCGGTTGTGCGGTGAATTTCAAGACCACCACCGTCAGCTACAAGGTGCATAAAACCATTTACAAGCCAGTGGAGGAACATCAGATCATTCCGAATATGCAGGAGCCGATTGTTTCGGAGGAACAATGGCTGAGGGTGCAGGAGCTCCGCAAACACCGCCGCCGACCGACGGCTACGGGCAGGACAAGCCTGTTTTCGGGATTGGTGTACTGCCCCGACTGCGGAGCAAAGCTGCATTTCTGCGCTGCGAAGAGCCTGAAACGCAATCAGGAGTTTTGGCGGTGTTCCAATTACAAAGACGGCAGAGGGACTTGCCAAATCCATTATATCCGAGATGTAGTACTTGAAAATCTTGTGTTTGAAGCCATCAGCGGTTTAGCGGATTTCGTGAAATGCCACGAAACAGTATTTCTGTATATGCTGGCGAAGAAAACGAACGCCATGCGGCAGAAAGAACATAAAAAACTGCAACAGACAGTGGAACAGGATACAAAGAGAATTGCCGAAATCGACAGGCTGATTGAAAAGGTGTTCGAGCAGAACGCAAGCGGCATACTCTCCGATGAACGCTTTTCCAAAATGCTACAAAGCTACGAAAAAGAGCAGAAAGCACTGACGCAGGAGGTTTCCGACAGTCAAAAGACCTTGCAGGAAGCGAAGCAGAAGGTTACGGATTTAAGGCTGCTGCTCCGAACACTTCATGAACTGACGGATATTGCGGAGCTTACGCCAACGCTTGTAAACTCGCTGATTGAGCGTATTGAGGTTCACAACAACGATAAGTCAAGCGGTCACTGTTATGTGAAAGTGGATATTTACTTCACGGCGGTAGGAATGATAGATATTCCCACCGAACAGGAAATTCTTGCTATGATGAAGGAAATACGGGAAAACCCGCAGGACTTCCGCTTTGTAGCATAACAAAAAGGTACGGTGTAACCCATTTTATTGAGTTACACCGTACCCACTACATAAATACTTCCTTATCTGGCGTTGGCATTTTTACTCTGCCCTTTTTTATATATGATTTTGCACTGCAAGGTATAAGGGGACTACTCCTTTTAGACATACTGTCGGGCGGTAAAATGGCCTTTCTTGTGTAAAGGGAGCCTTAGTTGCTGTTCCCTAAAACTCTATCTGCTTTTCTTGACAAATACTGCTTTTGTGTCTGCAAAAGCAAAGCCCTGCATAGGACGGGGCGAGAAATCAGAGTGCGTATTGGCTGATTCGATCTTCGATCAAACGGTATTCAATATCGTTGACAATCAGCTTTGGATTATCTACAGTGCTTTGTTTCAATTCATCGGTATACCATTCGGTCTGTTCAATAGAAGCAACCGATTCATACCAACGCATCAATATGAGTCTGCCGTTTGTATCGATATAGTTTTCTGTAATCAAGGTGTTGTTTTGAACATTGATAAACTTGATCGTTTCAAATGTTCTTTCTCCAATGGTTACGTCAAAGGTTCCCATCGTATATCTGATATTATATTCATCGATAAAAATTTTATCGTCAACAACCTTTGGTGGATTCTCTTTGATAAGCAATGGTCTACCAGGAACACGGTCATTTCCATTGACGATAACATCGTAATCCTCCTCCAGAAAAGTATAGATTGTTGTGGGAAAATCATCGTCTGCCTCGGAATCGCCTGCTATTGTTCCAAGATCGCGAATATACTCATCTGTCAGTTGTGAAAACCACACACTCATTTTTATAAAGTTTCTTTGCCTTGATGTTGTAGGTATCTCTGCAAACCTTAACTCCTGCAACCTCATGTATGATAGCGGCTTTAGGAACATAACAAGTGGATACTATTGCCAATTTCTTGTCGGGATAACGATATGTTCCTTCAGCATTCTTATTTCCGATTTTCGGGATAATAAAAGCTTCATCAGCACATTTGATTTCAAAAAACGGACGAGTGCTTTCTTTGATAATCAGATTGGGCATCATTTCGGGGAAACCACAAGTATAATCCTTCTTCGGCATAATTTTTCTTCCTTTCTCAAACATCAAAATCTGCTCGGGGGTACACATAGAACGAAATTGCTTTCTCGCATAATGCAAGCGGCTTTTGACCGTACCTATCGGAATAGCCAACCGTTCTGCCATCTCACTTTGCTTATAGCCTTGTATCGTCAGCTTTAATATGTCGGCCAACTCTTTGGGGAGCGAGCTCAGGACGTTCCAGGCTGTGTCGCTATCTTGCGTATTGGTTTCGGCAATATCAAGAATTGCATCTAAAGAAATCAGTTCACTGCCGTATTTTTTTCGAAACCAAATATTGCATTGATTTCTTGCAATAGACAATATCCACGGTTTAAACAGGTCTTTATTACGCAATTTTGCATAGCCGATATAAGCCGCATAATAAGTTTCTTGAATTACGTCATCAGCGTCAAAGCGGTTTGGCAGTCTGAAATTGATATATCGTTCGACTACAATACGGTGCTTATTCAACAATGATTCAAAAGATCTTTCTTGTTCCATATGCCCTCCTTTCGAGCTATTAAAACCGGTTTCGCATATTAAGTTGTTTTTTGATGTGAAAAGGTTCGACGAAATGAAAAATTATGATACTTATGTAAAATCACTAAAAAACGCACCTGTTTTATCGCAGGTACGCGAAGCGGCGTTTTTTTCATATCCGCGGCAAAGGACTCTCGGAATACGACAGAATACGAATATATTCTTAGCCTTGCGCATAGGATGGAGAACAGCTTGATGGATGGAGGAAGACTTTTATGAAGGAACTCAAAAGACGGATTCGGTCGGAGCTGTCATGTGTCAACACAGTATTTTTGCTGATTATGGCGGGGGCATGCGTGTTGCTTGGCGTTCTTTTTGCGGTAAGTGGCGTCAGCGGCTTTGTTTATTGGCATACCTTTCAGCCAAAATTCGGATTGCCTCCATTTTTCATGGTGCTTTTCTGGATACTCGCTTATGCGCTTTACGGCGCCTCCTCTGCCGTGGCGCTCTGTGCGCCGCGTTGCCAATCCCAGGCTGCCAGAAAACGGATAGCGATCCTTTCTGCCTGCCTACTCGTGCTGTGCTATGTATGGATTCCGGTGGTATACAAAGCGGCAAGCTTCTTTCTTGCGACGCTTCTGATTGCTGTTATTATCCTTTGTCTGGCGGTATTATATTCTATGTTTCGCCGCATTTCGCGCCTTGCTTCATGGGGACTTTTGATTTTCGCCGTGTGGATGCTGTATATTCTTTATTATACCTTTGCGCTTTTTCTGCTGAACTGAAGCATGTCTGTTCTTTTCTCCGTAAAGAGAAAAGAGCCAGAAGATTTACCGAGGCTCCCGGCACGTGGCCATTCCCTGCGGGCGCGGAAAAAGCTCGCACAACAGTCCTCGCGCGGCGATTGACGGGGAGCGCACTCTGTGTGCGCGGCGCTGTCCGGGAAAGCCGCGGGTATAAGCTTTCGATTTTCGCTATGGCCCGCGGGTTCTTTTTCTTTCCGTAAAGAAAAAGAACAAAGACTTTCTGCCTTTTCCAAAAGGGGGAATGGTGTTCTTTTCTCCGTAAAGAGGAAAAAACACCATTCCCCCTTTCGCAGGCCCGGGAGCATCTCGCGCTGCAGTCGGCCAAGCCAAAAACAGCCGGACGGTGTCCGGCTTGTTTTTACTCCTCCGTGATGATAATGGTTCTGATTTTCTGCGCCCTTGTCGGTCTGTCCGAAGCATCCGTATCGGTCGATGCGATCTCATCCAGCACCTCAAAGCCGTCCGTCATCCTTCCGAATGCGGCATACTGCCCGTCGAGATGCGGTGCGTCTCTGTGCATGATAAAAAACTGAGAGCCTGCGGAATCCGGACGTGCCGAGCGCGCCATCGAAATCACGCCGCGCGTATGCTTCAAAGGGTTCGGAACGCCGTTTGACAAAAATTCTCCTTTGATTTGATAGCCCGGTCCGCCCATGCCGGTTCCAGTCGGATCTCCACCCTGAATCATGAAGCCCTCAATGACACGATGAAAGATAAGCCCGTTATAAAAGCCGTCTTTCGCCAGCTTCACAAAATTTTCTACCGTGACAGGTGCCGTCTCCGGATACAGCTCCAGCGTCATCCTGCCGCCATTTTCCATTTCAATCACTGCCTTTGTCATAGTTCCTCCCGCGCCCTGGGGCGCTTCCCTGTTTTTTCTTTCTATCATTATTCATATCGAGCAAAGCCGCATGGCGGCCGGTTCGGTGAATATAGTTTACCACATCACGCGGGACAAAGCAAGTCTTCTATAGCTTTTTCACAATCAGATAGGAAAAAAGGTAGGCACAAAAAAGAAGCAGCGTAAAATTGACTCCACTGTAAAAAAACACATAGAGTGACAGCATCCACAAAACGGAAAGACAGGCGCAGGTCGTCACATACAGAATCCGTCCTGACGTTTCCACACCGAGCAGAGGGGAAAGCACGGCATCGGCGATGCGGCCGCCGTCCATAGACTTTAGCGGCAGTAGATTCAGCACGGCAAGAGACGCAGACGCCGCCAACACCGAAGAGGCTACGCGGGCAGGCATAAAAATAGCGGCCGCCGCAAGATAGAGCAGGTTCATAAGGGGCCCCGCCGCCGCAATCAGAAATTCTTCCCGATAAGAGGACGCGGCGGAAAGGCCAATGCTGATGCCGACAGGCATCAGACGGATTTCCGTAATCCGTTTTCCAAGAAGCAGCGCCGCCGTCATATGCCCTGCCTCATGCAAAAGAACAGAAGAAACCGCCCCAAACGCATACAGCCTCGGCATCGCGAACAGAAGCAAAAAAGTCCCGGCGGCGGCAAACGGATGGATGTGAATCCGGATTTTCGAGAGCCTCATGAACGTTCCTCCTTTGGATGGGCGCTTCGGAATGCCGTCACTGTATTCTTGATAATAACAACGACAAGAGGAAGCAGCAGCATGCCGAAAAATCCGAACACCCGAAGTCCCACATACATAGAAGCAAGCGCGAGCAGCGGATGCAGCCCGATTCCGGCGCCGACGATTTTCGGCTCCAAAATCTGGCGCAGAATCGAAATAACGGCATAAAGAATCAAAAGCCCAACGGCCATGCGGATATCGCCGGTAAAGAAAAGATAAGCCGCCCAGGGGAGCAAAACGGTTCCGGTTCCCAGCACAGGCAGAATATCAACAAGAGCGACAACAATCGCTAGCACGAACGCATATTTCTGTCTGAGAATCAGAAAACCGACAAACAACTGCGCAAAGGTGAAAAAAAAGAGAATGAGATACGATTTCAGGTATTTCATAAGGGTATGACCCGTCTGGCCATATATCTCACGCAGCGCTGCGCGCGGCTTTCCATGTAAATGCGTCTTTATATAAGACACAATCTTTTCATAATCGGCACAAAAATAGACCGCGGAAAGTACCGTCACCGCGGAAAAAATAAGCGCCTGCGGAATGGCAGAGGCAAGCCGCGCGATCATCCCGGGAATTTTTGAGGCAAAAGCGGAAACCGCATTTTTGAACATATCGGTTAGCGCCGTGCCGACAGTCTCTCGCATGGCGTCCGCATCCTCACCGGAGAAGAACGGAAGTCCTGCAATCAACGTTTCCAGCTTATCAAGCATTGCTGTGAAATTTAAGACAATCACACTTTCTCCAGAAGCAATGCTTCCCGCCAGAGCAATAAGCTGATCCGCCATTTCCGTTACCGCAGCAAAAAGCAATCCGATAGCCGCTGTTAAAAATAAGATGACCAGCACAACGGACACCGCTCTCTGCGGAATTTTTGTTTTCCGTGACATGACCGCGGCAGGACGCCGCAAAAGCGACGCTGCGGCAAACGCCAGCACAAACGGCAGGATAATGGGAAACACATATTTCGCCGCCACATAAACGGCAAATATTCCGAGTACAATATAAAAAATCATATAAACCGTGCGCCGATACGGCTCCTGCGGAAGAAATCCCATATCCGACTCCAGACCGGTTCGAAAAAGCATGCGGCAAAATTCCGGCTTTCCCGATTTTGCCTTGACAAACCGAATGTTTTATGGTATGATTTATTTTATGTAAGGGTATATCTGTTTATTCAACATCGGAAGTGAAGCCGCTATCCTCACCGCCGCGGCTTTACACGACAGACAAAAAATTCAAATGAATGTTGCCGCCAAGGGTATCCTACCATGCAAAGACGGCAGAACGGAGTTTGATGATGAAAAAATTTTTTGCTTTGTTTCTTGTCATAGGCCTTGTCACGCTTATCTTTGCTTCCTGCGGGGAACCCGGTCAGACAGAAACCTCCGGCACAACCGGCAGTTCGACAGCTTCTGGCACCTCTAGCACCTCTGGAACGACTGCGACTACGGAAACGACCCGAGCTTTCAATGATCAGCAGCTCGTCGATAGCCTTGACTACGATTATGTCATCCGAACGGTCCTTGACGAAAACAGACAGATCATCGGCGTTGCGGTATCCGATTGGAAAAAGAGCACGGAAAGCATTACGGTCGACAGCGAATATGTTCTCGACGGCGTTACCTATCCTGTCATCCAGGTCGGAACGGGTCAAGGTGTTCTCACTTTCCGAAGCCAGCTGAAATCTGTTACGATTCCCGGCAGCGTTCTCAAGATTGCCAAATCTGCCTTCAGCTATTGCCCGGAATTGAAAGTATTGAATCTCTCTGAAGGACTTGAAGAGATCGGTGAAGCGGCGTTTTGGGCTTGCAACAAGCTCGAATCGCTGTCCATTCCCTCGACTGTCAAAACCATCGGTGCAAGCGCATTTGCAGAATGCACAAGTCTCAGATCGGTGACGATCCCCCGCATTTTTGAAGATCAGATCGACGAAATTTTTGCTGGCTGCAACGATTTGGAAATCACGTATATCGACTGATTGGTACCAAATCAAAATCCCTTCATACAATGACAATAAAACATTGTATGAAGGGATTTTTTTATGATGATTCATGTAGTAAAGCCCGGAGATACGCTCTCCGGCATTGCCGAATCCTATGGTGTACCAGAAAGCTTCCTTGCGATATGGAACGCGCTTTCCGAGCCGTATACGCTTGTCGTCGGGCAAGCAATCCTTATCCTTGTCCCATCCGGAACCTATACCGTGAGAGAGGGCGACACCGTAGCATCGATTGCCAGACGCTTCGGAATCACCGCAAGGGAACTCTTCGCCAACAATCCAAATTTAACGGGAGGACTCAATCCCATTTTCGAGGGACAAACGCTTGTGCTAGGCTTTGAGGGACCCAAACAGGATACCGTTCAAATTAACTCCTATGCCTATCCGTTCATCACCGACGAAGCGCTTTACGGAACTCTGCCATACCTTACGTTTCTCTCCCCGTTTACCTACGGCTTCACACCGCAGGGAGAACTGATTCCGCTTGACGATGAAAGACTCATTCTTTCCGCCTCAAGCTATGGCACCGCTCCCCTTATGCATCTTTCCACCTTGACCGAATCCGGCACCTTTTCCAACGAGCTCGCATCCGCCGTTCTTAATAATGAACAGGCGGCAGACGCACTGATTACAAACATTCTGGAAAATCTTGAAGCAAAGGGGTATTATGGACTTGACATCGACTTTGAATACGTCCTGCCGGAGGATGCCGCCGCTTATGCCGCTTTCATCGAGAAAACAAAGGTACGCTTAAACGCACAGGGGTTTCCTGTTATTGCCGCTCTGGTTCCCAAATCCTCGAGAAACCAACCCGGAAGCTTCTATGAAGGGCACGATTATGCCGCCATCGGAGCCGCCGCCAACGCTGTTTTCGTGATGACTTATGAATGGGGCTATACCTATGGTCCACCGCTCGCGGTCGCTCCCATCGCGTCGGTGCGCCGCGTACTGGACTACGCGGTGTCGGAGATACCGGCAGACAAAATCTATATGGGAATTCCGAACTACGGATATGACTGGACACTTCCCTATCTGCAAGGAGAAACGCGCGCAAGACTCATCGGAAACGAGGAAGCCATCGATATCGCAAGACAATACGGAGCAGAAATCCAATATGATGAAGCATCGGCGACGCCGTATTTTTACTACTCTGAAAACGGCAGAGCGCATGTCGTTTGGTTTGAAGACGCAAGAAGCTGGGCGGCAAAGCTCGCTCTGATTCCGGAATACGGTTTTCTCGGTGCCGGCATTTGGAATGCGATGCGGCCGTTTACCGCAGGATGGCTTGTGCTGCAATCCGGGTACCGCGTGACGGCCTTTCTGGAATAAGCGATTGTCCCAAAACCCATCACGCTCAAACAAACGGTCGGAGTGTAAAATTTCTATCTATTTTCTTAGAAACGGCATGGCTTCCGCTATGCCGTTTCTTACTTGACCCCGCATTCTCAGACGTTTCAAAATCGCACGATTCAGATAAAGGACCGGTGCTCCAAGCCTCAGCGGTATCCAATCAGTTCAACGGTCGTGTCGTCAAATTGTTTTTCATGAAATACCGCGCGCCACTCCACGTCATCTACCGGAGAAAAATGAAGAGAAGAACAAGCGATGCGAGTCTTTTCCTCGCCGCCTTCCAGAATAAGTGCTGTCGGTCCGTCTGCGCCGCCTATGATCCCTATCACCGCCACATCATCTGTGGCAGTCGGAGCATACGGGTAGGGAGACGCTGTCTTTTGCTTTTCTCTCGGACGGTCACCCTTTACACAGTCCTCCACGGTCAGCTTATCGCCCGGATTTTCGGGATGAACGGTATAATACATAGCGCAGTAATGGGTCGGATATTCCCACTGGGGATCTAACATGTCCCGCGGCAAAATTCCTCGTTCTATCTTTTTCACCGTCAGCGTGTATACCACCCCGCTTGTCGGATGCGAAAAAGAAACGGTATCGCCAGGCGCCTTCACACGGAAACGCAAACCCAAAACGGGGCCTGCCTGCTGAGTCATGGTAAGCAAAAGTTTCTTGATTTCGGGACGGCGGCCGCTCCCCCACGAGAAGGCATTTCTGCTGATAACCCACCCGCACGCGGCATCCAAATCATAATGATCGACCACCCATTTTGCTTCTAATCCGCTCGTCATCCCATCCGCAGGACAAGGATGATAGCACACAGAACAGCCATGGGATACAGATAAACTTTTCCCATTCATTTCAAGACGCGGCTCAAAATGCAGACAAAACGGATTATCCATTTCCATTTGTCTCCGTTGTTCCCACGTAAAGGACTCGTCTGGCTCCTTCTCCTGATCAATGTTCCATTTTTTCATAAAGGCATGAATCTCTTCTGTCTCCACACGCATGCAGAAATCGATAACCATCCCCTTGCCGCAAATGTAAATCGCCGGGACCCACCATTGCCGCCCTACCCATTCGAACCGCTTCGCAATCGAAATTTCTTTACCCGCTCTATCCTTTCCGTGATGTCCCCAGAAATTTCCGTCAAAGAAAACCTTCCATTCAGGCGCCTTCCGTTCTGCCTCCACATTCATCTCCGGATCATAAAAATCCTCTGTATATCGGATCTTGCTGTAATCAAAGGAAGCCTGCAAGGTTTTGATATACACCCACGGCTGCTCCATGGCGGTCAGCTTCATCGTTTCGGAAAGCTTGGCGCACGTTTTCTCCTGCTCTGCCGTTGCGGGATTTTTCTCTAAGAAGTCCTCAAAAGTATCCTTGTCCCACATCCACGCCTGTTCCAGCGCCGATGCGTCTGCACAGGCGAGCAGCAGACGCAGAAAGTCTGTAAAATTTTTTGCTATCGGATGCACATAATCAGGAGCGGCGTTCATCGGACTGACGGCAAAAACCATCTCGCCAAAACCACGGATAAAGCAATAATGAATCCCGTCCACGCCGGCCCATCCGATCATGGAAGCGCCCTTCGGCGTACAAAAATAGGTCTCGTTGCTTGTCCTGCGTTCTACGCCCAAGGGGGCAAGATCGATCCCCCTCTTCAAGAATTGATGACATGTGCTTGTCATATAAGGCCCCCGTAACAGATTGCCAGCGATCCATCAGGAATGGTAACCCAATCTATCCGATTCCGTTTCCGTACTTTTGGTTTTTCACCTACAGAAAAAATAACGGGGATTCTATGCCAAATACCCGTTATTTCGCTGTGGTATTATCGCTATGGCCGCAATCGTAATTTTTCTGCTTGCTTTTTTATGGATTCCGGTGCATGTTGTCGCATCAGCGAATCAAAAGCTCTGCAATCTGGACAGCATTGGTCGCCGCTCCCTTGCGCACCTGATCGCCGCAGCACCAAAGGGAAAGCCCATTTTCGTTTGCGATGTCGCGGCGAATGCGCCCCACGTACACAAGGTCCTGATCGGACGTATCGAGCGGCATCGGATATTTTCTTTCCGCCGGATCGTCGACAAGCCGGCATCCGGGCGCTGCGGCAATCGCCGCACGGGCAGCCTCAGGCGACACCGGTTCCTTAGTTACAAGCGAAATGGAAATAGAATGGCTTCTGACAACGGGAACACGCACGCATGTGCAGCTGACGCGAAGAGAGGGCAAATGCAGGATTTTTCTGCCTTCATTCTGCATTTTCATTTCCTCGGTCGTATAACCGTTCTCGAGAAAATCTCCAATTTGCGGGATGAGATTGTAAGCGATCTGATACGGAAACACAGACGGAGAAACGGAACCTCCGTCGGCAAGCGCCGAGATCTCCTCAGCAAGCTCGGTGGGACCGCCCGCGCCCGCGCCGGAAACCGCCTGATAGGTGGACGCTGTCATCGATAGGATTTCAGAAAGCTTTCCGACGGCGTTCACGGCGACAAGCGCCACAATGGTTGAGCAGTTCGGATTGGAAATGATCCCTCGGTGGAGCAGCGCGTCCTCCGGATTGATTTCCGGAACGACAAGCGGAACGCCGGGCGCCATACGAAACGCACTGGAATTATCGACAAATACAGCGCCCGCTGCCGTCATATACGGCGCGTATTCCTTTGCCTGCGCATTCGGCGCCGCGCCAAGGACAAAGTCCATGCCTGCAAAGGCATCCGGACTTACCTCTCTTACGGTGAGCATTTCTCCCCGAAAAGGAATTTTCGTGCCCGCGCTCCTTGCGCTGGCAAGCGGAATCAGCTCTCCGACGGGGAATTTCCGCTCCTCTAATATTTTTATCATCTCGCGTCCTACGGCGCCTGTCGCGCCGAGCACAGCGACTCTGTATGTTTTCATTGGTTCTACTCCTTTGGAGCGCACAGTGAGCGCCCCCTGTCAAATGAAAGAGATATCGTATTGTATGCGAGAGATTCGAGCCCTGTCACAGAAGCCCTTCCCGACACAGACCGTCATAAAGACATCCTATCGCCCTCTCATGAAATTCGGCGTCAATGCCGACAATAATATTCAGCTCGTCCGGGGACTGAACAATGACCTTGATGTTGATTCCGTTTTCCCCGAATATCGAAAATACGGAGGCGCTGATTCCCGGACGCCCTGCCATATTCCGCCCGACGATCGCAATGAGCGACAGATTTCTGTCTACCGTGACCTGCGCGCCGAGCGAGCTTTCAATCTCCGAAAGAATGGCATGTACATGCTTTGCCGCCTGCTCCTCGGACACGATAACACTGATGACATCCATCCCGGTTGGGATATGCTCGACGTTGATTCCATATTTCTCAAAAATTGAAAGTGTTCGGCGCAGAAATCCGATTTCCCCCGACATATGTTTTTTGTGAATGACAAAGGAAAGAAATCCCGCTTTCCCCGCGATTCCCGTAACGGGCGTTCCCCCGCCGGCGTCGCGCGTAATGACGGTGCCTTTATTCTCCGGCTCGTTGGTATTGCGGATATTGATGGCAATTCCGCGGTCCTGCACCGGAAGAATGCTTTCCTCATGCAGGACGTTCGCCCCCATATAGGAAAGCTCACGCAGCTCCTTATACGTGATGCTCGCAATCGGCTTCGGATTCTTCGCAAGCCGCGGGTCCGCTGAATAAATGCCTGAAACATCCGTCCAGTTCTCATAAATCTCTGCATTCAAAAATCCGGCAAGATAAGAGCCTGTGATATCCGAGCCACCGCGGGAAAACAGCTGGATATCTCCGTTGGGATAGGTGCCGTAAAAGCCGGGGACAACCATATTCCCATGCCTTTCAAAGGCAGCGCGGACAAGCGCCGCGCTTGCCTTTCTGTCCAGCTTGCCGTCATAGGAAAAGCGCATGACATCCGCCGCATCCACAAAAGCAAAGCCAAGATAGGCGCTCATCAGTCTTGCACAAAAATACTCGCCGCGGCTGACCAGGTAATTCTGGTCGATCTCTCTGTTCAGTGTTTTCTCAAAGGCGGCAAGCTCCGCCGCGATATCAAAATCCAGTCCGAGAGACTCGGCAATCTCCGTATACCGCGCGGCGATGGAATCCCAAATCTTATCGTCCGGCACGCCGTAGCGCAGATGTCCGTCGAGCGTATATAAAAGGTCAGTAATCTTGTTGTCACCCGAACCGCGTTTCCCCGGCGCCGAAACCACGACGACCTGCCGGCGCGGGTCCGCCTCGACAATGGCCTTTACCTTTTTGAATTGGGCGGAGTCCGCAAGAGAGCTTCCGCCGAATTTTGTCACTATCATATTTCTTCTCCGTACCCCATTCTCTTCCCATCGCCTTACAGATCGCAGGCGACCAGATCCTCAAACCGCTCACGGCGCACGGCAAGAACGTCTCCGCCGGCGCGCACGATCACGATAGGCGGCCTTGTCACACGGTTATAGTTGGACGCCATCGAATAGTTATAAGCCCCCGTCACCAGTACGGCAAGGATATCGCCTCTTTGCGGTCGCGGGATTTTTACATGCTCCTGAATGAGGTCTCCGCTCTCGCAGCATCTTCCGCCGATGGTGCATTCAAAATCTGCCGGCGCGTCGATTTTATCCGCGACAAGCACGGTATAAGAGGACTGATACAGCGTATACCGCGGGTTATCCGTCATACCGCCGTCAATAGAAACATAATTTTTGAAGCCAGGGATCTCCTTCACACTGCCGACCGTATAAAGCGTTATCCCTGCGTCGGCAACAATGCTGCGTCCGGGCTCAAGCAGAATCTGAGGGAGCTTCACATCATATTCCGCACATCTCGCCTTGATATGCATCGCAATCTGCCGGATATTTTCCGTAATGCCAATCTCCGGGTCGGATTCGACATACCGCACGCCGAAGCCGCCGCCGAGATTCAGGATTTTCGCGTCATAACCATATTTGTCACGCATATCAGCAATAAAACCGATCATGATATCCGCTGCGGTCGTATACGGCTCCACATCGAAAATTTGAGAACCGATATGGCAATGGAAGCCGACAAGCTCGATATTGGCCTTGGAAAGCGCCGCGCCCGTGATGCTCGCCGCAAGTCCCGTCTCAATGGCGGAGCCGAACTTGGAATCCACGCCGCCGGTACTGATTTTTTTATGTGTATGGGGGTCAATGCCCGGGGTGATGCGAAGTAGAATCTTCTGCCGCACGCCCGCCTTTGCCGCGAACGCATCGATCCGGCAAAGCTCCTCCATACCGTCCACGATAAAATAGCCAATGCCGTTTTCAATGGCATATTCAATGTCGAAATCCGTTTTGTTGTTGCCGTGGAAAAAGGCGCGTTCCATCGGGAAGCCCGCCGACACCGCCGTATACAGCTCGCCGGAGGAAACGATGTCGGTGCCCATCTCCTCCTGCGCCATCATCCGGTAGATTTCCTTGAAGCTCAGCGCCTTAGAGGCATAAAGCGGATAGGAAGTCTCGCCGAAATAGGCCCTCATCGCGGATTTATATTCCCGGCAGCGCTCTCTTATCCGTCTGTCGTCGAGCAAAAGCAGCGGCGTGCCGTATTTTTCTGCCAAAGCTACCGTATCCATGCCGGCAAAATAGAGATGTCCATTCTCGCCGGCGGAAAGATTGGAATGAAGAAATTGTTGTTCCGTCACCATATTGTTTCTCCTGTATCTTTTATCGAAGGAAGCCGCGAAGCCGCTCCACCGCTTCCTTTGTCGCCTCACGGGAGCCGAAAGAGGTCAGTCGGAAATAGCCCTCTCCGCATTCGCCAAAGCCTGCGCCCGGCGTTCCGACGACCTGAATCCCATGCAGCAGCGAGTCAAAGAATGACCATGAATCCATTCCCGCGGGGCAGCGCATCCAGATATAGGGGGACGAGGTTCCGCCCGTAAAGAAAAGGCCCTTTTCACGCAGGACGCCCGCGATGAGCGCCGCATTTTCCATATAGTAGTTCACAAGCTCCATGCATTCGGCATAGCCGGCATCCGAAAGCGCCGCCTCGGCGCCTCTTTGCACGACATACGGCACGCCGTTGAACTTGGTCGCCTGACGGCGCTCCCACATCTCACGCAGCGACATACCGCCCGCCGAAAGCTCCGAGGGCACGACCGTCCAAGAACAGCGCGTACCGGTAAAGCCCGCCGTTTTGGAAAAGCTGCAAATTTCAATCGCGCATGCACGGGCTCCCTCAATCTCATAAATCGTATGGGGAAAATTCCCGTGGATATAGGCTTCATATGCCGAATCGTACAGAATCAGCGAGCCGGTGGAAACCGCAAAATCCACCCACCGTTTCAGACCCGCATGGTCATATACGGCTCCGGTCGGGTTATTCGGCGAACAAAGATAGATGATATAGCCCTCTCCGGAAAGCCCCTCCGGCATCGGAAGAAAGCCATTTGTCTCATCCGCCCGGATAAAGGAAATCCGCCGGCCGCTCATAACGTTGCTGTCATAATAAACCGGATATACAGGGTCCGGAATCAGCACGGGATTGTCCCCGAAAATCTCCGTGATGTTGCCGACGTCGCTTTTCGCGCCGTCCGAGACGGAAATTTCCTCCACAGGGATATCGACGCCAAACCGTTTGTAATGGCGGGAAATCGCTTCTCTTAAAAAATCATATCCGTTATCCGGCGCATAGCCGCGGAAGGTCTCTCGCGCGCCCATCTCGGCGACCGCTTTTGTCATCGCCTGCGTCACAGACTTCGTGAGCGGAAGCGTCACGTCTCCGATGCCGAGCCGGATGATTTTCGCCGACGGATTTTCCTCGCTGTAAGCCTGTATCCGCTTTGCAATTTCAGAAAACAGATAGCTCTTTTTCAGATTCTTATAGTTTTCATTGATTTTGATCTTCATATTCATATACTCCTTCATATACTTTAGCGGCACCGCCTGTCATCTTCACGCGGAAATCCTCTGTCACCTCAATGATAAGGTCACCGCCGAGAAGATGCACGGTCACAGGCTCGCCCGTCTTGCAGTACCCGTTTTTCACCGCCGCTGCGACCGCGGCGCATGCACCCGTGCCGCACGCCCACGTCTCGCCGCTTCCGCGCTCCCAGACGCGCATTTTCAGATGACAGGAATCGATGACTTGAATAAATTCGGTATTCACCCTCTCCGGAAACATCGGATGATGCTCAAAGAGGGGCCCTACCTTTTCCAGAACGATGCCGTCCGGGTCCGGAACAAACGTTACCGCATGCGGATTCCCCATGGACACGCACGTGATCCGATACGTCTTATCGCCTATTGCAAGGGGCACATCCACAACAGTTTCCGAATCCGCAAGGACCGGGATCTCCGCCGCCGCAAAAGACGCCTTTCCCATATCGACCGTAACGCTTTCCACCTTTCCTCCGGATACGGAAAGAGAGAGATGCTTGATCCCGCTCAGCGTCTCGATGGAAAGCTCCGTTTTATCCGTCATTTTGTTGTCATAGAGATATTTCCCGACACAGCGAATGGCGTTGCCGCACATCTTTCCCTCGCTGCCGTCGAGATTGAACATCCGCATTTTGGCGTCCGCTACATCCGAGCGGCAAATCAGAACGAGCCCGTCTGCGCCGACGGAAAAGTGACGGGGCGACATCGCGGCGGAAACCGCGCCGGGATTTTGCAGTTCGCCCTCAAAGCAGTTCACATACATGTAATCGTTGCCACACCCGTGCATTTTTGTAAAAGGAATCAGCATAAGGGCCCCTCTTTTCCAGCACCCGTCTGCTTTTCGATGAGGTCGTGCATATCGTAAAGCCCCGCCGGACAGCCTGCGATAAATTCCGCCGCGGCAAGCGCGCCGTCTGCAAACAGCACACGGCTGTGTGCCTCATGCTTTAAGGATATCGTCTCTGTGCCGCCCGCAAGAATCACCTCATGTTCGCCGATAACGCCGCCCATGCGTAGCGCGTGAATGCCGATTTCGTTCTTCGAGCGAAGCTTCTGCCCGTATCTGCCGCACACAAAGCAGGCGTCCGCCCTTGATTTTTTGATTTCATTTGCCAGCATCAGCGCCGTACCGCTTGGCGCGTCGAGCTTGGTGTTATGATGCTTCTCGACGATTTCAATATCCGTATCCGGCAGAAGCGCCGACGCGCGTCTGGCAAAATCTGCGATCAGCGCCACGCCGAGCGACATATTCGCCGACAGAAAGATCGGTATTTTTTCTGATGCCGCATGAATGCGCCCAAGCTCCGGTCCGGTCTGTCCCGTCGTTGCAACGACACACGGGAGCCCCTTTTTCTCGGCAAAATCCATCAGCGACGCCGTGCAGGCATGATGAGAAAAATCAATGATAACATCCGCCTCTCCCTGGTAATCGGCGAACCCCTTCAAAATCCGAGGGTCAGAACCGTCAGCGGTGGGATCAATTCCTGCCGCAATCTCCATGCCGCGTTTTCCTTCTTCCAGCATTGTCCATATAGCGGAGCCCATTTTTCCGCGTGCTCCATTCAAAATCACTTTCATTTTATTTTATCCCTCCTGACAGGCGACAAGCTTCCGCCATGTCCGTTTTTTCTTCTTTCCGGACTTACTTTGCCGGGTCCAGTCCCGCCTCTTTCAGTCTGTGCCGCAGCGCTTCTCTTTTTTCCTCGTCAAGCCCCACAAGCGGCAGCCGCATCTGCGGAGTGCAGAAGCCGAGCATCGCCATGGCTTCCTTCACCGGAATCGGATTGACATCGGAAAACAGCGCCGAGATAAGCGGAATGAGGCCGCATTGCATCTTTGCGCTTTCCTTTACCTCTCCCTCGAAGAAAAGCCGGCACATGCGCTCGGTTTCAGCGGGCAGAACATTGGAAAGAACGGAAATGACCCCGGCGGCGCCGAGGGCGAGCATCGGGACCGTCTGATCGTCGTTTCCGCTGTAAAGCGCGAGCTTATCTCCGATAAGCGATACCGTCTCGGCAATTTTGGAAAAATTGCCGCCCGCCTCCTTGATGCCCGCAATATTCGGATGATCCGCAAGCGCGGCATATGTGGACGGCTCGATATTTACCCCCGTGCGGGACGGAACATTATAGAGGATCAGCGGTTTTTCCACCGAATCTGCGATTTCCGTATACATGCGGACAAGCCCCTTTTGCGAGGTTTTGTTATAATACGGTGTGACGACAAGAAGCGCATCCGCGCCGACGCGGCAGCACTCCCTCGAAAGCTCTATGGCATGCGCTGTATTGTTGCTTCCCGCACCGGCAATGACAGGAACACGTCCCGAAACATGCCGCACCGCAAAGGCGACGGTATCGATCTGTTCACGCTCCGTCATGGTCGAAGCCTCGCCCGTCGTCCCGCAGACGACAAGCGCAGAAATGCCGGCGGCAAGCTGATGGTCGAGAATAGCGCCGAACGCCTCAAAGTCCACAGCCCTGTCCCGGAACGGCGTGATAAGCGCGGTCGCCGCTCCTCTGAAAATTTCTTTTTTCATTCTGTATCCTCCTTGATTCGATTCCGATGTTATCCTATGCAGCCCTCAAAAAATCGCGCAAACCTCTTACATTTATGGCAAAAAAATAGCTGATAAGCAAAGCTATCAGCCATCGAAAACGCATCCGCAGGAAAAACACCCACGCCGCAATCCCGATAGCTCTCCGCCAAAACGACAGTCGGACAGATCTTATCTGCCAGACCAAGCGATGCGCCACCGTCTGCGCATGCTTTCGGCAGCGGCCCCTTTCCCTCCCCCGCCGGACGACGATTTCCTTATCCGGGGGAGCTACTTTTTGCGCGCTGCGCCTCTATCATGAGTTGCTTCTATAACAAGTATATTGTGGCTATTGTATCACAGCACGGTGTCTCTGTCAATCGCTTTGAGAAAATTCTTTGAAAAATTTGTCGCTTTCCTTGTTTTATATAAGGAAAGGCGAGAGGCGACGCCTGCCAGCAAAAGAAATTTTGTCCCGTCATACATCCTTTTTTTCGGTATTACGCAATGTCATGCAGCAGAATGCACAAATTCAGCCCCAATTTGGTATAAAGCACTGTTTCTATTCGATGAATTTTGACCAATTTCAAAAAAACTATTGAATTTTTATTCATTAGGATGTATAATTATGCAAACATACCGTTTACCGTATCAAAGGAGATTTTATCATGAATAAAAAAGACATCAAAAAAGTTGTGCTTGCCTATTCCGGAGGACTTGACACCTCCATCATTATTCCGTGGCTGAAGGAAAACTACAATAACTGCGAGGTCATCGCGGTATCCGGCAACGTTGGTCAGGCAGACGAGCTGGAGGGATTGGAGGAAAAGGCCCTCAAGACCGGCGCTTCCAAGCTCTACGTCGAGGACCTCACCGATGAGTTTGTCGATGACTACATCATTCCGACGATGAAAGCGGGCGCCGTATATGAAGACTATTTACTCGGCACCTCGTTTGCCCGTCCGGTCATCGCCAAACGGATCGTCGAGATCGCCAAGGCGGAAGGCGCGGACGCCATCTGCCATGGCTGCACCGGCAAGGGCAACGATCAAGTCCGCTTCGAGCTTGCCATCAAGGCGTTCGCGCCGGATATGCCGATCATCGCCCCCTGGCGCGAATGGAGTATCAAATCCCGCGAAGAAGAAATCGAATACGCCGAAGCGCATCATGTGCCGCTGAAAATCAATCGTGAAACCAATTATTCCAAGGATAAAAACCTCTGGCACCTCTCCCATGAGGGACTGGATCTTGAAGATGCGGGAAATGAGCCTCAGTATGAGAAAAAAGGCTTTCTTGAGATGGGCGTTTCCCCGATGGACGCGCCCGATAAGCCGACGTATCTCACGCTCGAATTTGAAAAAGGCATTCCGACGGCGCTTGACGGCAAAAAAATGAGCGCCAAAGAAATCATTCTTGCGCTCAATAAGCTCGGCGGCGAGAACGGTATTGGCCTTCTCGACATCGTGGAAAACCGCCTTGTCGGCATGAAGTGCCGCGGTGTATACGAAACGCCCGGCGGCACCATCCTGTATTTTGCGCATAACTACCTAGAAACCCTCTGCCTTGACAAAATGACCGCGCACAAGAAGCAGGAGCTTTCCGTCACATTTGCCGAGCTTGTTTACAACGGACAGTGGTTTACGCCGCTTCGCGAAGCGCTTTCCGCCTTTGTCGACAAAACGCAGGAGAACGTGACAGGTAAAGTGAAGCTCAAGCTCTACAAAGGCAATATCATCAAGGCGGGCGCTTGGAGCGACTATTCCCTTTATTCTGAGGAAATCGCCACCTTCGGCGAGGACCATGTCTACAACCAGGCGGACGCAACGGGCTTTATCAATCTCTTCGGACTGCCGATTAAGGTGCAGGCCCAGGTAAACGAGAAGAATCAAACGAAAAAATAAACAGCAAAGGAAGACCAGATATGGAAAAAATGTGGGCAGGACGGTCGTCCGGCAAGCTCGACCGTGCTGCGGACGACTTCAATTCCTCCATTCGCTTCGATAAAAGAATGGCAAAGCAGGATATCCGTGGCTCGATGGCGCATGCGGCGATGCTCGCCGCCTGCGGCATCCTCTCACAGACGGATGTCGATACTATCCTGAAAGGCTTGGAAGAGATTCTTGCCGACCTTGACGCTGGCACTCTGGAAATCGATCCCGACGCGGAGGATATCCATATGTTTGTCGAGGCGGAGCTGACACGCCGTGTCGGCGAGGTCGGCAAGCGCCTGCATACCGCCCGCTCCCGCAACGATCAAGTGGCAACCGACCTGCGCCTTTACCTGCGGGACGAAGCGGAAACTCTCATAAAATCCCTAAAGGCACTCATTCGCGCCATCCATGACAAGGCGGCGGACAATACCGACACGATCCTGCCGGGCTATACCCATCTTCAGCGCGCGCAGCCTGTCACCTTTGCCCACCATCTGCTCGCGTACGCCATGATGTTCATTCGTGATGCAGGAAGGCTTGCGGACGCTGCGCGCCGGATGAATCTTTCTCCGCTCGGCTCCTGCGCACTCGCAGGGACCACCTATCCCATCGACCGCCGGATGACGGCGGCGGCGCTCGGGTTTGACGGCGTCACATACAACAGCATGGACGGCGTATCCGACCGCGATTTCTGCGTCGAGCTGCTGTCTGCCCTCTCGATCCTCATGATGCACCTTTCCCGTCTTTCCGAGGAGATGATCCTCTGGAGCTCGTGGGAGTTCGGATTTGTGGAACTTGACGATGCCTACACGACTGGCTCCTCCATTATGCCGCAGAAGAAAAATTCCGACATGGCGGAGCTTGTCCGCGGCAAAACCGGACGTGTATACGGCGACCTTATCGGCACGCTCACGATGCTCAAAGGTCTTCCTCTCGCCTACAACAAGGATATGCAAGAGGACAAAGAAGCCATTTTTGACGGCTTCGACACCGCAAAAGCCTGCCTTGCCGTTTTTGCCCCGATGGTCGCCACCATGCGGGTCAAAAAGGACGCGATGAAGGAGGCGGCCGGACGCGGCTTCATCGGCGCCACTGATCTTGCAGACTACCTTACGAAAAAAGGAATGCCCTTCCGCAGCGCCTACAAAATCACGGGAGAAATCGTTGCGCAGTGTATTTCCCGCGGGCTGACGCTCGAAACGCTTCCTCTGTCGGAATACAAAGCTCACAGCGACCTGTTTGAAGCAGATTTATACGGGGAAATCGCGCTTGAGACCTGTGTAAAAAAACGGATCTCCGAGGGCGGCACGGGACCGGACTCCGTCGCGGCACAGCTTCGGTATGTCGCGGGATTTCTTAGCGGAACGGAGGCGGCGATATGAAGCGCATCTTCATCGACGGCAGCGCCGGTACGACGGGACTGCGCATCAGAGAACGGCTCGCGGGCAGGAACGATATTTCGCTTATCACGCTTCCGGAGGAGCACCGCCGCGACGAGGCGGCAAGGCGGACGGCAATAAACGATGCCGACATCGTCTTTCTCTGCCTGCCGGATGATGCGGCGCGCGAGGCGCTCGCCATGGTCGAAACTCACACCGTCGTCATCGACGCATCAAGCGCGCACCGAACGGCTCCGGAATTTGCTTACGGCTTTCCGGAGCTTTCCGCAGAGTTTGAAGAAAGGATCCGGAAATCGTCAAGAATTTCCGTGCCGGGCTGCCACGCGAGCGGTTTTATCGCGCTTGTCCATCCGCTTGTCAAATGCGGACTTCTTTCCCCTGCGGCGCGGCTCACCTGCCATTCTGTGACCGGATACAGCGGCGGCGGAAAAAAAATGATTGCAGAATACGAGGCGGCAAATCCAAGTCCGCTGCTCCTTGCGCCGCGGCAGTATGGCCTCACACAGGAGCACAAGCATCTTCGCGAAATGAAAGCGATAACGGGACTTGATACGGCACCTGTCTTCTGTCCGATCGTATCGAATTTTTACAGCGGCATGGTTGTGACGGTCCCGCTTTTCCGGGCAGACCTTGCGGGCGATGCCGCAGAAATCCGGAAAATCTATCAAAAGCTCTATGCCGGGCCCATCGTTCGGTATGCAGAAGCGCCGGATGAAGCGGGATTTCTCTCCGCGGCGGCACTTTCGGGGCGGGACAGTATGGAAATTTCCGTGCTCGGGAACGATGACAGAATCCTGCTTGTCGCAAGATACGATAACCTGGGCAAAGGCGCCTCCGGCGCTGCCGTGGAATGCTTGAATCTTGTCATGGACGCTGACAAAACGACAGGACTTCTCCTGTAACTTAGGGGGATCCCCCCCACTCCAGTGGCGGGTTATTCAGTGGGGGATAGGTCCCCCGGCGAAATGCCAAGGATAGCTAGCTCCTACCACACCATATGACAGGTGTTGCCTTATGAAACACAAAATCGCCGCGGAAATGCGGTAATCTATATAAGAAGGAAGGCCGGGGCATACCGGCACATCGGAACAACGAACATGAAAACAGTTTCAGGCGGCGTGTGCGCCGCAAAGGGCTTTACAGCAAACGGAATCCACTGCGGAATCCGCAAAAACAAGCAAAAGAAGGATCTCTCGCTCATCGTCAGCGAGCGGCGGGCTCACGCGGCAGCGGTCTATACCACCAATCTTGTCAAGGGCGCACCGCTTACCGTGACGAAGTCCCATCTTGCCGACGGATTCGCGCAGGCCATCATCTGCAACAGCGGGAACGCCAACACGTGCAACGCGAACGGCGTCGAGATCGCCGAGGCAATGTGCGCACTTGTGGAAAAGGAAACAGGTATCCCTGCCCGTGATGTCATCGTCGCCTCGACCGGCGTCATCGGACAGCCGCTCGATATCGCCCCGATAAGAGACGGAATGGTGGAGCTTGCCGCGGGACTCGGAGACAAAAGCGCCGACGCCGCCGAGGGCATCATGACGACCGACACCGTCAAAAAGGAAATCGCCGTCTCCTTTGAGATAGGCGGCAAAATCTGCACTGTGGGCGGCATTGCCAAAGGCTCCGGCATGATCCATCCGAACATGGCGACCATGCTCGTTTTTCTTACGACAGATACCGCCATTTCCGCAGAAATGCTGAAGAGGGCACTCTCGACCGATATCCAAAACACGTTCCATATGGTCAGCGTGGACGGTGATACCTCCACCAACGACATGGTCGCCATTCTGGCAAACGGCATGGCGGAAAATCCGGAAATCGTCTCGGACGGCGAGGATTTTCATACCTTTATGAAAGCACTGAACGCCGTGACAATCTCTCTGTGCCGCAGCATCGCCGGAGACGGCGAAGGGGCGACAAAGCTGCTCGAATGCCGTGTGACCGGAGCGGTATCAGAAGAAGCGGCCAAAACAGCGGCAAAAAGCGTCATCTGCTCTTCCCTTGTCAAAACGGCCATGTTCGGCGCGGATGCCAACTGGGGACGCATTCTCTGTGCGCTTGGATACAGTGGCGCGGATATCGACCCCGCCCATGTTAAAGTATCCTTCCGTTCCGCGGCAGGAACGGTTATCGTATGCGAAAGCGGCGCCGGCGTCATCTTCTCCGAAGAAAAGGCAAAGGAAATTCTCTCGGAAAAGGAAATTGAAATCCTCGTCGACCTTACGGACGGGACCGGCTGCGCCGTCGCATGGGGCTGCGACCTCAGCTATGACTATGTGAAAATCAACGGCGACTACCGCACATAAAGGAGACACTATGGCACCCAATCTCACCAATTCTCAGCGCGCCGAAATTTTGACCCAGGCGCTGCCCTATATTCAGAAATACAACGGAAAAATCGTCGTTGTCAAATACGGCGGAAACGCGATGACAAGCGACGACCTAAAGCAGCAGGTCATGGAAGACATCGTGCTCATGTCGCTCATCGGCGTCAAGATCGTCCTCGTGCACGGAGGCGGTCCTGAAATCACGGAAATGCTAGGCAAGACCGGCAAAAAATCGGAATTTATCGACGGACTTCGCGTTACCGACCGTGAAACGGTGGACATCGTTCAGATGGTTCTCGCCGGAAAAATCAATAAAAGCCTCGTCAACCTGCTCGAAATGAAGGGCGGCAAGGCGATGGGAATCTCCGGCATCGACGGACATATGATCGAAGCCGAGGTCAAGGATGAGCGGCTCGGCTTCGTCGGGAAAATCACGGGGGTCAATGTGGAGCCTGTCACCGACCTTCTGGAAAAGGGATATATCCCCGTCGTTTCCACCGTAGGCTGCGACAAATCGGGCAATGTTTACAATATCAACGCCGACACGGCGGCGGCACAGATTGCGGCTGCCATGGGGGCGGAAAGCCTTATCGCTATGACGGATATCGCCGGCATTCTGCGTGACCGTGACGATCCATCCTCGCTCATTCCGCTCATCGATATAGAGGACGCGGCAGCTCTTTTTGAAGAAGGCATCATCTCCGGCGGCATGATTCCAAAGGTAGAATGCAGCATCGATGCTATTCGCCGCGGCGTAAAAAAGGTCATCATCCTGGACGGGAGAATTCCGCATGCGATTTTGATCGAAACACTCACCGATGAGGGCGCGGGCACCATGGTCGTCGCAGACAAAAATACCGTTCGATAACCTGCGGGAAAGGAGAACTTCATGAATATCAAACAGCTTGACGAAGAATATATTGCACACACATATGCGCGCTTTCCAATTCAAATCGCATCCGGCAAGGGCGCGCTTGCCGTGGATGAAAATGGAAAAGAATACATTGACCTCGGCGCGGGCATTGCCGTCAACACATTCGGCTATGCGGACGAGGCATGGATTCGCGCCGTCACAGAGCAGCTTGCAAAATGCCAACATACCTCCAATCTTTATTATTCGGAGCCGTGTGCAAAGCTTGCGGAGCTTCTCTGCCGGCGCACCGGCATGAAAAAAGTTTTCTTCGGCAATTCCGGTGCCGAGGCAAACGAGTGCGCCATCAAGGTTGCCAGAAAATACGCCGCCGATAAAAAAGGCAAAGATACCTATACCATCATCACACTGAAAAACAGCTTCCACGGCCGCACCATTACCACGCTTGCCGCAACGGGACAGGATGTGTTTCACAAGGATTTCACGCCGCTGACCGAAGGCTTTGTTTATGCCGAACCGAATGACCTTGACAGCGTGCGTGAGCTTGTCAAAGCCCATAAAACCGCGGCCATTCTGTTCGAGGCGGTACAGGGCGAGGGCGGCGTCATGCCGCTGGAAAAGAAGTTCGTCACGGGACTTGCCGAAATTGCCGCAGACAACGACATCCTGCTGATGGCAGACGAGGTTCAGACCGGAAACGGACGCACAGGAAAACTATACGCCTATATGAATTACGGCGTCACCCCAGACATCGTCACCACCGCTAAGGGACTGGGCGGCGGTCTTCCGATCGGCGCCTGTCTGCTCGGCGAAAAGGTAAAGGATACCCTCACGCAGGGATCGCACGGCTCCACGTTCGGCGGCAATCCCGCCGTCTGCGCGGGCGCGTACAACATCCTCTCCCGTATCGACGATACACTGATGGATGAGGTAAGGGAAAAATCCGCCTACGTCTTCGACGCTCTGCGCGGCGCGCCCGGTATCCGGAGCGTCACGGGCATGGGACTTATGATCGGCATCCTGCCGGAAAAGTCGGCGGGCGAGGTCATCGATCTATGCCGCGAGGACGGCGTTCTTGTCATCAAGGCAAAAGACAGAGTCCGGCTGCTTCCGCCGCTGAACATACCGAAAGAACTGCTTGAAAAAGCAGTCGCCGTCATCAAGGCGGCGTGTGCCCGGTAATGCCGGAGAAGGGGGAACATAAAATGAGCCTACATCTGAAAGGAAAACATTTCTTGAAGCTGCTCGATTTCACGCCGGAGGAGATCACGGGACTTCTGGATCTTGCGGCGGAGTTCAAAGCCAAGAAAAAAGCGGGCATCCCACACGCCCTTTGCGCGGGAAAAAACATCGCGCTGATTTTCGAAAAAACCAGTACACGCACGCGGTGCAGCTTCGAGGTGGCGGCACATGACCTCGGCATGAATACCACCTATCTCGATCCCACAGGCTCGCAAATCGGCAAAAAGGAAAGCATCGCTGATACGGCGCGCGTCCTCGGCCGTCTATACGACGGCATCGAATACCGCGGATACGGACAGGAAATCGTAGAGCAGCTCGCCCGATATGCCGGCGTCCCGGTCTGGAACGGGCTGACAAGCGAATTTCATCCGACACAGATTTTGGCGGATTTTCTGACCATTCGCGAGCATTTCGGCCGCCTGCACGGCACAAAGCTCGTCTATATGGGCGACGCGCGGTACAATATGGGCAATTCCCTCATGGTCGGCTGCGCCAAAATGGGGATGCAGTTCACCGCCTGCGCACCGAAAGCCTACTTCCCCGACCCGGCACTCATAGAAACGTGTCAGGGCATTGCGAAAGAAACCGGCGCCGTTCTGCATTTTTCCGAAGATCCTCTCGCGGCGACAAAAGGCGCCGATGTCATCTACACCGATGTGTGGGTCTCCATGGGAGAGCCGACCGGCGTATGGGAAGAGCGTATCCGCGATCTTTCACCCTATCAGGTAAACGCCGCCGTTATGCAGAACGCGGGAAAGGAAGCGGTCTTCATGCACTGTCTGCCCGCCTTCCACGACCTGAACACGACGGTGGGAAAGGAAATGGGTGAAAAATTCGGGCTTTCCTGCATGGAGGTCACCGATGAGGTATTTGAAGGCCCTCAGTCCATCGTATTCGACGAGGCGGAAAACCGGATGCACACCATCAAGGCCGTTATGGCGGCAACACTCCTATAAAAATGAAAAAGCGTTATTTGATTTTAGAGGACGGCAGCATCTTTGAGGGAACCGCCATCGGCGCCGATGTCTCGCGCGTCGGAGAACTCGTCTTTACCACGGGCATGTGCGGCTACACCGAGACGCTGACCGACCCGAGCTATTACGGACAGATCGTCATGCAGACCTTCCCGCTGATTGGAAATTACGGGATCGCGGAAGAGGATTTTGAAGGCAAATGCGCGGTTTCCGGCTATGTTGTGCGGGAGCTTTGCGATACGCCGTCCAATTTCCGCTGCGAATATACGGTGGATGAATTTCTAAGACGAAACGGCGTTCCCGGCATCAGCGGACTGAATACGCGGGCGCTGACAAAGAAGATCCGCGAGCGCGGCGTCATGAATGCCATGATAGGGGACGAGGTTCCGGCGGATCTTTCTCCCATTGCCCAATATCGGATCGAGGATGCCCTCTCGCATGTCACATGTGGGAAGTCGAAAACCTTCGCGCCCGCAGGAGAGGCGCGGTTTCGTGTGACGCTCATCGACTACGGCGCCAAGGCGAATATTATCCGCGAGCTTTGCAGAAGGGGATGCCTTGTCACGGCAGTTCCCGCGGGCACGAGCGCCGCAGAAATCCTTGCCGGTGCACCGGACGGCGTTATGCTTTCCAACGGCCCCGGAGATCCGTCAGAATACACGGTCGAAATCGCGGCGCTGCGCGGCATTCTCGGCAAGGTTCCCGTTTTCGGCATCTGTCTCGGACATCAGCTCATGGCGCTCGCCGAGGGCGCCAAAACAGAAAAGCTGAAATACGGGCACCGCGGCGTCAACCAGCCGGTGCGCGACCTTATGGACACACGCACCTATATCACAAGCCAGAATCACGGGTATACGGTCGCGGCAGAAAGCATCGACACCGGCGTTTTGCGCTATGTCAACGCCAACGACGGTACCTGCGAGGGCATCGATTATCCCGAGCTCTATGCCTTTTCGGTGCAGTTCCATCCGGAAGCCTGCGGCGGACCGCATGATACCAGCTTCCTTTTTGACCGATTCCTCTCGATGATGGAGGAAAGGAGGGAAAATCATGCCGCTCGATAAAACCATAAAAAAGACGCTTGTCATCGGATCAGGCCCGATCGTCATCGGGCAGGCGGCGGAGTTTGACTATGCCGGAACACAGGGCTGCCGCGTCCTGAAGGAGGCCGGCGTGGGTGTCGTGCTTGTCAATTCCAATCCTGCCACCATCATGACCGACCGCGCTTTCGCGGACGAAATCTATCTCGAGCCTCTGACAGAGGAAACGCTCCGGCGCGTCATCGACAAGGAAAAGCCGGACAGCCTGCTCGCGGGCCTCGGCGGTCAGACAGGGCTTACGCTTGCCATGAAGCTTTCCCGCGACGGCTTCCTCGCCTCCCGCGGCGTGCGGCTGATCGGAACCAACATCGACGCCATTGACAAAGCGGAGGACCGCAAGCTTTTCAAAGAAACCATGGAAAAAATCGGCGAGCCCACCATTCCCTCCGACACCGCCGAAACCGTCGGAGAGACGCTTGCCATAGCAGAGAGAATCGGGTACCCTGTCATCATCCGTCCGGCGTTCACGCTCGGCGGCGCAGGCGGGGGCGTCGCATACTCCGAAAAGGAAATGCGTGAGGCGGCCAAAACAGGGCTTGACGCCTCTCCGATTTCTCAAATCCTTGTGGAAAAATATATCGCCGGCTGGAAGGAAATCGAATTTGAAACCATGCGCGACGCCGCAGGCAACGTCATCGCCGTCTGCTCGATGGAAAACTTCGATCCTGTCGGCATTCATACCGGCGACAGCATCGTCGTGGCACCCGCGCTGACCCTCGCCGACCGGGAATATCAGATGCTGCGCAGCGCGGCGCTGCATATCATCGCTTCTCTCGGAATCGTCGGCGGCTGCAACTGCCAGTTCGCGCTTTCGCCGGACAGCTTCGAGTACGCGGTCATCGAGGTCAATCCCCGCGTTTCCCGTTCATCCGCGCTCGCCTCCAAGGCGACGGGCTATCCGATTGCGAAAATCACGGCAAAAATTGCGCTTGGCTATACGCTGGACGAGATACAGAACGATATTACAGGCAAGACCTGCGCCTGTTTTGAGCCGGCACTCGATTACGTTGTTGTTAAATTCCCCAAGTGGCCGTTCGATAAGTTCGCCGGCGCCTCCCGCACGCTCGGCACGCAGATGAAAGCGACGGGAGAGGTTATGGCCATCGGCACCTCCTTTGAGGCGGCGCTGATGAAAGCCGTGCGCGGCGCAGAAATATCTCTGGATAGTCTGAACGCCGCACCGATCAGCAACGCGCCGCTTGCCGAACGTCTGGGAACACCCGATGACAGACGGCTTTTCACGATATTCGAAGCGTTCGACGCCGGATATTCCGTCGATGATATCCATACTGTCACAAAAATCGACCGCTTCTTCCTTTCCAAAATTCAGAAGCTTGCCAGGTTCGAAACCGAACTCTCCTCCTCCCCGATGACGGACTCGCTTTACCGCAGGGCCAAAACGCTCGGCTATCCAGACAGCGCCATCCGCCGCATTTCCGGTGTGGAGAAGCTTCCCGAACTTCCCGCCTCCTATCACATGGTGGATACCTGCGCGGCGGAGTTCAGCGCGCAAACGCCGTATTTTTATTCGGTATATGATGACGTCTGCGAGGCGCGCGATTTTGTTCGCGGCAGAAAAAAGAAAACCATTCTGGTGCTCGGTTCCGGCCCCATCCGGATCGGACAGGGCATCGAGTTTGACTATTCCTCTGTCCACTGCGTCATGACGTTAAAGAAAATGGGATATGATGTGGTCATTATCAACAACAATCCCGAAACCGTTTCGACGGATTACGACACGGCGGATAGGCTTTATTTCGAGCCGCTCACGCCGGAGGATGTGATGAACATCATTCGGGTGGAAAACCCTGTCGGCGTCGTGGTCGCCTTTGGCGGGCAAACGGCCATCAGGCTCACAAAATATCTGGACGATCACGGGATTCCGATTCTCGGCACCTCTGCTGAAGGGATCGACACGGCAGAGGATCGTGAAAAATTTGACACTCTGCTCGAAACCTTCGGCATACGCCGTCCGCGCGGCATGGCGGTTCACGGCATGGAGGAGGCCGTCCGCGCGGCGGATGCGCTCGGTTATCCTGTCCTGCTTCGTCCCTCCTATGTCATCGGCGGGCAGAACATGCAAATCGTGAGAAGCGAAGCCGAAACGCGCCGCTATATGGAACGCATTCTCCGCCACGGGGTCGACGGCTCTGTTCTTGTCGATAAGTACATGATGGGACCGGAGCTTGAGGTGGACGTCATTTCTGACGGGCATGACGTGCTCATCCCCGGCATCATGCAGCACATCGAACGCGCCGGCGTGCACAGCGGCGATTCCATTGCTGTCTATCCGCCGTACGGAATCCACGACAAAATGACGGCGAGAATCGTCGAGTGCTCCGAGAAGCTCGCGCTCGCGCTCGGCACCCGCGGACTTGTCAACATACAATACCTGATATATGCCGGAGAGCTTTACGTGATCGAGGTCAACCCCCGCGCGTCGCGCACGATTCCTTATATCAGCAAGGTAACGGGCGTCCCCATGGTAGATATCGCCTCGCGCGTCATGCTAGGCGAGCCCCTCGTCTCCCTCGGCTACGGCACGGGACTTTACAAAACGCCCCCCTATTTTGCGGTCAAGGTGCCGGTCTTCTCTTTTGAAAAGCTCACCGATGCAAGCTCCTATCTCGGGCCGGAAATGAAGTCGACAGGAGAGGTACTCGGTGTCGGCCGCACACTTTCGGAAGCGATGTTCAAAGGCTTTACGGCGGCAGGCTACCGGATCTCATCGTCGCATACGCATAGAGAACTCGGCGTTTTTCTCAGCGTGGAAAGCCACGATTATCATGACCTTGTCTCCCTTGGCAAAAAGCTTGTCGATCTCGGGATGAAGCTGTACGCCACTCCTGATACCGCCGCCGCTCTTCGCGGACTTGGCGCCGAGGTAACAGAGGTCCCCGGCATGACGGACCCTGCGGCAACGTTTGCGCTTCTTGAATCTGGCAGCATTGGCTATATCGTCTACACCGGCGCACTTTTCGACCGCACGCTGGACGATTACATCGAGCTTCACCGCAAAGCGTTGACGCTCGGTATCGTATGCCTGACCTCTCTCGACACGGCAAACGCTCTCGCAGACGTCATTGCGGGACATTTCCGTGAGGACAACACCGAGCTTGTTGATATCAACCACATGAGAACAGCGCCTCTGCGGCTGCCTTTTGCCAAAATGCAGGGATCCGGCAACGATTATATCTTCTTTGAAAATTTCGACGGCAAAATCACCTGTCCCGAAGCGCTTGCCGTAAGCCTGTGCGACCGGGCGCACGGGATTGGCGGCTCCGGCATTGTGTTGATCGAGGAATCTAACCATGCCGACGCAAAAATGCGCATTTTCAACCGGGACGGAAGCGAAGGCAAAATGGCGGGCAACAGCATCCGGTGCGCAGGCAAATATCTTTTCGACAAGGGATATGTAAAATCGGATCGGATCACAGTGGAAACCGCCGGGGGAGACAAAACTCTTACCCTATATACCACGGGCGGAAAGGTGAACGAGGTCAGCGTGGACATGGGAAAAGCGGATTTTTCGGCAAAAGCGCTTCCCTGCACGCTTGACGCCGACGCACTCATCCGTTATCCCGTAACGGTAGGCGGCGCCTGTTATGAAATCACCTGCCTTTCAGTTGGAAATCCGCACTGTGTGATATTCTGTGATAGAGTAGACACCTTGGCGGTCGATGTCATCGGTCCTCAATTCGAGCACGCGTCCTTTTTCCCGGAGCGAATCAACACGGAGTTTGTTCACATCGCCGATGAAACGACGCTTCAGATGCGCGTCTGGGAGCGCGGAAACGGCGAGACGGAAGCATGCGGTACCGGCGCCGCTGCCGCTGCCGCTGCCGCTGTGAAGCTCGGCCTATGCAAAAAAGACACCGACATTGTCGTCAAGCTGCGCGGCGGGGACCTTGTCGTGCGCTGCACGGACGATGGCATCACGCTCGACGGAGACGCGAACCTTGTCTATGAGGGCGTCGTGGAATATTGAACCATCCCAGAACCTAAATACCGTATTACCATACGGCATAAAAACCGGCGAGAAGTCAAAGCTTCTCGCCGGTTTTTCGTCAAGTATGCGGCAGATTTCCCTCTTACAGCCAGGAAACGGTTCCATATACCGCGAGAAAAGCGCCGAGCAGACCGAGCGCTGCCGGTATGATATAGAACGAAACCTTACTCAAAATCTGTTCCAACCGCCGGACAGCCCTTGTCCCGCGCAGCTTGTTGTATCCAAAATAGAGCAAAATCAAGGGAAAAACATAGACAAAGGTATATAAAAGGATGAATCCCGCCACAAGCGGGAAGACAAGCTGATAGCTCGCCAATACCGCCAAAAATCCAAAGTACGGAAGCGCGCTTGTCAGCTCCACGCCGCAAAAGGCGACGCCCATGATAAACAGCGCCGGGGCAGAAAGCTTTGCAGGCGTCTTCGCAGTTTCCTCCTCCGCATTTCCCGAACGCCGCGCCGTCTTTATCGTCAGCAGAATGCCGAAGAAAAGGCAAAAAAGTCCCGCTAGAATCGCCGCGCCATATACATAAACAGGATAAGCGGTACTTGCCGCGGCAAGAAGCCTCGAGACCCATGCCGCAACTCCGTAATAGATCGCAAGTCCCATCGCGGCATTGGCAAGCCCTATCCCAAGGATAAAAAACCAAACATGGCGCTTGTTTTTGACCATAGATTGCAGCAGCATCTGCTGGGCAATCGCAGAGGGATTGAGACTGTCAAAAAAGCTCGTCGTGATCGTCGTGCCCAAAAGAATCAACATAATATCCTCCTCAAAAAAATAAGCGCTAAAATCATACCGCTAAGACCTAAGGTATGACTTTAACGCTTTGCCCGTCCGGTGACGGGGATTTGTTTATTTTGTTTTATTTATTTTATCACAAAAGGGAATGGTTGTCAAGTCCTCTCGCAGGGATTGCGCAAAAATATGCATCTACGGGATTTCCGGCACAGTCGTTATCCTTACGCATCCAAAAGAACCTCATGGCCGGTTTTCGCAGACTCATAAATCGCATTCAGGATCTTCATCATCTCGACGCCGTCGCAGGCGGGACTGATGCAGGGAGTTCCGTTCCGGATACAATCTACATAATGATTGATTTCCTGACAGAACATATTGCCGAGGTTCATCGTCGTTTCCGCTTTCAGCGAAATATCCGTCATGTAACCGTCTAGCTCTCCGTAAAGCTCAAGCTCCGGATTGAGAGAAGCCCCCGCTTTCGTGCCGAAGAACTGCATTTTCCCCTCGTCGTTTTTAATGTTCAGGCTGAAGCTCGCTTCCACGCTGAGAACGGAACCGTCCTCAAAACGAATAAGCGCCGTGGCAAGATCCTCAACGTCGCAGATATCCTCCCTGCCGGCACCGGACGAGCGATACTGCTTTTTCGAGCGGATATTCTTTCTGTCATAGAGCTTCTGGAATGTCGCGCCATATACGGAAACGGCGCGCGGCCCACCCTTCAGATACCGGACAAAGTCGATCACATGTACGCCAAGGTCGATAAGAGGTCCGCCGCCGGAGCGGGACTTATCTCCGAACCAACCGCCCGGGTTCCCGTTGCGGCGCAGATATTCCACCTTGGAATAGTAAAGGTCGCCGAAAAAGCCGTCCTCATAAAGCTCGCGCAGGATTTTCATATCCGGTCCGAAGCGGCGCACAAATCCGATCATAAGAAGCTTGCCGTTTTTCTCGGCAGCGTCCTGCATCGCCTTTGCATCCTCCACCATGATGCACATCGGCTTCTCGCAGAGAACGTGCTTACCGGCGTTCAACGCCGCAATGGTGCAGGGAGCGTGCCCGTTGTTCCAAGTACAAACGCTCACCGCGTCAAGCTCGGGCAGGGCAAGCATGTCATCCAGATTGGTATACAGCTTATCGATCTCATACTTTTCACCCATCATAGCCAGACGCTTTTCGTTGATATCACAAAATGCATACAGCTCAACATCCGGGTTCTTCCGATAAGCCTCGATATGCGACGCCGCGATGTTTCCGACGCCGATAATGCCGATTTTCAGTTTTTTTTCCATATACAGCTCCTTCCGGCACACAAAATATGCGCCGAATCTTAATTTTCACGAATCACTTTTTTCAGATGCTCATAGGCGGTCTGAATGTCGCGTGCCGGATCGTCGCCGACCTCGCGCTCGATGGTCAGAAAGCCGCGATACCCGATATCGTCGAGCGCCGCGAGATACTTTGCAAAATCCACGCTGCCCGTGCCGAGCGGAACCTCCTTGAAATACTTCACACCCTGCACTTCCTCTGGGATCGGATGAACGACCCGATAGATATATTCGGGATTGCCGTCCGCAAGCTTCACCCCGTCCTTCGCGTGGGTATGGACGATATAACGGCGCAGATTGTATACCGCCTGCACCGGGTCATCTCCTGTCACCATGACAAGATTTGCCGGGTCAAGGTTGACTGCAACGCCGGTCGAGTCCAGCGAATCGAGAAACTCCGCAAGCACGGCGGACGGCTCCGGTCCCGTTTCTACCGCAAAATGCGAACCGATGCTGTCGGCATAACGGGCAAGCTCGTAGCATGCCTCCTGCATAATTTTATACCGGTCATGATTCTTATCCGCCGGCACAACGCCGATATGTGTCGTCACAATATTGGTCTCAAAGTCCTTCGCCATATCCATAATGCGCTTGGACTGCTCGATAAGCTCCGGATTGAGTGCCGGATCCCCAAACCCGCGGCCAAGATCGCCGCAAATAGCGGAAAATACCATTCCGTGATCTTTCACGTACTGCAGAAGGTCTCGGCGCTGTTCCTTCCCAAAATTTTCGGGTCCGTGCGCGCCGCGCGTACAATACATTTGAAGTCCCTTGATGCCAATTGCTTCCGCCTTTTTCACCGCTTCCTTCGTGTCACAGCGAAAAGAATCTACAATCGCGCCGATGGGAAAATCATACATAGGAAAATTCCTCCTACTCTACACAAAATTCATGTTTATTGTAATAGACCTTGTCGAAAAAGTCAACAGCAGGTTCAAATTTTTTGAAATCCCCCTACATGGAAACAGCGGACAAAAAGCGTCCGCCTTTCCGCTTTATTTCCTATTGGATTTAACTATCGCTTCCCAAAGTCCGTTAAGATAGGTTGCGCCGAGTGCACGGTCATAAAGTCCGTAGCCGGGCATCGCGACCTCGTCCCAGATCATGCGTCCGTGGTCGGGGCGGATCGGCCCGTCAAAGCCGATATCGTAAAGCGCCTTCATAATTTCATACATATCAAAGGAGCCATCCGAGGAAAGATGCGCCGCCTCCTCAAAATCTGTCGGAGAATTGAATTTCAGGTTGCGCACATGCGCAAAATGAATGCGTCCTTTCAGCGAGCGGATCATATCCGGCAGGTCATTGTTCAGATTCGTCCCATAGGAGCCGGAGCAGAAGGTCACCCCGTTATGCGGGTCGTCCACCATCTTCATCATACGCAGAATATTTTCCTTGTTGATGATGATACGCGGAAGCCCGAATACGCTCCACGCCGGGTCGTCCGGATGAATCGCCATTTTGATGTCATACTGATTGCAGACAGGCATAATCGCTTCCAAGAAATACTTGAGGTTTGCAAACAGCTTTTCATTATCCACGTCCTTATAAAGGGTAAAAAGCTCCTTCACCTTTGCCATGCGTTCCGGCTCCCAACCCGGCATAACCGTGCCGTTCATATCGCCGGAAATCGATGAGAACATCTCGTCCGGATTGAGTCTGTCCACTGCCTCTTGGGTATAGGCAAGGACGGTCGAACCGTCAGGACGCTTTCTGGCAAGCTCAGTGCGGGTCCAGTCGAACACCGGCATGAAGTTATAGCAGACCATGTGGATATCCGCACGGCCGAGACGCTCCAGCGTTGTGATATAATTTTCAATATGGCGGTCCCGCTCCGGCGTTCCCGCCTTAATGGCGTCGCTGACGTTGACGCTCTCGATACCGTGTATAAGCAGCCCTGCCGCCTCCACTTCCTTTTTGAGCGCCGCAATTTTCTCCGCCTCCCATGCCTCACCGGGCACGGAATCATACAGCGTCGTGATAACCCCGGTCACACCCGGAATCTGACGGATTTGCTTTAAGGTAACGGTATCAAAGCCGGTACCATACCATCTGAGTGTCATATTCATAAAAATTCCCCTCCTGCCGCTCGCAGCGGCGTATATTCTATTTTCAGATTAAGGATTCTGAGAGATTCGCGCCTCCAGCGCTTCCACCTTTTCCTCCAGCTCACGGATCTGCTCGCGCTGGAGCATGAGTTCCGCCGCCATGTCGTAGTAGTTCATGGCGCCGTATTTTTCACAGCGCTTCTCATACTTTTCATAATTCATCTTAACCGGAAGCGCAAAGTACAAAATTCCGCCGAGAATGAGGAAAAACGCACCCATCGGCGCAAAAATTACAGAAGGCATCACACCGGTTTCCGCGTCCCGCACATCGGCAATCCAAAGCCCTAGCGCGAGAATCAAAAATAGAATGCCAATGCAGCCAAAAACAATAAGAATCACTTTTTTTGCCGTACGCAGCTGTTTCTCTGCAATCTGCTCAAACAGCTCCTTTTTTGATTTCATGCCTCGTCCTCCTTAAAATCCAGAATTTCACTTAAAATATAATTAGAAATCAGCATTCCTTTTTTTGATAGGCGATAACCGGTTTTCGTCTTGAGTATGTATTTTTTCAGCAGGAACGGCTTCATTTTCTCCTGATACCGTGCTTCGAAATCATCGTCAAAGCGCGCTTCGTACGCGGCGGTATCGATTCCCCGCTTCAGCCGGAAGCCGAGCATCACATACTGTACGGCAATCTCCCTTTCCGTTGGGATATAGTTTTCCTCAAAAAGGGCGACGCTGTCCTCCGGCATGGCGATGAATCTTGTGATATCCTTGGCATAGGAAAACATCCTGCCGCCGAAAAAGGAGTGGGCACCCGGTCCGAAGCCAAGATATTCTTCACAATTCCAATATTTCAGATTATGCCGGCATTCCATGCCGAGCTTTGCAAAATTGCTGATTTCATATTGCATATAACCTGCGTCTTCCATCTTTTTTGCGGCGGAAAGGTACATCTCATACTGAACATCCTCCGAGGGAATGGCCGCCGTTATCTGCGGATCGCCGTCAAAGGGCGTGCCGGGTTCAAGCTTCAAGCCGTAAAACGAAATATGCTCCGGTGAGAGCGCCATGACATAATCAAGCGTCGCCGCAAGCGTTTCACGGGATTGCCCAGGCAGCGCATACATAACATCTACATTGATATTTTCAAAGCCCTCCAGACGCGCTAAAAGGAAAGAACTTTCAAATTCTTCTCTTGTATGAATACGAGACAGCATTTTCAGTTCCCGGTTGTCCGCGCTTTGCAGTCCCATGCTAAGCCTGCCAATACCCGCTTCCCGATAGGCGGAAAGCTTGCTCGTATCCAGTGTTCCGGGATTGACCTCGATGGTGATTTCCGCTTCGTTCGATACGGAAAAGGAGGAACGCACCGCCGTAAGGATCCGCCTGATATCTTCTCCCGAAAGCACAGAGGGCGTGCCGCCGCCGATATACACACTATCCACAAGATGACGGAAACCCATACTTCGAAAGCTTCTGATCTGGGCAATGAGCGCCTCGACATAAGCGCTCACGCGATCCATATCCTCTATGGAATAAAAATCACAATAAGCACACTTCCGCATACAAAACGGTATGTGGATATAGATTCCGAGTTTGTCCATAAAACCCCTTCTTTCGCGTCAAGGCAACGTATCCTGGCAAAGGATTATTCATCATCCAGCTTAAGCACCGCCATAAATGTTTCGGGCGGCACCTCGACCGAGCCGAGCTTACGCATTTTTTTCTTGCCCTCTTTTTGTTTTTCGAGCAGCTTCTTCTTTCTCGTTATGTCGCCTCCATAACACTTTGCGAGCACATCCTTGCGCATTGCCTTGACGGTTTCGCGCGCGATAACGCGCCCGCCGATCGCCGCTTGGATCGGCACTTCAAAAAGCTGCCGCGGAATATTCTCTTTCAGCGCCTCCGCGATTTTTCTGCCGCGCGCATAAGCCTTGTCCGCATGGACGATGAACGATAGCGCGTCCACAAGTTCCATATTCAGCAGAATATCCAGCTTGACAAGCTTGCTCTCGCGGTAGCCGTCAAGCTCATAGTCCAAAGAAGCATATCCCTTGCTTCGGCTCTTGAGCGCGTCAAAAAAGTCGTAGACGATTTCATTCAGCGGCAGGGTGTAATGCAGCTCCACACGAGTTTTGTCAAGATATTTCATATCGATAAAAATCCCGCGGCGCTCCTTGCAAAGCTCCATGATGCCGCCCATATATTCCGTCGGTGTAAGGATACTTCCCTTTACAACCGGCTCTTCCGCCTGTGCAATTTCATCCGCCGAAGGATAATTGGCCGGATTATCGATATATTTCACATCGCCGTTTTTATAGGTCACTTTATAAATTACGCTCGGCGCCGTTGTGACAAGATCCAGATTGAACTCCCGCTCAAGCCGCTCTGCTATGATTTCCATATGCAAAAGCCCGAGAAAGCCGCATCGGAAGCCGAACCCGAGCGCCGCGCTCGTTTCCGGCTCAAAGGTCAGCGCAGCATCGTTGAGACGCAGCTTTTCCAGTGCATCACGCAGATCAGGGTACTTTGCGCCGTCCGCAGGATAAATCCCCGCGAACACCATCGGCAGCGCCTGCCTGAAGCCGGGGAACGGCTCGTCCGTCGGGCAGGCGGCATCGGTCACGGTGTCGCCGACCCTTGTCTCCGCAACGCTTTTGATACTCGCGGTAATATAGCCGACCTCGCCTGCGGCAAGCTCCTGTGCCGGAACCAGCCCGAAAGCCGACATATATCCAACCTCGACAACATCGAACTGCGCTCCCGTGCTCATCATTTTAATTTTAGAACCGGCGCGCACGCTGCCATCCCGAAGTCTGACATACACAACAACGCCCCGATAGGAATCGTAGTAGGAATCAAAAATGAGCGCTTTGAGCGGCGCCGAGATATCTCCGCTCGGTGCCGGAATATCCGTGACGATTTTTTCCAACACATCGCCGATGTTCAGCCCCGTCTTGGCAGAAACAGCCGGACAATCCTCGGCGGGAATGCCGATGACCTCCTCGATCTCCCGTCTTACCCCCTCGACGTCAGCGCTTGGCAGATCAATTTTATTGATGACCGGAATGATTTCCAAATCGTTTTCTAAGGCAAGATAGGTGTTGGCAAGCGTCTGCGCCTCGATGCCCTGCGTCGCATCCACAACCAGGAGCGCACCTTCGCAGGCGCCAAGCGAGCGTGACACCTCATAATTAAAGTCCACATGCCCCGGCGTATCGATGAGATTGAACTCATAGGTCTCGCCGTCCTTCGCCTCATAATTCAGCTTCACAGCCCGTGCCTTGATGGTGATCCCACGCTCTCTCTCGATATCCATATTGTCAAGGAGCTGCTGCTCCATCTCTCTGGAAGAAACGCTCTTTGTCGCCTCCAGAATACGGTCGGCAAGTGTGCTTTTGCCGTGATCGATATGGGCAATGATTGAAAAATTACGGATTTTCTCCTGTCTTGTCATATTCCCTCCGGAAATATCAGGGCTATTCTGGCGAAACCCGACGGTTTCCTTTTTATTTTTTTCCATAGTGTTAGTTTATTATAGCATAGGCGGCGCCATTTTTCAAGACATTTTCACGCGAATCATAGCGGCCCCGTCCGGACGAAAAAAGCGCGGCAATCCCGCGCTTTTTTCTTATCCGTTTATATCTGCGGCGTCAGTTCTCCGCGTTTTTCTTTGCTTCCTCAATGATCTTCTGCGCATTCGCCGCCGGAACCTCCTCGTAATTTTCAAAATAGAAGGTATAGCGGCCGCGTCCCTGCGTGATCGCGCGAAGCTGAATGGCAAAATCCGTCATCTCGCCCATCGGAACCTCCGCCTCGATCATCTGCTCACCTTTTTTCTGCGTCGGACTCATGCCGAGCACTCTTCCGCGCCGTTTGTTGATAGCGCCCATAATATCGCCGAGCATACCGCCGGGCGCCCAGACGCAGAGCTTTCCGACCGGCTCCAGCAGAACGGGCGATGCCTTCGGCAGCCCTTCCTTATACGCCAGAGACGCCGCTACCTTGAACGCCATCTCGGAAGAGTCCACCGGATGATAGGAGCCGTCGAACAGATCCGCCTTCAGATTCACCACGGGATATCCGGCGAGAACGCCCTTCTGCATCGCCTCGAGCAAGCCCTTTTCCACAGCGGGATAATAATTTTTCGGTACAGAGCCGCCGACGACGGACTGTGTAAATTCGAGTCCCGGCTCCGTGCCGGGCGAGAACGTGATTTTGACATGGCCGTACTGACCGTGTCCGCCGGACTGCTTTTTATGCTTGCCCTCGACCTCGACTCTTTTCTTGATGGTCTCCCGATACGCGATTTTCGGCGGGGACAGCTCTACAGAGGTCCCGAAGCGCGACTTCAGCCTCGATACCACGACATCGAGATGGATGTCTCCCTGCCCGGAGAGCAGGAGCTGCTTGGTTTCGGGATTGTTCTCGTATTTCAGGGTCAAATCCTCCTCAAGCAGCTTGGAAATGCCTTGGGAAATCTTATCCTCATCGCCCTTTGCCTTCGGCGAGACCGCCATCTGATAGAAAGATTCGGGATACACGATTTTCTTAAATGCATGGGGCTCCTCCGCCGCGGAAAGCGTGTCGTTGGTATTGGTTGCCGTAAGCTTTGCTGTCATGCCGAGATCTCCCATAGAAAGCATCTGCACCTCCGTCTGCTTCTTACCACAGATCGTGTAGATATGGGAAAGGCGCTCGCTTTGTCCGTTTGTCAGATTTTTCAGCGTCGCATCGCTGTAAAGCTCGCCGCTCATCACCTTGAAAAACGACATCTTCCCGACGAAGGGATCCGCGATGGTTTTGAACACAAAAATCGAAGCAGGGCCATGTTCCTTGAGAGGGATTTCCTTTTCCTCATCCCCATCGACAATGGTTTCCGCCTTATGATAAATCGGACTCGGCAGCGTGTCGACAATCATATCCATCAGGAGATCGATGCCGCAAAGATTGGCCGCGGATCCGCAAATGACCGGCGCGATATCGCCGCTTAGAATGCCCCCGTGAAGCGCCGTCACAACCTCCTCACGGGATAGCTCGTCGCCGTTGAAATATTTTTCCATCAGCTCCTCGCTTGTTGAAGCGACCGCCTCATAAAGCATATTCCGGCAGGCTTCGATCCGCTCCTCATTTCCGGCGGGAACAGTGATTTCTTTCCCCGCGTTGTTTTTTCCGAAACCGACCGCTTTCATTTCAATCAGATCGAGAAGCCCGACGATGCTGTCCCCCTCCATCAGGGGAATGATGACGGGACAAACCGACTGCCCGAACATCTCGTGCATCTGCCCGAAAACACGTTTGAAGCGCGCCTCCGGGTCGTCGCATTTATTGATAAAGAACGCGCGCGGCATCTTAGCGTCACACACCATATCCCATGCAAGCTCCGTGCCGACCTCGACGCCCGCTTTGCCGTCTACCACAATCAGCGCGCTTTCTGCGACGCGCATTCCCTGGACGACCTCGCCGATAAAATCGAGATACCCGGGCGTATCGATGATATTGATTTTCGCACCCTTATATGTGATCGGCGCAATCGCCGCCGAGAGAGAAAAGCCGCGCTTGATCTCTTCTTGATCATAATCGCATACCGTGTTTCCCTCGGATGGCTTGCCGAGTCTGTCCGTTCCCTTTGTCAAATAGAGCATGGCCTCTGCCAGTGAGGTTTTGCCGCTCGCTCCATGACCGAGCAGGCAGACGTTCCGGATATCTCGCGAATGAATTTTTTCCATATTCAGACTCCTTTTTTATTCTGATTTTCCGCCTCTCATACGGACTTAACAAGTTTATTATAGCTTTTGATTTTTTATTATTCAAGTAAATTTTTTGTTTTTCTTGTATTATGATAATAGAAAATTCCGAATTTTATTTGTGCATTTTATACATAATTTTGTCATACAAAGTCAAAACGGAAAGATATCAGCAAAAGATTGAGAAAAAATATTGACAGTGCTAATTGTTTATGATAATATAATTAGGTAATGGAATTGATTTATCCATATTGGCAGAAAATACAATTTGATTCGTCACTTCTTTTACCGCCGGCAGGTTCCGGCAATTTAGGATAAAAAAGCCGCGTCACGCGGCGGGAGGATTCACATGGAAGTAACCAAAGATACCATTATCGGCGATATTCTCGACTATGACGGAGAGACGGCAAAATTTTTCCTTGAAATCGGCATGCATTGCCTCGGGTGCCCTGCTTCCCGCGGGGAAAGCATTGAGATGGCATGTGCGGTTCACGGCACGGATGCCGACGAGCTAGTAAAGAAAATCAACGACTATCTGAAAACAAAACAATAAAGAAAGACGCATTTCCTTGTCCCTTTGTTTTTCCCCGAAAAACGAAGGGACAAGCTATATACGCAGGAGATTCCGAGATGAAAACAGTCCTTCGTGGGCGTCTTGCCGCGGTGGCCTCGCTCGTCCGAGACGGCGCCTATCTCGCCGATATCGGCACCGACCACGCCTATCTTCCGATTTATCTTGTGCAAACAGGCAGAATCAAAGGCGCCGTCGCCTCCGATATCCGATCCGGACCGCTCGCCCGCGCCCAAAAAAACATCCTCGCAGCCGGGCTTGCCGAGCAGATTCATACGGTCCTGACGGACGGACTTTCCGGTCTTGACCGCTACCCTCTTACAGACATCGTCATCGCCGGTATGGGAGGAATGGAAATCGCCGCGATTCTGGAAGCCGCACCTTTTGTCAAGCGGGCCTGTCCCCGTCTCATCCTTCAGCCGATGCAGCATATCCCGGAGCTGCGGGACTATCTTTCCGGAGGATGGAATACGGAAAAAGAAACTCAAGCCATAGAGGGCGGCAAGCTGTACCAGATCCTCTGCGTGACTTACGACGGTATTTCGCGTCCCATCACCGAAACCGAGCGGCTGCTCGGCCGCTACAACATTGAACATAAAAAGGAAAGTCCGGCGCTTTTCCGTATCTTATGCGAAAGACATCTCGCAGTCCTGGATGAAAAAATCGCGGGACTCGAAAAAGGCGGCCTTGGCGCAGCAAAACCAAAAGAGCTGCGCCGCGACGTTGCAGCACAACTAGAGGACCTGCCGCCGCAAACCTGAAAGGAGAAAACACGATGGCATCCGTTTCTGAAATCTATCGTTATTTAGACGGGCTCCTGCCCCGCTCGCTTTCCGCCTCTTGGGACAACGACGGACTTATGGTATGCGCCGACCCACGGCGGGAAGTGAAAAAGATTCTGTTTGCCCTTGATATCACGCCCGCCGTCACGGAGTATGCAGCGGAAAATTCCGCTGACCTGATCCTCTCGCATCATCCGCTGATTTTTCACGGCATTCGCTGCCTGGACGGTGCGGACGCCGTCTCGCGCAAGGTAATGTTTCTCATCCGGAACGGAATCGCCGCTATGAGCTTTCATACGCGCCTTGACGCCGCGGCGGGCGGAATCAACGACATCTTGGCAGAGCGACTCACGCTTGCAAACGTCGAGAATTTCGGTCCTGACGGGGACGCCTCGGGCCGTATCGGCACGCTACGCGAGCCCGCTTCGTTTGATACGTTCTGCCATATGGTCAAAAAATCGCTGAATGCCCCCTCCCTTTGCGTCGCAAAAGGAAAGGATACCGTCCGCCGCGTTGCCGTATTGGGAGGCGCCGGTAAGGATTACATCGAACCCGCGGCACGCGCCGGCGCGGATGTGCTTGTCACAGGTGAGGCAGGCTACAACCATCTGCTCGAAGCGGCGGAAAACGAGATGTCCGTTATCACAGCAGGTCATTATCATACGGAAATCCTGTTCTCCGATTTTTTCACCGATAAAATAGAGAGAGTCTTTCCCGGCATCGAGTTCTGCCATTTTCCCGCCGGATGTGAACTGATATACCGGTAAACGCGCCGGAAGCGGTCACCCTGCGGCTTCGTCGGCAGCCGATGCCTCTTACGCCAAGCACGCGAAAGGAGGGATCCGTATTTCACGCAAGGTTTTATTCGTCGCGACCGTCGCGGCAGGACATATCACGGCGTTCCATCTGCCGTATCTGAAATGGTTTCAGGAAGAGGGCTTTGAAACGCACGTGGCGGCGGCGGACGACCGGGCAGGCCGTCCGCTTCCGTTTTGCGACGTTTTTCATGCCTTTCCTTTTCGCCGCAATCCCTTTTCTCCCTGTAATCTCCGCCCGTACCTTGCCCTAAAACGGCTCCTTGCGCGTGAACACTTCGACATCATCCATTGCCATACACTGACCGGCGGGATTCTTGCGCGTCTTGCCGCAAGAAAGAGCAGAAAGCACGGCACCAAGGTGATCTATACCGCGCATGGATTTGCTTTTTACAGGGGCGCCCCTCTATGGCGTAGAGTCTTTGGACTCTCAGAAAGCCTGTGCGCGAGGTGGACCGACGTTCTTATCACCATCAATCGCGAGGATACCTGCTTTGCGGCGCGCGCTCTGCATCCTCGGCGCGCGGAATATGTTCCCGGCGTCGGCGTTGACATGACCCGGTACGCACATAAGGAAAGCCTCCGCGAAAAAACGAGGAGTGCGCTCGGACTTTCTGAAAACACGCTGATGCTTCTTAGCGTCGGAAGGCTCGACAGGAATAAAAACCAGAAAACGATGCTCCGCGCCCTTTCCGCGCTGCAAAAAGATCATCCGGGAAAAGACGTCCGTCTTTTCCTCGCGGGCGAGGGCGGACAACACAGAAAGCTTAAACGGCTCGCTCGAAAATTGCATATCGAAAAAAACATACATTTTCTCGGATACCGGGATGATGTCCCGGCGCTTCTCTGTGCCGCCGACATATTTTGTCACCTCTCCCGAACGGAAGGGCTTCCTCGCGCCGTCATGGAAGCGATGGCGGCGTCACTGCCCGTTATCGCCTCAGATGTCCGCGGCTGTCGGGACCTTGTCACAGAGGACGGTGGCTTTCTTGTCGGGGCGACCGATGTGCGCGCCGCGGCGCGTGCTCTTTCCGCACTCGTGGAAAACGAAGAGCTTCGCCGGCGCATGGGAGAGGCAAACCGCCGGCAAGTCTCGAATTTTTCCCTTGAAACGGTATTTCCCATGATGACGAAGCTTTACCGCTGCGCCCTGCGACGGGAGCTGCGCGTGCTTCATGTTTTGGCAAGCAGCCGTTTTTTCGGCGCAGAGCATGTTGTCGCGGATATCATAGAAAGCTTTCGGGAAGAACCGGATATCCAGATGGCATACGCTAGCCCGAACGGAGAGGTCGCGTCGGCGCTCGCCGCCCGGGAAATCCCCTTTCACCCGCTGAAAAGGCTGACGCCGAAAGCTTTGAAAAAAGCGGCCGCCGCCTATCGGGCAGACATCCTTCACGCGCATGACGTAAGGGCAACCGTGGTCTGCTCTCTGCTTGCCGGACGGTACAAAATCCTCTCCACGGTTCATGTCAATCATCCCCGCATGCGAAAGAAAGGCCTTCGGGCATGGCTTTATCGCACAGCGGCAAGGCGGTCCTCTAAGATTTTTTGGGTAAGCCGCACGGCGATGACACAGTTCGCGTTCGTCGATGCCCTGTGCGATAAAAGCGAATATCTGCCCAGCATTATAAACGTCGCCCGTCTCCGAAAGACGGCGCTTGACGACGCCGGCGCTCCGATTTTCGATGCCGTCTATCTTGGAAGACTCGAACCGCAGAAAGATCCTTTTCGGCTCCTGCGGATTTTCGCCGGCGTTCTGCGGCGCTGCCCGAACGCAAGGCTTGCCGTCGTCGGTTCCGGCAGTATGGAAAGCGCCCTTCGGGGATATATGGAAAGTCTCGGGATATCCTCTCATGTCAGCTTTCTCGGATATCGGGAAAATCCGTATGGGATTCTCTCGCACGCGCGCGTCATGCTGATGTGCTCTCGCTTCGAGGGAACTCCGATGTGTGCACTGGAAGCCTTAGCGCTCGGCGTTCCTGTCGTCGCGACAAAGACGGACGGACTTTGCGAATCGGTGGAGGACGGGATGACCGGCTTCCTGTCGGATGACGACGAGGTGCTGAGCGCCCGTGCTGCGGCGTTGATATCCGACAACACGCTTTACGAAAAGCTGCACGCCGGGGCATTGCGGCACGCAGAAAAAGCCTTTGATGCAGACGCTTATCGTTTGCGGCTTCGAGAGGCGTATTTTTCTTGACAAACCGCGCGCTTTGGTGCATAATGAAATGGAGATGAAAAAGGAGAAAGGTTTATGGAAGAACCCGTCGTCCGTGAATATTTCGACGCCTGCCGGAAGATGCCGGCGGTCGAGCTGTTTCACGTCGACTCCTTCGATGCCCGCCAAATTTTTGAGTGTGGTCAGTGCTTCCGCTTTGACCGGACGCCGGACGGCAGCTTCGAAGGCGTTGCGAAAGGAAAATATCTGCGTGTCAGCCAACCGGAACAGAACCGCGTTTTGCTTATCGGTGCGACTCTTTCCGATTATGAAACGGTATGGCGGGATTTTTTCGCCTTCGACGAGGATTACCATGCTATCCAGACCGATATCTATCAGCACTTTCTGAAATTTGGGGAGGTGATCCGGGAAGCGGTGCAAAATGCCGCCGGTATCCGGATTCTTCGTCAAGACCCGTGGGAGGCCCTCTGTTCCTTTATTCTTTCGCAAAACAACAACATACCGCGAATCAAAAAAATCATCCGCGCCGTCTCAGAAGGTCTCGGCGAGCCGTTCTCTGCTTTTGGTAAAACCTATTACGCTTTTCCGACTGCGGAAGCGATTGTCCGTGCCGGCGAAGACGGGCTTGCGCCGTACCGTATGGGCTTTCGCGCCCGGTATCTTCTGGATGCCGCTGAAAAATATCAGCGGGGCGAGTTAGATTTCGACGCCCTGCGGACGGCTCCCTATCCGGAAACAGAGGCGCGGCTCATGTCCGTGCTCGGCGTCGGGAAAAAGGTCGCGTCCTGCACCATGCTCTACGGGCTCCACAGAACCGAGGCGTTTCCCGTGGATGTGTGGATGCGGCGCGTGCTCGACCGATATTATCCGAAGGGGATCGACATCCCCTCGCTCGGTCCCTATGCCGGCATTGCTCAGCAATATCTTTTTTATTATGAACGGACCCGGGAAAACGGCGCATAAAGCGTTCGGGTTCCGCATCGTTACGGAGGAAATTTATGATCCTGCAACCGAAGGATACCACCCTTGCCTACCGTTGTCCGGAATGCGGAACAACGGTCATGAGCGTCGTCGGCGCGCTCGCGCTTTCCGGAGATGTCATCAAGCTCAAATGCAGCTGCGGATGCTCAGAGCTAATCCTGGAAAACACAAGCGACGATAAAATCCGGCTGACGGTTCCCTGCGTATTCTGCCCGTCGCCGCACCGGTATCTTGTCTCGCGCCGACTTCTCACTACCCGTGAGCTTTTCACGTTCCCCTGTGCCTATTCCGGCATCGATATTCTGTTTATCGGTACAAAAGGCGCCGTTCTGAAGGCGGTAGAGGAATCTGACAAAGAACTGGAAGAACTGATTGACGAAACAGAAATGTCAGGGATTCATGATGAAAATGAGAGGGGCGGGTCATACGGAGACGAGCATGTCCGAGACATGATTCTTTTCACACTCGGCGAGCTTTCCGAAGAAGGAAAAATTTCCTGCGGATGCCCGGACGGCACCGGGGACTTCCTCATCGAGTCAAGGCAGGATAGTGTAGTCATCTCCTGCAAAAACTGCGGCAGGAAAAAGGAAATTTCCTGCGCGGGACATTCGCTGGATGCGCAAATGCTTTTCGACTGCGACAGTCTGTATCTGGAAGAAACCCCAGAGCAAAAAAATTGAGTTTCCTTGTCAGACATTTTGCCGCTTGCCGGCAAAATTCCAATAAATTTATTCAAATTATATTTCGGAGGATATTCACATGAGCAAAATCGTATGCTTCGGCGAGCTGATGCTCCGCCTCAATCCGGAGGGCTATCTCCGCTTTGAACAGGCAAAGGACTTTGAAGTAAGCTTCGGAGGAGGCGAGGCGAACGTCGCCGTATCGCTCGCCCATTTCGGCATGGACGCTGCCTTCGTATCCAAATTCCCGTCGCACGCCATCGGAGAAATGGCCGTTCGTTCTCTGCGTGTCGAGGGTGTCTCCACCGACAAAATTGTACGCGGGGGAGAACGCCTTGGCATTTATTTTATCGAAAAGGGAGCCTCCCAACGTCCCTCCAAGGTCATCTATGACCGAAAATATTCCTCCATCGGCATGGCGGAGCGTTCCGACTTCGATTGGGAGACTATCCTTGACGGGGCAGAATGGTTCCATTTCACCGGCATCACACCGGCTCTGGGCGACAATGTGGCGGATATCACGCTCGACGCCCTGAAGGTTTGCAAAGCAAAAGGGATCAAGGTCAGCTGCGACCTCAATTTCCGCAAAAAGCTCTGGTCGAGCGAAAAAGCGGGCAAGGTCATGACCGAGCTTTGCGGGTACGTCGACGTCTGCATCGCCAATGAAGAAGATGCCGAAAGGATATTCGGTGTAAAACCGGATGCCAACGACGTGGAAGGCGGCAAGCTCAACCGCGCCGGCTATGTCGACGTGGCAAAGAAGCTCACCGATCGATTTGGCTTTGAGAAGGTCGCCATCACCCTGCGCGAAAGCATTTCCGCCTCTGACAACAACTGGGCGGCGATGCTGTATGCAGACGGAAATGCCTATTTCTCCAAGACCTATGCCGTGCATATCGTCGACCGCGTGGGCGGAGGAGACTCGTTCGGCGCCGGACTGATTTACGCATTGCTCTGCGGTTATGAAAATCAAAAAGCCATCGAATTTGCCGTGGCGGCGTCCTGCCTCAAGCATTCCATCGAGACGGACTTCAATTATGTCTCCGTGGATGAAGTGACGACCCTCATGAACGGGGACGGCTCCGGCAGAGTGCAAAGATAACCACGATAAAGCCGCCGTACCGATACAGCACGACGGCTTTTTTCGGTCTGCCGTTGCCGCGCCGCCGGACAGCGGGGAAAATAGCCCCTTCTCAAGATGCGTAAACCCACAAAGCGGAGTATTTGGTCATGTTAGAAAACGATTGGAAGCTGCGACGCGACGGGCCTCTCCTGCGAGACGCCCTCTGTGAATTTTTCGAATGCCGATATGGAAAAATTCGTTTTTTAGAAGAAAAAAACATCGGAAAAGTACGTGCCGACATGCTCGCTGTCCTGCCGGACGGTCTTCTCGGCATCGAAATCAAAAGCCACAGCGACGGCTATGAGCGTCTGAAAAAGCAGACCCAGGGGTATGACACCTTTTGCAACCTGAATTTTTTGTGCGTCGGCAGCATCCATATCCGCGCCGCCGAACACGTGCCGTCCCATTGGGGAATTCTTTCGATGACCGTGCGGGAAGGCGTTCGGTTTGAGGTTTTACGGGAACCGGTGGAAAATCCGAACTGCAAGCTCATGCGGCAAACAGAGCTTTTATGGCGCGGTGAGCTCGCGGCCATTCTAAAGTCGCAAAATCTGCCTCGGTACGAGGGAAAAAGCAAGAAATTCATTTGCACAAAGCTATGCGAAAAGCTGCCGCCCGATATTCTGCGACCGCTTATCTGCGACCGGCTGTTTGAGCGCGACTATACACGCTATCGGGATAGCGACCCCATGTAATATTCACCGAAAACGGAGGAAATATGAGAGAGAAAATTCTGGAAACGACAGGGCTTTGCAAATCCTACGGCGACATCAAAGCGGTGCGGGGACTTGATTTCTATGTGGAAGCAGGACAGCTTTTCGCTTTTCTCGGTCCGAACGGCGCCGGCAAGTCCACCACCATTGACATTCTCACCACGCTGCGTGAACCGGATGCCGGAGAAACAACCGTCGGCGGATATCGGCTAGGCACGGAAAACGACCGCATTCGGGGGATTCTCGGTGCTGTCTTTCAAGAGGGCGTGCTCGACGGACTTTTGAACGTAGAAGACAATCTGAAAATCCGCGGCAGCTTCTATTCCATGAGAGGCAGGGCGCTTGAGGCGGCGGTCGCTCACACGGCGAAAATCACCGGCATCGAGGAGCTCTTACGGCGGCCGTATGGGAAGCTGTCCGGCGGACAGCGTCGCCGCTGTGATATTGCCCGCGCGCTCATTCACACACCGAAAATTCTGTTTCTAGACGAACCGACGACGGGTCTTGACCCGCAGACACGGCGCATGATCTGGCAGACCATAGAGGATATCCGCAAGCAAACCGGCATGACCGTTTTTTTCTCGACCCATTACATGGAGGAGGCGGCGGTGGCGGACTATGTCGTTGTCATCGACCACGGAAAAATCTCCGCCAAGGGAACACCGTCCGAGTTCAAAGAGCGCTATGCAAAAGACAGGCTGATTTTATCCGCCGGGAATCCGGAAGCGCTCTCTGTCTTACTCACACGGCATGGAATTTCATGCCGGACTTCCTCCGGCGCCGTCTCGGTCGAGCTTGCCTCAACGCTCGACGCTCTGCCGATTCTCGATCTTTGCCGGAATGAGATTTCCGGCGTGGAAATTATGAAGGGAACCATGGACGACGCCTTTCTCGCCGTCACCGGAAAGGAGCTTCGGGAATGATATCGTTTTCTCTGCGCAACTTAAAGTTATTTTTCAAGGACAAAGCCGCCGTCTTCTTCTCCCTGCTTGCCGTTTTCATTATCATCGGACTGTATGCGCTCTTTCTCGGCGACGTATGGACAGACAGCTTTTCTGATGTACCGGGGGCACGCGAGCTTATGGATACCTGGATGGTAGCAGGGCTTCTCGCTGTCACCTCTGTCACAACAACCATGGGCGCCTACGGCATTATGATCGACGACAAATCCAAAAAAATTGAGCGAGATTTTATTGCCTCTCCCGTGAAGAGACGTTCTCTGCTCGGCGGATATATGGCAAGCGCCGTCGTTATCGGCATTGTCATGAGCTTTATCACCCTGATTCTCGCCGAAGTCTATCTTCTGGCGGGCGGCGGCACGCTGCCGTCGATATCGGTCCTGCTGGAAACGACAGGGCTTATTCTCCTTTCCACCGTCGCAAACTCCGCCATGGTACTCTTTCTCGTTTCCTTTTTTCAGAGCAGCAATGCCTTTGCTACGGCAAGTACCGTCATCGGAACGCTTATCGGTTTCCTGACCGGCATATATATTCCGGTCGGCACGCTGCCAGAAGCGGTTCAATTCGTCATCAAATGCTTTCCGACCTCCCACGCGGCAGTGCTGTTTCGTAAGGTTTTAATGGAACAGCGGTTGGAAGCATCCTTTGCCGGTGCGCCGGCGGAGACTGCCTCGGAATTCGAGGAGTTTTTGGGCGTCACCTTCCGTTTCGGCGACACGCCCCTCTCCTCTCTCGCAAGCATAGCGGTCTTGATCGGGACGGCGATCCTCTTCTATGCACTCGCCCTGCTTCTGCTCTCACGAAGAAAAATCCAATCATAAGCTTTTCTCACAGCAAAAAAAGAAGCGGACCTGTTTTTGCGGGCCCGCTCCCTTTTATCAAAACAAACTTTTATTTCCCGGACAAGCGGAATACATCCGCCGCCTTGCCGATGACGACCATATGATCCGAGCCGTCAAACCGATACTCCGCGCCCGGCAAAAGCTTTAAGTCATTGTTGACTTTCATAGCAATGATGTTGATCTTATATTTCGCCCGGATATTGATTTCTGAAATCGTCTTTCCCACCCATGCGGCAGGAACCGGAATTTCATAAATGGCATAATCCTTTGTCAGCTCGATATAATCAAAAATATTAGAGGCGTTATAGCGAACGGCGAGCTTTTCCGCCATTTCCCGCTCAGGATAGACGACCTCGTCCGCCCCGATCCTTATCAGAAGATCCGCCTGAATATCCTGCTTTGCCTTGGCAACAACAAATTTTGCCTTAAGCTCCTTGAGCAGGGCGGTAATCACGAGCGAAGACTGGAAATCATCGCCGATTGCCACAAAACAGATGTCAAAATGATTAACGCCAAGTGTGCGCAGAACATTCTCATTGGTACAGTCCGCAATTTGAGAATCCGTAAAAACGGTTGAATACTGCTCAATAACGGCCGCATCCTTATCTACGATCATCACATCGTTGCCAAGCTCAAGCAGTTTTTTGGCAAGATGACGCCCAAATCGTCCCATTCCTATCACAAGTATAGATTTCATATACCGTATAACCTCCGCTTACGCGTTTTTGAATGTTAAAATGTTATCCGACCAAAACCTTTTCCGTCGGACGCTGTATGTCGGTCTTCTCCCCCTCCGTCGAGAAAGCAAGCGCAAGAGAAAGTCCGCCGACACGCCCGGCATACATCAGAAAAGCGAGAATCCATTTGGAAGCCGTTCCGATATATGGTGTGATTCCCATCGTCAGCCCGACCGTTCCGATGGCGGAGCTGGTTTCGAACAAAGCCCGTTCAAGGTCAATGGATTCCAGCGCCATGATTGCAACCGCACAGCCCAAAGCTAGCACAATATAGATGGTAGTGATCGCGCACGCCTGCTTGACCGTCTCATCGGAAATCCTTTTCTTGAAAACCGTAATGCTGTCCTTGCTTCGCACGGATGCTACAACGTTCAAAATGACAATGAAGAAAGTTGCGGTTTTAATACCGCCCGCCGTAGAGCCGGGGCTTCCGCCAATCAGCATCAAAGCAATGGACAAAATACCTCCGCCGTCGGTCAGCCTGGCCTGATCAATCGTATTGAAGCCCGCGGTTCTCGTCGTAACCGACTGAAACAGCGCGCCAAGAAGCTGTTCTCCGGTACTCATGCCCGCAAGCGCGCCCTTTTGTTCAAGGAAATAAAAGCCGATCCATCCTCCAAGAATCAAAAAAGCCGTCGTTGTGAGTACGATTTTGGTATGCAGGGCATACTGCCTAAAATGCCATTTGCAGCGAAGCAAATCCGACCAAACGAAAAACCCGATACCGCCGATGACAATGAGTGCCATCAGGGTAAGCTGTACGACCACATCGTCCTGCATCGTCATAAAGGAAGAAAACTGCCCATACCGCCCCATAACGTCGAAGCCGGCATTACAGAACGCTGAAATAGAATGGAAAACCGCGCTCCAAAGCCCGTCTGCAAATCCCATCTTCGGACAAAATCTGGTAGCAAGAATCAAAGCTCCCGCACCCTCGAACAAAAGCGTTCCGCGCAAGATCTTGCGAATCAATGTCGTGACACCGTTTAGCTGTACGTAACCCGCCGATTGCATCAAAAGGCGTCTCTTGTGCAAACTAATTCGTTTATGCATGAAAATGGTAAACATGGTCATGACAGTCATGAAGCCAAGTCCGCCAATTTGGATCAATAAAATGATTATAAGCTGTCCCACGAAGCTCCAATGGGTATAGGTATCCACCACAACAAGCCCCGTTACACAGGTGGCGCTGGTCGCCGTAAAGAGCGAATCCAAAAAAGGAGTCCATTCTCCCTTGGCCGAAGAAAACGGCAGACATAGTAAAAGGGCTCCCGCTAAAATGACGAGAAGGAAGCTGAGTGCAATTAACTGCGTATAAGTCAATCTATGACGTTTGATTTTCAAGGCAAAACCTCCAGCGAAATACGGCAAACAACCGCATAATCAGCTCGAAAATGCTTCCCTATTATAGCACGCACCTATTTTTTTGTCAAGCAACTCTATTCAAAAGACTGAGCATTGACAAAAAGACAATTAAATGATAAAATAAAATATATATATTTAGCAATTTTGTTAAACATATGAGTTAGAAGAGAGGTACCGCATGAAAAAAGGAGAAAAAAGATCCTTGACCAACTGTGAAACCTGTGTTTTTTACGATTGGGATGACCATTACGATGCCTATATTTGCACAGCGGATCTGGACGAGGATGAAACGGGACGCTTTGTGCACGGCAATACCGAACAATGCCCACATTATCGCTTTTATGATGAATATAAAAGCGTGCAAAAGCAAAACTAAGGATAAAAGTTATCGGAGAAAACACATTTCTTTGCCAAAGGAGGATTATTTTGAACAAAATCGCGGTTTTTGACGTCAAGCCCTATGATATCCCGGGGTTGGAACGGTACAGCTCTGAGGCCGGAATCCAATTCAAATATTTTGAAACCAAGCTGAACATCGACACGGTTGGTCTTGCCGCCGGGTCGGATGGTGTATGCGTGTTTGTAAATGATGATATCTCGGGTCCTGTTATCGACAGGCTTTGTGAATACGGCATAAAGCTGATTGCCCTGCGCTGCGCAGGGTTCAACAATGTGGACCTGCGCGCAGCAGACGGAAGACTTTGCATTGTACGCGTCCCGGGATACTCTCCGCATGCGGTGGCGGAGCATGCTCTCGCCATGCTGCTCACGCTTCTGCGGAAAACCCACAAGGCGTATCTGCGCACACGGGACTTTAATTTCAGCCTGACAGGTCTTGTGGGAATGGGTCTTTATGGAAAAACCGTCGGTGTTATCGGAACCGGCAGAATCGGCAGAGTGTTTATCGATATCTGCCGCGGACTTGGCATGCGCACCGTCGCCTATGATGTTTATCCCGCAAAAGACACCGATATCGAATATGTGCCTCTCGATCGCTTGTTTGCCGAATCAGATATCATTTCTCTCCACTGCCCGCTCACGCCGGAAACCACCCATATGATAAACACCCGAAGCCTTGGCAAGATGAAAGAGGGCGTCATTCTGATCAATACCTCACGCGGCGCTTTGATTGATGCGGAAGCACTGCTCGAGCAAATCAAGAAAAAGAAAATCGGCGGGGCATGCCTTGACGTATATGAGGAAGAATCCGATATTTTCTTTGAAGATCTTTCCGACCATATCATGGGCGACGATGTTCTGGCGCGCCTTATATCTATGCCAAATGTGCTGGTCACCTCGCATCAGGCATTTTTGACGGACGATGCACTAGAAAGCATTGCAAAAACCACCGTGGAAAACATCGCTTCCTTTTTCCGCGGGGAGCCTCCGAAAAACGAGGTGAAATAATCGCAAAAATCCCTTCCTTTGACCGAAAAAGGCCATGCGGAAGGGACTATTTTAACTTTGAGGGGGTCTGTCTTCTCCTGCGCAAACAGGAAGTTCCTGCTCATCCGGCACAGAAGAGCAGCCATTTTCTGAATGTTTATCCGCGGGAGGAAGTGCTTGCCCCTTGCCACCAGACGGGAGCGCCGTCTTTTGTGTTTCTGCTTCCAAAAGCTTTGGAACCAACCATTCCTTTTTGTGCTTCAGGGAGATATATCCGATGACAGAAGCGGCAAAGCCGCCCACCGCATCAATGATGATATCCTCCATCGTATCGACAAGCGCCGCATGCCCGACAAGCACTGTTCCGTCCGGCGTTGTGAATTTTTGCATATTCAGTCCCAGAAGTCCGTCAAAAACATATTCATAAATCTCCCAAAGTGCTCCGATCGTCACGGCAAAGCAAAACGCAAACAGGGAAACGAATACCGGAGAGAGCCGAAACATCACCTTTTCACTTTTGTTGAGAATCGCCACAAACATAAAGCCGAGAAAGCCGGAAACCAGACTGCTGGAACAATGCAGAATTACGTCCCAGAACGGAACACGATTGAACATATCATAAAACTCGCCAAGAAAAATCGCACAATAAAGAAAGACAAGATAAAACACATATAAGAGGGACGGGATCTCAAAGCGCAGCTTCTCAGACAAGAAATCCGGCACATGCAGAACAATCAGGCCGAGCGCACATTGCAGCATGGTCAAAAGATTCACCGTATCAAAAACACCCAGCACCATTTCCACTAGATAATAAATCAACGGAGCCGCAAAGCTGATGAGTACCACCCAATAGGCAATTCGTTGAGATTTTGTGCGCGACAGTTTTTTCGCCATGTGTCCCTCCGTTTTGTTGGTATATCAAAAATTTATGAAAAACTTCCTTTGGATATTCAGACAAAAACCATTGCCGTAAACAAAAAGCGATTACTCTGTCCGCAGAGCGACAACAGGATCCTTTTTCGCCGCAATCCTCGATGGAATAAGTCCGGCAATCAAAGTCAAAGCGATGCTGATGATAACGAGAATGACCGCTCCGAGCACAGGCAACGAAGCACTTAGCGAACTGATTCCCGTCAGCGCGTGTAAGATCAGATTGACCGGAATGGTAATCAGCAGTGTAATACCAATTCCCAGCGCTCCGGAAATAAATCCTACTGATGCTGTCTCCGCATTGAATACACGGGAAATATCCCGTTTGGATGCGCCGATGGCGCGCAGGATGCCGATTTCCTTCGTTCTTTCCAAAACGGAAATATAGGTAATGATTCCAATCATAATAGAGGAAACGACAAGTGAAATTGCCACAAAAGCAATCAAAACATAAGAAATGGCATTGATAATCGTCGTGATAGAACTCATGAGAAGCGCAACATAATCGGTATAAGAAATTTGATCCTCATCAGGCACGCCCTCATTATACGCAGCGATCAGCGCAGAAATATTGTCTTTGTCCTCAAAGGTTGCAGCATAAATGCTGATAGAGGAAGGGCTATCCAAATCGACATAGCCAAGCCGCTCAAGATTTTCTTCCAACGTCGCCTCAGAGGTCGTTGCCGGCATATATTCGTCATAAAGCGCCGCATACTCCGCCTCCGTAAAGATTTCGGCGTCAAAAAGCATGGCAAGCGCATCCGCACTCATTGCTGAAAGCTCCGCCTCCACTCTCGCCGCATACTCTTGTGCAATAGTTGTCTTTACGGACTCCAAGACGGCGGCATACAGCTCTTCGTCACCCATCGATTCAATATAGCCGCGGATTTCCGTCGTTTCCGTAATACCAAGCTGCTCCGCATAGGCGGCGACTACCATTTCCACAAGTTGCTCGCGGGTATACTGCGCAAGATACTCGTTTGCCGCCGCATCTAAATCCTCTTCAGGCATTTTGGCCTGAATCGAAATATACAGCGCAGCTTTTTCCGCATTGGTAAGTCCACCGAAATATTCCTTGATTCGCTCCGCCTTTTCCGCATCGGTAAGATTTTCTTCCCCTTCATTGACAAATGGCAACCCCGTCAAAATATCCACGGTGGGAGCCGCGAGCTGCTCCTTGACGATATCGCTTTCCTGCGCATGACGAATGGCATACTCGGTGAGCGCACTGGTATAGCCGATGGCCCCGCTCATCATGGAAGAAACCGCGTCTCCGTTCGGGCGGATGATGCCGGAAACTTTCAAGGTGATAGGCTTATCCGACTGATAAAGCAAGGAAATACCGGCTTCGCTCGCAGAAAGGTCCGTATAGGTTCCGTTTGTATTTTTGGAATAAAAATCCGAAGAAAGGATTAGTTTGAATGTTTTATCGCAGATTTCCTCATACGACCAGCTTTCCACCTTTCCTGTTTCTGTATTGCCCTCCATGGAGTCGATAAGCTCTTGTCTGACCTCCTCGGTCGTCTTTAGTCCGAGTGCATAAAGCGCAAGGTCGCTGATTTCATTGTTGTCATCCACAATCAAAACAATTTCATTATAAGAGGATGGCCAGCTTCCGTAAAGCAGCTCATACTGTTCATATAAAAGATCGTTGACAAGAGCGCCGTCCTCCCCGGGAAGCATTTCCTGCCAAACATCGAAGGAGGAAAAGGACATCATCTCATCCGAGCCTTGCGGCATGATAGAAAGGGCCTCCATCAATTCGGCAAGATCGGATTTAATGATATTTCCGTCCGTATCCTCGGTGTAAATATTGAAATCCAACGCGTAGGTATACTGAATCGCGCTGATATATTCAGCAAACTTCGGCGTTTCTTCCAGATATTTTTTGAAAGCCGCGAGATTGTTGTACTGAACGCTAGTGCTCGACAGGGAGCTGAGTAGTTCATACATGACGCGATTGGCATAGACTGCGTCAAGCTCATGCCCCACTGTCTGCGACGCGTTCGTATTCATAATCGTCGTGATAAGCCCCGTCATATCCACAGATTCCTCTTGAATGGTAATCGGATAGCTAGACAGCGTGTCCTCTTGGACACGGTTAATATAACCCTGAACACCATTGGAAACCGCAAGAATGAGAGCAATGCCGATAATACCAATCGAGCCGGCAAAGCTCGTCAAAAAGGTCCGGCCCTTTTTCGTTTTTAAATTGTTCAGCGACAAGGAAAGCGCGGTAGCAAAGGACATGGAGCGATTTTTCAGCCTTTTTTCCTTTTTTCCCGCTTTCTTTTTTTCCGTCTCGGCATTTTGAGAGGATTCTATTTCATGATAGGGATTGCTGTCGCCCGTAATTTTTCCATCCAGAATACGAACAATTCGTGTAGAATATTTCTCCGCAAGCTCCGGATTATGTGTTACCATGATGACAAGTCTGTCTTTGGCAACCTCGCTGAGAAGCTCCATAATTTGAACGCTTGTCTCAGAATCCAAAGCGCCTGTCGGCTCGTCCGCAAGTAGAATTTCCGGATTATTGACGAGCGCCCTCGCGATAGCAACACGCTGCATCTGCCCACCGGAAAGCTGATTGGGCTTTTTATAAATTTCGCCGGCAAGGCCAACCTTTTCAAGCGCATTTTTCGCACGGCTACGTCTCTCCGCCCTCGACACGCCGGAAATCGTCAGCGCTAGCTCAACATTGGCAAGCACGCTCTGGTGCGGAATCAAATTATAGCTCTGAAAAACAAATCCGATAGAATGGTTGCGATAGGCATCCCAATCCGCATCGCGAAACTCCTTCGTGGATTTTCCGCTAATGATGAGATCGCCGCTCGTATATCCGTCAAGCCCGCCGATAATGTTGAGAAGCGTCGTTTTTCCACAGCCGGAAGGTCCTAGCACCGAGACAAACTCCGATTTTCGGAATTCAATATCAATTCCGCGGAGCGCCGCAACCTTGCTCTCTCCGGCAGTATATTCTTTACAGATTTGTTTCAGAACGAGCATAAAAGAAGCGTCCTTTCCTGAACGATTATAAAAACTAAGGCCATTACAATATCTATATAAATAATAGTATAAATTTATTTTATGAATAGCTTATGAATGGAATGTATATTTTCATACATCAAGAAGGAACGCTGCCTGTAGATATCACAGGCAGCGTTCCACGCCGTTTTATCAAATATCCGGACGGAATGGATTCTCTCCGTTTCTGGCCTTTTCTTCTTCAGCACGGCGACGGGCCTCTTCCTCATCGCGGCGTCGCGCTTCCGCCTCTGCCGCCTCACGAAGCTTGTTTTCCTCCTCGGAACGGCGGCGCTTTTCTTCGCCGATTTTCACGATTTCCTCCATCGTAGCATCGGTTTCCATCGCTGCTTTAAACTGTTCGTCATCCATGATTTCATTTTCAACCAAGAAAGCAGCAATAAAATCAAGCTTTTCACGGTGCTCGGAAAGAATCTTCTTTGCCCTCGCATATGCCTCATCGATGATCTTCTTGATTTCACTATCAATCACGGCAGCCGTCTGCTCGGAATAATCCTTCCCCGTATTGAAATCACGCCCGAGGAACACTTCGTCGTCGCTGTGCTCGCTGCCAAGGTGGATAGTTCCGACAGCATCGCTCATGCCGTAAACGGTAACCATTTTGCGGGCGATCTGCGTGGCCCTCTGAATATCGTTGGAGGCACCGCCGGAAATATCGCCGAATACGATTTCCTCCGCCGCGCGTCCGCCAAGGAGCATGGCAATGTTCTCTCTCAGCTCGTTTTTATACACGCTGTATTTATCCTCAACCGGAGGATTCAGCGTATAGCCGAGTGCTCTGCCGGAAGGAATAATCGATATCTGACGCACCGGGTCCTGCGTCGGCAGGAAGTGAGCCAGAATCGCATGACCCGCCTCATGATAAGCGGTCTTGCGCTTTTCTTCTTCTTTAATTTTGTAATTGCGCTTCTGGGTTCCGACCGTAATTTTGATAAGAGATTCCTCAATATCCACCATGCCAATGAGCGCCTTGTTCTTTCTCGCCGCGAGCAGCGCCGCTTCATTGAGCAGGTTCGCAAGGTCCGCACCGGTAAAGCCAACCGTGGTCTGCGCGATTTTCTTTAGATCCACATCATTTTCAAACGGCTTGCCTTTCGCGTGTACCTTAAGAATATCCTCTCTGCCCTTGATATCGGGATAATTCACGGTAATCTGCCTGTCAAAACGTCCCGGACGCAAAAGCGCCGGATCGAGGATATCAGGACGGTTGGTCGCCGCAATGACAATGACGCCGTCATGTCCGCCGAAGCCATCCATTTCCACAAGCAATTGGTTTAGCGTCTGCTCCCTCTCGTCATGTCCGCCGCCAAGGCCCGTACCGCGGCGGCGGCCCACTGCATCAATTTCGTCGATAAAGATGATGCTCGCAGGCGCTTTCTTTGCCGTCTCAAACAGATCGCGCACACGAGAGGCACCGACGCCGACATACATTTCGACAAAATCGGAACCGGAAATAGAGAAGAAGGGAACGTCCGCCTCGCCTGCCGTTGCCTTAGCAAGCAGCGTCTTACCCGTTCCGGGAGGACCGACAAGCAGCACACCGCGCGGAATTTTAGCGCCAAGTCTGCGGTATTTTGCCGGGTCACGCAGGTATTCTACGACCTCGCGCAGCTCTTCCTTTTCCTCGTCCGCACCAGCGACATCACTAAAATAGACACGGGTTTTATCCCGATTCGGCACCTTCACACGCGCTTTGGAAAACGCAGTCATTTTGCGTTCTCCATCCGAAAGCTTATTTGCCATATAGAACCAGAACGCCACGCCGATAACCAGAATAATCAAATACGGCAAAAGTGACACAAGCCACGAGGTCTGCCTCGGCTCCTCGATGACATAGGATTTCAGCGTCCTCTGCTCTTCAGGCAGATCGAGCTGCGCATCGATGTATTCATCGACATCTGCCTTGAACATCAGAAGATCCCGCAGACGAAGCTGATAAGTTTTCGGGTTTCCATTGGCATCGGTTTCCGTTGTCTTGATGGTTAAGAGATTGCTCGAGCTGATGCTGCACTCGACAACCTTGTTGTCATGAAACAGCTCAAGCACTTCTCCATATGTGATGCTCTCGGCGCTGCTTCTGCTGCTCAGCAGACTGAGGCACGCCAGAATCAAAGCGGCAATCAGGACGACATATAGAATAATCGTCTTTGTGTTTCCCTTCATGTCTTCATTTTCCTCCGGAGGTTGACGTTATAGAATAAACAAAAAATGAAATTCTCTCAAATTACGGTTAGTATAGCAATTTTTAATGTCACTGATATGGAAAAAATGTGAACATTCTTTATATTTTATTAAAAGCCGGGGCTCTCTATTCCAGAATTTTTTTCAGATACTGCCCCGTATAAGAGCGCTCGCAAGCAGCAACCTCTTCCGGCGTTCCCGCGGCCACGGCTGTCCCGCCTCCGTCCCCGCCCTCGGGTCCGAGGTCGATGATATAATCCGCCGTCTTGATGACGTCGAGGTTATGTTCAATCACAAGCACCGTATTTCCACTCTCACAAAGCCGATTCAGGATAACTAGCAGCTTTGCCACATCGTCCGTGTGCAGTCCCGTCGTCGGCTCGTCGAGGATATAAATCGTTTTTCCCGTGCCGCGCCGGGAGAGCTCCGTTGCCAGCTTCACCCGCTGTGCCTCTCCGCCGGAAAGCGTCGTCGAAGACTGTCCAATCTTGATATAGCCAAGTCCTACATCGTAGAGCGTCTGAAGCTTTCGTAAAATTTTCGGATGGTTTTCAAAAAAGGAAAGCCCCTCCTCAACGGTCATGTCCAGAACGTCGAAAATATTTTTTCCTTTATATTTCACCTCAAGCGTCTCGTGATTATACCGCTTGCCGTGACAGGTATCACAGGTGACATATACATCCGGCAAAAAATGCATTTCGATGCAGCGCACACCGTCCCCCTCGCACATTTCGCAGCGCCCGCCCTTGATATTGAAGGAAAAACGACCCGCGGTATAGCCGCGCGCCTTGGCGTCAGGCGTCATTGCGAACAGCTCTCGGATATCCGTGAACAGTCCCGTATATGTCGCGGGATTCGAGCGCGGCGTGCGCCCAATCGGGCTCTGGTCAATGGAGACGACCTTATCAAGGTTCTCCATTCCGTCAATTCTGTCGAATTTGCCGGGATAGGTCGCCGCCCGATTCAGCTTTCTGGCAAGCTCCCGCAGCAGCACGGCATTCACAAGCGAGGATTTTCCCGAGCCGGAAACACCCGTCACGCAGGTAAACGTTCCAAGCGGGAAACGAACCGTCAGATTTTTCAGATTGTTTTCGGCGGCGCCGACGACGGTGAGCCACTTCCCGTTTCCGGGGCGTCTTTTCGCCGGGACCGGAATCTTCTTTTTTCCGGAAAGATACTGCCCTGTGAGCGAACGCTCGCAGGCCATCACCTCCTGCGGCGTTCCGGCGGCGACCACCTCGCCGCCGTGGATGCCGGCGCCGGGACCGATATCCACAATATAATCCGCTGCGAGCATGGTTTCCTCGTCATGCTCGACGACGATCACGGTATTGCCTGTATCGCGCAGCTGCTTCAGTGTAGCGATCAGCTTGGAATTATCACGCTGATGAAGTCCGATGCTCGGTTCGTCAAGGATATACATCACGCCGACAAGCGATGACCCGATCTGCGTTGCGAGCCGGATGCGCTGCGCCTCTCCGCCGGAAAGCGTTCCCGCTTTTCGCCAAAGCGTCAGATAATCGAGCCCGACGCTCCTGAGAAAGCCAAGCCGCGCACGAATTTCTTTCAAAATTTCCTTGGCAATCTGCTGCTCCGTCGCGTCCAGCGTAAGAGCTTCAAAAAATTCAAGCTCACGCGTCACGTTCAACGAGCAAAGCTCGTAAATATTCAAGCCTCCGACCGTCACGGAGAGCGTCTCGGGCGATAGCCTTTTCCCGTGACAGACAGGGCATGGCGTAAAGTCCAAAAAGTCGTTGTAATATTCGTTGCCAGACTGCTCGATGCGGGATTCGATGATGTTCAAGATGCCGTTCCACGAGGAATAGGTTTCCCGTCCCTCGCCGCCGAAATACCGCACGACGTGGTATCGCTTCGAGCCGGTTCCGCGCAGCAGCGCATGCATCGCCTCGCCGGAATACTCCCGCAGCGGCATGTCAAGCGTGAAGCCGTATTCGCGCCCGACCGCTTCAATAAGCGGCGCGTTCCAGCTTTCCTCCTCCATACTCTTGAAGCCGTTGACGGCAATCGCGCCCTCCCGCAGGGAAAGCGAAGGATCCGGAATCACTTTTCTTTCCGACACGACCTGCATCTCTCCCATGCCGGCGCACTTCTCACAGGCGCCAAACGGACTGTTGAAGGAAAACATGCGCGGGGAGAGCTCACTCATGGCAATTCCGTGCTCCTCGCAGGCATAATTTTGAGAAAAACGCATCTCCTCGTTCGTATCGGGCAGATAGACGACCGCAATACCGCCTCCGAGAGAAAGCGCGGTTTCCAGCGAATCGGAAAGGCGGCGACGAATATCCGGCTTCATGACAAGCCGATCCACAACGATTTCAATCGTATGCTTCTTGTTTTTGTCGAGCGTCGGAATTTCATCGAGCGCATATACATAACCATCCACGCGCACACGCGCATAGCCGTTTTTGCGGGCATCATCAAAAACCTTTTCATGCATACCCTTTTTACCGTTTACCGCGGGTGCGATGAGAAGGAATTTCGTTCCCTCGGCAAGCGACATGATCTTTTCGATAATAACGTCCGTCGGCATTTTCCGAATTTCCTTGCCGCAAACCGGACAATGCGGAATTCCGATTCTCGCATAAAGCAGACGCAGATAATCGTAAATTTCCGTGACGGTCCCGACGGTAGACCTGGGATTCTTGGAAGTAGTTTTCTGGTCAATGGAAATCGCCGGAGAGAGTCCGTCGATAAAATCGACGTCCGGTTTGTCGAGCTGTCCCAGAAACTGTCTGGCATAGGACGACAGCGATTCGACAAAGCGGCGGTGCCCCTCGGCGTATAGCGTGTCAAAAGCGAGCGACGACTTTCCGGAGCCGGAAAGTCCCGTAAAAATCACAAGCTTATCGCGCGGGATCTCCACATCTATATTTTTAAGGTTATGCACTCTCGCGCCTTTTATGCGGATGGATTTGGTTGACATGGATATCGGCCTTTCGGTTTTTCATCTTTATTTTTTCAGCTTCGCAATGGAATCGCGCAGGTATGCGGCGCGTTCAAAGTCAAGAACAGCAGCGGCAGTCTTCATTTCTTTTGTCAGCTGCTCGATGAGTGTTTCCTTTTGCTTTTTTGTCAGCTTTTTATTCTTTTCCGCCTTCGTGATTTCCTCACGAGACGTAATTTCAATGACGGCGCGCACATCCTTGTGAATGGTCTTGGGAATGATGCCGTGCGCCTCATTGTACACGGTCTGTATCCCCCGGCGGCGCTCCGTTTCGGCGATCGCGTGCGCCATGGAGCCCGTCACGGTATCGGCGTACATGATAACCGTGCCGTCCGCATTTCTCGCCGCACGGCCAATGGTTTGGATAAGCGAAGTTTCCGACCGGAGAAAGCCCTCCTTGTCGGCATCCAGAATCGCGACAAGGGAAACCTCCGGAATATCCAAGCCCTCGCGCAAAAGATTGATTCCCACCAGCACGTCGAAAACCCCCAGACGCAGGTCGCGGATGAGTTCTTGACGCTCCATCGTTTCCACATTGTGATGGATATAACGCACTTTAATGAGATTCATCTCCAGATATTCGCAGATATCCTCCGCCATTTTCTTGGTCAGCGTCGTCACCAGCACGCGCTCCCCACGCTCGGCACGGATGCGGATTTCCCCCATCAGGTCGTCGATCTGTCCCTTAACGGGACGGATTTCCACCTTCGGGTCGACAAGTCCCGTCGGACGGATGATCTGCTCGACAAGTCTTGCGGAATGCTTTCTTTCATAATCGCCGGGCGTCGCGCTGACGTAGATGACCTGGTTCAGCTTCTTCTCAAATTCATCAAAGAAAAGCGGGCGGTTGTCGAATGCCGACGGCAGACGGAACCCATAATCGACAAGGTTCTTTTTTCTCGCATAGTCGCCTCCGCTCATGCCGCGCACCTGCGGCAGCGTAACGTGGGACTCGTCCACAAACAGAAGAAAGTCCCGCGGAAAATAGTCGAGAAGCGTATACGGCGTCGAGCCGGGCGCGCGTCCTGACAGGACGCGCGAATAGTTTTCGACTCCGGAGCAGAAGCCCACCTCGCGCAGCATCTCCATATCATATTTCGTGCGCTCCGCAATGCGCTGCGCTTCGAGAAGCTGCCCGTTCGCTTTGAAATATTCTACCCTGTCCGCAAGCTCCGCTTCGATCTCTCGAATCGCCGCTTCTTTTTTCTCGTCTGAGGTCGCATAATGGGACGCAGGATAGATGGCGGCATACGTCATAAGCCCGAGAATTTCGCCGGTGGTCGTGTTGATTTCGCAAAGACGGTCGATTTCGTCTCCAAAGAATTCCACGCGGACCGCCGTCCTGCCGGAGGCCGGCATAATATCGATGGTATCGCCCCGAATACGGAAATTGTCGCGTTCGAGCGAGATGTCGTTTCGATTATAGCTGATGGCGATCAGCTGACGCGCAAGCGCATCCATGGAAATCTGCATGCCCGGACGCAAAGCCAGCACCAGTCTCTGATACTCCGTAGGATCGCCGAGCGAATAAATGCAGGACACGCTTGACACGATGACAACATCTCGCCGTTCAAACAAAGCGGAAGTCGCGCTGTGGCGGAGCCTGTCGATTTCATCGTTGATGGAAGAATCTTTCTCAATATACAAATCCTTGCCGGGGATATACGCCTCCGGCTGATAATAATCATAGTAGGAGACAAAATATTCCACGGCATTTTCGGGGAAAAATTCCCGAAACTCTGAGCAAAGCTGCGCGGCCAGCGTCTTATTGTGCGCAAGCACCAGCGTCGGACGGTTGCAGTTCGCGATGATATTCGCCATCGTGAACGTTTTTCCGGAACCGGTGACGCCGACAAGAGCCTGCTCGCGGTCGCCGTTCAGAACACCGCGCGTCAACGCTTCAATCGCCTCCGGTTGATCGCCGGTCGGCGCATAAGGCGAAACCAACTTAAAGCGGTCCGTATCCGTCACCTCCGTTTGTTTTTTGTCTCTTTTTCAAGGCCATATACTTTAATTAGTATATCACACTTCATTTCTATTTTCAACCTGTTTTTTACATGCAAAAAACAAATGTTTTATGTTTTTTCAAAAAAATATTTGCCGCCAAACAACGAAAAGTCTCCCTTTCGGGAGACCGTTATCTTTCTGAATGGATTTTCTCATTTGCAGCCGCCGCAGGACGTGCAGCCCGAATGCAGATTTCGCACGCTCGGCGCCATAGCGAGCCCGCCGAGCGCCGTCTCCCGCAGCTGATACGGAATGTTGCGTCCTACGCTATACATCGCCGCCACGACCTCATCAAAGGGGACCAAGGTTTTCCCATTCGTCGCAAGCGCCGTCTCCGCGCTGATGACAGCGTTCGCCACCCCCATGGCATTTCGTTTCTGGCATGGGGATTCCACGAGCCCGCCGATCGGATCGCAGACAAGTCCCAAAATATTGGAGATAGCGTCTCCCGCCGCGGCAAGGCATACAGCAGGGCTGCCGCCGAACAGCTCGCAAAGGGCAGACGCCGCCATGGCTGACGCGGCGCCTACCTCCGCCTGACATCCGCCCTCCGCGCCGGACAGCGTGGCGTTGCGGTCAATCAAATATCCGACAGCGCCGGCATTGAAAAGTGCGCCGATGAGCGCATCCTCTCCAAAATCATACAGCTCGTGAACCGCGACAAGAATGCCCGGAATCACACCCGCCGAGCCCGCCGTCGGCGCGGCAACGATGCGTCCCATGGAAGCGTTCAGCTCAATCACACCCATGGCATAAGCGGATGCACGAGAAATCATCCCGCCCATCGCACCTTCACGTAAGATTCTCGCCAGAAGAGCCTTGCTCTCCCCTCCGATATAGCCGCCAAGCAGCCGCATCTGCTCTGTCTGGGAACGCCCGACGCTCTCCCGCATAACCTCAAAGGATTCCCGCATCCGCTTCCATACCGCCTCGCGGGAAGAGCCAAACTTCTCCGTCTCACGCAGAAGCATGACCTCCGAAATCGGTTTGTTTTTATCCGTACACAGAGCCAAAAGCTCTTTCCCGTTTGAAAAATCCATGATCTCCTTCATCGTACCATCCAATCACTTTACCTTGATATAAACGGCTGAAAGCACATTTTTCTGCTTGCGAAGCTCTTCGAGCGCTCCCTCGTCGAACTCGCCGTCGATTTCGATGATGGAAAACTGTTCGTCGCTCCCGTCCTCGCAGTAAACGCTCATATAAGAAATATTGACCCCGTCGTTTTCAAACACCTTGGCAACCGCCGCAATAACACCAGGCTTGTCCTTCTGACGGACAATAATGGCATTGTTTTTTGCGGAAAATTTGATTTCACACCCGTTGATTTCATGAATTTCAATTTCCCCTCCGCCAACGGACGCACCGCGCAGCGTATTGACCGCTCCATCCATCTCCGTCAGCGTGATCACAACGGTATTCGGACGATAATCCGTCTGCTCGTCGACTTCCTCAAAATCAAATTCAATGCCTTTTTCTTTTGCAAGCTCAAAGGATTCGCGAATCCGATAATCGCTTGTATCCAATCCAAGGATTCCCGCGACAAGCGCACGGTCCGTGCCGTGTCCGCGGTGTGTTTTGGCAAAAGAACCATACAGCGCAAAATGGACCTTCGCGATCTTCTTCTTGGCAAGCAGGCCGGCAACTCTGGCAATTTTCAGCGCTCCCGCCGTATGGGAACTTGACGGACCGATCATAATCGGGCCGATGATATCGAATACGCTGATACTTCTCATAATTTCATGCTTCCTTTTTCATTTATCGAATGACGGGAATAAACCCGGGAAAAGGGCAGTATTTCTGCCCTTTTCTCCTATAGGATGTTCCGTTTTTTTCCCCCATCAGGGAAATATCCCTTACGGATATTGGCGCCGACGTTCCTAAATTTTGTGACAATATCGTCATAGCCGCGCTCAATCAGTCCGATCTCCTCAATTTCCGTGCGTCCCTGTGTGGCAAGCGCCGCAATCACCATGGCGGCACCGGCACGCAGATCGCACGCTTTTACACAGGCGGGCGTGAATACCGTATTTCCTTCAATGACAGCGGTTTTGTCGTCCACCTTGATTTTCGCTCCCATACGCTGAAGTTCATCGACATAGCGGAATCGGTTGTTCCAAATGGTCTCAGACATTTGACTCGTCCCGTCCGCGAGGCACAAAAGCACCGTCATTTGCGGATTCATATCCGTCGGAAAGCCCGGGTATGGCAGCGTCTTGACATTGACAGCCGAGAGCGGACCTTTTCCGCGGGATACCATGACCGCCTCGTCGAACTCCTCAACGATAACACCCATTTCGCGCAGCTTCGCCGTGATTGTTTCCAGATGCTTGGGGATGACGTTGTTTATGTAAAGCTTGCCGCCTGTCGCAGCGGCGGCGACCATAAAGGTGCCCGCCTCAATCATATCGGGAATAATCGAATATTCACAGCCATGCAGCGTTTTCACACCATTGATTTTAATGATATTGGTACCTGCGCCGCGAATATCGGCGCCGCAGGCATTTAAGAAGTTGGCAAGATCTACGATGTGCGGCTCTCTTGCAGCATTTTCAATGACGGTTACGCCATCCGCCAGCACGGCGGCGATGATGGTATTGATGGTGGCGCCGACCGAGGAGCAGTCAAAATAAATGCTGCTTCCGTGCACGCCGTCCGGCGCAGTGGTCTCAATGCAGCCGCCGCCTACCGAAACTTCGGCGCCAAGTTTTTCAAAGGCCTTTATATGCAGGTCAATCGGACGAACTCCGAAGTCACAGCCCCCCGGCAGTCCCACCTTGGCGTGCCCGAATCGACCAAGCAGAGCCCCCACCAGATAGTAGGAAGCGCGCAGCTTGCGGACAAGCTCAAGAGGCGCCTCGGCGTCTGAGACGCGTGTGGTATCGATTTCCACCTTGGTGCCGGAGAGGATCCGTACATTTGCGCCTACGCTTTTCAAAATGTCAAGTGAGTCCGAAACATCGCTGATGCAGGGAAGATTTTCTATCACACAGACTCCGGAAACGACAACGCTCGCAAAAATGACGGCAACAGCGGCATTTTTCATCCCGCTCACATCGACCTTTCCGGAAAGCGGATATCCGCCGTCCACTATAATTTTCTCCATTGTAAGCTCCATCCTGCCATACACGGCCATTCTGCCGGGTCAGGCGGTACTGATAAATTTTAGTCCGGAAACGAAAATGTCATGAAGGCCACACGGCAGTTCTCGCGCCCTACCTATTATCCGTGACAGTCGATCTGATTTCCGGAGCAAGCTCTTGTTTCAACCGATTTTCGTTGTACAAGCAGTATACCATAATTTTTAATAAAAGCCAATATTTTTATTATAATTTTTTTAAATTTCCAGAGAAATTTCACGAATAAATTTCACCCAAAACACTGTTATACGTTCTGGTTTCGCCGTCCTGATAAGTCAGCTTACAAACCGGAACGTAATAGAAGGTTCCGTCCGCATCAAAATAAACCTCATAGGAATCTGTAACGGCAATAAGGACCTTGTTTTCGCGTGAAACCGCCCCGCTTTGCCGATAAATTTCATCCAAATAGTCCTTTTCAGCAAATAAAATTTCCATAAGTCCTACAGTTTGTGCTGTCATTTTCCGCTGCGGAGATATCATGGCAAAGCGTCCGTCAGCCGAAACAATTCTCCCCTCTGAAAAAAGCATATACAGGCGATTCCCAGTATCTCTGCCGCCAATTTTTTGTGTCACACACAAAATGCTGTCTTCGCCTGATTGATAAAATGCATCATAGGAAAGCGTATAATGAAAGCGTGTGCGCTCCTCCACAGAAAACTGACAATGTGCTGATAAAAAGTCCTCCGCTGCGCGCTGCGCCCACGAAAAATCTCCTGAAGTATACTCCTCAAATGTTCCGTCGGCAAGAAGGGCCGACGGTCTTTCGTACTCCCCGTTTCCCTGGTAAAGAAATGTAAAATCGTTTCCAATATAAAATTCTTCCCCAGCCCCCAAAAAACTCATGCCACCGGGTCCGCTCTCCGCCGTATAGCCTTCCGCTTCCATCTTTTCTGTGAGCGCATCAAAAAATGTCTCATCCATGGCCCCCGAATATACCGGAAGGGATATTATCCTTGCCGTAAGAAAGCTTTCATCTATATATATACTGCTCTCACGGAAAATTTCTGTGGCCGCGTCGACAAGCTCTCGGTCATAATACTGGGCTGCATGCTCCCGTTCAATCAAGCTATAAAGAAAAAACACATCCATGGCAAGCAGGATCGCGATAGCGAGTATCTTCAGATTTTTCCAACTCATTTCAACCTCCTGATTTCTTTACCCTGGCACCGACACGATTTCCAAACCGTATTCCCCTCTGTTTTCTGTCACAAAATAAGCCAAAACAAGCTTTCTCTGCTCCTGTGCATCTGTCAGATAACCTCGCAACAACCACAAAAAATCAGAAATATCTGTCTGCGCCGAAAGAGGCACAATATCCCAAACAGAAAAAGAAACGCTTTTTATAACGCCCTCTGACATTTCAAAAACCAGAATATCCGCTTTTCCGTTTATAAAAACCGGAAGGCCATTATATCGATATCCAAAAGAAAGCCGCAGCGATGTGCCGTCATATTCTATTCCCGAAAGGAAAAGCGTCAGGCCTCGCATTAAGTTATTTTCTATAGGCGACAATGTATCAGCAAGAATCAATGACGCGCCGATATAGTCAAAAATATCCGCCTCTAAAGGAAATGAATAGTCAAAAATATCTTCAAAGGGAATTCCCTCCTCACCAAGCGCCGTATACTGAATGATACCGTCCGGCGTGAAACGAACGCTTTGCCCTTCATCAAAATATGTCCGAACTCCGGCCTCATCGGTAAAAGAAGTTACCCTCTCCGGATTCATATAAAAGGCCGTCAAAAGAGACGCCTCAAGCGAAGAATCTACCGTCCCGCGGGAAACAGAAAGAAGCCCTCCGGAAAGGCTCTGCTCATAAATCACCGTAGTATCCGCAATTTTATCCGAAAAGCCATATTTCTCCAGAAAGGCATCCGTTTCCAGCACCGCAGCAAATTCATATGGCAGTGCACTCTCTGCTGTATTATATGAAAAATAATAATTTGTGTTAAAACTGACGTCCGTCGATGTCTGGGGCGCCTCTCTTGTCGTATAACGATAATAATGCCCCTCAGAGTCTCTCGCAACCGCATAAAAAGAATAGATAGAAGTATAAATTTGCTCACCGCCGCTCCCGACGGTGAAGCCATCCTTCAGATATCGGTCCGGAACAATAAAAATTTCCTTGATAAATTCACCGGAAGCCCCTGAAAAAATCATCTCTGTCAGAGCTGCGCCCACGATAACAGACTTCGGCAAATCACAGGAATAGCCGATGTAGATATATCTTTCGTTCATGATGCTGCGCCATACAGCGGTCCCTTCTTCTTCCGTCATTTCGGCAACTGTACCGTCTGTTGAAAATAGCTTTTCATAGAATCTCAGCACGTCTTCATATGCCAGCCTCAGTGACTCCTCGTCGGAAAAGCCAATTTTTTCATCTGCCCTTCCATAGGAAAATCCAATAAACTCCGGCAGGGTATATGGTCTTTCAAAATATTCTAGATATTGATATTTTATGGACTCCCCGGTAAGCCGATCCATCATCGTCCTTGTAAATTCTGCCGTCTGTCCGCCCTGATAAGAAAGCATATACAAAATGCACAGGCAGACAAGCATAACAAGCAAAACCGCAACTGCTATGGTTTTGATGATCTCTAAAACCTTGTTTTCCTGACGCATATACCCCTCCGTTTTCAAGCCCCGGCAGCATCATGTTCCAACATCGTCTGATAAGGCAGAAGCACAAAGACTCTTGTGCCATGTCCAGGCTCGCTTTCCACCCTGATTTCTCCTCCGTGGGCATCAATAATCTCTTTCGCAATAGCAAGTCCGAGCCCGGTCCCGCCGGCATCAGAGGTTCTTGCTTTCTCTACCCGATAAAAACGCTCAAACAACCGCGGCACATCCTCAGGCGGGATCCCGATGCCGTCATCCGACACACATACGGCAATCCCTCCCGCGGCAGGTGCTGCAGAAAGCTCAATATGTCCGCCGTCCGGCGTATATTTCATCGCATTGGAAAGAATATTGATGAGCACCTGCTGCAGCTTTTCCCTGTCTCCTGTGATCTCCGGCATTTTCTCCGGATAGTGTCTGGTAAACGTATGGTTCCGATTTTTCGCCTCCACGTTCATCACGTCATAGAGATGGTCAAGAAATGCCACAGGAGAAAAGGTCTCGATTTTCCATGATATTTTTTTGTTATCCAGCCGTGAGAGGACTAAAAGATCCGCTACAATCCGCGTCATCCTGTCGCACTCCTCGACCGCCATATGAAGAAAATTGTCGCGCAGCTCGGGATCCAGAGACGGATATTCCAGAACCGTTTCCACAGCGCCCTTGATGCTTGTTAAAGGCGTCCGAAGCTCATGAGAAACATCGGCGACAAACTCTCTACGGGAACGATCCAATTCATAGCGGCTTGTGATATCATGAATCACGCACATAATACCATTTTTTTCTTTATTGATTTCGACATATCGGAACTCAGCAAAAGTAACGTCGAGCGCCTTGCCGCCAAACATAATATCATGTATGCAGTAGTTTCGGTTTTCCTTATAGCGTTCGGAAACCTCTTTATAATCGATTTGGAGCAATTTTATCATGGTGGAAAAATTGAAGGTCTTGCCCTCCGGCAAATCCGTTTCCTCATAATAATGAAACAGCTCCCGTGCCGTCTTGTTGATATGAATGAGCCTTCCCGAGCTATCAAACGCAAGCACCGCATCGTTCAGATACATAAACAGCGTTTCAAATTTCTGCCGCTCTCCCGTCACCTCGTCCAGCGTATTCTTCAGAACAACCTTCATATTGTTAAAGGCATCCGTCAGTGTTCCGATTTCGTCGCTGGAATGAATCCGTATTTCACTTTCAAACTCTCCCTTGGCAATCTTTTGTGCACCGCGGGTCAGGCTTTGGATCGGAGCGGTAATCGCTTTGGCGAGGAAAAAGGAAAGCACGACCGCGACGGCCAGTCCGATGAAGAGCGCCTGCACGGTGATCTGAAAAATCATCGTCGCAAAAGAGCGCGCCTCTTCCTGCGAATCTCTTATATAAATGATGCAGGTGTTTTCTCCGTCCGAAAGCGGGAGCGCATAATCGATATAATCGGTCCAAAGCTGTTTGCCGGAGCCGACATTTCCCGCCATGGCGGAAATGATGTTATCGGTCCGCTCCAGCTGTTCGCCAAGCCTTGCATCTGAACCGTCGAGAAAATTCCCGTTTCTGTCGAGGATAAAATAATTTCGGTACTTGTTGATTCCAAGCGTGCTCGAATAGGAGCTCAAAATTTCACGCTGGAGCCGATACCACTCATTTTCTCCGAACGCCGAGACAAGCTCGCCGTAAAGCGTGCCGTCGGGCGAAAACGCGTCCTCCATCTCGTCGATGAAATCATTGTTGTAAAAATGATAGGCACTCCCAATCAGGATAGCGCCGATGGCCGTCATCAGCGTAATCGTAAATATCACAAAAATCAAGATGATCTTGTAATGCAGATTTTTGTACATCGCCGCTCTCCTTCCCGAATATTTTACGCCGGAATATAGTAGCCCTTCGAACGCTTGGTGAGGATATATTCCGGCTCCGCCGGAATATCCTCGATTTTCGCCCGCAGGCGGGACATGGTGACATCCACCGTCCGCATACCTCCGTAGTAGCCTTCATACCCCCAGACCTTCACAAGCAGCTCTTCCCGCTCAAACACCTCTCCCGCATGGGAAGCAAGAAAGTAAAGCAGTTCATATTCCTTGTTGGAAAGCTCAATTTCCTTGCCCTTTTTGGTCACTCGGTAATTCTTATTGTCGATAACAAGTTCCCGGATGACGATTTTGTCCTCCTCATTTTCCGATGGCTTTACCGTTTCCACAATTTCACCGGAATATCGCCGAATATTCGCTTTGATTCGGGCAAGAAGCACCTTGATCGAAAAGGGCTTTGTTACATAATCGTCGGCACCTAGCTCAAGCCCCATCACTTTATCCGCGTCCTCCTCTTTTGCCGTTACCATAATGATCGGCGTAGAAAGGGTCCTGCGTATTTCCCTGCAAACAGAAAAGCCGTCTCGCTTCGGAAGCATAAGATCCAGAAGAATCAGGTCATAATCGCCGGAAAGTGCCATTTGCAGCCCCTCTTCCCCGTCCGAGGCAACGTCGCACTGATAGCCCGCCATCATCAGATTGACCCGAATCACCTGAGAAATCTTTTTTTCATCCTCTACAATCAGAATCCGCTTTCTTTCGTCTGCCATATTCTCCTCCGTTTCCGCCGGAAGCCGGCGATATGAAAGTCAAAAGTCCTTATGAGAAAAGGACCCATATAGGATATCGTAAAAACATTCTCATCCTTGCGGGGCCGAATCGCCCATCACATAGGCGACGACAAGCTCTACCACAAGTCCATAGCTCTGAATCCCTGCCGGCTGTCCGTGAGAGGTGATATAAGCGTCATTAATAGCGCCGGACACCTCGGCAGCGACATTTTCCCGATACTTATCAAAGAATTCACTGTAAGCGGCATATTCCCGCTTCAGCTCCTCCGGCATCTGTGCATATGCCTCAGCATAAAGCGCCGAATCCGCCGCAGACAGCTTGCTCATGACCTCGTTTATCACATCGGCATAGCCGCAGTAGCGCACATAAGCGTCATCGCTCATCGTGCAAACCAGAAACGCCACAAAATTCGCCTCGTCCTCTCTTGTGATCCCGCGCTGATGCGCCATTTCATGCGCTGCCGAGCTCACCACAATAAAATCCGGATAATTGACGTTTACGTTCGCCTCGCCGGTAAAAAAGCAGTACACACCCGAGATGTGCGTATAGGTCCACGGCTCGCTCAGCATGACCGGCTTGGTCCGCGAATACAGTTTCTGGAACGACGGATACCGGTCGCACAGACGATCATAGGCGTCGTTCAGCTTCTCATTCATTTCCGTATAAGAAAAGCGCATCGCGGAATAGGTTCCCTGCGGAAAGAAAACCTCGTCAAGCTCCGCGCCTGCCGCATCAATCAAAGTGATTGCCGTTTCATAAAGCTCCTCGGCGGAGACAGCTTTCCTTTCAAGCCCAAGCTTGGCATCAATGGTCTTGCCATAATAACCCGTTCCATATCCAAAAACAAACAATGTATAAACAAGGGAAACAACAGATAAAAAGCCCGCAACATAGCGGATACCCGATACCGCCGATCTCCTGACACGCCTGGCGATAGCAATCCCAATCAATACCACCAAAATGGGAGAGGCAAGCAGAAGGAATTCTGCAAGAGAAAACGGGATGTAATTGGTAAGGTACGCAAGCGCTGAGCGGATAACAACACCGGAAGTATCATGGATAAAATCCGCGAAACCGACGCTGCCTTTTGCCACTTCCCTCACGATCAGCGCCGCGACAAACAGGAGAAAAAACACCGCCGACCAAAGCGGCACACATTTTTTAACAAATTGCCATGCTTTTTTCATCAAGGAACCTCCGTCATGGAAATACCGGTCGCGGGACATCTCCTCGCCGGCGTATATCGATGAAGTCCCGAATCCAACTGTAAAAGAAAACGCAAAAACGGTTTTTTCGTATTTATCATATCACATCAAACACAGTTTTTCAATAGTTTTGTCTCGGCGGTACTCACCCATGCAAATAATTATAGATAAGTACGAAAAAAAGATTGAATTTATTGATATATGGTGATATAATATTGACAATTATTCTATCAGTCGCAATATTGCCAATATACAGCAAAGAGATAGGATTCCACGGCGGAAAGCTTCGGTGGCGTCCGTCAAAACCGCGGAGGAACTATGCACGAAAATCACAGAGAACGCATGAAACACCGATTTCTTGCAGAAGGGCTTGACCATTTCGAGCCGCACAACATTCTGGAGCTGCTGCTTTTTTACGCAATCCCACAAAAAGACACCAATGAGATCGCGCACTCGCTCATGGAGCGGTTCGGCTCGCTCGCCGAGGTGTTTGACGCCTCGTATGACGATCTTGTCACGGTCCCCGGCATTAAAGAACATTCTGCTACCCTCATCAAGATGATTCCCGAACTGTCAAGGAGATACGTCATAGAGAAAAACCGCGTCACGACCTCTCTTTCCAGCATGGAAAAAATCGGGAGATATCTTGTCGACCATTATGTCGGAATCAATGTGGAAACGGTATTCCTTCTGCTCCTTGACAATAAATTTAACCTCATTGAATGTGTGAAAATCCATGAGGGGTCTGTCAACTCCTCCGCCATTACGCTGCGGCGTCTCGTCGAAACAGCGCTTTTCAAGCGCGCTTCCATGGTCGTGCTTGCGCACAATCACCCGTCCGGCATCACGCTGCCCTCGAGTGACGACCTATTCACAACGCGAGAGGTCAAACGCGCGTTCGATCTGATGGAAATTAAGCTTCTCGCCCACATCATCGTCGCGGGAGATTCCTATCTCGATATTCTGAAGAGCTATCCTCCAAAATAAAAAGCCCGTCGGAATCCGCACAGAGACTCACGGCAGGTCTTTGAAAATATCCTCAAACGAAGCTTTATAAATTTCTTTCAAAGCCAATAAAATGCTGACCTTGATATTATATCGGTCACGTTCCATCTGGGAAAGGATTTCCCTGCTGACCGAAAGACCCATGAGCTGCAGTTTGGCAGCCGCCCGTTCCTGTGTCAGCCCGGCATCAAGCCTTAACCGCTTCAGATTCTTTCCTATACCAATGTCCGGAATGATTCTGTTTGACATAGGCAGCTCTCCTTAAAACTCAGCATTGGTTTGCATATTGATGTTGATTTTACACTATTTTTCGTCCATTTATGGAATCTATACATTCCACTCTATAAAATTAAAAGGAGAAATTATATAATGAGCAAAAAACAAGATGAGCAATCTGCCATTCCCCAGTCGCTCTTAAATGAGATAAACAAGCTGTCCCCAGAAAAGCAAGATGCCATTCGTTTTTTAATTCAAAACATCGATATCGTGGAACAAATGTCAGAAAAGGACCCCACATTCGACTGTCATCTCAAGGAAATCCTGGAAAAGGCCAAGTCGGATGGTGATTACATATTCCAAGCACTGCTTCTCTATAAAATGATAAAAAATCAATCCCCAGAACCCGATGACAAGGAAAAATAGTGCAAAGTTTTTTCTCACATACGAAATTGCGGGAAAATTTCTGCGTTGCGCGCTTACCGCGGCGTTCTAAAAAGAGGACGAAGCTTCTCTTTTAGCGTTGCCATGTTTTATATGAATTTATTATAATTAAAAGGTAAATATGAGGATACCCCCTTGCGAGGGAATCTGATTTATGTTATAATAATTTTATTATATGGTGAAAAATACAAAAGACATATAAGGGGCGGAGGTTAAATATGGCAGACGAAACCATCAGATTTATTACGGAGCATGACCGCGAGGTCGGCGAAGCAATGGCAGCGGAGCTTGCACGCCAGCGCCGCGGAATCGAGCTTATCGCTTCGGAAAACTTTGTTTCCGAGCCGGTCATGGCTGCAACGGGAAGCATTCTTACGAACAAATATGCCGAAGGATATCCCGGCAAGCGGTATTACGGCGGCTGCGAATGCGTCGATGTGGTGGAAAATATCGCGCGCGAGCGCGCTTGCAGGCTTTTCGGCGCCGAGCATGCAAATGTGCAGCCCCACAGCGGCGCACAGGCGAATATGGCGGTTTATTTCGCGCTTTTGAAGCCCGGCGACACCGTGCTCGGCATGAACCTTGCACACGGCGGTCATCTGACGCACGGCTCGCCCGTCAACATGTCGGGCTCTTATTTCCATTTTGTTCCTTATGGAGTAGATACAAAAACGGGCCGCATCGATTATGATAAGCTGCGTGAAATTGCCCGTGAGTCAAAACCCAAGCTTATCGTCGCCGGTGCCTCCGCCTATCCGCGAATCATCGATTTTGAAAAAATCGCGGCTGTCGCCAAAGAAGTCGGCGCATACTTCATGGTGGACATGGCACACATCGCCGGACTTGTTGCAGCGGGACTGCATCCAAATCCTGTCCCCTATGCCGACGTCGTCACCACCACCACGCACAAAACCCTGCGCGGTCCGCGCGGCGGTATGATCCTCTGCCGCGAGGAGCTCGCCAAGGCGATTGACAAAGCAATCTTCCCCGGCACACAAGGCGGTCCTCTCATGCACATCATTGCCGCCAAGGCAGTCTGCTTCGGCGAGGCACTTCGCCCCGAATTCAAAACCTATCAGCAGCAGATCCTCAAAAACGCGAAGGCACTGGAAAGATCCCTGCTTGCAGAAGGATTTGACCTTGTTTCCGGCGGAACTGACAATCACCTGCTGCTCGTCGACCTGCGTCCGATGGGGATTACAGGCAAGGAGCTTGAACACCGTCTTGATGAGGTTTATATCACCGTTAACAAAAACGCAATCCCGGACGATCCGCAAAGCCCGTTTATCACAAGCGGCATCCGCGTCGGCACACCCGCCGTCACGACAAGAGGCTTCGTAGAAGATGACCTTGCCGCAGTCGGGCACCTCATCGGGCTGTGCGCCAAGGATTTTGAAAACAGCGCCGACGAGATTCGTGCGCAGGTAACGGCACTATGTGCGAAATATCCGCTTTACAGCTGAAAATCCGGCAAAGCGCCGAGACACTTCTTTCCCGGTGCGCCGAAAATCACATCACCGTCGGCACGGCGGAAAGCTGCACGGGAGGGCTGATTGCGGCTGCCGTGACGGATATCCCCGGTGCGTCTTCCGTATTTTTGGGGGGAATTGTCTCTTATGATAACCGAGTCAAGCACGAGGTTCTGGGCGTAAAAGAGGAAACGCTGTGCGAGTTTGGCGCCGTATCCTCCGAGACGGCGGAAGAGATGGCGCTCGGCGCTGTTCGTGTCCTTGGGACCTCTCTTGCCGTCTCGGTGACAGGCATCGCCGGTCCCGGCGGCGGAACGCCGGAAAAGCCGGTCGGGACAGTCTGGCTTGCCGTGGCATCAAAAGATGGGCAGTTTGTCTGCCGTCACGAGCAATTTCGCGGAAGCCGGGACGAGATTCGAGCGCAAACAGTCGCATCCGCGCTTGATTTGCTGCTTTTTGCTGTCGAAAGCATCCGAAATCCGCAGTCTTTTAGCATCGAATAGGCTTTTTGTGGAAAACTCTGTGGAAAATGTTGAAAATTACAAATAATTCCATTTAACCCAACGACATCTATTTTTATAGGAGGCGGTTATGCCGGAAAAGCAGAGCGGTCCCATGCAGGCGGAGGCGTTTTCCGCCGGAATTGACGGCGGAATTCACGGGGCTTTCGTCTTTTTTGGAGAAGAAGATTATTTAAAAAGCTTCTGCCGGGAAAAAATCTACCGCGCTGTGATGGCAGAAGGGATGGAGATTTTCAACTATTTTCCGATCTCTTTTTCTCCCGCGTCGGGCACAAAAGAGGCCGCATTGGACAAGCTTTCCGATGCGGTAGCCGCCATACCGATGATGCAGGACAAAAAGCTTATCGTCGTCACTGATCTTGCCCCTGCGGGGCTTTCAAAAGAGCTGTTGGAAAGCCTTTGCGAGGCGCTCTCCATGGCAAGCCATTCGGAGGATACCGTCCTCGTCCTAGATTGCCGGGCAGATGAACTTGTAGCGGACTACAAGCTCGAAGCAAGTCCCGTTTATAAAAAGCTTGCCGCCTGTGCGACAATGGTTCGCTTTGACCTTCTGACACGAGGGAAGCTCATGGCATGGGCAAAACGCCGTTTCCGTGACGAGGGCGTTATTTTTCCCGATGAGGCGGCGGGACTGCTGTGCGATCTTGCCGCGGGTCGAATGATGAGCCTTTCCGGTGAAATTCAAAAGCTTCTTTGCTATGCGAAATTTGTAAAGGGTGGGAATCCACCGACGATAGACGAGACAGATGTAAAAAGAATCGCATCCGCTACGACACCGGATGAAATCCCGTTTGCCATGCTCACGGCCGCGCAGAGCTTTCGGCTTTCTGAGATGCTAGCCGTCTTGGATACCGCCCGCGAGCAGCGGGAGGAGCCTGTTGCAGTTTTGGCAAAGCTTTCCCGCATTTATCTGGATATGCTTCTTATCAAAGCGGCAAGAGAGAGTGGAATGTCTTCTTCGGAGATGGCAAAAGCGCTGAAAATGAAAGAGTTCCGTGTCGGGAAATATGTAGCCGCCCTCTCAAAAGTCCCGATGCGCGTTATAGAGAACGCCGTTCGGCTCGCCTATGAAACGGACAAACGCCTCAAAAGTCAGCCTTCCGACCCATGGGTGCTGCTCGATAAAATGATTGTGGAAATTTACGCGCCAAAATCGCTGCGTGTTTCCGAAGGATAGGCGAGGAAGAAAACCCTTGTCCGCGCATCAGACATCGCCCCCGCCCTCGTCTCGATGCGGAAAGAGAGGATACATCTATCATGCTTGTCATTTCCAAGCCTATTATCGTAGAAGGAAAATACGATAAAATCAAGCTTTCCTCCATCGTAAAAGCCCATATTATCACAACAGATGGCTTCGGAATTTTCTCAGCAGCCGAAAAAACCGCCTTAATCCGCCGGATAGCGGAAAAGACGGGCGCCATCATCCTGACCGACAGCGACGGAGCAGGACTTGTCATCCGCAACTATCTGAAAAGCAAAATTCCGGCAGATAAACTCATCCACCTGTATATTCCACAGATCAAGGGGCGGGAAAAACGAAAAAGCGCGCCCTCAAAAGAAGGCTATCTCGGCGTGGAGGGCACTGGAAAAGAGGCGCTTGAAAAGCTGCTCATGCCATTCGCCGATGGAAAAGAACCACCCGTACAGATGGCGCTTACAAAATCCGATTTTTATGCGCTCGGTCTTTCCGGAGGGGCAGACAGCGCCGCACTGCGTGCGGCGCTGGAGGCGGAGCTTGACCTGCCGACAAATCTATCCGCAAACTCTCTGCTTGCTGCGGTAAATCTGTTGATTTCAGAAAATGAATTTACCGCGGCGCTAAAAAAAGCAAGAAAACATCTGGAAACGGAGGAATCATAGCCTTGGCAAATCCCGAAAAAAAACAGGAAACCGGTGGAGCGCTTGTCAGGTTTTTTCATAAAATCATAGACGCCGTGCTAAATTTTCTGCATCTCTCCAAATATAAAGAGCAAATCATGTATCTTGTCGTCGGCGGCGGCACCACCGCGATCGACTGGATTGTATTTACCTTGCTCGTTTTTTTCCTTCCGGATTTATCCTCTCTTCCGTTTTTTGACCGATTTCCCAACGCCATTGAATATACCGCCGCCTGGATCGCCGCCGTTCTATTTGCCTTCTGGGCAAGCAAATATTTCGTATTTGAATCGGCGAAAAAGGAAGGGACCGTACAGTTTTTTAAATTTGTCGCATCCCGCGTGCTCACGCTGCTTCTTTCCTTGGCAGGAGATTTTTTTCTTACCGGAATTTTGGAAATCAACGAATTTCTTGCCAAGCTTATTATATCGGTTCTGGTCGTCGTGATTAACTATATCACAAGTAAACTGTTTGTTTTCAACAAAAAACAGGAAAAAGGAGAGTCCTCTCATGACAAAGAACCCCATTTGTGAATATAACGGAGCGACTCTCGCCTATATTGGCGATGCTGTCATTGAGCTTCTCATTCGGGAAGCGCTTGTCGCCTCCGGGATCTGCGATGCCGGCAGGCTTTCGGCGCAAGCCCAAAAGCTAGTTTGCGCAAAAGTGCAAAGCGACATTGCCGAACGCTTGCAGGAGTCTTTTACCGCAGAAGAAGAAGCGGCCTATCGTCTCGGACGCAATCATCATGCGTCTAATAGACCAAAGAGCGCTACCGCAGCGGAATACAGCCGGGCAACGGGACTGGAAGCGGTGTTCGGCTATTTGCACATAACCGGAGAAAGAGAAAGGCTTCTTGTTCTCTTTGAGACAGCGTATCAGCCTCTTCTGAATACAAGAGCGGCACATGATGATTTCATCTCGTTATTATAAATTTTTTCATAATCATTAAAAAAATTACAATTTTATCACAATTCCGCTATTTTTGTGTACTTTTTATTTCAAAAACATATTGACATATGACTCAAAGCTGTGCTAAAATAAAAGAAGAAAATATATAATTTTACGTTAGGAGACAAAAAAATGAAGTACGACGCGAATATGGTCATCCCAACCAAAGAAGAAATCAGAGAGTACAAGGAAACGCTTGCCGACAATCTTGTTGCTCTGCGCAAGATGCTCTATCTTTCTCAGACGGAATTTGGCAACAGAACCGGAATTTCCCGTATTCGTCTTTCCATGATTGAATGCGGCAAGTATGAAATGACATGGTCTCAGTTTACCTCTATCCTTTTTGTTTTCTTCATGAACCGCAGCACAAAGCAGATCATCTTCAGAAAAAAGCTGTTTCCGGATAAGCTTTTTGCTTATTTGCAGTGCAAGCATGTGGATGAGGACCTTGACGGATTTTACAAGGTGATTTGATCCGGAGCTATTCCTACATAACGTAAAAGGAGATGATTTGAAATTCAAATCATCTCCTTTTTATTTGAAAGCTTTTGCGATTTTCACTCTGTTTTCTTCTTCAGCTTCCGAATATCCCCCTCCGGCGTTTCTATATAGGTGTTTTCAAGCTGTGCCATAAAATTTCTTCGGAATGCGGCGCGAAACTCTTCACGTAACCGCTGCTGTTCCTTCTTCTCTTCATCGGTCAAGCCCTCTGCTTTTTCTTTTCTGGCAAGCTCGCTTAATCTGTCCGTTCTCTCGCTCAAAATTTTCTCCTTTCTCCGCGACTTGAAGGCTCCGGTTATCCTGTTTGTCTTGATTTTATTTTCTATCTTTCATATAATAATAGTAACCGCGCCGCAGCAGCAAGCAATAAGCTGTGCCGGGTCTTATTTTCAAAAAAAGGCGCCGGACGCTGTTTTTCAAGCATATTATACCACATTACAGGCAAAAAAGGAAGATGCTATGGATATTATCATGTATAAAAAGGCGCTAGACTATCTCTCCGGTCTATACGGAAGCAGAGAGTCCCTCCGCGTCCTCCCTAAAAAATATAAGAAGCCGGCTTCTCCCGTTCATTCTCCTGTTCTTTATCCGTTTGAAAGAGCCGCCCCCGAATCCGTCGGCATTCGCACGGAGAAAATCCTGGCGTTCTTAGATGAGCTTTTGGCAACGCCGGAGCTTCGTCCGCATTTGCTCATGATAGCTAAGGACGATAAAATTATATGCGAATGCGAATTTTATCCTTACCGCGCGGATATTTGGCATATCGGACATTCTCTTTGCAAAAGCATCACCGGACTTGCCGTAGGTCTTCTTGTGGACGACGGTATCCTGTCGCTCGACGACAAAATCACGGATCTCTTTGCCAAACGTGCTTTCAGCATCGATTTTGCAAGGCAAAAAGATATCACCATCCGCCATTTGCTCACCATGAGTGCCGGCGTTGCCTTCAACGAGCTCGGCAGCGTCACCTATGAGGACTGGGCAGAGGGCTTTTTCAGCGCCGGCGTAAAATTTTCTCCCGGCACACAGTTTATGTACAACAGCATGAACTCCTATATGCTGTCCGCCGCCATTCGCGAGGTGACAGGGCGGGATATGTTCGAGCTTTTATCGGAGCGCATCTTCTCCCCGATGGGGATTTCCGAGATTTTTTGGGAGACCTGTCCCCGCGGCATCACCAAGGGCGGTTGGGGACTTTATATGAAAATAGAGGATCTTATGAAATTCGGCAAGCTGTTTCTGGACGGCGGGATCTGGATGGGAAAGCGGCTGATTTCAGAGGAATGGCTCGCAGCATCCACAGCCAAGCAGATCGATTCCTCGCCCGCCATGAACGACTACGGCTATGGCTATCACATCTGGCGCAGCGTTCGAAATGGCTCTTATCAATTCAATGGGATGCTTGGACAAAATCTTATCATTTTCCCAGACATTCGAATGGTTATCGGAACCTATTGCGGCAATGCGGAATTTTTTCCGAAATCCAAATATGTCTCTCTTATCGGAAAATATTTTGGAAACGGATTCCGTCCGGAGAGGGTCGGCAAGCCGTCCCGAAAAACCGCCGCCGAGCTAGACGCCATGCAAAAAACGCTCCGTCTGCCTCCGGTGACTTCCCGCACAGAAAAAAACGTTCAGATGGGGCTTTTGTCACGTATTGTCGGAAAGCGATATGAGATAAATGCGAAAAACACATCTCTTCTTCCGGTCGTGCCTGGCGTTATGCAGAACTGCTTCTCAGAAGGTATTCAAAGCATTTCCTTTTTGATGGGCGGCGGGACCGTCACAGCCATGTTTGAAAGGCAGAGCGGTCGCGTGCCGGTACCGTTTGCCGTCGATGGAAGCGCCACATACTTTGAGCTCCATGAGAACGGCGAAACCTTTTCCGTCGCAGCCACCGGAAAAATGACAAAAAACGAAGACGACATCCCGGTATTCAAGCTCTCCCTCTATTTTCTGGAAATGACAAGCGTCCGGCATGTCAAGATTTTTTTCCATCATACAAAAATCACCGTGCGCTTTACCGAAGAACCGGACGGTGAGGCGCTTGCCGACGGCTTCCGGCCGCTGTTCGAAGAGCTTCTCGCAAAAAACAAGATGGTAAAGCTTCTTGCCTCCAAAGCGGACGGCGGGCTTCTTGCCTACAACATGGAAAAGCTTTTCTCCCCGGAATATACCGCCACCGAAACCGCTTTATAGCTTAAAGGGGATGTTCCCCGCCGCTCCGGCGGCGGGTTCCTTTTCGCATTTGGAGGGATACGGGGCCTCGGCTGAAAACCAAGGCCCCTTTTCTGGTCCTTGCCACACTACAGACGGGACATGTCTTTAGCGCAAAAAAATATCAGAGCCTATCGTATCCCGACAACATCAAAAAAGGGCCCTTCGATATACGAAGGACCCCTTTTTTATGAGCGAAAATATTTGACTGCCGCCCGGAACATTCCGATTTCAAAATTGCCCGGAACATTCCGATAAAGCCCGGAACCTATCCGCTCAGAATGACCCATCTTGCCAAAGACTCTTCCATCCGGAGAGGTAATCCCCTCAACAGCAAAAGCAGAACCGTTGGGATTGAAGTGAACGTCATAGGTCGGATTTCCCTCCATATCCACATACTGCGTTGCAATCTGCCCGCGGCCGGCAAGCTCGCGCACTACGGCGTCGGAAGCAAGGAACCGTCCCTCTCCGTGAGAAATCGGAACGGTGATGATATCGCCCACCGCCATCTCGGAAAGCCACGGAGAAAGATTGGAGCATATTCTCGTCCGGACAAGCCTTGACTGATGCCGGCCAATGACGTTATACGTCAGCGTCGGAGCCGTCTCGTCGGCATCGATGATTTTCCCATACGGAACAAGCCCCAATTTTATGAGGGCCTGAAATCCGTTGCAGATGCCCGCCATCAGCCCCGCACGCCGGTCAAGAAGCTCGCCTGTCGCCTCCTTCACGCCGGCATTGCGGAAAAAGGCGGTGATGAATTTTCCAGATCCGTCCGGCTCATCTCCACCGGAGAAGCCGCCCGGAATGAAAATAATCTGGGACTGCGCGATTTTTTCGGCAAACCGCTCGGCCGAACGGGAGATTCCCGCCGCCGTCAGATTGTTGATGACGAAGATTTCCGGCTCCGCGCCGGCGTCGGAAAACGCCTTAGCGCTGTCATATTCGCAGTTGGTGCCCGGAAACACCGGGATAAGCACTTTCGGCCTCGCGACCTTTACAGCAGGTGCTGCATGAACGCCGCCCTCATAGGCAAACGCGGGAAATTTTCCGTCTCTTGTCGGGATATTGCAAGGATAAATCGGCTCCAGAGCCGATTCATATGCGACAAGCAAGGATCCCAAAGCAAGACTGCCACCGTGATAGGAAATGATTCGTTCGGAAAGGGTTTCTCCAAGAGGGACGCCGATCTCCGCAGGCTCTGCAAGCTCCAGAATAAACGAGCCGTAGGCGTATCCGAAAAGATCCTTCATGGAAAGCGCCTCATCATACCGGAAACCGATTCCGTTGCCGAAGCACATCTTCATAACGGCCTCCGCCACACCGCCCATGGTCGGCGTATAGGCCGCGAGAACCTTCCCGCCTCTCATAAGAGCCGTTACCGTGTCAAATGTCCGAATGAGGGAATCCGCTGTCGGAAGCCCGTTTTTATCATAGTCCGGACGCAGCCATACCGCCCGATGTCCTGTCCCCTTCCATTCGCCGGAAAGGATATGCACCGCTTTTTCCGTCGTAACGGCAAAGGAAACGAGCGTCGGCGGCACGTCGATATTCTCAAAGGAGCCGCTCATGGAATCCTTTCCGCCGATGGCAGCGATGCCAAGATCCATTTGTGCCTTAAATGCGCCGAGCAGTGCCGCTGCCGGCTTTCCCCAACGATGCGCGTCACGGCCCGGTTTTTCAAAATACTCTTGGAACGTCAAATAAACGTCCTCAAATTTCGCGCCGGATGCAATCAGTTTGGAAACTGATTCCACAACGGCAAGATACGCGCCGTGATACGGACTTTTTTCCGAAATCATCGGATTATAGCCCCATGCCATAACGGAGCAGTCATCCGTATGTCCTTTTTCCACAGGGAGCTTATGCGCCATCGCCTGAATCGGCGTCAGCTGATATTGGCCGCCGAACGGCATAAGCACGGTTCCGGCGCCGATCGTCGAGTCAAAACGCTCGGAAAGCCCCCGTCTTGAGCAAAGATTGAGATCGCGCGCAAGCTTTCCATATTCTGCGGCAAAATCCGTTCCTATCTCTTTCTTAAAGGCAAGAGGCGCCGCAGTCGCGATTTCGATATGCTTTTCCGCTCCGTTGGAGTTCAAAAATGCACGGGAAAGATTGACGATTTCCGTTCCCCTCCACTGCATGACAAGCCGCGGTTCTGCCGTAACCCTCGCTACAATGGTCGCCTCTAAATTCTCCGAATCGGCAAGCGCCTGAAAATGCGCCGCATCCTCTGCGGAAACGACAACTGCCATACGCTCCTGAGATTCGCTGATAGCAAGCTCCGTACCGTCAAGGCCCTCATACTTCTTCGGCACAGCGTCTAGATTGATAAAAAGACCGTCTGCAAGCTCGCCGATGGCGACCGATACGCCCCCCGCGCCGAAATCGTTGCACCGCTTAATTAGGCGGCTCGCTTCAGGATTCCGGAACAGACGCTGAAGCTTGCGCTCCTCCGGCGCATTTCCCTTCTGCACCTCCGCGCCGCAGCTCTCAAGCGACGAAAGATTATGAGATTTGGAAGAGCCGGTAGCGCCGCCGCAGCCATCACGACCCGTTCTTCCGCCAAGCAGAATCACAACATCCCCCGGCGCCGGGCATTCGCGCCTCACATTCGCTTCCGGCGCCGCACCAAGCACAGCGCCGATTTCCATGTGTTTGGCGACATAACCGGGATGATAAATTTCATCGACCTGTCCGGTCGCAAGTCCGATTTGATTTCCGTAGGAGGAGTAGCCGGCCGCAGCCGTCGTCACAATCTTTCTCTGCGGCAGCTTGCCCGGAATCGTCTGAGACACCGGAACGGTCGGGTTGGAGGCCCCTGTCACACGCATCGCCGCATAAACATAGGAGCGCCCGGACAGCGGGTCGCGGATGGCACCGCCGATACAGGTGGCGGCCCCTCCGAACGGCTCAATTTCCGTCGGGTGGTTATGCGTCTCATTTTTAAAAAGCAGAAGCCACGGTTCTGTTTTCCCGTCGATTTCCACGTCGATCTTCACGGTGCAGGCGTTGATTTCATCGGATTCGTCAAGCTTTTCAAGCTTTCCTGCCCTTTTCAGGGCCTTTGCCGCGAGCGTTGCGATATCCATCAGGCATATGGGCTTGGTCCTGCCCAGTGATTCCCTTGTTTTCAGATATTCCTCATAAGCGGCGGCGAGCTCCTCGTCCGCAAAGCTTACCCGGTCAATGGTTGTGAGAAACGTCGTATGCCGGCAATGGTCGGACCAATAGGTGTCGATCATTTTGATTTCCGTAATGGTAGGGGCCCTGCCCTCTTTTCTGAAATAATCCCGGCAAAACCGAATATCCCCCTCGTCCATCGCAAGCCCGCGGTCACGAATAAAAGCGGCAAGCCCCTCGTCGTCAAGCTCCGTGAACCCGTTCAAAATTTCAACGGAAGAAGGAACGCAAACATCCGGCGTCAGGGTCTGCGGAAGCGTCAAAGACGCCTCGCGGCATTCCACCGGGTTTATCACATACTTTTTGACGCGCTCCATATCCTCATCCGTGAGCGTTCCATAAAGCAGATAGACCTTTGCCGTCCGGACGAGCGGCCGCTCGCCCTCGGAAAGGATTTGGATACACTGTGCCGCCGAATCCGCACGTTGGTCAAACTGCCCCGGCAGATATTCCACCGCGAAAACCAAGGAAGCATCCCCGGCATTGATTTCGTCTCGTACAATATCCAGCTGTGGCTCCGCAAAAACCGTCTTTTTGCATGCCTCAAACAGCGACGCATCGATGTTCTCCACATCGTATCGATTCAAGATCCGAAGCCCCGTCAGGTTCTCTATATCGAGAAGTCCCGTAAGATCGGCAAGCAGAGAGGACGCCTCATGTGCCAGCTCCGGTTTCTTTTCCACATAAACTCTGTATACCATGGTTTTCTCCTTATCCTAACGCCGCAAGCGCGCGCGCCCCGATATCTTTTCTGTAAAAACCGTTTTCCAATTTGACTTTTTCCGCCTTCCGATAGGCGGCCTCCACGGCCCGCGGCAGCGTATCCGCAATGGCGGTAACGCCGAGCACACGCCCGCCGGCGCTGACAAGGCCATCTTCCGTCTTTTTTGCTCCGGCAACATAAATGACCCCGTCGTCTCCGTCAGCGGGATAGGAGAGCGGATAACCGCTTTCATATTTCACCGGGTAGCCTTTGGAGGCAACAATGACACAACAGGCAGCACTCTTGCGGAATCGGACAGGCACTTCGGAAAGCCTGCCCGCCGCCGTCGCCATCATAATGGTGAGAAGGTCATCTTCCAGCAGCGGCAGCACAACCTGCGTTTCGGGATCGCCAAACCGGCAGTTGTATTCAATGACCCGAGGGCCAGACGGAGTCAGCATCAGCCCGAAATACAAGCAGCCGCAGAACGGACGCCCCTCCGCCTTCATCGCACGGATGGTAGGCAGAAAAATCGTCTCCATACAGATCGCTGCCATCTCCGGTGTGTAATACGGATTCGGCGCTATCGTTCCCATGCCGCCGGTATTCGGGCCCGTATCGCCGTCGCCCGCGCGCTTGTGGTCCATGGAGGAAACCATCGGCACAAGCGTCTCCCCGTCCGTAAAGGAGAGCACCGACACCTCAGGTCCTGTCAGATATTCTTCTATGACGACCCGCGCGCCTGACTCGCCAAAAATTTTATCCGCCATCATGGCACGGACCGCCGATTTTGCCGCCTCGCGGGTTTCGGCAATGATAACGCCCTTGCCGAGAGCAAGTCCGTCCGCCTTGATAACGGCCGGAAGCGGCGCCGTGTCAAGATAGGCAAGCGCCGCCGTCATATCGTCAAATACTTCATAGGCGGCCGTCGGAATGCCATATTTTTTCATCAAATTTTTGGCAAAGACCTTGCTTCCTTCCAAAATCGCAGCGTTTTTACGCGGCCCGAAGCAGGAAATGCCCTCCGCCTCCAGCGCATCCACCGCGCCGAGCACGAGCGGATCATCCGGCGCCACGACGGCAAAATCAATTTCCTTTTCTTTGGCAAAGGCGACGATCCCCTCGATATCCTTGGCGCCGATATCGACGCAGACCGCATCCGCGGCGATTCCCCCGTTGCCGGGAAGCGCATAAATGACTTCCACCGCCGGATTTTCCTTTAACTTTTTGATGATCGCATGCTCGCGGCCTCCGCCGCCGACTACCATCAGCTTCATATTTGTATCCTCCCCGCGCCACCCTTCTGCGGCGGCGCGCTGTTTTCTCATTTTTCTCTTGTTTCCGCCTGCAGAACGTAATCAAAAGAAGCGCGCTTCTCCCGCAAGGGGGTAATATAGGCGCGGAACGCCACATGCACCGGATGATCCCGATACGCTGTGAGCGACGCGATATCCTCAAAATCGAGGAACAGCGCGATGTCATAATTTTCCCGAGGCGTACCATTGGGAGCCGTTCGGACCTCAAAACGCTTTACATACGGAATTTCCGAAAGCGTCTGTGCGCGCGCTTCCGCTTCCCGCAGGAGCGCCTCTCTTGACTTTCCGGTATTTTCCGCAAATCGAAACATGACAATGTGACGCAGCATTTTCCCTAACCTTTCTCCGGAAAAACCGGCTTTTATTTTTATCCGATAAAAACGGCGGAAGCCGGCCCTCTTTCAGCCGGCATACCGTATATAGATCAATGATGGAAAAGCCGCATTCCCGTGAACGCCATGGCGATGCCGTATTTATCGCAGCATTCGATGACGAGGTCGTCCCGCACGGAGCCGCCCGGCTCGGCGATATAGGATACGCCGCTCTTTTTCGCCCGCTCGATGTTGTCTCCAAATGGGAAAAACGCATCGGAACCGAGAGAAACGCCCGAAATTCCGGCAAGATAATCCGCCGCTTCCTTCTCCGTGAGCGGCTCGGGACGGCGCGTAAAGTATTTTTGCCAAACGCCGTCGGCACAGACATCCTCTTCGTTTTTGTTGATATATCCGTCTATGACATTGTCGCGGTCCGGTCTGCCGAGCGTGGGCAAAAACGGAAGGGAAAGCACTTTCTCATGACGGCGAAGCTGCCATGTATCTGCCTTATTTCCCGCAAGACGCGTGCAGTGGATTCTGGACTGCTGTCCGGCGCCCACGCCGATGGCCTGCCCGTCCACGGCATAGCAAACGGAGTTCGACTGCGTATATTTCAGTGTGATAAGCGAAATGATGAGATCTCTCTTCGCGCTCTCCGGCAGCGTCTTGTTTTTGGTGACGACATTGGAGAGCAGCGCCTCGTTTATTTCAAAATTGTTGCGCCCCTGCTCGAAAGTAACGCCGAATACTTCTTTGGTCTCCACAGGAGACGGAACATAGGAAGGATCGATCTTTACAATGTTATAGTTCCCTTTTCGTTTGGTTTTCAGAATCTCCAACGCCTCGGGCGTATAGCCGGGCGCGATGATACCGTCCGAAACCTCACGCTTTATGAGCTGTGCCGTCGTTTTGTCGCATACATCAGAAAGCGCGATCCAGTCGCCGAAAGACGACATTCTGTCCGTGCCGCGCGCTCTGGCATAGGCGCAGGCGAGGGGCGAATCATCCAGTCCCTCGATATCCTCCACAAAGCAGGCAGCTTTAAGCTCACGGGAAAGCGGATTTGCCACAGCGGCGGACGTCGGGCTCACATGCTTGAACGAGGTCGCCGAGGGCATACCGGTCGCGGCGGAAAGCTCGTGCACGAGCTGCCAGGAATTAAAGGCATCCAGAAAATTGATATAGCCGGGACGTCCCGAGAGGATTTCAATCGGGAGATCGCCCCCATCCTTCATATAGATTCTTGCCGGCTTCTGATTGGGATTACAGCCATATTTCAGTTCAAACTCTTTCACGTATTTCTTCCTCCGGTATTATTGATTTTTATTGATCATGCGATTCTGCACCGTACCGTCCGCAAGGTCGATATAGCGGACGTACAGGGAAATCCTGTTGTTCTCGTCAAGCGCGTTCCACAGGGAATCCGTGAACACATCGATGTCGTCCGGGATCTCCGTTCGCTCCGGTTCGCCCGTAAAGGTCGGGATCGGGTTCCCGTCGCAGTTATATGTGTGAATAAAGTGACCGACTCCCGCAAGCGCCGGATACCGGAACAGATACCGTGCGCAGGCAGAGCCTTCCCTGTCCGCGCTTTTGAGAATGCTCATCTCATAGGTAAAGTTTCCGCCCGCAAAATGCAGAATGCCGCTGATACGGGGCGTAAAATTCGGCGCGTCCGGCTCAAACTCGCGCGTTTCGAGCGCCTGCGCAAACGTTTTCCCGGCCTTGATAAAATCATAAATTGTGTCGGTCTGATCGCCGTTTGTGACAATGAGTGCATCTCCGATACGGCGCACCGGCGAATAAATGATGAGAGAGGGATCCTCTACCTTTGAGCGGTCAAACGGATGAATGATCACCTCGTCGCCGTTCTCTACAAAAATCCGGTTGCGGCTGTTTTCACTGCGACCCATAATAAAATAAGCAAAGACCGCTTTTTTTCCGTCCGCGCTTTTTCCAATGACGATGCCGCGTCCGACATAAGAATTGCCGCGGACAAGCGACGCCATGGACTGTGTCTGATAAATATCCATTCTATAAAATCCTTTCTTCACGCCAAAGAGTAAGACGTGCTAAATATTTCTGAAAGGGAAAAGATTTCCCTCTGTCCGGATGCGCACCCCTTATTCCTGCTCATCCGCTCTGATTTTTGCCGATACCAGTTCCGCCGCCGCGGGAAGCAGCTGCCACTCCGCCTGCTCCATCACGCGGCGCTGCAGAATCTCCGGCGTGTCGCCGTCCCGCACCTCCACCGCCTTCTGAAGGATGATTTTTCCCCCGTCCGGCACCTCGTTGACAAAATGCACCGTCGCCCCTGTCACCTTGACGCCGTAGGCAAGCGCCGCCTCATGGACGCGAAGCCCATAAAATCCCGCGCCGCAGAACGACGGGATCAGCGACGGATGCACATTGAGAATCCGATTCGGATAGGCGGCGGTAAAATCCGCCGAGAGAATACTCATAAAGCCCGCCAAAACAATCAGCTCGATACCGTATTCCCGCAAAAGTTTTAGGATTTGCTCTTCAAAAGCTTCCCCGGAGCCGCACGCCGCCTTTGTGACAACATAGGAAGGAATGCCGGCGCGCGCTGCTCTTTCTAACGCAAAAGCGCCTTCCTTGCTGGAGACTACAAGGGAAAGCTTGCCGGAATGCAGCTTCCCCGACGCCTCGGCGTCGATAAGCGCCTGCAGATTGGTGCCGCCGCCTGAAACAAGCACGGCGATTTTGACGGGACTTTCCATTTGACATCCTTTCTGCCCCGAATCTCGGGCGTCATGGTACAAGATTTTCCGTTTTGGAAGACACCGCTTCCTCTGGCTTCGGACTTTTATGCTCTTTTGGAGGCTTTTCCCGGCAAAGAACAAGGAGGGACGTCATCAAAACCGCGCCCGCCGCATTTCCGAGAATCACAATCCACAAATACAGGAACGCTTCCATGCTCACAATGCCGGACGCTGAAAAATAGAACATATTGGCAATCGAATGCTCAAATCCGCTGAGAATAAAGACGGGCACGCAGAAAAAAATCCCCCACACGGACTGGTTTTTCCGATAGATCACGACGGCAAGATACATGAGAATACCGCAGAAAAGCGCTCGGATAAAGGTTTCCGGCACAGCCTGCGCGAGCTTTCCCTCGCAAAGCGTCAGCGCCTTCTCGCCAAGGGACGGCATGGCATACCGGATAGCGACGCCGGCGGCAAAGGTGCCGATAAGGTTGCCGAGCAGGGACAGCAGCAGCGCCGAAACGTCCGCCTTTGTATGTGACTCCACGATAAACCCGACCTTGCCGGTAAAGAGCGCAAAGCCGCGCATACAGATGCAGAGCAGCGCTACGGAAAAAAGCACTGCACCGACATATTTATTGTCGCAGGAAAGATAAACGCTGCCGCCGATTCCAATTAAAATACCGGCAATCACACCAAGCAAAAGATCTCGCCTCAGCATAGCGTCACCCGGTCAGCCGACTCTGCGATCTCGCCAAGAAGATAGGCGTCCTCCCCCGCCTCACGCAAGATAGAAAGTGCCCTATCGGCATCCGCTTTCGAAACGACCACGCACATGCCGACGCCCATATTGAAGGTATTATACATATCCCGCTCCGGGATCTCGCCCGCCTTCGCAATCAGGTCGAAAATCGGCAGCACACGCACGGCACTTTTTTCAATTTTGGCGCCGAGTCCCTCCGGGATGCTGCGCGGGATATTTTCATAAAAGCCGCCGCCCGTGATATGAGAGATGCCCTTTACCGCGATTTTTTCAAGCAGAGCCAGAATCGGTTTTACGTAGATTTTCGTCGGAGTAAGCAGCGTTTCGCCAATGGATTTTCCGCCAAGCTCCGCGACGGGAGTCCGAATATCCGCTCTCTCTACGTCGAATACGCGGCGCACAAGGGAAAATCCATTGGAATGTACGCCGGAGGACGGAAGCGCCAGAATGACATCTCCCGCATGCATTGTTTTGTTATCAATGATATCCTCTTTGTTGACAGCCCCGACGGAAAAGCCCGCGAGATCATATTCGTCCACGGGATAGAATCCAGGCATCTCGGCTGTCTCGCCGCCGATGAGGGCGCAGCCCGCCTGCACACAGCCTTCCGCCACACCGGAAACGATAGCGGCGATTTTTTCGGGCACATTTTTTCCGCACGCGATATAATCGAGGAAGAACAGCGGACGCGCGCCGCTGCAAATGATGTCATTGACACACATGGCAACGCAGTCGATGCCGACGGTATCATGCTTGTCCATCAGAAAGGCAAGCTTCAGCTTGGTTCCGACGCCGTCCGTGCCGCTCACCAGCACTGGATGACGGAATTCCCCGAGATCCAGCGCAAACAATCCGCCAAAGCCGCCGATATCGGATACGACCCCCGGCGTCATCGTTTTGGCAATGTGTGCTTTCATCAGTTCGACGGCGCGGTATCCTGCCGTAATGTCCACACCCGCGGCCGCATAGCTTTCCGATCTAGAATTCTGCATATCTTCTCTCCATTCTGCCGCGATGGCGGCTTATGTTCGTTCCCAAGGCGTTTTGATATCCGCCAATCATTTTTACATTGACAGCCGAATCTCTGCCGCGTTATTCCTTCCCATTCCAACAATAGGTGCACAGCTTGCAGGGCTCGAGTCCAATCGCTTTGATAATCCCGTCTAGCGACTGGAATTCGAGCGACGCAAAATGAAATTTCTCACAGATGGTCTGTCTCAGCTTTTTGCCTCTCTCGGTCGTACCGTCACTGTATTCCTCGATGTGGCGGAAGCCTTCCTCTCCCTCTAGCTCCATGATGACGCGCCTTGCAATGAGCTCCATATCGCTTGTGCCTCTGGAAAAATTGAGGTATTTGCAGCTATACATAATAGGCGGGCAGGCAGAGCGCATATGGACCGCCTTCGCGCCGTTGTCGTAGAGGAATTCCACGGTTTCACGCAGCTGCGTACCGCGCACAATCGAGTCGTCAACAAACAGAAGGCTTTTATCCTGAATCAGTTCATGAACAGGGACAAGCTTCATTTTCGCAACCTTGTTGCGTTCCGTTTGCTTCGGTGGCATGAAGCTGCGCGGCCACGTCGGGGTATATTTGATAAACGGACGTGCAAAAGGCACCCCGCTTTCGTTTGCATAGCCAATAGCATGCGGTGTTCCGGAGTCCGGCACACCTCCCACATAATCAATGTCCTCGGCGCTGCCGGTTTCTTTGTCTCTCTGTGCCATGATCGCGCCGTTGCGGTAGCGCATAGCTTCCACATTGACTCCCTCATAACCAGAAGTGGGATATCCATAATAGGACCACAGAAAAGCACAGATTTTCATTTCCTCCCCGGGGGCGGCAAGACGGCGGACGCCCGCGGCCGTGATTTCCACAATCTCACCCGGGCCAAGCTCTCTTTCATCCCGGTAGCCAAGCTTCCGATAGGCAAAGGACTCAAACGTAACACAATAGCCGTCATCTCCACGGCCGAGCAGCACCGGCAGGCGCCCGACTCTGTCGCGCGCCGCAATAATGGCACCGTCGTCCCGCAGAATCAAAATCGACGCCGTACCTTCGATCACGCTCTGGGCAAAGCGAATACCGTCTGCGAAATTGTCTCTTTGATTGACAAGCGCCGCGACAAGCTCCGTCGCGTTGACAATCCCGCCGGTCATCGCATTGAAGTGCCCTCCTCCATGCAGAAAAAACTTCTCTGTCAAAGCTTCGGCGTTGTTCACGGTGCCAACCATACAGACGGCATAAGTCCCAAGATTCGAGCGGATGAGAAGCGGCTGCGGATCGCTGTCGCTGATACATCCAATGGCCGAGGTTCCCTTCATTTCTTCAAAAACATGCTCAAATTTCGTCCGGAAAGGAGAATTTCCTATATTATGAATGACTCTTTGCAGTCCGATTTCCTTATCATACGCGGCAAGTCCCCCGCAACGAGTCCCGAGATGCGAATGATAATCCGTCCCGAAAAACACATCCGCAAGACATTCCCGCCTTGACGCGATTCCAAAAAATCCACCCATTCTTTCTGTTCCTGCTTTCGTTTATTTTCATGCCTCAGCTTTATGTGCATGGCCCGCCGAGATTTTCCCTTCAAATCGATCTTTTTCCGTATGAGACGGAATATCGGTCGGATAGACGCCATCAAAGCATGCGGTGCAGTATTCCTCACCATAGATGCCCTTTGCGATTTTTTTCGCGCTTTCCACACTCAAAAAGCCAAGAGAATCGACGCCGATAATTTCTGCAATCTGCCCCACCGTGTGATGGCAGGCAATCAGATTTTCGCGGGAATCAATATCCGTTCCGTAATAACAGGGGTTGAGAAACGGCGGTGCGGAAACGCGCATGTGGATTTCCGCGGCGCCCGCCTCACGAAGCAGCTTCACAATCCGGGCGCTCGTCGTTCCACGCACAATGGAGTCATCGATCATGACAATTCGCTTGCCGCGTACGGTATCCGCAATCGGATTGAGCTTGATGCGGACCTTATCCTCACGGCTCTGCTGCCCGGGTGCGATGAAGGTGCGTCCAATATATTTATTTTTGATAAAACCGATCCCATAGGGAATGCCGGACGCCCTCGAAAATCCAAGCGCCGCATCCAGACCGGAATCCGGCACGCCGATAACGACGTCCGCAAGCGCCGGGTGCTCTTTCGCAAGAAATTCTCCGGCCCGTATGCGGGCGGCATGAACCGAGCAGCCGTCGATTGCCGAGTCCGGACGGGCAAAATAAATGTATTCAAAAACACAGAGCGCTTTTTTCGCTTTGCCGCAGTGCGTGCGGATGCTGCGTACGCCGCCTTTTTCAAATACCAGAATCTCTCCCGGCTCCACGTCGCGTATCAGCGCCGCGCCGACGGAATCGAGCGCGCAGCTCTCCGACGCAACGACATAGCGCCCGTCCTCGGTACGGCCGTAGCAAAGCGGACGAAAGCCGTGCGCGTCTCTCACGGCAATCAGCTTGGACGGGGACATCACGATGAGGGAGTAGGCGCCGTGAAGCCTTGACATAGCGCGCTCCACCGCTTCCTCAATCGAGGGTGCCAAAAGACGTTCTTTGGTGATAAGATAAGAGATCACCTCTGTATCGCTTGTCGTATGAAAAATCGAACCCTCAAGCTCTAGCTCCGCACGCAGCTCGTAGGAATTGACAAGATTTCCGTTATGCGCAAGCGCCATGCGCCCCTTGATATGATTGACCACGATCGGTTGGGCATTGTTCCGGTCGTTCGCTCCCGTCGTTCCGTATCGCACATGCCCGACCGCCATATTGCCTTTTCCAAGACCTTCCAAAATCTCAGGTGTAAACACATCATTCACAAGCCCGATATCTTTATATGTATGAAAAACGCCGTCATCGTTGACTACGATGCCGCAGCTCTCCTGTCCTCTGTGTTGGAGAGCAAACAGTCCGTAATACGTCATATGGGCAACATCGTAAGCGTCCTCACAGAAAACGCCGAAAACACCGCATTCCTCTCGGATTTCACGCATGGTATCGCTTCCTTTCAGGGAAAATTCCGGAACAAGATTTATTGCAGCCCGACCCGGCGCATCATTTCCTGATAGGCGTCCTCGACTCCGCCAAGATCCCGGCGGAAACGGTCTTTATCTAGCTTTTCATTGGTTTTTGCATCCCAGAAACGGCAGGTATCGGGGGAAATCTCATCCGCTAGCACAATTCCTCCATCCGGAAGTCTGCCAAACTCTAGCTTAAAATCAACAAGCTTCACGCCAAGCCCCGCAAAATATTCTTTCAGAACACGGTTGACAGTAAACGCCATTTGCTGGATGATCTCGATTTCCTCACGGGTCGCAAGCTTCAGGGCAATAGCGTGATAGCTGTTGATGAGTGGATCGTGCAGCTCGTCGTTTTTATAAGAAAATTCAATGGTCGGTTCATCAAACACGATTCCCTCCTCCACGCCGTAACGCTTGGCAAAGGAACCCGCAGAAATATTTCGGATGATGACCTCAAGCGGCACGATCGCGACCTTTTTCACAACCGTTTCTCTGTCGGAAAGCTCTTTTACAAAATGCGTCGCAACGCCATGGCGCTCCAGAAGCTGCATAAGAAGGTTGGACATCCGATTGTTGACGACGCCTTTGCCGGAAATCGTTCCTTTTTTCGTGCCGTCAAATGCTGTTGCGTCATCCTTGTACGAAACAATGACAAGCGAGGGATCGTCCGTCGCATACACCTTTTTTGCCTTTCCCTCGTAAAGCTGTTCTCTCTTTTCCATATCGTTTGCTCCTATCCGCCGCCATGCGGCAGTTTTTTTATTAAGAATTATAGGTTTCCTCAATCGCCTTATTTTTTGCAAGCACCTTAGCCGTGCCCTCCGCGCGTGCCGCCGCAAGCTTATCGGCAAGCGCCGCATCCTGGACGGCAAGAATCTCGATACAGAGAAGCGCGGCATTGGCGGCTCCGTCAACGGCAACCGTCGCCACCGGGATTCCCGACGGCATCTGCACCGTGGAAAGAAGAGCGTCCATGCCATCCAAGACTGCCGATTTGACCGGTACTCCCACAACAGGGAGCGTAGTATTCGCGGCAAGCGCCCCGGCAAGATGCGCCGCCATGCCGGCAAGCGCAATGATGGCTCCAAAACCGTTTTTCCGCGCGTCCTCGGCAAATGCCTTCGCTTCGTCCGGCGTTCTGTGCGCAGAAAAAACATGCACCTCAAACGGCACGCCATAAGACCGCAGCGTGCTGATTGCTTTTTCCGCCACCGGAAGGTCACTGTCACTGCCCATGATTACCGCAATTTTTTTCATTGGTATTCACTCCGTTCTGCCATGATTCAGCAAAAGATTTCCCCTCAAAAACAAAATGGGCAGTCCTATCCTCTTCGATAGGATCGCCCAGACGGTCGGCCGGATTCTTATCCCCGTTCCCCTGTGGTGCTCCACATTCCGTCGGTTGCGGGAAATCCTGAAATTACGACACTATTATATCTTTTTTTAACATTGTTGTCAAGTATGAGTTTGACGATAATTCCGGATTTTTTTACGGATATTCTGACAGATTATACAAGAAATACGTACTACAGTCAAAGCGCAGGCTTTACCGACCTTGTTGCCCAAAAGGTAGGAATATTCAACCGATGGAGCAGCCCTTTGCCATTTGTATCTCCATACAAAGCCGTCAGGCAAAAGCCGGCGGCGATCTGTCCGCCAATTTGTTCCTCAATAGTGTGAGAAAATTGGATGCCGTCGTCGCGCGCGAGAGAGGCGTCATAAATTTCTTTATCCTTCAAAGGATTGAACGGAAGCGGGAAGCAGAGCGTTTCCGTCTCCTCGTCCCAAGCGTAATTGATACCGTTGTCTAGCCCGGAAAGCAAAATACCCCCCTTTTTCAGCACCCGAAAGCACTCTTTCCAAACCGGCATGACGTCCTCGATATAACAGTTGGAAACCGGGTGAAAGATCAAATCAAAATACGCATCCTCAAACGGAAACGGTTTTGTCATATCCGCCCTTACGAGGCGGACCGCATAATGCTCGCGCGCCGCAACCATTCTTTCATTCTCTAATTGGCGCTCGGAATAGTCTAGCACGGTGCAGTCGGCGCCGAGCGCCGCAAAAACCGGAATCTGCTGTCCGCCGCCGGAAGCAAGCCCCAGAATTTTCGCGCCCGGCATCCGACAGAACCATTCGTGCGGAACAGGCTTTGTCGGCGTCAAAAGCACCTGCCAATTTCCCCTTTGCGCCTGCGTATAAGTGGCGTGAGAGACTGGCCTGCTCCACTCCCAACCCTCGGCAACCCAACGGTCGATCGTTTCGGCATTGATATCGGTATAGGAGCGTTCCATATCGTCCTCCTTGTTATGATAAGGTTATCCTAGAATTCCGTATAGGAATAACGGAGAGTCTGCCATCCCGGCATCGGTTATCACGAGCGGAGCCGAAAGGTTTTGGGCGCTAGCTTATAGACAAGGATACAGGCAGCGGCGCCGTACAGCACGCAAAAGGCAATGCAAAGCATGCCGAAAAGCAGAATTTCCATACGCAGCCGCATCAAAAGAAAGCAAGCAAGATAGGTGACGGAAAGCACAATCTGATAGGTGCCGCTTTTCATTTCTGTCCCCGCATTGTACGGTTGAAGCAAATAGTAAATCGTCAAATAATGAACGGAGAAAAACATGCTCATGCAGAGGATAGAGACAACAAGCATCGCGTAGTCAAGCGAATGATCCGTCCCGCCCGACGCCCAAAGCAGCAGAGCAAGTCCCCCGCCGATGACAGCCGCCGGCACAAGATTGATTTTTATGATCTCCCGCAGGCGAATAGAAAAAAGCTTAAGGACCATTTTCGGTTGTTTATAAAAAGAATAGGTCAAAAGGCTGTGATCGCAGTTCATGAACAGCGCCTTGGTAAAGACAGTCCCGCGGTTGATGGCATACATGATAAAAACAAAATAGGGCAGGAAAGTCATTAAAATCTCATTGATTTCCGTCTTTTTTTCCGGCTCAAAAAAGAAGGCCAAACAGATAAGCAAGAACAGCGCCAGACATACCGCGGCGATTCGCAGCGAAGACTTCCACAAAATTTTCCGATGGCGCCTGATAAAAAGCTCGTTGAGATATTCGAAGCCCTTTTTCCGGCTTGTGATGGCGGCGTCGGCAGAGATGATGTTCTCAGCCGCTTTTTTGTTGGCAGCACGGGCCGTATCCATCTGCGAAAAAAGCTGCGACAGGATTTTCTGATACATCGGCCGGTAATCAGAGAAATGAAGAATTTTACAAATCGAAACGGCGCCGGTTATGGCAGCGGCAACAAAAATACCAACGCTCACGGCAAAAGGGACGGTGACGCCGAACGCCGGCAAAACATAGGCCGCCGCAAGCAAAAGCCCGGCGCCAATCCGTATCCATTTTCCAAACCGGTTTTTATTGTAGGCTGTACCTCTTTTTTCATAATCCCAAAGATAGCCAGCGGCAACAGTAAGCTTCATCCCGGCAACGGAAAACGGAAGCAACAGGCAAAGCGGGAGCGGAACCGAAAAGAGTCCCCCGAAAAGAAGCGTACACGGCAAAAAGCCTATCATGACCTTTAGGATGGTATAGCCATAATCGACAAGCGCAAACTCTTTTGCGTTCATACGCATCAGAATCAGCGCATAATATTTGTCCCGCGTAGGATTAAACAGGCCGGTATTGAGAAACGCGCCGATTATGGTCAAGAACAAAAAGATATGCAGGAAAACCCTATCCGGCGGCATCGCTTCATAAAGTGCCCCGATTCCGCAGACCATGGTAGCAAAATAAAGGAATTTCCACAAAAACATGGAAACAACTTCCCAAAGAACGGAGACGGCATTCGCAAAGATTTTCAATCCGCGCACTCGGTAAAGGGATTCCGGCAGCAGCTTTTTGACAAGCGGGATCTGCTTTAAGGAATACAAAATGCCGTTCACCCGATAGGTATTCTTCAGCGAAAAAGCAATGCGAAACGTTTTAATCATTCTCTTCCTCCCGCAAAGCCGCGATGATTTTCTGCCGGAACGTCTCGCTGTCTAAATTCGCTTTGTCTACCTCCTCTAACCTCCCGCCGGAGAGCAATACGATTTCATCGCATAAATCCAAAGCAAGATCTAACAAATGTGTGGAGAAAATCGTAATTCGGTCCTTCTTTAAAGAGCGGAGAAGCTGTTTCATCTCCTCTGCCACCACCACATCCAGTGAAGTCAGCGGTTCATCGAGAAGAAGAAGCGCTGGCTCGGCGATGATGTTCACAAGCATCTGCATTTTATTTTTCATGCCGTGTGAATAATCCTTGAGCAGCTTGTCGCGATCCTGCGGCGCAAGACTTATCTCATCCAAATATTCATCGATAGTCTTTGGATGCTTCACCGTTTCCTCATTGATATCCAAGAAAAATCTCAAAAATTCCCGCCCGGTAAGAAACTCCGGCACCGCAGGCGTGGAAAGGACATAGCCGATGTCCTCGGCGCGCACTTCGCGCCGGACGCCGTCTGCTTCAAAGTAAAAAGCCCCGCCGTCCGTCTTGATATCCCGGTTCAAGCAGTTAAAAAGCGTCGTTTTGCCCGCGCCGTTCCGTCCCAGAAGCCCGTAAATCTTTCCGCTGTCAAAAGCAAAGCTGATGTCCCGCAGCACTTCCTTTTTCTCGTAATGCTTTTCCAAATGTTCAATGACAAATCTCATAGATACAAGCAGCCTTTCGAAAATCCAAGATAGCCGCTTCATTGTATCATATAAAACGCTATTTTTCAAGGACATGAAAAAACAATATCGGAAAACGGCAAAATCCGAATTCCTTTCAAAAAAAGGAAACCGCCACGGAAGCGGTTTGTTCCCTACAATATTTGTGGATAAAATCGGAGAGCCATGGCCGTATGAGAGGCCTGATTCGTTATAGTCGAATGGATTTTCCAAGCGCCAAGGCTCGCTGCAGCTCAGGTTTTCCCTCGATATCGCCTGCATCTCCGTTTCCGCCGGCCAGAACAGCTCCAAGATTTTTCCACCGCAGATGCTTTGCCAAATGCTCATAGTAAAGCATCACGTCCTCAAAATCGTGTCCCTCCGCCGCCATCAGCAGAACGCATGAGCGTCCGTTTCCTCTCAGCAGATTTTCACCGCCTTCTTCTAGCGCAAACAAACGATCGACCGCCGTGCGAAGCTGTCCGCTCATATTCCAATAGTACAGCGGCGTCGCAAGAACGACGACATCGCAGCCCTTGACGGCCGGATAAATCTTATCCATATCGTCCTTTTGGACGCAGGGACATTCTTTGCCGCTATGACCGCCAAAGCATCCCTTGCAGCCGTGGATGTTCATCCCGTCAAGGAAAAATTCCGTGACGGTATTGCCCGCGCTTTCCGCGCCCTCGGCAAAAGCCTTCACAAGAGCAGAAGTGTTCCCCTTCCTGCGGGGGCTACCGTTCAGTATTACAATCTTTTTTCCCATATGATTCACCCTTCCCGATTAAATTTTGTCCGCCAGCGCCGCCGCCTGCTTGCAGCCGTCTGTTTTTTCGATGTCGCCGACATTCAGGACCCCGGGAACCAGCACCTCGCCGACCATCTTCCATTTATTTAAAGCGGCCGTGCGTTCCATGGGGATACGAACGCCGTCCAGCACGGAAAGGTCATCCTCCTCACAGCACGCGATGAGTGCGCATTCCTTTCCGGCGATATCCTTTCCCCCCACGACCAGAGAGTAAATGCGGTAGATCACGCTCTTGATTTGGGACGGAATCGAGTACCAATAGACCGGCATGGTAAACACCAGTGCGTCCGCCTCCAAGATTGCCGGCGCAATGAGATTGAAGTCGTCGTCAAAGGAACATGCTTTGTCCGTCTTGTAACAGGTCTCACAGGCATGACATCCGGAAAGCTTCATCATGGCGGCGTCAAACCGCGTTACCGTGTGTCCTTTTGCCTTTGCCGCCTCGATAAAGGCATCTGTCATCGCAAAGCTGTTTCCTTTTTTTCGGGGACTCCCGGTAATCACAACAATTTTCTTGCTCATAAAACACCTCCTGCATTTACGGGATTGACTTCTCCCGTTATGGATATTATAATAATAGTGCAAATAGAAAGCAAAAGCAAGTACGCACATAAAAGTGCGATACTCACAGTTAAGTTATATACCTGTCAAAAGGAGAGTGTTATTATGAAAGAAAGCTGTATTGCAACGGAATGTCTCGATACGACGGGCTTCAGCTATACATTGTCACTCATCAACGGAAAATACAAAATGACCATTCTCTATACGTTGATGCGGTTTGGAGTGGTCCGTTTCAATGAGATGAAAAAATACATAGGCGAGATTTCCTATAAAACGCTCAGCTCCACATTAAAAGAGCTGGAAGCCGACCGCCTTGTTCACAGGGAAGAATATCCGCAGATTCCCCCAAAGGTAGAATACAGCCTTACGGAAAGAGGGAAATCTCTGATTCCGATTTTAGACGGTATGTGTGATTGGGGCGAAAAAAACAGATTATAACCGTTCTTTATAAAAAGTTCCGCGCGAATATGTTTCTTCGCGCGGAATTTTTTCTCTAATTTTTGTATTTGGAAGATGTTTCTTCACGCACCGCATCGATATCCCGTTATTTCTCAGAGCAAGTCAGGATATCTGCAATGCGGCGCGACGCCGTCCCGTCGCCGTAGGGATTTGCGGCATGCGCCATTTTGGCATATGCGGCAGGATCGGAAAGCAGCGTCTCACAAGCCGACAAGATGGAAGCGGGATCGGTTCCCACAAGCTTTGCCGTGCCGGCCTCCAAGCCTTCCGGCCGCTCGGTGGCCTCGCGCAGGACGAGCACCGGCACGCCAAGGGAAGGCGCCTCCTCCTGTGCGCCGCCGCTGTCCGTCAGAATAAGAAAAGCGCGTGCCATGAAATTGTGAAAAGCAATCACGTCGAGCGGTTCGGTCAAAATCGCGTTCGCCTGACCCACGAACGCGGCATAGGCGGCGTCCCGCACGGCGGGATTCGGGTGCACGGGATACACGAGAGCAAGCTCGGGATGCCTCTGCAACAGCGCGCGCACAGCAGAAAAAATGCGCCGCATCGCATCTCCGATGTTTTCTCTGCGATGCGCGGTCATAAGGATCATCCGCCGTCCGGCAAGCGCCTCCAGGACCGGATGGGAAAACGCGGGGTTCACCGTCGTTTTCAGCGCATCAATGACGGTATTGCCCGTAACGAAAATCTGCTCTTTTTTCACTCCCTCGCGCAGAAGATTTTTCGCCGCGAGGGCGGTCGGCGCAAAATGATAGCGGGCCAGGAGCGCTACCGCTCTGCGGTTGAACTCCTCCGGATAGGGCGCATACACATCTCCTGTTCGAAGCCCCGCCTCCACATGCCCCACCGGGATTTTTTTATAATAACAGGCAAGAGAGGCGGCAAATGCCGTCGTGGTATCTCCATGGACGAGCACAAGGTCGGGCAGCTCCTTCTCCAAAACATCCCGAATCCCCTCCAGCACAGCGCAGGTGATGTCAAACAGCGTCTGCCCCGGCCTCATAACGGCAAGATCATAAGCCGGTATGACGCCGAATATGTCGAGCACGGAATCGAGCATTTCCCGATGCTGTCCGGTAACACAGACAAGCGTGCGTACATGCTCTCTTGTCTGAAGCTCCCGTACAAGCGGGCACATTTTGATCGCCTCCGGTCTTGTTCCGAAAACCAACATAATTGTTTTCATGGAAGGCACCCCCTCATTCCGTGATAGTTTCTGCAAAAGACGGAAGCTTATCCGTCTTTTCCCGAAAAAAGCCGCACATGGAGGAGCAGCCGGCCTATTCGGTTTCTTTCCCTATCTTATCATATATTCCGGTTTTTTTCAATCCATTCGGAAATCGCCTCAAAATTCCGGCGGCAGTTGTCCCGGTCCCGACGCGGGAAAAAGCGGTCGGCACGCTCACGGTACACCGGCTCCGTACAAAAACCGCGGCGCACCGTATCCGCAAGCGCGGCAAGAAACGCCGGCAGACTCCGGACGACAGGACCAAAGCCGTCCCGCTCCCGCAAAAAGTATCCGACAGGATAATGCGGCGCCCGCAGCCCTTCCACATCCAGGTAGATGACGGGGCGTTTCGCATAAGCAAAATCAAACATCACACTAGAATAGTCCGTGATGAGCACAGCGCTCCGGCGCACCATGTCCCCGATATCGCCCGTATCCAAAATGATTCGGCGGCCATCCGTATGGAAGCAGGAAATAAACTTCCGCATTTCCGGATGCGGCGCAAAAACCAGCCGGAGATCTTCCCTCTCAAGCAGCCGGAAAAGTGCTTCCGACGACAAAAGCGACAGGATAGCCGCAAAATACGGCGTGCGGCAAAACGCCTCCTCCGATAAAGACGCCGCCGCGGCACGCCACGTCGGAAAAAAAAGAATATCCCGCCCCGCCCGGGCGGCTGCCAGGTCATCGAACCGGGCAAAGCCCGGGCAGCAAACCGCTTGGGCAGGATATCCGAAACGCGTCCGTACAAATTCATATTCCGGCACAGCAGCGCAGACGAAAAGCGAGGTTCCTGTCTGTTCTGCATACAGCGCAGGGATATCATGGCAGGTCACGCCGTGCTGCAAAAAAACGGAAGCGCCTTTCGCGCGAAGCTTTCGGCGTCCCATACGGGAGCAAAACAGCGCCGGATACGGCGCGGCGCCGAGAATGTGCGTGCTGATTTTGACCGTCGGCAGAAAATACAGAAAAAGATGGCGCAGGGATCCGCGGCGCAGAACGCGCCCGCAGGCGCTCACCTTTGACACGTCGGGGGAATCCTTTGACAAAATATAAAAAATTTTTCTCTGCGGCGTCCTCTGCCTCACATAGCGGAACAATGCCCACGCATTGTCACAGGCGTCGTATCCGCGCTCCGAAAAAAGCCAGATGTCCGAGCTTCTTTTCCGCCCCGGAAGCAGACGGCATACGGCTTTTACAAAAAGGCAGAGCAAAAGCTGAAAGGAAAGCGCCATCCGTTTTTTTACTGTCACAGAAGCCCCTCCCCGTCCCCTCGCATGCGAATGACGCGGCAGGGATTGCCGGCCGCCACCGACATCGGCGGGATTTCTCCATGCACGACACTGCCCGCGCCGATAACGGCGCCGTCTCCGATGACGGCGCCCGGCAGAATCGTCACACGCGCCCCGATCCACACATCGTTTCCGATACGCACAGGCAGACAAGGACTCTCGCCCTGCGCACAAATCGGAATATCGGTTCTGTCAAAAACATGATTTCTGGTAAAGACGGCACAATCCGCCCCCATCATTACATCTCGTCCGATGGATGCACCCTCCTCTACATAAGCGCGCACGCCGAGCGACGAGCCGTCGCCAAGCGATATGTCAGAAGCAAATCGCGCGCCTCGCTCAATGTTGACATGGCGCCCGCAGAAGGTGAGGATTCTCCTCGCGCAAAAGGCACGAAATTCTCTTTGGCCGATCCGGATTTTGGCACCGGAACACGGAAAATGCGACGCCAAAGCATACAGAGCTCTTCCGAACGCACGGGAAAAGCGGTTTTTCATCTTACCATCTCCTTTTCCATGATTTGGATAGATCCCTCTGCTTTCTCATTCCTTTGGGAGTGCGCGCAAAGAAGGGCTCTCCCGCGTATCGCCTGCGGTGGCTGACAGCGCTCCTGATATACAGAACGCAAAAAACAGAGGAAAAAGCGCGGAAAGCGAGCATGCGGCGGGCACGGCGCAGGACATGACCGCGACAGTGACCGCCGGAATACAGCCGCGCCGCCTGAAACGGAAGCCTACCCCACGCAGAATCCCGGCAAAGGCAAAGACGGCGGGAAAGAAGCCGAAAAGGCCGAGTCCAAACAAATATTGCAGCGCTGTCACATGGACGTTAGTGCGAAACAGTCCGACGCCGAAAAACAATGTCACCGGCGATGAGGTAAAGGCGTCATACCATCTGGCAAGGAGTGCCGCACGCCCGTTCGCACCGGCAAAATCCGCCGCGGAAAAACGCATGACAAGCGCATGGAACAGCTCCGGTGCAAGCCACATCGCGGCGGCCGCCGCACAGGCGAAAAAGGCGGCAACGGCCGCAAGACACCGGGAGGCGGCACGAGGCTTCCCAAGGCACGCCGCAAGCTCCAGCACCGCAAGTCCCGCGGTGCAAAGAAGAAACGTTCTCGACAGCCCGACCGTCCCAAAAAAGAAGAGTCCCGCCATACAGGCAAAAGATACCCCATTTTTTCTGCGGGGAGCACCCCGGTGCTCTGCCGTGTCCGCAGCAGCCGCACGGACAAGCTCCGCATGGGCAGCCATTCCGGCAAGGCAGGAAAAGCCGAGGAAGTTCGGATCGAGCGTCATATGCATGCCGTCGGTATGATAGATGTCCCCAAAACGGACGGCCCCCGAAAAAATCTCCGCAAAGGAATGCTCGTTTGCAAAAACAAACAAAGCGGCAGTGCCGGACAGCATGACAGCAAAAGAAAACACCAAGACCGCCGCCCTTATCGGAAGCGGCGCGCGGTCCGAAGCAAGCAGAAAAAGCAGGCCCCACTCGACGCCCAGTGCAAAGGAATAGGCAGAGATCTCCCCCAACATCAGATTCTGACCCCACAAATACGCGGCGAAAAACAGAACGGCCCCCATTGTTTTCGCCGAAAACCGAAAACGCGCCGGTTCCCGACAGGCAAGAAAGAGAAGCTTTCCAACAAGCAGAAGCGTCAGATAATTTCCCGGAAGCCCCGGATACAGCGGGAGCAAAAAGAAGACGAAAAGCCTTGTTTCATCGGCATTCAAAAAAACAAGCACCGCCGTCGCGGCAAACAGCAGGATGGAGCGCCCCACAGGAACCGAGAGGCCGTCCCGCAGAAGAATCAGCGCGCCAAGCAGGGCGCAGCCCGCCGGGAAACGTCCCCGTATGCCTGAAGCCTCCCGCCGCGCCGTCATAAAGCCCCCTCCACCGCCATGCGGAAGGCGCGCACGGAAGCTTCCGTGCGTCCCGCAAGACGGGAAAGACGCATTTCCGTTTCTTCGGCGCGGCACAGCCGCTCATAGGACCTCTGTGAAAGGAATTTTTCCAGGGCATGATACAGCGCACCATCCCCTGCAGCGCAGAGAATCCCGTTTTCCCCCAAAAGCTCGCCCGCCGATGAGGTTTCGGTGGCAAGCACGGGAAGCGACAGCAAAACCGCTTCCGAAAAAACAAGCGGCGCCGCTTCATGAAAGGACGGATGAAAAAGGAAATCCGCCTGCGCCATATATCGGTACGGATTTTTCGTCTCCCCATGCAGGAACACGGTGTCGGAAAGATGGTTTTGGGAAATGGCATCGGCAATCGCCCTCTCGCACGGACCTGTGCCGACGATATGCCACTCAAAAAGGAAGCCTGCCTCCCGCAGGCGGCGCATCAGCGGGATACACCGCAAATGTCCCTTTTCCGGCGAAAGCCTTGCGACGCTCAGGATAATGGGATGGCGGGCATTCGGAAAGCAGTCCTCACCCGATGCGGCAAGAGACAAAATCCGGCGCCCGTCGAGAATATTCGGGACGACGGCAAGGCGTTCCCGCATCTGCGGCATACAGCGCAGAAAAGACGCCGCCGCGCCCTCGCTGACAGCACATACCCGGTCGAATTTGCGGTAAAGCCTGCGGTTCCCGGCGGTATTGGCACCATATTTTTCAAAATCGCAGTGAAGGAAGGCAATCCGTCTCGCCGCGCGGCACCCGAACAAAGCAAGCTCACAGCTGATGTTGCAGAAGCTGCGTACAGGCGATGGTTGAGAAAAGGAAACCGCGGCGTCAAAATCAGGAAGCTTTCTCTTCATCCGTCTGCACAAAAAAGAAAAGGGAATCCTTTTTCCGAAAAGCTTGGCAAAAGCAGCACCTGTTATCCGAAAAAGCTTTGCGGGAAGAGAAAGCTCCCGGAGCCTGCAGCGCGGCGTTTCCGTTGCGCGCAGCAGCGCGTCCGACGGGAAAACGGAAACATCAGAGGGAATTCTGTCCCGCTCCACTCGTCCATCTGCGGCAATCAGGGTAATATCGTAAAGGGTATGGATCTCCGCAAGCAGCGCATACAGGGCGTTCGCGATCCCTCCCGTGCGCAGATGGCCGACCGTGATGAGAACACGGCGCTTTTTCGGCGCTTCTGCGAACCGCTCCCGCAGCAGCTCGGCAAGTCTGTCTCTATAACCGTCTGCATAATAGTAATCGTCAAACAGAAAACGACCGCTTGCCGCCTCCGGCTGCGTCTTTTCCATGTCGCGCAGAACGGTCTCGATGTCTTCCTCTTTTGCCGGAAGCGAGACCGGAATCCCGTAGCCTTTCCGTGCTGCACGAAGCGAAAAATCGGCAAGGACAGGCGAATAAATCGGGACGATTCCGCACGCGGCATATACGGAAAGCTTTGTCGGCGTTGCCACCCGATTCACCGGATCTTCTTCTCGCAGAACAAATCCATATCGTATAGGCAAAAGCGCCCGGGCAAGCGCTTCTCCGCGCAGACATTTTACCTCATAACGGACAGCGCCGCTTTCTGCAAGAATGGCCACGGCGCGCTGCGTATCCTCTGTCAATACAATAAACTTTGTGGGATATTTTGCCCGCCGTTCGATCTCGGCATAAAATGCCGCCGTCTGAGAAAAGCACTGCCATGCGGCAAGCGAACCGATATAAGCGAAGCTGCCTTTATCCTTTTTTGCGTTTTGCGCCGGAATGTAAGGCTCCCTCTCACAAAAGCACGGCATAACAAAGCTTTTGCTCCCGAGAGGCAGCCTGTATTTTCTCTCATAATGAAGCAGCATCTCCTGTGAAACAAAGAGCAGAAGCTCGGCGCGGCGCAGGACATACTTTTCGATTCGGGAGAGCACAAAACGGCGCAGACGGGAACGATGCCGCATATAGGATTCCTCCGGCACAAGGCCTTGTATCCAGACAACATGCCGGCGATATCCCAAAAGCCTGTATCGCAGGGCAACCAATACTTCATCTGTCACCATAACGTCCCGCCGCGACGGCGCGGCCTCTCCCGCATCCACGGCGGGGTATCCCGCCTGCCTGACGGCCTCTGCCAGAAGATGCATATAGGCCTCCGTCACATCGCAGGCATGGCGGTCGTCAAATACAAACCTCGGCATCATCGGGCTCCCTTTCCTGTCAATACCGTCGGAATTGTCAAAATCAGACATTTCATGTCCAACCAAATCGAACGACCTTGCATATACTGCTTATCGTACAGCCACTTTTCCCCCGGAGAGAGGTCATAGCCTCCTCGGACCTGCGCAAGGCCGGTCAGCCCCGGTTTTATCAAAAGCCTCTTTTCAAAATCCGACACGGACTCTCTGAATTTCTCATAAAAGACGGCCCTCTCCGGACGCGGCCCCACAAGGCTCATATCGCCCGCCAAAATATTTACAAGCTGAGGCAGCTCGTCCAAATGAAACCTGCGCAGAAAAACGCCAACTTTTGTGCGCCTTGCATCTTCTTTTTCCGTCCACACGGGACCGTTCCTCTCCGCATCCTTTCTCATGGTACGGAATTTAAGAAGCGTAAACGGTTTTCCAAGGGTTCCAAGCCTTATCTGCCGATAGAAAACGGGACCCGGCGAATCCAACCGTATCGCAAGTGCAATTCCTAACATAGGCCCCGCCAAGATGACAAGAAGAATCAACGACAGTATGACATCGGAAACGCGCTTCATTTTCTCATAAACAGGTTTTGATTGATACCAATCTGTTGTTATTTCCGTAGGTATTTTCAGTTCGATATCCAACATACAAAACCTCCCGATTATATGATATTTGCATTTTCAGAATATCATATAACGGGAATGTTGTCAACTATTGGTTGAAAAAATGCTCAGAATTGCTTCATTGAAAAGGATAAACTCTTCTGTTTTATTTTATAAAAACAACATTTTATAAAACCTTTTTTATTTAAAATCTTGGCAATATACAAAAAACAAAAAAAATAAAAGCCCGACAGGCGCAAAATGACCCGCCGGGCATGGAAAATTGGATTGCCGTCATAAAATGATTCAAAAAAATCTTTCGGTAAAAAGAAGCAGTGACCATCTTTTACGAAAGGATCTTCTCCAGAATCAAAACAAATTTTTCTATTTCCTCTGGTGTATTGAACGCGGAAAAGCTGATACGCAGAGCATCTCCGCCGGTGCGCAGCGCCCGATGCGCCGCCGGCGCGCAATGAAGCCCCGCCCGGGTACATACCCCGGCGTCTCCCAGCTTTTCGGAAACCTCTGACGGAGAAATCCCGTCAAAGCCCAGCAGCAGAATAGAGCCGCGCTGCGCTGCAGGAAGATATACCTTCACTTTTTTATGGTGTTCCAAGAGTTCGGCACCATAGCGCATGAGAGAGGTCTCATGCTTTTCAATCTTCTCCCTGTCAGCGGAGCTTACATAGCGCAGACCCGCGCCAAGTCCGACAATACACGGGGTGGCAACGGTGCCGGCTTCATAGGAGTCCGGCGGTTCATGTCCCATATCGATATCATTGGAATTTTTTCCGTTTCCGCCAAACAGGCTGCACCGAAACCGCTCAAAATCAAAGTCGTCCGAAAAGGCGGCAAACCCGCTCCCCTGCGGTCCATACAGTCCTTTATGTCCCGGCGCACACAGAACGGATATGCCGTCGCGCATCATATGGATGTCATACACACCGGCGCTCTGCGCGGCGTCAACGACATATAGTATCCCATACCGTTTGCAAAGCGCGCCGATTTCCTTCACAGGCAAAATTCTAGGACAAATATTGGAAGCGTGCGTCATGACAACCGCCCGAGTATTCGGTCGGATATGACGCTCGATCTCCTGTAGCAAAGCCGCGTCGTCTCCGGTGGCATCTACGGTATCATATGTCATACCGCGAATGGCGCAAAGATTGGCAATCGGGCGCAGCACGCTGTTGTGCTCCAAATTGGACAGGATAAAATGATCGCCGCGGCAGGCGATGCCGGCAATAGCAAGATTGAGCGCTTGCGTCGTATTCTGCGTAAACACAACATTTTCTGGTTTTGAAATGCCGAAAAAGTCGGCAATGCCGCACCGGACGTCATAAATCGCCTCTGCGGCAGCAAGTGCGAGCGGATGGGAACCCCTTCCCGGATTTCCGCAGTATTCCTTCATGCATTTCGTCATCTCACGGATGACAACGGCTGGCTTGGGGAAGGTTGTCGCCGCATTGTCAAAATAAATCATAAGCTGCTCCCAATATTCAATAGGGGGTTTGCCCCCGTCGTTCAACGCGGCAAGGCGCTGCATCTCGTCACACTGCGTTCTCAGCAAAAGATGAGTCTCCTGCTGATGAAAACGCAAATGGAACCCGCCATCTACTTCAGAATAGATGGGAACATCTTGCCTGAGTTATCATCCTACCACATCCCCGAATGGGATATCGGCAGCTTCCAGAAAATCCATCGCCGCAGCGACGGAATATACATCCACTTGAAGACCAAAGCCGCATCCATGCGGCGTTTGCCTTGGGCTTGGACGCACGATTTTGCACCGGATTCCATTTTTACGAAGCATCCGCTGCGCCTTAATCGCAATGGTCTGAGAGCTTACCGTTATCATTCTCACATCCATTTGCTTTCACACTCCTCCCAAAATCGGTCTTGCGGGCGGAATAAAGTCCGCCAATACCATTATATGCATCGGGACATCGTGGGTGCGAATGGGTTAAGGAGCAAAAAACATGGACAAAGCAAAAAAAACGGCACGGAACAATGTCCGCACCAAAAGGCAGGATTATGAAAGAACGGCAAACGCACGTATCGGTGACGCCTCCGCTGAAATTTTCAGGGGAACGGCATAAAATGTGAATACCTGTTCCCTCGCCGCCTCATAAAGCGTGCAAAGCCCGCGCAGGTTCTCTGCCAGAAAAATGCCCGCCTCGGACAAGCGTCTGTGGACCGCAAACGGCGGCAAATCCGGAGAGGGCGTGTCAAGTCCGAGGATCCGGATGTTTTTTGAAATCAAAAGCGACGCCACGGCCTCGGAAACCACCGGATGCGCCGTAAAATAGTCGGGGGCTCCGAGGTGCCTGTCCCATCCGGTTGCGATGAGCACCGCTTCTCCCTCTCTGATACAGGACATATCATCCCCCGGACGGAAAACCCGCGCCGGTGTGATAAAGCAGGAGAGCGGGAGATCCGACGCAGTACGCTCGTCCGCCGAAAAATGAGACGGCATATCGATGTGCGTGCCGGCGTGAAGCCCTGTATCCAGCCTTGTCAGCCGATATCCGCCGGATTCATACCGTGCGATGGGCACAAGCTCGGTTACAGGATCGCCGGGATATACCGGCATGCCGGATTTCAGCACGTGGGTAAGATCGAAAAGCATACAGGCTCCTTTCCGCCATACGCGGCCTTTTAAGCCGAAAAAAGCAGACAAATCCCTGCGGGATTCAGTCTGCCTTTCGGTTATCGTCAAATTGCTGTTACGTCATTTTCCCATTCGTCGGAAATCGCCTTATAGGCTCTCGTATAGCTCTTAAAGATTTTTCGGATTTCCAACAGGTGCTCCATCGTGTCCGCTTCAAAAATCAGCACCAGTTCCGGCAGATTGGACGAAGCGCGGATAAGTCCCCAGCCATGTTCAAACTGAACGCGCGCGCCGTTGATGTCGCAAACACGCCCGGGATACGCCGCTTTCAGCTTTTCGACAATTTCCTCTACAATTTCATATTTGACGTCGTCCGCGCAGTGTGCCTTGATTTCGGGAGAAACCACATAGTGCGGAAAGCTGTCCAGGATTTCAGAAACAGTCTCGTCTTTGTGGGAAAGAAACTCCACAAGCTTCGCCGCAACAAACACAGCATCATCGAAGCCGTACCAATCGTCGCCGCCGACAAAAATATGGCCGCTCCGCTCGCCCGCAAGCTCTGCATGGAGCTCATGCATCTTCGCCTTGATATAGGAATGTCCCGTCTTCCACATAACAGGATGACCGCCATTCTGTTCGATCACATCGATAAGCGCTTTGGAGCATTTGACATCAAACACGACCGTCGCGCCCGGCTTCTTTTCAAGAAGCTGCTTGGCAATGAGTGCGAGCACCATATCGCTCCAGATGTTCTCTCCTTTTTCGTCAATCACGCCGATTCTGTCCCCGTCCCCGTCAAAGGAAAGCCCGAGGTCGGCATGAATATACGGATGAAGCACCATATCATGCAGCCGTTTTCTGCCTGCGACATCAGACGGATTCGGGAAATAATGTGGGTAGGAAGTATCGGGATCGCAGTTGAGCTGAAAGGTCATACAGCCGAGCCTCTGGAACACTTCATAAACAAAGAGTCCCGCGCCGCCGTTGGCTGCGTCAAGCACGACACGAAGCTTTTTCGGCCCCATATGGATTCTTGAAACAATATCATCGATATAAGCATCGCGCACATCCGTTTCCGTATAAACGCCGCGAGTGACACTTTCCGTCGGGATGTCAAGAAGAGAATAGACCTCTTTTATATCATCTGGTTCAAGCGTTTTGGAATAACCGTTTGCGAGCTTAAAGCCGGACCACCCATCCGGGTTGTGGCTCGCCGTAATCATCACGGCGCCCTCGCATTTCAGATAATACTGCGCAAAATAGGCAAGCGGAGAAAGAGCAAGCCCGATGTAGAATACGTCGATTCCCTCTTCCAGCAAAGCGTCAACCGCCGCCTTGGCAAAGGAGGGCGAGCAGGCGCGATTGTCATAGCCGACAACCGCCCTTGTAATGCTTCTGCGATGCAAGTACTTGGAATATGCCTTCACGATCCGGTATACGTTTTCCGGGCAAAGTTCCTCATCACATACCCTGCCCCGGATGTCATACTCGCGGAACATGCTGCGGAAAGCCTCCGGATATTTTGTGTCTATAATCATTTTTATACTCCTTTAATGCCGCCCCGAGGGACGGCGCATCATGATAAGCGGGCAAAGGAAATGTCACTATCCCCCTGCCTTGCCGCGGACATCACCGGATCCCCGCGATATTATAGTATATGACAGAACACTATGCCTCGTCCCAGTTGTGCCATACATTGACGATATCTTCATTTTCCTCCAGATTCTCTAGCAGAAGATTCATATGCTTGACATCGTCCTCGTTTGTAAGGGTCACATAGGTGGACGGGACCTTTTCCACCTCGGAGGAAAGGAACGTATAGCCTTTTTCCGTAAGCGCCTGCGCAACTGCGGAAAGATCGTCCGGCTCACAATAGATTTCATATACGTTGTCCTCTTCGGCGAAATCAGACGCGCCAGCCTCGAGCGCTTCCTCCATGAGCTTATCGCCGTCTACCACTTTGTCTCCCCATTCATCAAGCTCGGAAATCGCGATGACGCCCTTGGTCGAGAACAGGAATCCAACACAGCCGACCTGCCCGAGATTTCCCCCGAACTTATCGAAGTAGTGGCGCACATCGCCCGCCGTGCGGTTACGGTTGTCCGTCGCCGCCTCGACAATGACCGCGACGCCGGATGGCCCGTAGCCCTCATAGGTGATCTCCTCATACGCTACGGCATCCGAACCTGACGCTTTTTTAATGATTCGCTCAATGTTGTCATTTGGGACGTTATTGGATTTTGCCTTTTGAATGAGATCCCGCAGCTTTCCGTTGGAATTCGGATCCGGACCGCCCTCCTTGACAGCGATGGCGATCTCCTTTCCGATTTTTGTGAAAACCTTGGCACGCTGTGCGTCGGTTTTCTCTTTTTTATGCATAATATTTTTCCACTTGCTATGTCCAGACATACAGAAAATACTCCTTTTCCAATCGCAGAATTTTAGTCATGGCTTGCCCTGTCCTTATATCTCGTCCGGATGCTTCATGCAGATAAGCTCTAACGCCCGGCCAAGGATATCGTGGGTGGCGCGCGTCAGCGTCAAGCGAAAAGCGCGCACATGCTCATCCGGACAGGATACGATCCGGCACGCCTGATAAAAGCGGTTAAATGCGTTGCAGATATCGATGATGTACCGCGTAATCACGGAAGGTTCCATTTCGGCGATTGCCGACGCCGTTTTCTCCGGGAAAAGCGAAAGCGTCTTGATAAGCTCTCTCTCCGTCGCGTCCAGTGTCGCCATTTCCGTGTTCTCAGAGAAGCTTCCCGCTTTTTCAAGAATGCTGCTCGTCCTTGCGTAGGTATATTGCGCATACGGGCCGGTATTGCCGTTGAAGTCGAGCGCGTCATCCATTACAAAGCTGATATCCCGCATCCGGTTGCCAAACAGATAGTAGAAGATGACAGCTCCGACGCCGACAGCCTTCGCCGTCTCCTCCTTGTCAGCAAGCGAGGGATTTTTCTCCTCAATGATGCCGCGGCATTTCTCGATGGCGGTGGCGAACAGATCGCGCAGAAGGATCACATTGCCCGTGCGCGTCGCGAGCTTTTCTCCGCCGATACTGACCGTGCCGTACGGCACATGATACAGCCTGTCATACCAATCGTAGCCCATCAGCTCCACGACCTTGAACCACTGCGCGAAATGCAGGGACTGTCCGGCTGAGGTCACATAGATACATTTATCAAAATGATACGTACGCTTGCGGTAAACCGCCGCGGCGATGTCCCGCGCCGGATAAAGCGTTGAGCCGTCTGATTTCAAAATCAGACATGGCGGCATGTTATACGCCGAAAGATCGACAATCGATGCACCATTGTCAAGCTTTAAAAGACCTTTTTGACGGAGAAGCTCCACCTGTTCCGGCATTTTATCGGTGTAGAAGGATTCGCCGTTATAGCTTTCAAAATCGATACCGAGCAAATGATAAGTTTTTTTACATTCCGTCAGACTGATTTCCTTGAACCATTTCCACAGAGCGAGATTTTCTTTATCACCCCGCTCGAGTTTTGTAAATTCGGCGCGGCAAGCATCGGCAAGCTCGGTCTGACCTGCATCCTGCTCTGCCTTAATTTCATTGTTGACGCGCACATAAAGCGCCGCAAGTTCATCAACGCCTTCTTTTTCTACCTGTTCTCTGCTACCCCATTTACGATAGGCAACAATCATCTTTCCAAACTGAGTCCCCCAGTCACCAAGATGATTAACTCCAATACAGTGATAGCCTGCATACTGATGCAGAAGTTTCAAAGAATGTCCGATAACAGTCGTCCCAAGATGTCCAACATGAAATGGCTTAGCTAAGTTCGGAGAAGAATAGTCGAGAACAACAGTTTTCCCCTCTCCAAAGTGGTGCGCGCCATAGTCGCGTCCTTTCTCCGCAATGGTTTTCAGGATTTCTCCACCGAGATAGCGGTCATCAATCCGGAAATTAAGATATCCGCCGCTGCATGACGCCTCGGCAATACCCTCCGGAGGAGCCTCGCACATCCCCTCATGCAGCTTCGCGGCGATCGCGGGCGGCGCCATACGCAGCGCGCGACTGAGCCGGAAGCACGGGAGGGCGAGATCACCCATTGACACATCGGGAGGAACCTCCAAGGCCGCCGCCATATCCTCAGGCGACGCCGCGCTCCCCTTTCCCATCTGTTCAAGACCCGAGACCACGGCGTCGGCAATTCTTTTTTTCAGCTTGTCCATAGAACCGACACTCCTCATTTTTCACATAAGAAACGGCGTTAACTTTTCCCCACATAAACACCGTTTCTGATAGCAATTTCAGTTTATTATACTACAAAAACCATTTTCTTGCAACAGAAAATTTTGATTTTGTGGCAAAACGGAATAATTTTCTCGTTTTTTCGGCGCAAATGAGACATTTCCACGAAAATAAATCGATGCGCTCATCAAATTTTTGTGAAAAGCGTTCCGCCTTTTGCTGTTGACTTTCCCGCAAAAAAACGATATAATGTTAGAAGCCTAACAATTATATTGGTATGCATGAAAGGAAGAAAGAAAATCCGGAAATGGAAAACAACCGCAGACTTGGTTTTGAAATTAAAACCGTTGCCAACCTGCTAAGAAGGGAGATCGGCAGCTCCAGAAGGGGAAAATACGTTGCAAATGCTACCGGAACCAACGGTTTTATCATCGCATATCTTGCGGAACATACAGGGTGCGACGTATTTCAGCGCGATCTTGAAAAAGAGTTTTCCGTCCGCCGCTCTACCATGTCGAACATCATACTGCGTATGGAGCAAAAAGGATTTTTAATCCGCACGCCGGTCGCGCATGACGCCAGACTGAAAAAGCTGACGCTGACGGAAAAGGGCTGGGAAATCCATTCTATCATGGAAGGAGCGGTCGATGAGGCCGAGGCAAAGCTTATGCTCGGACTTTCCGGAGAAGAAATCGAGCAGATGTATTCTCTTCTCGCCCGGATGCGCCGCAACTTAGAATGAGCAGCAGGAGCCAAAGTAATTCATAAGGCTATTTTTATTGGGAATTTCAGAGGAGGGAGAAAGAAACGTCCGCCGACGGTAGGACGGACGTGACGGTAACCATGTTAAAAAGGCTTGCAAAATGCGTCAAGGGGTATACAAGGCAAACCATTCTGACGCCTATCTTTATAACATTTGAAGTCATTATCGAATGTATCATTCCTTTTATCACAGCAAAGCTTGTCAATACCATTCAAAGCGATCAGAATATGGATACCATTTTAAGATACGGCTTTATTTTGATCGGACTCGCTTTTGGTTCACTTATCTGCGGAGCGCTCTCCGGACATTTCTGTGCTTGCGCAACGGCAGGGTTTGCAAAAAATCTGCGTCGTGACCTTTATTATAAGGTGCAGGACTTTTCTTTTGCCAATATCGACAAGTTTTCAACGCCGAGTCTTGTGACAAGACTGACGACGGACGTCACCAACGTCCAGCAGGCGTTCATGATGATCATTCGTATCGCCGTAAGAGCGCCTTTGATGCTGATTTTTTCACTTACGATGGCTTTTATCATGAGCGGAACTATGGCGTTTATCTATGTCGGGATCATTCCGCTTCTTGCGTTTGGACTATTCGCCATCGTTCATAAGGTTATGCCGATTTTCCGCCGTGTCTTCCGTAAATATGACGATCTAAACGAATCCGTGCAGGAAAATGTGGAAGGCATCCGCGTTGTCAAATCTTTTGTAAGAGAGGACTTTGAAACTCAGAAATTCAAAAAGGCCTCCGACGAGGTCATGCGCGGATTCCGAAGCGCGGAAAAAATCCTCGTGCTCAACAATCCGTTGATGCAGATCGCCTTTAACACCGGCATGCTGCTGGTCAGCCTGTTCGGCACGCAGCTCATCGTCTCGACGGGCGGTACGGCACTTGAACTCGGAAACTATTCCATGCTGCTTGTATATGGCGTACAAATGCTGTCCAGCATGATGATGCTCTCCATGATTTTCACTATGGTCACCATGTCAGTAGAGTCCGCAGACAGAATCACAGAGGTGCTGAAGGAAGAAAGCACGCTTACGGATCCGGCGTCCCCGATTTATCAAGTGCCGGACGGAAGCGTGGATTTTGAAAATGTCAGCTTCAAATATTCGGCAACAGCGGAAAAAAACGCGCTGTCAAACATCACGCTCCATGTCCGGGCGGGAGAAACCATCGGTATCATCGGCGGCACGGGAAGCTCCAAAACCTCGCTTGTGCAGCTCATTCCCCGTCTTTACGATACAACGGAGGGTACAGTCAAGGTCGGCGGCATCGATGTGCGCGACTATGATATCGAAACGCTTCGCACCGACGTTTCCATGGTTCTGCAGAAAAACGTGCTGTTTTCCGGCACTATTAAGGAAAATCTGCGTTGGGGCGATCCGGATGCCTCCGACGAAGAGCTTGTGCGAATCTGTAAGCTCGCCTGTGCGGATGAGTTCATCTCCGGGCTTCCCGACGGCTATGACACCTACATAGAGCGCGGCGGCACCAATGTATCCGGCGGTCAAAAGCAAAGGCTTTGCATTGCGCGCGCGTTACTTAAAAAGCCGAAAATTCTCATTCTCGATGACTCCACTTCCGCCGTGGATACCAAAACCGACGCGATGATTCGCAAGGCGTTCCGCGAGGAGATTCCGGGAACGACAAAATTTATCATCGCGCAGAGAATCTCTTCTGTGGAGGATGCAGACCGCATCATCGTTATGGACGGCGGATGCATCAATGCCATCGGAACGCATAAGGAGCTTCTCGCTTCCAACGATATTTACCGCGAGGTATATGAATCCCAAAACAGGGCAGGAGGTGACGCAGATGAAGAATGAGGCGCTGAAAGGACAGCAGAAGTCGCTGAAAGCCCACAAGGGGACACTTCTGCGAATTTTCAAATTTATCACCAAATACTATAAAACCTACCTTATCATTGTCTTTATCTGCCTTGCGGTAAGCGCGGTTGTCAATTCCGTCAGCTCCATTTTTATGAACCGTTTCATTACCTATATTGAGGAAGGACTTGGGGTTTACGAGACCGACGGCAAGGACGCCGCGATGGCGGTTCTGATGCCTAAGGTGCTCCGGACTATCCTCCTGCTTGGCTGTATCTACATCACGGGTCTTATCTGCAACTTCACCTATACGCGGCTTATGACCTATGTGACGCAGGGCACGCTGAAAAATATTCGTGATACGATGTTTTCCAACATGCAGAAGCTTCCCATCAAATATTTTGATACACACCCGCACGGCGATATCATGAGTTATTATACCAACGATACCGAGACGCTGCGGCAACTGATAGCGGAAAGCATTCCAAGTCTCATCTCCTCCAGCCTTATCGTCCTTGTGCTGCTCGGCATTATGATGTATTACAGCATATGGCTCATGCTCATCGTTCTTGCCGGCGCGGTGGTTATGGTTCTTGTCACCAAATTCATCGGCGGCAGGAGCGCCCGGTTCTTTGTCAAGCAGCAAAAATCCTTGGCAAAGGAAGAAGGCTATATTGAGGAAATGATGAACGGACAGAAAGTGGTCAAGGTCTTTTGCCATGAGGAAGCATGCAAGCGGGATTTTGATGAAATCAACGAGCAGCTTTTCCGAGATACGCGCGAAGCACATCGGTTTGCGAACATTTTGATGCCGATTCTCGCTAACATCGGCAATATTCTGTATGTGCTTGTCGTTTTCGTCGGCGGCGCCTTGATTGTCAGCGGCAACGTACAAAATCTTTCCCTTTCAGGAGAGGCGTTCGGCGTTGCGATTGTCGTCCCGTTCATCAACATGACAAGGCAGTTTTCTATGAATGTCAATCAGGCCTCTCAACATGTCAACTCGATCGCCATGGCAATGGCGGGAGCCTCCAGAATCTTTACCCTGATGGATGAGGAGCCGGAAGCGGACAATGGTTATGTGACGCTCGTCAATGCGCAATATGACGATGCCGGCCATATCACGGAATGTCCGGAACGCACCGGGAAATGGGCATGGAAGCATCCGCACTCGGCGGATGGATCGGTCACCTACACGCCGCTTGAGGGTGACGTGCGCATGTTTGACGTGGATTTCGGATATGTTCCGGAAAAAACGGTTCTCCACAACATCACACTCTATGCCGAGCCGGGGCAGAAGGTCGCGTTCGTCGGCGCGACGGGAGCCGGCAAAACCACCATCACCAATCTTATCAACCGTTTTTATGATATTGCAGACGGTAAGATTCGTTATGACGGCATCAATATCAACAAAATCAAAAAAGCAGACCTGCGACGTTCTCTCGGAATTGTTCTCCAGGATACCAATCTGTTCACAGGCACGGTAATGGACAATATCCGCTACGGCAAGCTAGACGCGACAGATGAAGAGATTTATGCAGCAGCAAAGCTTGCCAACGCACATGATTTCATCACAAGACTTCCTGACGGCTACAATACGATGCTAAAGGGCAACGGCGCCAATCTTTCGCAGGGACAGCGACAGCTTCTGTCCATTGCACGAGCAGCGGTAGCCAATCCCCCCGTCATGATTCTTGACGAGGCCACCTCCTCCATCGACACCCGGACAGAAGCGCTCGTCCAGCGCGGAATGGACTCGCTGATGAAGGGACGCACCGTATTTGTCATCGCACACAGACTTTCCACCGTACAGAATTCGGATGTCATCATGGTGCTCGAGCACGGCCGCATCATTGAGCGCGGGCCGCATGACAAGCTCATCGCGGAACGCGGAAAATATTATCAGCTCTATACAGGCGCCTTTGCGCTCGAATAAAAGGCTCCGTCTATCATAAAATCCAATGTCTCAAGGTTTTATGCTTGAGACATTGGATTTTTTATTTGCCTCTTTATCAGAAAAACAGCACATCAACTGCATGCAGGGCCATACAACACACTACCCCAAGTATCGTCGGTATCAGAAAGGCAAGAAGCACATAACGCCAGCTTCCCGTTTCCTTCTTCACCGTGATAAGGGTAGTAGAACACGGCCAGTGCATCAAAGAAAAAAGGATAAAGCAAGCCGCCGTCACAGAGGTCCATCCATTGGCTGCAAAAGTCTCCCGAAGCACGGAAAGGTCTCCGATTTCGCTAAGCGTTCCGCTTGACATATATAGCATGGCACAAAGAGGGAGCACAATTTCGTTCGCCGGCAGCCCCAAAAGAAAGGCAAGTAAAATAACGCCGTCTAGCCCCATTAGCAGCCCTAAAGGATCCAGAAAATCGCTGACCCATCCCGTTATCGGGACTCCCCCTATCTCCAAGTTGGACAGCAAATAGATCAGTACGCCCGCCGGCGCCGCTACCGCCACTGCACGGCCAAGCACAAATATCGTCCGGTCTAGGATCGAGCGAATAAGGATTTTCCCGATCTGCGGCCTTCGATAAGGAGGCATCTCCAAAATGAAAGAGGAACGTTCCCCACGCAGGATGGTGGAGGTAAGGGTCTTCGTGGTCAACAGTGTTGCCAAGACTCCGAGGACAATGACGGCAGCGAGGATAAGGGCAATGATAAGAGAGGAAATCCCTGACACGCCAGAAAAAAAGATAGTCGATATCGTAATAATCGCCGGAAATCGTCCGTTGCACGGCATAAAGTTATTCGTCAAAATCGCAACCAGCCGCTCTCTTTTGGAATCGATAATTCTTGTTCCGACAACCCCTGCCGCGTTGCATCCAAGGCCCATGCACATAGACAGCGCCTGCTTGCCGCACGCATTGCACTTCGAAAATACGCCGTCAAGATTAAAAGCCACACGCGGCAGATAACCAATATCCTCTAACAAAGTGAACAGAGGGAAGAAAATTGCCATGGGTGGCAGCATGACAGAAACAATCCATCCAACCACTCGATAAAGCCCATAGGTAACCAAATCTGAAAAAAAGGTTCCAACTCCTATGCGCAAAAGCCAATCATGCAAATGAGGTTCTATGGCATGAAATCCCGTCGAAAGCCACTCAGACGGATAATTGGCGCCGATGATTGTCAGCCAAAAAATGACCGCCAGCAGCAGAAGCATAAGTGGAATGCCCCAAAGTTTACTCGTGAGAATTCGGTCGGCGCGGGAAAAATTCACCTCATGCTGCCTGTTCATCACGACCTGATTCGCCGTTTGCTCTGCCTCCCGCATAAAGGTGGAGGCGATTTCTGTAACAAGCATTTCCTTTGAGATTCCGCTTTCAAGCAAGGAGCCGCGTGCCGCTTCCACCACACGCAGATTTTCTTCCGTGAGAAGCGCTCCTCCTAAATAGACGTTGCTTTTCTCTAAGAATGCCTTCTCACCTTCCAGCAGACGAAGCGCAACAAAACGAGGAGATAGCTTCCCCTCACATGCTTTTTCTATGTAGGGCAACAGCCCTCTTATCGCATTTTCTATGGATTCATGGTAGCGAACCTGTGCTGGATTTCCAAACTTCGCATCCTCGATGCGGTTTATCAGCGCTGAAATCCCCTCTCCTCGACCTGCACTCGTCCCGACGACCGGGACCCCGAGTCGCTTTTCCAAAGTTTCTAAGTTTAAGGACATACCGCCGCGCTTTGCTTCATCCAGCAGATTGACACAAACGAGCACATGCGGCGTAATTTCTAAGATTTGATACACAAGCCCAAGATTCCGGCATAGTCTTGTCGCGTCGCAAACAACAACAACGGCGTCCGCACCGCCAAAGCAGAGAAAGTCCCGCGCGACTTCCTCTTCTGCTGAATGCGCTGACAGTGAATAGCTTCCGGGCAAATCAACAATCTGATAGTTGCGCCCTCCTTTTTTATAGTATCCGACCGCCGTCGTGACTGTCTTTCCTGTCCAATTACCGGTGTGCTGGTGAAGCCCTGTCAGAGCATTAAAAACGGTGCTCTTGCCGACATTGGGATTGCCGGCAAGAGCAACAAGAAGCGTCCCGTCTTTTTTCTCCGTAAGACCCCCGCCGCGCAGAACATGTTTACCGACAGATTTTCCCGTAAGCCCCATTGCTGATTCTCCTTATGAATTCTGTGATTCGGACGCGACGACTCGGATGGTTGCCGCGTCTTTTTTTCTGATGGCAATCACCGCTCCGCAGATGAGATACGCACTCGGATCTCCGAACGGCCCCACGCCGAGCTTTTTGATATCGGAGCCGACCATACATCCGATGTCCATAAAACGGCGGCGCATTCCGATATCAGACGTGATATCCGACACAATTCCGGTCTCTCCCAAGGATAGCTCAAAAAGCGCTTTTTCTTTTTTCTCCATGCTCATTCCTTTCCTCGGATTTCCGACTTTTATACTCCGCTATGAGTATATGCAAAAAAGAGCAGACTTGACAAAGAGGATGTCCGCGTGGGGTTCCGTATGAAAACAGCAGGGGCTTTTCTTTCATGAAAGAAAAGCCCCTGCTCGGCCTGTCTAATTTGTCCCATAGAGAAATTTCTTGCCGTGATTCGTCGGTTTTTTCCAAAAGCCCCGCGGAGAAATGCCGCTTGCAAAATCAAAAAGAAACATCCCGCTCTCTGCCGGCATTCATCCTTACATATTTTCCGAGAGATATTCATCGATTGCCGCACGGAGCATCGTCAGCGTACTTGCAACGGACGAGCTCTGCATCTGAGCGCCTGCCGAATCAAAATGACCGCCCCCGCCCATCTTCTCCAGAATCAGCTGCACATTGATCCTTCCCTGAGAGCGCGCGGAAATATGAACCGTATCTCCAATTCTGCAAAGAGCAAATGCAGCAAGTACGCCTTCCACACCAAGTAGCCGGTCCGCGGCGCGAGCCGCATTGACTCGACCGACGGAGGTGTTTTCATCGCTGTCGTTGAGCGCAATGGCAATCACCGACTTATAAATAACAACATTACTCTCAAATTTCGCCTCAGAAAGAAAATCCTCAATATTCATCTTAAAGAGCGCCTGTGCGTCGATAGGACTTGCTCCCTCACTGCGCAGATAAAGCGCCGAGGAAAACGTTCTGACCCCCGTATTGTGCGTAAAACGCTTAGTGTCAAGCAGGATACCGGCAAGGAGAAGATCCGCTTCTACCTTAGGCAGCGTGCCTTGCGGCAGAATCTGTTCCAAGAATTCACTCATCAATTCCGACGCAGAACTTGCAGAAGGCTCGATATACGCGATCTTCGGCTGGCTTTTGAATTCCGCTGTTTTGCGATGATGGTCAATGATAACAAGGTTCTGAACGGTATTGACCACATCCGGCGCTTCACAAAAATCTAGGTTGTTGACATCAACGACCACAGCAAGGGTCCCGCTGTGAATCATATCCTGCGCTTCAATCTTATCGATAAAAAGATTTTGATATTCGGGATTTCCCTCCAGCCGCTTGAAGCAGCCCGCCAGATTTTTATCGTTCCGGTCGGAAACGACAAGCGCCTGAACTCCGCAGAATTTTGCAAGCCGCACCACAGCAATACAAGAAGCAAAGGCATCAAAATCAGCGAACTTATGCCCCATAACAAGAACATTGTCGGCGGCAGAAAGCAGCATGATCAGCTCATTGGCAATCACACGGGCACGAACCTTGGTTCGTTTTTGCACGGTCTTGGTTTTTCCGCCGTAAAATTCCACGCCATCCGCCGTTTTGATTACCACTTGGTCGCCTCCGCGCTGAAGCGCCATATCGAGCGCCGCCTGCGTGGCACGCTCTTTCTCATACAAGCTGCCGGAAATCGTAGAAATCCCCATGGAGATGGTTACGGGCATCGTCGTATCGCCAACATGAATTTCCCGGATTTCATCCAGCATGGAAAATCTATCTTTTTCAAATTCCTCCAAATACTTGGCTGCAAATACACACATAAATTTATTATGCCCATAATCGCGCAGAACACCGCCCACCTTTTCCATATGCCGGCGCAAAATGGCCTCTACATCACTGGAAGCGTTCGCGTAAAGCTCCTGCACATACTGCATTAGTTCATCGAGATTATCAATCATCGCATAGGCAATCAGTGTTTCTTCATCCTCCAGCCTCGCATAAAGCTTTTTGACTTCTGTTATATCTTCAAAAATGGTAATATAAAAGATCTTGCTTTTGGAAACAACCCGATATCCCTTTGCAAGAAAAATTTCTGTGTTCTCATCCGCGATCTCACTGGCAGAAATAAAAGAAATCTCCGCGCCCTGCTCACCGCTCTTAATAATTCTTTCAATCGTCGCGTTGCTGATGTTGTCAATATACTTCCCATACAGCACACCGCGCATTCTAAATTTAGAAGAAAGCGCCGTGTTGTACCACACAATTTTTCCCTTTTCATCACAAATGAGAACCGGTAGATACAATTTCTGAATAAAATCAAGGGAAATAGTTCCAAAAATGGAGCCTTTGATCTCTGCAAAGTCCCCTGCAAACATCCGATTATTTGCAAATCCAATAACAGCAGCAAGGACCAAAGCTCCTCCATAGCACCCAAGCGCGCATAGAACGACGGTGGACGGTTCAAAATCCGTATAAACCAATAAAATAGCACTGACAGCCAATGCGATAATTCCCAAAGCGGCACACACAATCGCCCCAGTTGGCAAGGAATGATTCCGTGTTTTATTATTGTTTTCCGGCATGGCAAGCTCTCCCTTTCGGTGTCCGATCATGATTTGGCACTGCCGAAAACCATAACTTGTCTTCGGCAATCCGGTTTATTGATTTTTTTTCCGCATTTCCGATTCCGCCATTCTCAGCGTCAGCACATCCTTTGCCCCGAGGAACGCCAGAACAATCGCAGCAAGCTGTACCGCCATAGCAGCAAAAAGGAAACCGAAAATGACAAAAAGTGCAAGAATAAAAAGGGTCCTTTTTCTGAGAAAAGGATGTCGTATCCTGACAAAAAGGCCCCGTACACCACATGCTGCCATGGACGGCCAAAGCACAAGCAGCAAATTGAATATAACGACAGCAAATGGATTCGACACAAAAAACGATGTAATAAGATACAGAAAAGCTGCGGCAAGAAAGACAATACAGGTGATCTGGGTCGGATACAGCACCCATCTTGTCTCCGGCAGCAAAGCATCGTATCTTGCCGCCCTTACTGTCAGAACAAAGAAGCACACCGCAAGGTAAGCGAAAAGCTGTCCTGCCATCAGGATAAGCCCTGGCAAAATCATTTGAAGAAGCTCTACGGTCATTTCCGCGTTTGCCACATAGCTTTCTGTAAGGGTCACCTTGTCAATCCCGAGAGCTTCATACCGATCCAGCAGGGATTGAGGCAATCCGTCCACATATTCCTGCGCCGCGCGGACCATATCTTCGCGAATTCCATCAAAGACATGGTTTATATCATCCATTACACCAGAAAAGCTCAGCGCATTGCCGTCCAAAACATAAAAGACCGCCGCAAACACCAAGACATAAGCCAAAAGCGTAACCGTTATGATGATGACTGCGGTCGTTTTGGCTGTTTTTCCCTTGATAAGGCCCGAAAGGACCAGCGCACATACAATCACAACAGCGCCAAGTGCCGGAATCCAAGGCTGCATACCCCCCGCAAAAAACAGAATGATCAAAGGGATTAGACTGTCAAGAATAGAAATATACGTTTCACAGGTGGACATAATAACGGTAAGAATCCCTGCGGCTCCCATCAGGGCAACAAATCCTATGACTCGCGACCCAAACGCAAGGTCTGCCGCCCCTGCTAGCATAACCACACACAACACCATCGTAAGCCAGAGCGGACGCATATTGACAGCCGGTCTTTTTGTTTCTTGATTCATATCTTTTTTCTCTTTCCTCATAAAAGGAAAGCTTATTCCTCCTCCGGATCTTTTCTTACCGTCATATGCTCCATCAGCCGTTTGTTAAATTCTTCCGCTGTATTATAACCCATTTTTCTCTGTCGATTATTCATTGCCGCAATTTCCAGAATAATGGCAAGATTCCGCCCGGGACGCACCGGAATGGTCGTTGTAATGATATCAATCCCAAGAATATTGGTGGTTTCCGTCTCCAGCCCCATCCTATCGTATATTTTATTCTGATCCCATGGCTCCAGCTTGATAATCATATCAATTTTTTCGCTGTCCTTGACAGCCCCCATGCCGAAGATTCGACGCACATCAATAATCCCGATACCACGGAGTTCCACAAAATGTCGAATAATTTCCGGCGCAGAGCCCACTAAGGTTATCGCAGATACACGCTTGATTTCGACCGCGTCATCCGCAATCAAACGATGCCCGCGCTTGACAAGCTCAATGGCCGTTTCACTTTTGCCGACACCACTTTCACCGAAAATAAGAATACCCTCGCCATATACCTCGACTAAAACACCGTGTCTCGTGATCCTCGGCGCAAGGCTGATGTTGAGCGACGCAATCAGTGCTGCCTGAAAAGCAGATGTTTTTTCCTGTGTTCTGGCAAGCGCGATTCCATATTTTTTCGCCGCCTCTAAAATCTCTTCAAATACAGAAAGCCCCGTCGTGACAATAATCGCCGGCGGATGATGTACGGCAAGCTGCTCCAATTTATAGAAGCGCTCCTTTTTAGAAAGGGACGCTAGATATTGATGCTCTGCATTTCCAATCAACTGAATCCGATTATGGTCGAAGCACTCAAAAAATCCGGCAAGCGCAAGTCCGGGACGGTTAACATCTGTTCTTGTGATTTTTACATGCTTCCCTTCCGGCATATGAATAACTTCAAGATGAAATTCCTCGATAATCGCTTTGAAAGACACCTGATATTCCGCGCCGTACTCGTCATTATACCGATCCATCACAAGCCCTCCCCAGAAACACTTTCGCTCTTTCTGCAAGATATATTATGATTATAACCGAAAACGGAAATTTTTTCAACAAATATTTTCAACATTTCCATAAATAATAGAGATAAGGAAGGGTTTTGAAACGATCAGGAGGAAAGCAGATATGGCAGCGATTTTTATCCGAACGATTTTAATTTATCTTTTGCTCATCGGAGCAATGAGGCTATCCGGCAAAAGGCAAATTGGTGAAATTCAGCTTTCCGAGCTTGTCACAACCATTCTGCTCTCGGAAATTGCCTCTTACCCCCTAACCAATTCCAACATTCCGTTTCTATATTCGGTTGTTCCGATTGTTGTTATCATCAGCCTTGAAATCATCACCTCTTTTCTTGCGACAAAAAGCGCAGCCATAAAAAGCATTCTGGACGATAAGCCAAGTATCATCATTCGAAAAGGGATCATCAATCAAAAGGAAATGGTTAAAATGAGGCTTAGCATGGATGACCTTTTGTGTGAGCTGAGGCTGAAGGATATCGCATCTCCTGACGAAGTAGAATATGCCATTCTGGAGCAAAATGGAAGAATTTCTGTTTTCCCCAAAGACAACAAAAAACAGGTGACACGCGCTGATCTCAATCTTAGCAGTGAAGGCTCAGGGGTTTCTCATTCCGTTATCATTGATGGTCATATCATGGACTATGCGGTAAAAAACGCGGGAAAGAGCCGAAAATGGGTGGAAGAACAGCTCCAAAAGAAACACATCCATAATATAAAAACGGTTTTTTTAATGACAGTCGATGACAAAGACGATGTCAAAGTCATAAAAAAGGAGCCATAAATCATGAAAACCTTTCTTATAGCCTTGATCCTTGCTGGGAGTGTTCTCACATTTGTCATTTGCAATGCATTCTATATCGGCGGAAAAGTAGATGAATTGCTTGCCATAGCACAGGAACTCCCAGCTGACGCAGAAGCCTTTGAAGCAACCGCAGGCACAGCAAAAGAAAAGATGGAGAAGCTATGGCAGTTGTGGGATGCTTGCTTTGAACGAATTGCTTTTACCTCAGGGTACGACAATCTTAACCGGGCAGACGACGCGATGCTCACCATGTATGTGAGTTTTCAAAATGAGAATACTGACGATTTTATGATCGCCAAGATGACATTTTGTGATGCGCTAAAACGATTGAAACTGCTTGAAAGCTTTTCCCTGAACGGCATTTTATAAGAAAAGCAAAAGGGAACGGCACTGCCGTTCCCTTTTTTCTATGGTCGGTGAATTATACTATTAAGTGCAACAGAAGAAGATAAAAAAGGAGTTCATACAAATCTGTGGTAAAATAGAGTTGCGAAACAAAATTTACTACAAAGGAGATCTGTATGAACTATCACCATTTTACCATAGAAGAGCGCTGTTGTCTACGAGAATATTATGTCAAAGGGAAAAGTTATCGGGAAATAGCAAGGCTTTTGGGCAGGAACGTCAGTTCTGTATCTCGGGAATTGAGACGGAACTGTACCTTTTTCAGGGATATCCCCAGATACTATCCGCATACGGCACAAAAGAAAAGCGACTTACGCAACAGTTACCGCCACCGCGGAATGTTCTGGAAACAAGAGGTGTTGGATTACATAGACGAGAAGTTATCTCAAACATGGTCGCCGGAACAGATATCCAATACCCCGTGCGGGATGAAGATGCCGTCGTTCAAGACGATCTACCGTTGGATAGACGAAAGATATCTGCGTTCCACCCTGAAAAACCTGCGGAGGAAAGGAAAAACACGCAAGCGCTTAGGGAACGGCGGCAGGTTCACGACGGGGAAAAGCATACGCAAACGGGATAAAAGCGTATATAGCCGCAAAGAGTTCGGGCATTGGGAAGCGGACACGGTAGTATCGGGGCAAGGGAAAAGCAAAGCGTGTTTTGCAACGCTTGCGGAGAGAAAGACAAGATATTATATCGCAATTAAAATCCCTGACAGAAAGGGTGAAACGATGGCCAAAGCCATTATAGACGCACTTTCCAAATTTCCCAAAGAGGCGGTAAAGACGATCACCTGCGACAGGGGCAGCGAGTTTGCCTGTTGGAGGGAAATAGAGAAGGCCTTGCACTGTGATATGTACTTTGCGGATCCGTATTGCGCCTGGCAGAAAGGTACAAACGAGAACTTGAACGG
>QALR01000004.1 GCA_003150035.1 Clostridiales bacterium
TGAGTCAAATGTCCATGTCAAGTTATCTCCATCAGCTCCGCATGTGCCGCTGGCGTCTGCGCCACTTGTCATCATCACGAGCAGGCAGCACAGCGCCGCTGCCACAGCCACCAGAATCAAAAGTTTGCTTCTCCTTTTCATTCCTTTTTCAACCTCCTAAGATTTTCAATGCTTGCCCACTCTACGGAAGCGGATACTGCTCCGGCAGGAAGGTATGCTTCAACAGATAGACTGCATCGTCGCTGTCCACTTTGCCGTCCTCGTTCATGTCACCGCTTCCACTGAGTGGATACTGCTCCGGCAAGAAGGTATGCTTCAACAGATAGATGGCATCGTCGCTGTTGATAGTTCCGTCTCCGTTGACATCGCCGGGAGCGTAGGGCTCCTCCTCTGTCAGGGCGACAAAGGCTCGACCATATTTCTCAGCATAGGCTTGCGCCGTGGAGCCGGCATAGCCGTAGATGGTTGCAGTAGCAGAGATAGTGTCACTGCTATCGTATATCGCCACATTACGAGATAAAATTGTGATGCTCGTGAGACTGCGGCACCCATAGAACGCCCATACCCCTAGCTTGGTCACACCTTCCGGTATTACAATGCTTGTCAAACTGCTACAGCAATTGAAAGTATAGCTCCCAATGCTTGACACGCTTGATGGGATTTCTATGCTTGCCAAGCTGCTACAGCCCTGGAACGCCCCATGCCCGATGCTCGTCACACTTGATGGGATCTCGATGCTTGTCAGACTTCTGCAGGTATCGAAAGCATAGTTCCCGATGCTCGTCACGCTACCGTCTGTGGGGATCACACTGTTTTTGCAGCCTGCAACTAAGGTTTTACTTGCTGTTTCTATTATACAATTTCCTGCACTGTGATAGACGCTGTTTCCTTCTGCGACTGTAATACTTTCGATACTACGACATCCAAAGAACGCCTGATTCCCGATACTCGTTACGCTCGACGGTATCTCGATGCTTGTTAGGCTGCTGCAGACAGAGAACGCCTGTTGCCCGACTCTCATCACTCCCTCTGGGATCTCAATGCTCGTCAGGCTGCTGCAGCCATAGAACGCACGGATTCCGATACTCGTCACACTCGATGGAATTGTATAGGCAGTTTCTGTTTTTCCTGCAGGATAGCAGACGAGTATCGTTTGATCTTTGTTGAATAAAACTCCGTCTACAGACTGATAGGCTTGATTGTTGTCATCTACTGTAATGCTCTCAAGACTGCTACAGTTATAGAACGCAAACTTCCCGACGCTCGTCACACCTTCTGCGATTTCTACTGTTTGGATTGAGTTACGGTAAGAATACCATGGAGTTTGACCATAACTATACTCCTCCATCTCACCCGTCCCGCTGATGATGAGCTTGCCTGTTGAAGAGACAAAAGTCCACGTCAAGTTATCTCCCTCGGCACCGCATGTGCCGCTGGAAATAGTTGTCGGCGGGATTGCCTCTGTTTTAGTCGCTCCACATGCTGTACAAGTGTAAGTTTTTACACCCTGTGAGGTCGAGGTTGGCTCTGTCGTTATCTTTCCGTTGTCCCATGTGTGGTCGGCATATTCCACATCGCCGCAGGAGCAGGTGTGCTTATGCTGCGTTTCGTCATATTTTTCCCATTCGCCATATGTATGCTCATGTGTGGGTTCATCCAATGCGACAAAAGTGCGACCATATTTCTCAGCATAGGCTTGCGCTGTAGAGCCGGCATAGCCGTAGATGGTTACGGTGGTAGGAATGGTGTAACTGTTATCATATATCTCCACATCACGAGATAAAATCGTGATGCTCGTAAGATTGCGGCAATTATAGAACGCCCTATTCCCGATACTCGTCACACCCGATGGGATCTCGATGCTCGTCAGACTGCTGCAACCAGAGAACACATAATCCCCGATACTCGTCATGCTTGACAGGATTTCGATACTCGTCAGGCTACGGCAAGCTTCGAAAGCATAGGACGCAACCACTTTTGTTTGCTCATGAATTACGCATGAGATGATATCCGTTGTTTTTGACGCTATCAACACTAAATATGGATTTTGAGCGTTTCCCAAGTAAAGTCCGTTATCATATTCGTTGTACTTCAGACTGCTGCATCCCAAGAACGCCCAACCCCCTATGCTCGACAGCTGGCTGTTTTCGCCAAAAGTTACACTTGTCAGACTGCTACAGTTATAGAACGCCATATGCCCGATGCTTGTCACACTCGATGGTATGACTATGCTTGTCAGACTGCTACAACCATCGAACGCACTATACCTGATGCTCGTCACGCTGCCGTCCGCAGGGATCACGCTGTTTTCACAGCCTCGAATCAACGTTTTGCTTGCGGTTTCCATTAAGCAGTTTCCTTCGCTGTGATAGACACGGTTTCCTTCTGCTACTACAATGCTTTCAAGGCTACCACAACCAGAGAATGCACCGCTCCCGATGCTCGTCACGCTCGATGGAATTACAATACTCGTCAGACTCTCGCAGTCAGAGAACGCATACCCCCCGATGCTCGTTACACTCGATGGTATCTCGATGCTTATCAGACTGCTACAGGATCGGAACGCAACATCCCCGATGCTCGTCACTCCGTCTGGGATAATCACATGGTGCACGCCCCTCATCTCATAGATTTCACTGCTACTGCCATTGATATCTTGAGGCAAGGTCACTGTCTCTTCTTTACCGAAATAAGCAATCAGTTGATATTTCCCGTTTTGTTTTTTGAAAAGAAAGCCGTCCTCTGTGTCGATGTATTCCGCACCGTCATTCTTATATGTCTTGTTCCCATCTTTGTCGACAATCAATTTAGCGTTTTGAGCAATACTTCCATAATCACTACTACCAATCGCCAATGCTAAGTCGCTGTTGTTATATATCACATAGAGACTGCTGCAGCCAGAGAACGCATTGCTCCCGATGCTCGTCACTCCCGATGGTATTTCGATGCTCGTTAGACTGCGGCAATATTGGAACGCACAGTCCCCAATGCTCGTCACACTTGATGGGATCTCGATGCTCGTTAGACTACTGCAGCCCTCGAACACACTACCCCCGATACTCGTTAGTTGACTGTTTTCTCCAAATGTTACGCTCATCAGACTGCTGCAACCATCGAACGCACTATGCCCAATGCTCGTCACACTCGATGGTATCTCGATGCTCGTCAGACTGGTGCAACCATTGAACGCACTATACCCAATGCTCGTCACACCGTCTGGGATTACGATACTTGTCAGACCGGTGCAATGACCGAACGTCCAATTCCCGATGCTCGTCACACTCGATGGTATCTCGATGCTCGTTAGACTGCTACAATCATAGAACGCACCGCTCCCGATGCTCGTTACACTGCCGTCTGTGGGAATCACACTGTTTTTGCAGCCTGCAATCAAGGTTTTGCTTGCAGTTTCTATTAAGCAGTTTCCTGCACTGTGATAGACACGGTTTCCTTCTGCTACTACAATGCTTTCAAGACTGCCGCAATTCCAGAATGCATTGTCCCCAATGCTTGTCACACTCGATGGAATCTCGATGCTCGTTAGACTGCTACAATCATAGAACGCACCGCTCCCGATGCTTGTCACACTCGATGGAATCTCGATGCTCGTTAGACTGCGGCAATATTGGAACGCATTGTCCCCAATGCTCGTCACACTTGATGGTATCTCGATGCTTGTAAGACTACTGCAACCATAGAACGCATTTTCTCCGATGTTCGTCACACCTTCCGGTATTTCGATGCTTGTAAGGCTACTGCAACGCTGGAACGCTCTATTTCCAATGCTCGTCACTCCTTCCGGTATGACTATGCTTGTCAAACTGCTGCAGCCAGAGAATGCATTATCCCCAATGCTCGTAACGCTTGATGGAATTTCAATGTTTGTCAGACTGCTACAGTTATAGAACGCCCTATGCCCGATACTCGTCGCGTTCGATGGTATCTCGATGCTCGTTAGACTGCTGCAGCCATCGAACGCCCAATCCCCGATGCTCGTTACGCTCGATGGAATCATATAGGAAGTTTCTGTTTTTCCCGCAGGATAGCAAATGAGTGTCGTTTGGTCTTTGCTAAACAAAACTCCGTCTATAGATTGATAGGATTGATTGTTGACATCTACTGTAATGCTCTCAAGACTGCTGCAACTAGAGAACGCACTACTCCCGATGCTCGTCACGCTAGATGGGATCTCGATGCTCGTGAGACTGCTACAGCCAGAGAATGCACCGCTCCCGATGCTCGTCACACTCGACGGAATCTCGATGCTCGTTAGACTACTGCAGCCCTCGAACACACTACCCCCGATACTCGTTAGTTGACTGTTTTCTCCAAATGTTACGCTCATCAGACTGCTGCAACCATCGAACGCATTATACCTGATGCTCGTCACGCTCGATGGTATCTCGATGCTTGTAAGACTGCGGCAGTAAGAAAACGCATAATTCCCAATGCTCGTCACCCCGTCTGGAATCGTAATGCTCGTCAAACTGCTGCAGTATTGGAACGCCCCAGCCCCGATGCTTGTTACACTTGATGGTATCTCGATGCTCGTCAGGCTGCTGCAATTAGAGAACGCCCAATCCCCAATGCTCGTCACACTCGACGGAATCTCGATGCTTGTCAGGCTGCTACAGTAAAAAAACGCAAAATTACTGATGCTCGTCACGCCGTTAGCTATTTCTACTGCCTTGATTGAGTTACGGTAAGAATACCATGGTACTGAACTGCTGCTGTTATAATCCCCCATCGCTCCTGTGCCACTGATGGTGAGCTTGCCTGTCGATGAATCAAAAGTCCATGTCAAGTTATCTCCCTCGGCGCCGCATGTGCCGCTTGCGTTTGCCCCGCTTGTCAACATCACGAGCAGGCAACACAGCGCCGCTGCCACAGCCACCAGAATCAAAAGTTTGCTTCTCCTTTTCATTCCTTTTTCAACCTCCTAAAATTTTCAATGCTTGCTCTTGTCACTCTCTACGGAAGCGGATACTGCTCTGGTAGGAAAGTATGCTTCAGCAGATATACCGCGTCGTCGCTGTCTACCTTGCCGTCGCCGTTCATGTCACCGCTTCCACTGAGTGGATACTGCTCCGGCAAGAAGGTATGCTTCAGCAGATAAATGGCATCGTCACTATTGATGATTTCGTCTCCGTTGATGTCACCGGGAGCGTAGGGCTCCTCCTCTGTCAGGGCGGCAAAGGCGTGACCATATTTCTCAGCATAGGCTTGCGCCGTAGAGCCAGCATAGCCGTAGATGGTTGTGGTGGCAGGGATGGTAGCACTGCTATCGTATATCTCCACATCGCGGGATAGAATTGTGATGTTCGTGAGACTGCGGCAGCCAGAGAACGCATAATCCCCGATACTCGTCACACTTGATGGTATCTCGATGCTTGTCAGGCTGATGCAGACAGAGAACACACCATCCCCGATGCTTGTCAACTGACTGTTTTCGCCAAAGGTTACGCTTGTTAGGCTATGGCAGCCACCGAACGCATAATCCCCAATGCACGTCACACTCGATGGTATTTCGATGCTTGTAAGACTGTTGCAATAACCGAACGCAAAATACCCGATGCTCGTCACGCTCGATGGGATCTCAATGCTCGTCAGGCCGCTGCAGCCATAGAACGCCCAATCCTCGATGCTCGTCACGCTGCCATCTGTGGGAATCATGCTGTTTTTACAGCCTGCAACTAAGGTTTTGCTTGCTGTTTCTATCAGGCAGTTTCCGGCGCTGTGATAAGCGTTATTCCCTTCTGCGACTGTCATGCTCGTAAGACTGTCGCAGCAAGAGAACGCTTGATTCCCAATACTCGTCACACTCGATGGGATCTCAATGCTTGTCAGCCTCTCGCAGCCAAAGAACGCACAATTCCCGATACTCGTCACTCCATATGGGATATCGATGCTTGTTAAACTGCTGCAGTCATAGAACGCCCCATTCCCAATGCTCGTCACGCTCGATGGGATCTCGATGCTTGTGAGACTGCTGCAGTTATCGAACGCATAATCCCCAATGCTCGTCACTCCCTCTGGAGTCGTATAACCAACTTCTGCTTTTCCCGCAGGATAGCAAATGAGTGTCGTTTGGTCTTTGCTGAACAAAACTCCATCTGTAGACTGATAGGTCTGATTGTGGTCATCTACTGTAATGTTTGTCAAACTTGTGCAGCCAGAGAACGCACTTCTTCCAATGCTCGTCACGCTCGATGGAATTTCGATACTTGTGAGATTGCAGCAGTAAGCGAACGCACAATTCCCGATGCTCGTCACACTCGACGGGATCTCAATGCTTGTCAGCCTCTCGCAGTAATAGAACGCATAATCCCCGATGCTCGTCACACTCGATGGTATCTCGATGTTTTTAAGACTCCTGCAACCATCGAACGCGTTGTTCCCGATGCTCGTTACTCCGTCGGAAATGATAACATTTCGCACACCTCGCATCTGGTAGATCTCATATCTGTTGCCGTTGATATCCTTGGGCAAGGTCACTGTTTCTTCTGCGCCAAAATAGGCAATCAGTTGATATTCCCCATTTTGTTTTTTGAAAAGAAAGCCTTCTTCTGTGTCGATGTATTCCGCGCCGTCATTTCGATATGTCTTATTTCCATTTTTATTGATAATCAATTTGGCAAATTGTGCAATATCACCATAGGAACTGCTGCCGATTTGCAAAGCAAAATTACTGTTATTATATATTATATAAAGGCTCATACAGTTAGTGAACGCATTCCCCCCGATGCTCGCCACACTGGATGGAATCTCGATGCTCGTGAGACTGATACAGCTTTGGAACGCCCCAATCCCAATGCTCGTCAACTTGCTGTTTTCGCCAAAAATTACGCTCGCGAGACGGCTACAACCATTATACGCATAATTCCTGATGCTCGTCACGCTCGATGGGATCTCGATACTTGTGAGACTGATACAGTCATTGAACGCATCATACCCGATGCTCGTCACTCCGTCAGGAATCGTATAGGCGGTTTCTGTTTTTCCTGCCGGATAGCAGACAAGCGTCGTTTGGTCTTTGCTAAACAAAACTCCATCTATTGACCGATAGGATAGATTGTTGTCATCTACTATAATGCTTGTGAGACTACTACAACCATTGAACGCATAACTACTAATGCTCATCACGCTTAATGGAATCTCGATGCTTGTGAGACTGCTACAGCCCTGGAACGCATCATACCCGATGCTCGTCACACTACCATCCGTGGGGATCACGCTGTTTTTACAGCCGGCAATCAAGGTTTTGCTTACTGTTTCTATCAGGCAATTCCCTGCGCTGTGATAGGCTCTGTTTCCTTCTGCTACAGTAATGCTCTCGAGACTGTCGCAATAATTGAACGCACCAACCCCTATGCTCGTAACGCTCGATGGGATCTCGATGCTTGTCAGACTACTACAGTAAAAAAACGCAAAATTACTGATGCTCGTCACGCCGTCGGGAATTTCTACTGCCTTGATTGAGTTACGGTAAGAATACCATGGTACTGAACTGCTGCTGCTGTTATATTCCTTCATCTCACCTGTGCCGCTGATGGTGAGCTTGCCTGTCGTTGAATCAAACGTCCATGTCAGGTTATCTCCCTCGGCGCCGCATGTGCCGCTGGCGTCTGCTCCGCTTGTCGCCGTCACGAGCAGGCAGCACAGCGCCGCTGCCACTACTGCCAGAATCAAAAGTTTGCTTCTCCTTTTCATTCCTTTTTCAACCTCCTAAGATTTTCAATGCTTCTACTTTCTACGGAAGCGGATACTGCTCTGGCAGGAAAGTATGCTTCAGCAGATATACCGCGTCGTCGCTGTCTACCTTGCCGTCGCCGTTGACAAACATTAAAATTCGATTTTTTATGGGGAAACCACCTCATAAATCAAAATAAATTTATTTCGTATAAAAAATATCCCCTATCAGCACTCTATCGTTTTTTGTATCGTACCAAAATGCAAACGTTCTATTGTAATCTCTTGCATCAACATCAGTAAAAGTAAATGTAATGGATCCGTTTTGTTTTGACACACGAAAAGTACCTATAAATTTTTTCTCCTTCTCTATGATATCTCCGTCAATTATTTTTTCTTCTACTGTCACGGTATTTTCGCTGAAAGAAAATTGAACTTTCCGCTTCAGTTGTTTTCTACTTTCCTCTATGCCATTATAGGTTAAAATATCCGATACTTCTGAATATGTTCCTTCAAGTTTATTCTTTTTCATATCTGATTCAATTTTTGATGTCTTCTGTAGAATAAACGCCCATATTGACCATACAATGCATAGTGCAAACAAGATAATTGTTCTTTTCTCTACTTCACATTCTATCTGGAAACTATTTGTTATTCCTGACGCTACTTCACTCAATTCCTCTCCATTAACCCATGAGAATATTATCATATAAAGCCTTATGATATACATAAAAAATATCGTTAAAAGGTTAGTACTGAGGAACAAGAGCGATACTGTGATCGCGCTTTCTTCAATGTGCTCTTCAGTTTTTTTGGAATGAGCACACAATATAGTTAATAAAAAATTTAATATGCCAGATAGAACAGCCAGATAGGAAATAGCTATGATCAAACTAAGGATCCATCCGGGAAAATCCAATAGAAGCTCAACGATCAGTTTGAAAAGATCATTTGAATCTTCCACAGCAAAGTCTTCTGCTGTTATTGGAAAATCTAGTGCCGATCCGAATATCCACAACGCACCTGCGCTATAAGTGCGAGTCCCTGCACCTGATATATGAACAGTAACCGTAGCAACATTCTCAAATAATAACGATAAAAAGACAATGCACATAATCAAAGAAACAACTCTGAAAATAATTGCATTTGTGTTTCTCTTTTTTTCGCCTGGCATCACATCGACAATATGACAATCTCGATAAACAAAGAACTTTCTAACAATTAGATAATAAATATATGTAGCTAAAAGCCCGATTTCCAGAATCAGAATAAACGAAGAAAAATATCCCACAGAATAATTAAAGACAATAGACAATTCGCCTTCAAAAAGAAGACCAAAAAAGGGTATTAACAAAGATCTGCTGCCGTATACAATTGATACTATTATCAACACCACATTTGCGACTTTACTTTTATAGCATCCTTTAACGATCTCTGGTGGATTTTTCCCAAAATCATCTTTCTTTATCTTATTTATATATATTGCTACTATAATAAGACCAAAAAAGCAACCGTAGAGCATTCCAACCATTGCGATATCATTGTCTTTATAAAATTTAAATTTAAAGAGAATCACCATTATTATCACGGCCCAGAAAAGGCCTGTTAATGGTGCATATGTTTTTTTATTACACTTAATATATGGGATCGATTCAAAATCAACACAACTATCGCGTTGGATATACACCTTTTTAATATATTGTGAAAATGGTAGAATAAACTTGTGAATGCAGAGTAACACTGAAAAAAATATTGTTCCACATAGCAAAACAATTACCCACCACGGGATACTGAAATCAAAATTATTGTCAAAATTCAAATAAAGGTTGGACAACATATTTTTTCCTCCCTATGCGAATACCACATAATGGCGATTATGTGGTGAATACAAAATCGACTGCATAGCGAGGCAAGAGATAACAACAAAAATAGCGCCCGATGGCGCACGACTTTGAGACCAATGAAAGGTAAAATTTTCATTGGTCAGATTTATTATGCATTTTTTTCAAAATTATTAAAATAATCTTAACTATTTTGCTGCTTTTTGTGGATTTAAGGTTGACAATAAGATGGTCTTAATGGTATTATTAAGAAAATGGGAATAAAGAATACCACATAATCGCCATTATGTAGTGCTTTTTTGTTCTAACACCGCAAAAGCCCTAGACATTGGATCCGCCGTCTGTGTATTTCTCCACTCTCCGTCGTGTAAATCCTTGTTGTATTCACACTGCTGTGGCCGAGGATATCCGCAAGGCGCACGATATTCTTTTGAATCGTATAAAAGGTTCTGGCAAACAGGTGACGCAGGTTATGCGGAAAGACTTTCTTCTCGTTCACGCCGGCACTCCGGCACAGCCTTTTCATATCGCTCCATATATTGGACCTGTCAAGCGGATTCCCGTTTTTCGTTACGAAAACGGGGCCGCTTTTTCTTTTTTGCTCCCTCAGATACCGACTGAGCATCCGGCAAAGCGCGTCCGGCAGAAACACCGTCCGGCATTTTCCTTTACACCGGATCTCCGCCCTGCCACGGCGAACGGCTTCCGCTGTGATAGACCGCAGCTCCGACACCCGGATTCCCGTCGAGCAGATCGTGCTCATCACTAGATACAGCCGCTCATTGTGTTTCTGCTTAGCGGCTTTCAAAAGCCTTTCATATTCCGCCTTGGAAAGCTCCCGTTCCTCTTTCGAGAAGACCTGCCTTTGCACCTTCAAGGCCCGAACTCTCAGCTCCGGACGACCGCCATACGCAAAGAAGCTATTCAGTGACGAAATGACGGAATTCACGCTCGCCGGTGAAGCCCTGCCGCAAAGAAAGCTTTTGTACTGCAGCACGGCTTCTTTATCCCACTCTTTTTCCCCAAGCCACCTCGCGAACGCCCTGATATCCCGAATATATTTTTCAACGGTAGCCGGCGCTTTCTCTTCACTTATCAGATATTTTCTATAGGCTTCTATTATTTCATTTGAAATCATTTTCATCGATATTCCCCCTTTCCACTTTCGATGGCTTTATTATATCAAATCTTGTGAAGGGCATAAAGGGGTTTCACTGATATAAGTTGTATACATGAAAAGAAACAAAAAAGAACATATAGTAGAATACATCCACCATATGTTCTTTATAGATAATTAAAACCAATTCATTCGTTTTAGGAATATGGGAACCATATCCCTAAATTTATGTCATACGAATGACAATGTGCTTTGATGCTACAAACCTGAAAGCTCTGAACTTCTATCTGCCACAAATGGGATTGTCGGTCGAAGATAAGCTAAAAAAATATCTGGATCAGCGCTTTGAAGAACGAATTCCCGAAAACATTCGGCAATTCATTCAGTATCAAACAGGGACTGCGCAAAATGACCAGAGAATAACGGATCAAAACCAATCTGTCAATCCGGAGCCTTCCTCCCGACGTTTACACAGGGAAAGATCACTGGAGATTACAGAATCAGCCAGTGAGCAGACAATGGCATGATGGTTATAGTCATTCGGAAAGATAATGATCAATCCTTTTGCCGCAGCAATACAAATAATGTCAACTGTCAATAAGTACGGGGGCGAAGCCAAGGCTTCGCCCCTAGCACCCTAAATTATGAAGTCATTTAACAACCAAAGCGCATAAAGATACAAAATTTTCATTATATTCTTTATTTTTAAGTGTTAGTTCAACTGACAATGTTAATGCTATCTTATTATTAACACACGACAAAGTCATAGATTTTATGTTATAAGAAATTAACTGAAGCTGTGATTGAAGATATTTGTCTAAAAATAATTCTATTTCTTGGTTAAGAAATACTTGATCTACTTCACATTGATCCCAAGGAGCCTCATAATGGTAATAATATAGATTTTCAATATTGCCCAGCGAATCGGTCATCACATTAATTTTATTTTCTGTTGCAATTTCACCATTATACTGCGTGAAACTAACTTGATAACACGTGATCGTTTCTGAATTATCGGAACTTATATAAAAGCCATCTTTTGTTTCATTCCACGCTGCTTCATCCGTTATGGTTGCAACAGAAGTAGAACACTGATACCTAAAGTTCTGAAAATTTATATCGTTGATATATGTTTTTATATAGCTTTGGACAGCTAAAATAAGATTTTGTTCTGTTAAAGAAGAAAACGAATAATCTTGCAACGATATATCTCCAATACTTTGAATTATAAAACTTGCTGAATTTAATTCTTTTTGAATTTTTATAGTTTGATCTTCGTTATAAAAAATGTTCCATTCATCCCCAAGATCATTTACTCTTTTTGAAACATTTTTTACATTATTAAAGTTACGATTTCCTACCTGCAAAGAGGAAATATTAGAATCAACATCGTATTCAATCCATTTAGATTCCTCTACTTGTATAGGAGTATTGGCTTCAAATATTTCATCCTCCAAAAATGCGAATAACTGAATGGAGTTTGCTTGATTTTCACCAATTTTTAACGGAGAATACGATATAGAACTTGAATGCGTATTTTCGATGGTTTTTTCATCAGAATCATTTTGCAATTTTGATGTTGAACATCCGGTTAGTAAGAATATACAAATCAGCATAATCAATGATATTCGTTTCATGGTATAGTTCCTTTCTATAAGAATAAAATTAAAAAATCGTATTAGCATTACCAGCTACATACCATGAGTCGGTTGTAATTGGATATTTGGGATTGTTGGGCGCCCAATAGTCTCGAATATAGTTATCAGCGTCTTGGCATGATTCATATACTGATTTTCCAGCAGCTAATGAATTAAAAAATTCTTCAATCCAATCATTTACCTCTGTATTCCATACTGATTTTTCAAATCCAATAACAATACTCGCTCCTTTTTGATGTGTTGTATTTACAAGGTTAGTTGCAGTTCCTCTTCCAAATCCAGTAAGGCATGCTCCATATATGATTAGTTCTGAATTGGATAGGTAGTCAGAATCTAATGTAGACATGCTATTAACAGATATTGATTCATTAGAAGTTATGATTAAATTCGTATTTCCATGTGTTCTAATAATTGTTATTTTAGATTTTTCCATGTGATTGAGCATGAAATTATGATTCATACATGTCTCTTCAGCATAGATATTTAAATAACCAAGTGAGGCCAAATCGGATTTTGTCGAGGAGAAAAAACTGGTTCTATTATAAGTTTCTGGTATTGCTATCAGTGAAGCATCATATTCCTGATCTATAAGCCATTCATCCGTAAATACAGAATTATCTGTATATGCTATTTGCTGAAGATTTACACCATCAGCAGTTGTAGAATACGGTATAGCCATCGCTAAATTATTTGCTTCGGACGATTTAGCCACAAACTTATAATTTCCATCCGATGTTACAGTAATTTTCCATTTGCTCGAATCTGATATTTCATCAGTCTGTATAATGTTTGTACCGTTGGTACCAATATATTTTGCATTATAAGCCGACCAAATACAATAATATCCAGACCCATAATATAGAATTCTCCATTTTGAGTAACTTCCATTATGGTGGTCCCCCTGTTGAATATAAGCTCCTTCCGTAGATGATGGCCCCTCTATTTCAACATATTTGCCCGAATCAATGTTTCGTATTTGATACGTTCCATATGGGATCATCTCGCCTATCACAACAGGGAAAGTATGTGACCGTCCTGTCTGCTTATGTGTTACAGTAATATTTGTATACCCATCTCCTACGGCGGTAATCCTTCCTGTATCACTGATTGTTGCTACCGATGGATCACTACTTTTCCAAGTAAAACAATTGTCAGTTTTCCAAGTAGCGTTAGAAGGTGTAACTGTTAATTGGATATTCTTTGATGACCCGACAGATAACCATTCATCATATGTTACAGCGAAAGAGGACAGGTTAATATAGTCGGACTGTAGAACAATTCCCCAAGTTGTTTGTTTATAATTTATGTCACTGGAACTAAACGGAGTGGTTAAACTTAATGATTCTCCATCGTATCTTAAAACACGTCCGCTGTAAACGTTTTTGATTGTTACTCCACCACCAGTTGCAGTGCGAACTTCCCAAATATATTGGTCAGAAGGATTACTCGGCAGATAGGCAAGGCTGACATTGCTACCAGAACCATAAAGTATATAATTGGGATTATAAGCTGAACGAATATAATATTCATCATTTCCAAGATATTCAAATTTCCACCGAATGTTGCTGGTATTCGAATATGTTGAAGTTGAAAGCGTGGTATTTGTACTCCTTCTCAAAAATTTTCCGGTATTAATGTTGTTGACATAGTAAACACCGCCAATGAAGCTGGTATCCATCAAAACATATACACTGTCTGCGTAAAATTCTTCCACAGCAGTCACGTTGCGAGCGGATGTAGTTGCACTGCTGCTCAATACAAACCCATTGGCCGGATTATCATAAGCATTTGCAGAGGTTCCCGCGTTGTACCTTGCCCAACCCCGAAGAATTTCTGTAATATCAATTGCTCGTTCTCCGGACGTTGAATCGATATACAAAGAGGAAGAATAGCTGCTGCTATAAGCGTTCCAGAGACTCGCGTCACTTAACGCAATTGGGTTCTCTCCTACACTGCTATTATTCCAAGTTGCAGTCATTGGCTGAACGGTAAATGTTGCCGCTGTTCCTGATCCAACCTGAATATAGAGATGAGCCGTTCCGATCTGGTTATCCTGTAAATTCTTGTACTGCCCATGTTCCCCGAAGAAGTCGTATAGCTTATATATCACTTTTCCAGAGGCCGAAGAAGCATATCCCAATCGATGGTAATCCTCATTGGATGCAGCAGTAGATACAGCAGAAGAGGTGGTGTACAGACCAGTATCGATAATCGCATCATATGACTCGGAGTATTCATATCCAGACTCGTCATCATAATAATAATACCAATCCTCTTCCCAGATGTAAGTAGACGGATCGACATATACAGGATACACCGTGGATGAGTCATTTAAGAATGTTTCCGGCGCTGTCACCGTAACCCGATACTGCCCTTTGTTAGCGGCAGGAGTGATGGTCATGCTACCTTCAACTGTACTACCGGCACTGTCCTTGATGATAATTTTGCCGAATGAAGCAATGATCTGCCCCTCATTGTTTTTCAGATACCAAATACCGTCTGTTTGGATGGGGGTCAGGTTGGTCAGGCGGAGATCAAAGTCAAAGGAATTCTTTCCTACATTTTGATAGAGGATGATATCTTCCTTCAGTCCGTTCAATTTTGTCTGGTAAACAATCGCGGTGTTTGTCCCAAACACGCCGTCATATTTCACTGTCTGATCATTACTATGATATGTAGGTTGGAAAGAATTGGTGGTTAGCGGCGTCATCAGAATAGAGTAATTCTGAAACTGTATTTTGGTGCCGTTCTTGGATGTTGACGGAAAATATACCTGAACGCTATTGTCTACCATGGCGTAGGGATACAGGCCGTTTGTAACAGACGAAATCTGTGTGCTTTTATCCTGAATATTTCCGTCACTATCGATGTACTTGACAGGACCGGCAAAAATATATGTGGATTTTGTGCCATTCTGATTTTGATAAATCACCGTATTCAAGCTGGCTTCCTGCTCTTCCAGCCGATTGACATGTCCTTTTTGAAGCGCTACCTCTGACGATATAAACTCCGGCAAAGCAGAAACGTTTACCGACATTGTCTGCAGTTCGGCAAGCGTTTTTTCACCGGGGCCCAATACTTTTAGCTGCATAAGGTCAACGGACTCAATCTGTTCTTCTGGGCGTAGTGGATCTATTACAACCGGATCATCGACTGCCGGTTGAACCGGATAGGCTCTTGCACTATCAAGAGCGACAGATGATATCGGAAAATTTGCAAGCAGAAGAAGAATACATAATAAAAGGCTGATAAATTTGATTCTACGATTGATTTTCGTCATTTGTTTTACCTCCTGTGTTTTATGTTGTTTTATTACACTGTGTGATTTGCCGGAACCGGCTGATTACCGCAAGAGGAGAGGGGTTTTCAAATCCAAAGTATGATCAAAAACATTGATTATCATGATACATCCCCCCAAATAATTAAATTGCAAAAGCAGCGCATAAGATCGATAGAATCCGGCTCTTATGCGCTGCTATGTTATGCCCTGTCAAAACGAACCATTCGGCAAAATATAGCATTGCTATTTTGTCGGGCTATCTTTTATGATCGGTTTGTTATTTTACAAACAATTTCGTATACTTTTTTAGAAAAATTATTGAAGAATATAAATACTACCAAATAGGCCACTTACATAAATATTTTCGTATCCATCCCATCCATAATGGGCAGTAAATGTAGTATCACCGAACAATCCGCTCTCGTCTGAGTACTTATATGCCACGACACCATGATCAATGTTATCATCCGGATTCTGAGGATTAAATAAACTTCCGAATATTAAAACTGGGTTATCATCGTCAATACTATCCATAATCGTGCCCTTAGTAAAAGATCCCCACCACTCGGATACATGATTAACAACTACTCCTCTACCGGTAAAATAGGCTTGGCTCGTTTCTTTAATGGTTGTTGAATATGTAGAGTCATCAGACCCGTAATTACTTCTAAGATGCCACGCAAGGGAATCTGTACCGCCTTTTAAATTATTATGAGTAGGATCACTCCAATATATATCATCCATATAATTTGCGCTACTGTTATACTTTTCTTTATATGCAATCAACATTCCCAAAGCAATATATCCACAAATACCATTAGATCCGGGAGGAGAATAATATCCGCATTGTTGCATATTATAGAAAAATTCGTAGTTTTGCAAATATCCGTATGTCGTTGTTCTTGGAGTTGCTTGAACTTGTGTTGTGGCTGTCACAATCTGCAAAAATGTTTGATTTTGATAATCTCCATTCAGATAATCAACAACCAACTGATTGGTATCAGCTACTAACGTTGCATAATAATCATTACAACTCTGAGTAAATATTGCCTTTACATCACTGTCTATTTCTTCAAAAGTATTGATTAAATGATGAAGATCACCGGTACTATCCTCTACATAATAAAATGTCGGACCACAATAAACCAAATTAAGATCATATCCTAAATACGGAGAGGAGGCAGTACTTGAATATTCCGTAAACACTCCGGTCTCCTCATTAAAGATCATATATCCAGAAGGAGCACATTCAATAATTTTATATTCATTGCCTGCAAGATCATGTGCCGTTTTAACGTTTGCAATTGTCAAGTTGTCAACATTGTCAATCATTTTAAGTTCATTCAGTTTAACATCAATTACTGACATTAAACGTGTTGTATACCGTAAATTATCAGTTGTGATTTGATTGGTTTCAACCGCTCCCACAGAGAAAGAGAGCGATACGAGAATTATAGATATAGCAAGAACAAAAGACATAAATTTGTTAGTTCGGAAGTGTTTCATTTTATTCTCCTTTTCTAATTTAAAAATTCCCTATATTTTGTTTGAAACATATGCATATATAGCATTAGTCATTATTGTTTATTATAATTCTTATGGACTCAATATTAGAGCAATCGTATATACTATTCTTACTGGATATTATAAAAAAATTTTGCGATGTTCCTTCTAACTCACTTAAGGCTACAATATAAAAATTCCCTATCTCAACTGTGTTTGTGGGAAAAGTTATCTTAATATTTTGTTTATTTAATACACCTTTTAATATTTCTTCGACAGTACAATTGTAAGTTAATCTGTCCCCTGTATAACTTCCCATATATAAATCGTCCACTTTTATTTTAAGAACATATTCAGACCTCTCAATTACACTATTGATATTTAACGAGTCAATATATTCACTTTCATACCGCAACGGATTAGTCTGAATTTTACCCAAGATAAACTCCTTAAATTCGCCATTGTTTAAGGAGGAAACTGCCTGTAGTGAACTAAGATGATCTGTTAATTTCATACCATACAGAGAAGCTTCTTGTTGTTTTACCGCATGATTTATTGAATTGCTTAATGGAATAAACAAACTATCGTTCACAAAGGAAAATACATCTCCTTCTGTATAAACTGACGAATGTCTAGATAGCAATAACAGATATGATGAACCTTGTTTATATTTTACATCGTAAGTCGAAAAATTAATATCTGTATTTATAACGGAATAATCTGCTGGAATTGATTGTATTATAATTGTATTTTCAGTATTATTTCCCCGCAAATTTTTTATTACATTAAATTCATAATAATATAATCCGTTTATATTTGTTTGTGAGACAAATTCCCCTTCAATTAAATCAGTAGTTTTTCCCAACAAATTCTCAAAACAAACATATTGAAGTTCTGCACTATTTCTTGTTTGAAGATTGTCCAATTCAGATATTGTAGATGTAACCGTATTATTTTTGAGATTGCTTTCCACGTCTTGTTCCACGTTTGATGTATTATCACATCCAATTGCAAATACCATAATAAATAGCATAAAAATTATTATGCATAATGCTCGTCTCATCCTCAACCCAACCTCCTTAATTCATTAAATTATATACTTGACCCAAATGATTAATCTCCGAATTTTTTAATTGAAAATCTTCATGAGAGGATTTATACATTACGTCTATAGGCGATGGAGAATGACCAAAATAGCCTAGAGCATGCCCGAATTCATGAGTTACGGTTTTTTTCAGCGCTGCCTCCGATCTAGGGCTACCTGTATCGTGTATAATATATATCGTTGCATGTGCTTGACGCTTTAGATTTTTTAAATCATTACCGTATATAACATAACCCATATTATAATATGTCCAATTGGTTAGACCAGTAATTCCATCATTCCAATCCACGCCAGTCAAGGTTTTATATTGATCTACAGTCAAACCATAACTTTCGATATCAGCCAAATCTTTGTTAACATTATAAAAAGTTGTTCCTAATGCACTACTCCACTGAGATTTTGCTGAATTAACACCAGTGTCATAATAAAAATTTACATCTGTTTCAATTTTTTCACTGTATACATTAGGAGCATCACTCCAATAACCAACAGTTTCTCCTGTATCATTCCAATAATCCAAAACACCTTTATAGTCATTTATATTGTGAAATATCCACTCATCCTTGTAATCATTATTGTCTGAATATGTATATTGAATTAAATCTGTCCCGTTAGTGTCAAGTCCTGCTGGCACCGAGAGAACTCTGCTGTATGTTTCTGCTGATTTTGCTGTAATAATGTAATTGCCGCTACCTGATACTGAAAACCCCCATCTTGTACCAGCCTCTGTGTTGGATGTATACTGTTTTATGGCCGCATTGTTGGCTATAGAATTGTTTTCCACACCGACATATTTGTTGCTATAAACAGATTGAATTGTATAGTAGCCATCTGACTGCCGTACAATATTCCATTTAGCTTGATTTCCAGTATGAAAATCCCACTGTTGAATGACTGCCCCCTCTGCTGTCGATGGCCCCTCTACATCCATGTATCTTGATGTCTCTGCATTTTGAATAAAATACGTGCCATTTTCAATAATATTAGTATAACTAACCACAATATAAGGCTTATAAGATGGTCCAAAATCAGCCATTCGAATACATTTTGTATATTCCTGATTGACTTCATTGGCATTTAAGACGATAATTCCTTGTTGCGAACGATAAGTTGCTGTTAATGAATTACCGACCCACGATTTAGCGGCTTCAGTAATATCAAATATATAATATCCGCTCCATGTATTTGATAGAGTAACAGATGATTGAAGATTTCCCAAAGAATTCGGGCTGCAATTATTCCATGTAACGGTAGATTCATTCCATCCATAATCACCTAAAAATTGATACGCTTTTATTGTCGACACATTGGTTCCCATTGCAGCATTATACAGATACAACTTAACACTAATTACTTCATCTGCAGACAAATTTCTAAAAACAGAATTGCTTTCACGCATCTCTGGAAATTTGACAAGAAGTCTTCCGACGCCATAATTAGAATTATGCAAACCAAGATAACTCACAAGATGATTCCCGCACGGCTCATCTGCTCTTGCAGTATATATCGGTGCGTCGCAAATATAATCGCTATCGTTATACTTGATAGACGGGTCTATATAGACAGGGTATGTTAAACCTTCTTGACTCAAAAAAGTTTCATCAATCAATACTGTAAGTAAATACTTGAAATCGTCAACTTGTTCAATATATAAGTCAGTCTCAATATATGATTTTTCATCTACCGAGCTATCATATATATACAACGGATTTGATGTAAATACTGTATCACCCGTTTTCTCATCAATATAGTTGAGTGTCCCTTTTTGATTTTGAATTGTTAACCCATCACACTCTATTTCAAACGAATATTGTTTTGGGGCTTCTAATGAATAAAGTATGATTTCCTCCTTATAGCCGTCAAACTCGGTCATATATCTAATCGCTGTATCATCTCCAAAGGCCTTGTCGTAAAACACAAGTTTGTCATCTATCAGCTCACCCTTTTTATTTGCGTTTGAATTGGTTACGATTCCAATTTTAATTTCATAATCACCAACTGTAGTAATAACCGGATGCTTTGTAATTTTCTTTGGAAAATAGGACTTTATATCATTATCATCATTTACATATAGATAATTGTTTCGCTTACTTACATGTAATTTATTACTTTTGTCTTTGATCTTTCCATCGTCATCTCTATACTTGACCGGATAATCAAAGATATACACAGAATTAGAACCGTCCTCGTTTAAAATGCAAATCTCATTTAATTCTGATTCTGCTGCAAAAACTCTTGTAACATGACCATATAATTCGATATTTTCTTCAGATATCAATTCATCTGGGATGTTATATTCATATATTTCATCCTCAGATAAATCCAGTCCTGACACAACAATTGCCCCCGTTGTTTTAAACAACAAAACAAGAGCCATTAAGATTGATATAATTACTTTTCGTTTTCTCATTTTTCTCCTCCTGTAATTTATTTAAATGACATGTTTTAGAGGAGCGGGCATAAGTGCAACGCGCTTATGCCCTTCTTTTGCTCAAGAGCAAAATCGTGATTTTATGAACACCAAACATACTATAAAAAACATATTTCATGTTTTTTCCCTCCTGTATTTTACAAATTTAATTATTAATTTTAAAAATACATAGGTAAGCATACCAATTACAAGAGGGGCAAGATAATATGCTATTATAAAAGATACTTGTTGTGTAACGGCATATCCATCACCTGCCAACCAACTAACGGTAGGAATTGACATACCAACCTCACATATCAGCAAAGCAAGTATAAACGAAACAAGCACAATAATTTGCTTCTTGGTTTTTTTCATTAGAAGTAAAATGAATGCCCCTGCCAAACACAGAATAGAAAGTAATATAATATCAAAAGCACCCAAGTCTGAATATGCTCCATAGTAAATCAACATTCGATTCACCTCCTCACATCACTTAAAAAGAGACTCTAAATAAAAATCCAAGTTAATGTTTCCCGTTGATATAATATCCACCACATAAAGGTCTCCTTCATACATAAACTTTGCTTGTGTATGATTGGATCCGTCAAATATTTCGGAATAATGTATTGTTACATCATTTATTTTTTTTGTTAGGCCTTGTTCTTCATAACCACCGATATAACTCTGATCTACACTATCTTTATCAAACAATATATAGTAATTTACTTTATCTGTAGAGCTTTCGTTGGAATAGCTATGTCGAATTAACAATTGCAAAGGTGATTCAATTATAGCATCGCCGTTCTCATCACTCTTATAAGATACGCTGATAGATGAACCATCAAGTTTCAAATTGGAATACAACGTATGATATCCTAAATCGTCATCTACTTGTGATATTGTTTCGTAATATTTAATCGATGGTGCAAGCGTATGATGCTGAGTAAAATTCATAATCACCGGAATAACAATCGAAAGTACTAAAAAACAGGCAGCAATACTTACTGACCATTTCATTATTTTTAGTTTTTTTGCTGTCTCTTTTTTATGCGCGATTCTGCTCTTCATTTCAAAATATTTTTTGAGATAAACATCATCAATAAAAGCGATTGCTTCCATTATTAAAATATTGTCAGACATATACACCATTCCTTTCAAGATGAGATTTCAGACCCTTCTTTAATCTCTCAATTTCTCTGTGTACGGTTGATACATGAACATTCAGTTCCTCTGCGATCACCTCAAGTTTGTCACCCATGTAAAAACGACCGACGAAAACATACTGCTGACGTTCTGTCAGTTTTTTTAAATAATCATTTATAAGTTTCCCCAGTTCTTCTGCCAAATACTCCTCTTCCATCGAGTCGTTGCTTTGTAAAGTATCCTTCAAGTTATCTATGCAAACGGTCATTTCAGATGAAATTCTTTTTTTTCGTGTTTTCTCTCTATATTTCATTATTGCAATATTTCTCATGATTTTAGATATAAATATGGAAAACCCAACGGGTCCAACGGGTCTGTTTGGGGGAATCGAATTCCATATCCCGAGATAGGTATCGTTTTGGCACTCCTCACAGTCAAGTCTGTTTTGCAGAATGTTATACGCAATTCGATAAAGGAATTGACCGTATTTATCATCAGTTAGTCGAATCGCCTTATCATTTCTTTCCCAATATAATTCCACAATCTGCTCGTCAGCCACGATTGTTTTTTGTGTCTCTGTCTTAGTCGCCATATTTTCTCCTTTCTTCGTTAATGAATCTGTATTCGTAAATATGTTTCTATAATTATATCTTGCTAATAGAAGAGATTTTTTGCATAATTCTAAAATTATTTATGCAATCATTTAATCATTGAAATAAAAACAGATTTTCTAACGAATCATATACTTAAGTTAAACTGATATATGTATTAATGGCCAAAAATACCACAGAGCAAAAAAGGGGTGACCGTCACAGTCACTCCATATTCTTAATTCACACTGAAATATCATTCATTTTCTGTTTATAACTCATTTATCAGTGTATTTGTATTCCTTAATGCAAAAATAACAGACATGGTCTTTTGTTATATTATATCATATTTTAGTAAAAAAGTCAATATATATGAAATTCTATACAAAAAAACAAAAATGGACTGTCAAAATAAATTTAAGCCAGTCCATTTTTTAATTCATTTGATTATTATAGTTTGTCCGTTTCTTTTATATTCCAAACGAGTACATTTAAATCAATATACAATTTTCAAAAAGAATACTTCCGTTCCCGTTCATTTCATAGCAAAAGCCAGCCATGTAGCACCATAGCAGTCAAAATGAAAGCGGTTTCCATAGGAATTTTCAGCATACTCCCCGATGATCCGATACCTTCCACGAAGTTGATTACGCAGGAGCTTATCCGCAGAAATCGGTTCCAGCCAAACAATGTCTTGTAAATGAAGCTCGTCCCATTTCAGTGGCAGATCCGTCCGTGGTTCCGACTCGGTATAGATCGGAGGTGCAAAATAGAGTTCTGTATTTCCCTCAATCAGCTCTCTGTTACCGTCCGCAAATATAACCGTCTGTTCTATACCATTGACAAGTGCCCAGCCCATATTCTCTACCCAAATCGGCTTCCCGTGAAAAATAGAAATCGATTCGAGAGGAATCTTTTGCGCGCGGGACAGCTTCTCAAAAGAATCGTATCCCAATAAATACTCTATAGACACACTATACATTTCCGCCATCCGTTTAATGGCTGCTATGCTCGGCTCTTTTCGCTCTCCTTCCCATGCACTTAACGTAGGCTGTGCAACTCCTAATCTTTTGGCAGCATCAATCAACTTAATTTTATTCTGGATTCTGGCTTCCTTAAATCGCCATGGCATTTTCATCCCTTCTTTCTATGTTTTTACTATATAAAAGCCCCATCATCTTCTAATCAGGACAGAGCAACAGATCCTCCGATCTCTTTAAATAATTTTATCATATAAAAAGGAATATTTCTACAAAAACATCACACTGCCATTCAATATTCTCTTATTTACTTTCCAATTACTTTGCCTATGACATTCTCTTCAGGAATATACGGATTTGTCCAATAACGGGAATCCCATGAATTTTCCCTGTTGTCCCCCAACATCAGAAAATGATGAGATGGAACCGTATACACCTGTCCATCTATCCAAACCGTATCACCGCCCAATGCTACCACTCGCTTTAATAGCAGTTGTCCTTCATACCGGAATACAAGAACATCTCCAATTTCAATCCTACCAAAAAGGCGGGAAGCGATCACAACGCTTCCCGCCTCAATTGCCGGTTCCATAGACTCTGTAGGTACCACTCCCAGCAGAAAAAGGCACTGGAATATGAACAAGGCAGCTACAAAAATCCACAGCGGAACCACGATACCGAGCGTCTTTTTCATTCGACGGCCTCATGCTTTCCGGCCGTCAGCCGGGCCATCAGCTTCCGGCTTTCCTCAGCAATTAGCTGGCAGTAATACTCACCGAGATATCCAATATGCGCCTCCGACATCGGAGCGCCGATGACGCCGGCAAGCCACCGGTAAGCATCCTGCTTGCTCATCAGCCCCGAGCGGTGCAGCTGATCGAAGGAGTCATGCGCGGCCTTGCGGAGACAGCGCAGCTTTCGGTCAGCCATGCTGCCGACCGGAATCCGGGTCCCTTTTTTAGCCCTGACATAAGTATCACACTCCGGATAGTGGGAGCAAACGTAAAGCATAACCCCTTGGCTGTTGTCCTTGTAAATTCCGTCCGCGCTGCGGAAAACCACCGTGCCTCCGCAGTATGGGCATCTCATCTTGCTGTAGTTGATCCCTTTGGACTTCATTTTCTTTTTCGTGTATTTCATTTTGATTTCTCCAATACAGAAAAAGACCGGAAAGCACTGGGCACGGTACCGCCCTTTTATCCCGCGGATACACGATACCAAGCCTTCCGGCCTTCCATTTTTCTTAACAACAGCTCAAGGTGTGCCATTGTGGAAGAGCTTCATCTATTATACCCCTCCGTAACGATTCCCTGTTCGCGACCAAGTCTGACACTGCGAATTCTTTCAATGTATCGAAAGCCTGGGCACAACCCCTTGCTGTATCTGAATTATAGCATATAATTTTCTATTTGTCAAGCCTTTTCGGAATATTTTTTATATTTTTTTATTATTTATTTCTTTTCGGATGTGTTTTCAATTTCAGAATCAGTATAGCGGGAATTCTGAAATATGATACCCCATCCATACACTTTGCAAAGTCAAAAAATTTCATTTACCTTCCTCTTGACATCATATCAATATTATGATAAAATATGTATATATCAATTAGGAGGTATTCCGATGGCTACCATTCGCCCCAGCTCCGACCTGCGAAACCGATACAACGAAATCTCTGATTTCTGTCACAAATACAATGAGCCGATTTTTATCACCAAAAACGGAGTCGGCGATCTTGTCGTCCTTTCCAATGAAGCATACGAGCGCCTGTGCGGGAGGTTTGAGCTTCACCGCTTATTGGATGAAGGCATAGAAGAAACCAAAAAGCGAAACGGCCGTCCGGCAGCAGATGTATTGGCTGAAATAGAAAGGAAGCTGGGTCTTGGAGACAATCTATAAGGTCATCATAGAGCCGACCGCAGAAAAGGACCTATATTCCATCCTCTCGTATATCTCGAACACGCTAAAAGAACCGGTTGCGACCAAACGCATCTTTTTGTCCATACGAGAACATGTGATGGGACTTGATCATATGCCGCATCGTCATGCTGTCATTGGAGAAGAACCTTATGCGTCAATGGGCGTGCGGAAAATTCCCGTGGAAAATTATGTTGTATTTTATTTGATTGACGAATCGGATAAAAGCGTTCACGTTTTCCGGATTTTATACAATCGGCGTGAATGGAAAAATCTCATCTGAATTCAACCCGGCATCCTATAGGGCTGCCGGGTTTTTCCGTGTTCATGCCCTGCCGACGATGAAATCTCATACAGACTTCCCTGAGCTCGCACAAAGCAGAGGTGTCTAAATTCGCTCTATCAGTTCACTTGGTTTAATTGCCGTTACTTTGCTGTTGTTGTAATCTTTGATGTTTCTCGTAATGATATAATTCACCCCAATTCTGCTCGCTTGGGTACTTTGGATTGCATCCTCGTAATCCTTAAAATCAAGGGTGCTTGCACGTTTCAGATCACCTGCCTTCAAATCTACAATTTCAAAAATCAAAGAGAGCGTTTCAAGAATTTTCTTGACTTTTGCCGTGTCCAATTCCTTACGCATAATATACACGATATTGGGGATTGACAAAGCAGAAATATATCCCTTGATTTTCTCAACCTCGCATAGCTTGAAGACCATTGCCGAGTCAGAGGCAAAGTCCTTTCGGTTGCAGAGCACGTCAAGAATGATATTTGTGTCAATCAATACTTTCATATTTTTTCATTCTCTCCGCTTTGATATTTTCTTCGCTGTAATCTTCTTTCAGCACACCAAGCAAAGAATCGGTCAGAAAAGACACACTTTTATCGTGAGAAATCAATCTTGCAACCTCTTTTCCGTTACGCAAAATAATCACGTCATTTCCCGTCTGAACGTATTGCAGGTACTTTCCAAAATTGTTTTGCAGTTCGGTTGCCGATACAGTAGTCATATTCACACCTCCTTATTTATCCAATATCATTATACCCGATATTAGATAATTTGTCAAGGCTTTTTCAAAAAGATTAGCTAATTTCACGGCAATAATTTTGGATAACGCAAGCGATTATGATAAGCCGATATAAAAATCATCATACACGTTGCCGTGAATTCGCACAGAGCAGCTGCGTCTTGCGGTAATCATCCCTGCCGGGGTCCAGATTTGCGAGGTCGCAACGGATACGATATAATCCCCATCGGCGACATAGATTGGAATAAAATGAATTCTTTCTCCCGCAGCGTCCGGATTTTCGGCAAATCGGACGCCCTCCCCCTCACATTCCAGTACGCGGTATTTCCCTTCCGTCAATGAATACGCATATTCGGGAAAGACCGCGAGCGCCGCTTGGATGCCGGTATAAGCATCCTCATCCGGCATCAGGAAGCCGGAGAGCTGTGAGAGCGTCGGCGCCCACGTCAGGGAGACTCCGTACCCGGACTTCATCTCCCACACGCCGTCCGCATAGACCGCGCTTGGGCTGTTGGATGTCAGCTCCGGCGACCCGGACACTTCAATTCCATATTGTCTCAGCACAAATTCTCCGTTGATGTATTCCCACTGGTTCCACGCAGCACTGCCTGCCGACTCCTCCGGCGCCGGGATTTCCTTACGATACTCATCCGGTGCTTTTCCCGCATAAACCGTGTTCGGAGTTTGGGACGAAAGCATTCCCTGAACCGTTGCCGTAAAGAATCCGGAAGCAGAGCCCACTCCCTGTCCGTTGACAGTTCCCCTGCACAACAGCAGCGTTCCCTCCATACCGGCAGGAATCCGCCACCGAAACCAGACCAGATTTTCTCCATTGGCAGGAACAACGATCCTACACTTTGTCTGCGTGAGTATCCGGGTTTCGCTCTCTCCTTGTACCGCATACACTTCCAACTCGAAGCACAGATTTTCATCCGGAAGAATTTCAGTTGTGCTGGATACCATAAAGGAGGATATCACCTCGTATCCCGCAAAATACGCCCCATTCGGCGAAACCGGATGTACTTCTATCTGAATCCGTTTTTCCACCTCGAATCCGACTGACTTAGTGTTGTTCTCTGCCGAAATCTCCTCATTCCGGTGTGCCCAATTGATCCGTACATTCAGACTCTGCCGCCCCTCAAGCGCGCCGACCGACAATGTAAAAATGATGTGATTGACGCTGCCTGCCGCAAAATTCACGGTGGTGCTGTGGACCAATCGATTGTTCAGGTATATGGCCACAGGAATATTCGTATAAGAATGATATGGATCCATATTTTCCGCGCTGATTCTGACAATTGCCTGATCGTATTGATACACCGGATCGGGGGTTACAGTCATCCCGGAAACAGCAAAATCATAATGATCATTTTGCCAGATCGCATAGAGAATGACAGAGGCGTTTTCCGTATAACGATCCCCCGGCATATACTCCGCTTCCCTCGCCTGCGGATCGGTCGCCCAGCCCAAAAACGCACTTCCTTCTTTGGTGGGCTTTTCGGATGCCAACAGCAGGTTGACGTTGTAAATTTTTTCTTGCTTTTCAGGTGCTCCGATTCCACCGTTCGCATCATAAAATACGTAGTATGACGGCCTTTTTTCCCAGACTGCATACAAGAAAACATTGCGATTCGGCATATAGTAGTCGCCCGCATGATAAGAAGCGACTGTTGCCCGCGCATTTTCCGACCAGCCCAAAAAGCGGTATCCGTCCCTCCTCGGAACGCCGGCGGTAATCTGGACAGCCCATCCCTCTTTTTGTGTCTGCGCCGTGGGGGCAAAATTGCCGCCGTTGGCCATATAGGTGATCCGATAGGTCTTACCGCTGCTTCCCGTGTTTTTATGCCATACGGCGTAAAGCGTCGTGTATTGGTCTTTTGTAAAAGTCCCGCCGGCCCGGTAGGCTGCCGTGCTCGCCGTCCGACTCTCTGCCCAGCCAAGGAAGACATACCCGGTCCTTGTCGGAATCTGGTCCGACAGTGTCAGCGGGATACCCGCAATCTTGGTTTGTCCCGCAGGCGCATTGCTGCCTCCATTGGCATCATAGCTTATAATGTAGGAAGCAGAGGTACCCCACACCGCGTAGAGCGTCAGATCCCGATTGAAGGTGTAGGTATCGCCCGGCTGATAAAGAGCAGAATGGATATCAGTGCCCCATCCCAAAAACACGTATCCACTCCTTTTTGGCACTTGATCCGACAGTTCCAAAGGAATCCCGTACTGTTTGCTCTGCGGAGCCGGTGCGCCGCTGCCGCCGGCGGCATTGTATGTCACTGTAAAGTTTCCGCCGGCCCAAACCGCATACAGCGTTACGCTCGCATTGGCAGAATAGGTATCGCCTGGTTGATATGCGATCGACGACGAGGATGAAGAGGTGCTCCAGCCCAGAAACAGATCTTCGGCTTTTGTCGGCTTCTGCATACTCAAAATCAGATTTTTTCCGGATGTTTTAAGCTGTACAGCGGGCGCCCCTGTCCCACCGTTGGCGTCATAGGAAACCGTATAGGTCTTGGGGTAATACGTTACCGTATAGTCCTGATCGTATCCCTTTACAGTCCCGCTGATGCTGGTACGATCGGGTGAATACCCGGTATCGGTCGGGGACGGAATGGCATAGGAGTCTCCGGTTTTTCCGGTAAAGGTTTTATCCGCAAACATGGAAATCCCGTCTGACGATACATAATGCACCGTGACCGTATACGCCTTGGCATATACGACGGTATAGGTGGCGGTTCCGCTCCGATCGTAGTTGGATGACGGAAAATAGTGATCCATCATCTCATAGGTAACAATGGCGTCTTCACTGTTTTGCAGGATATATCCCTCCATCACCGGTGATGGTACGCGGAGAGAAGGATTTGCCGCGTCGGTTGTAACCGTCACCGAAGGACTGAGCTGCCGGCCGGAGGTGTCCTTGTAATAGACGGTACAGATCATCGGGTAAGCGGCGCTCACCGATAAAGAGAGGACGGAGGCGACAGTGGCCACCGCCAGAAAAAATGCTGCCATCCTTTGCTTTTTCATGGAACCGTTACCCCCTGCCCCCTGGGATGACAATCACGTCCTCGATGAGCGGAGCATCCGGTATATCCGACGTCCCAACCCCGATCTGAAGCTCCCCGGTTATAGGAAGATCTTCGTGAGTGACGCTTTCTCTTGACACAACAGCCGGTACATCGAACCGTGCATGCTCCGATGTTGTCGAAGCCTTATCCATCGGCGGCCTCTTTTGCCCAGCACAGGCCAACACAATCAAAACCGTGACCGCAATGACTGCGGCAATACTCCATACTACAACCCTTTGCATGTTTCGCATGGGAAATTCTCCTTGATTCTTTATTTGGTATGATAGAAGCTCGTTAATCTGATGGGAACGGTCAGGTCCAGAAATGTTTTTCCGTTCCATCGGATCGGAAAGGAGGCGGTATACTCAACCGTCAGACCGAAACCATCCCCGGTCAATACCGCGATTTCCGGCCTGGTCACGGTACAGTTCCCGCTCTCATAGGTGTATTCCGCATCCGTTTCCCCAAATCCGAGCGCAGAAAAGCATCCCTGTCTGAGCGATTCATAGTCGAGATACGATTCATATTGATCTCCCTGCTTGAGCGCATCAAACGCATCTTTCGCATAATCGGTAAGATAACTGTCCAGTCTGCTTTGCATATCCCGTTTCTGAATCTGAATTTGTCCGACCAGACCCATATACAAAAACAGAACCGAAAACAGCATGGAAGCAAACAGTACGATAACGCACAGGTAAATATAGGCTGCCTCGCCTTTTCCGGATTTCAGATTCTGTATCATGATCCCTCCCTCACTTCCAGTAAACCTGGGAAAGCGTGCTGGACGACGCGGATATCGACAAACTGTGAAATACCTTTCCGAAGCCCAGAAAGCCGACGTCACGATTGACCGTACAGACAATCGGGGTACCAAGCTGCACATTTTCTGTCCCGTCAATCCACTGGCTTCCGCTGAAATCGCAGGTAAAATCAAAGCCGTACCGCTTTTTCTGCTCCTCGATATAATCCTCCACATCCGTCGTTCCGTTGACAGCGGCGTACTCTGCAATCTGATCCGCCAGAATTTTCATATTCTGATGTGTGACGATCAATGAGACAAGATTGACCATGACAATCAGGACAAAGGCAACGATCAAGACCGTGACCGCAACATCCACATATCCCTCAGCTCTCCTGCTCCGTACCCGTTCTACCATGTCAGCAGCCCTCCCAGCGAATTCATCAGGACGCTGCCGATGACCACAATATAAATCAGCATAAAGCAAATCAGCAGCGCCATAGAAAGCCGGCGGACCTTTTTGGGCGCCTTTGCGGCTTCCGCCTTTAACATCTGTCTCTGGTGATCCGAAAAACGGATCGTGAGTGTTCCCCAATATACCGAAGTGTCGTCTCCGCGGATCACGCCGATCAGCCCTCGGATCACATCCGACAGCATAGAAGATCCGACTCTCGCCTCCAACCGTACCAGCGCCGCCTCATAATTGCCGCTGCGCATATCCGCTGTCGTGATTTCCAGCTCTCTCTTCAGCTCTTTTCCGGCCATTTCCTGATATGTGTCCAGCATACCAAGCACATCCCGGCTGTGACATAGCAATTTTTCAATATGAAATACGAGTCCCGGCAGCTCGTACTCAATCTTTTTCCGCTTTTCCTTGATTTGCCGCCCGACCTTGCCAAGCTCCCAAAAATAAACAGTAACAGCCACGGCTGTCAGAAGCAGTGAGCAAACAGGAGAAAGGAACCATACCGGTATCCCGAAAACTCCGATCAGAGCCGCTTTCACCATCGCATTTGCCATATACTGCTCCGGGCTCTCATTCCGGTCCGCACATTGCAGATCAATCTCAAGCTGACGCCGCCTGTACGCGTTCATCCGGAGCTTGCCGGCAAGCCAGTTTGAAAAGCTGCGCAGATACACCTCTGCCGGATTCGTTCGTCGGTTCTGTTTTCTTCCCAGACTGTTCATGGCCCGGGAGGCCGCATAAGACGGAACGCGCATGACGTCGCCAAGAATCAGCGCCGCTCCGACTGCCGCAAGAACAGAAGCCGTCATCGCAAGTAGCATTCGTCATCGCCTCCTTTATCGATATTCAATCGGTTTTGTAAAGCGCAGCATCATCAGCGCCGTTACCAGAATGGTCATTCCGCAAAGTCCCAGCACGAGCTTCCCCGCCACGGTTCCGGTAAGCGCCTGGTACCATTCCCGATTCAATACATACAGAATGGGAAGATTTGCGGCGACCATGGCCGCCATCATACCATACTCAGTCCGGGCAGCGGTCATTATCCCGCGGACCTCGCTGTTGACCAGTCGGATGTCCGTCAGTTTTGCAACCACCGGCATCAGCGTATCCTTCAGCGTTCTGTCGTCCTGACACGCAATCGCGGTATCGCACCACTCGCGGAATACCGCATGATTGATTTTTTCTTTCAAGCCTCGCAGCGCCTGCCGGATATCCGCCGTAATCATCGTGTTTTCCGCAACGAATGCCGCAAAGATCTCCTTGAGCGGCGGTTTGAGATATTCCAGATTCTCTTTCACCGCAAGGACAATATCGTCACTGCGGATATAAGAGTTCGTAATAACCGAGAGCGCCGTTTCCAGTTCCTGTCCGATGTGTTTTTCGTAATACCGGACGGTCCGTCTTGCCATTATAAACGGAAGCAAAGCAAAAGCACATGCAAAAACCGGAATCAGGAACACATTTCCGAGAGAAACGGCGATCACACTGCCGATCAGCAGGAGCAGTGCGGACGCTGCAATCACAAGTGTAAAAAGGTTTCCCTTTCCCGCCGCCTCCAAGGCGTCATAGATCCGATGCAGCTCGACAGACAACTGATGAGACTTCTTTTTCCCTTTGGCCTGCAAGGATCGGCTTCGGAGTGTTCGACGGCCGGCCGCGGCACGAATCAGATCTTCCGTAACCCGTTCCGGTGTGAGCCGCAAAATCAGAATGATCCCGACAACCGATAGGAAAAAGCACAGAATATAAACCAAGATCATTGAAAAAATCCCTCCTTGAAATTTTATAGAAATGCAGCCAGTGCAGACTGCGACATTCCGGAACGGATCATCAGCGTCTGCAGATTTTCAGAAGGCGCTCCGACCTTCTTAAAAAAGCCCTCCACCTGAAACTTCCCACCGACCCGTCTGTTCTCTGTGATATGGTATCGGTATAACGCTCTGTATGCCGCCCCGCCTTCCGGCGTCACCGACACCTCGGTGATATCCATGATTCTGCGGACATGATCTTCACACCGGTTCATGAACACCACAACCGGAAAGGCTTGTCTTGCCTGCACCAGTGAAACGGCCATTCCAAGCGGAAACCGACGCTGGCATAGCAGCGCAATCCGGCTGTGCGCGGCCGCTGCCGGACCGGAATGCACGGTTGTGATTACGGTATGCCCCGTCAGTGACGCCTCAACCCCCGCACTTGCCTCAGCGTCACGAATCTCGCCAATGGCGATCAGATCCGGATTGAAGCGCAGTGCCACGACGACCAGATCCTCCTGCGTGACATGGTATGCCGGGTTTTCACTCGGGCGTGACAATGTATGGACAACATTGTTCCGGATCTCACCGGAATCATCCCGTTTGATTAAGAAGAGCTCCCGGGCGCCCGATTCGATGCTGAAAATCCGCTTTTCATCCGGGATGCTGCCGAGCAATACATTCATCAGAGACGTTTTGCCGGATGATGTTCTGCCGGCGATCACCACAGAGATTCCGTACCGGATGCACATTTCCAGGAACATAAGCATCTCTTCAGTCGCCATCCCGCTCTCAATCAGAGAACAGCGCGTAATACGCTGTGGATGCAGCAGCCGGATCGATGCGGCAATTCCGCAATCATTGTCCACGATCGGTGTTTTGACCGCCGTGATACGGGTATTGTCCGGCAAGTGCCCCTGCGCAATCGGGACGGTGCTGTCAATGATCATTCCGCTGTGATGCAAAAGCCGTTTGATGATATCTGTCGCATGGCCCGGATCGCGGAAATGCTCCTGCAGCTTCTCGATTTTCCCGTCCGAATAGGTCAGCACAATATCATCCCAGGAATTGATATTGATCTCATCCAGAAGCGGAGACCCCAGATATGGAGTCAATATGGAATACTCCGCCATTTCGGAATAAATACGATCAACCAATTCCCGCGGCGTAAGTCCCTGTACGCTGAGCTGACGGTCCGCGAGATATTTTTCGATATAGGCCTTCAGCTCCGGCTGCTTGCTTTCATCTGTCAGTGCCGCGGCATAATTTCTGGCGATATATTTCTGTGTTTGTTCGGCAATCGTCCAAAAATCAGATTGTTCCATGCTGTACAACCCTTTCCGCAATCTGACTCATGCAGATTTCAAAAGCACGGTCCGTCGATTTCAGGTACAGCCGGCCTTCCTGCATCTGTGCTTTGACCGAGCTGCTGTACGGAATCAGAAAATTCACTCGCTTCATATGTGCCTGCAGTTCGTCGACCGGCATATTCAAATCCGCATTCGGAACATTGATCCCCTGTATATGGAGGTCGCAGCGATATTTCTTATCCGAGTATACCGGGAGCTGCGAAAGATACCAGCTCACCGACTTCAGATCCGGCGAAGCCAAACGAAAGACCCAGTCGGCCGTTTCCATTGCTGTGGCTGCAAGAATGTTATGCTCCAGACTGCTGACACAGTCCACAACGACAATATCCGCCATCGAGCGCAGTGTGTCGAGCAGATCTTCGGCTTTGTTTCGTTCAAACCTCGGAAAGGTACGCTGGTTTTCCCCCACGCCAAAGCCGAGAAATCCGAGGTTCTGTTTTCCTTTTACGGTATTCAGGCATCCAAGCACATCGTCCTGTCGAACTTCGACCTTGGAAAGCGCAGTTCCGACCGACGCCAGATGTTCTTTGAAGTTTGGGAAAATGACCGGCAGCACGGGGGTTTCATAGTCGCTGTATAATACAATGACTGTTTTTCCAAACCGCTCATAGAAAGCGGCGGAGAGCTTGGTTGCAAAGGTGGTTTTGCCGGCATTCGGCGATCCCCATACGGAAACGACGGTTCCCGTCATCACTCTTCTCCTCCTTCCGAAAAATATTGGTTCTGCGCTTCCAGATACTGATTGGCGATCTCGGGATCTCCCCGGTATTCCAGAGCAAAATGCATGGAAGCACTCTTTTCATACTGCGCCAAAAGCTCCGCCTGAGTCCTGTTGACCAGCAGTGTAACGGTAGCAGGCTGGGCATGATCCGTCACATCCGCCTTATCGATCCCTTGTGATGTAGTTGAGGTGATCACCTTGACATATTGCAGCTCGGGCGGCGTATAGGCCTCGGCCATCTGATTGGAATATACGATCACGCTGACAATATCGCCGGTTTCCAGTTTACCGGACAACCCGAGTGAAAACGAACCGATACTGACGCTGATCGCTTTCTGATCGCCGCCCAACGATTCCAGTATGTCTGCTGCATTGTCCGCGTCGCTTGTCAGGTTTGCGGGAAGCAGATACTCCCCCGGATACAGGTCGCCGGTCGCGTATTTTCCGATGACATCATTCTTCTCCCGCAGGACCGAATCCGGGAGATTGTACGCACCGACTGCAACAAGCTCAATGTCTCCGTCCGTAATCATGCTGCCTTTTGTGATCGTTTGCCGGACCCGAACGATTTCTACCTGTGCGTCGGATGCACGGGAGACCAGCGGAGCCATTCCAAAGCAAACCGCAAAGGCAACCAGCAGGCAAACGATTCCGATAACCGTCCGATTTCCAAGTCTCCGGACAGACGGCTGTTTGAATGATTCAGCCGGTTGTTTCTTTTTCTTCATTTTTCTTTTCTCCTCTTAAATAAAAAATACAGCCATCGCTGCCACCGATAAAAACGGAATCAGGGCAAATGGCTGCTTTTTTCTCTTTTTCCGAACTGTTTGTATGATGCTCATGACAATCACGGCGCCGAGCAATCCGGCAATCAATGCCGCCAGTCCTCTTTCCCAACCAAGCAAAAAGGCCAGCGCCACAGACAGCTTGATATCCGCACCGCCAAGCGCCTTCTTGGAAAGCAATGCCGTCAGATACTGCGGCATAAATACCATGACCGCTCCTGTCAGCATTGACGGAAGTCCAACCGTAGAAATCGAGTACAGTCCGAGCAGGGCAACCATCACCCAAAGACAATCATCCATTGTATGACTGGTCAGATCGGAACAGGACGCATACAGCAGCACAAGCATCAGAAGAATTCCCTGCGCGGTTCTGACCGACCACCCGTATCTGAAATAAAGGGCCAGAGCTATGATGCCGGAAAGGACAAGAATCACCGGCAGGGAAACTAAAAATTGCTTGCTTTTCATAACCTTCGTCATGATCCAACCAACCGTCACGGCTGCTCCGACAGTAATAAAGGCACATAATACCGAGGCCCATGCCTCTTCTGTCTGTAATTTTATCGATTCTATGTCAATCCATGACGGAACAGGAGCGAGCATTTCATTTTCCTCCGAATTGATATTTTAACTCCCGATAATATGCATATCGGACCAGGTCGGCTTCGTCCACGTTTTCCCGTTGCTTGTCATGGTAAAGTACGTAGACCCGCCGGTGCGATACCGGCAGACGAAGCGTTCCCCTGAAAAAGAACTGGAGCCTGCCGGAAGCGGCGTTGAGACGCCATAATAAAAATGGGTGATTTCCACTGCCGTAAAGGACACCTGTTCCACCCAACTGACTCCTCCGTCCGGAGAAGTCAGCACATAAAACTGATCCCCGTTCTTCACCAATGCCGCCTGGATCAGATCCGATTCAGAGTGATTGCTGATCAGTCCGTAAACCGAGCTGCCTGTGCCGTAATCCGGCATCTTCGCCTGCTGCCAGTGCTGTCCATCATAGGAGTAGCGCAGACAGTAGGTGCCGCTCTCCTCATCCAGAACGCGCTCCACAGTCACACCGGCCTCTCCGAAGTCCATCAGCCCCTGAACCTGTTTTTGAATGGATGCAAGTACGCCGCTCTCACCGGCAAACAAAACGTACAGACCGCTAAGAAGCAATGCGCCGATCACAACCGCAATCAGGATCTTTACGGCGGTACTGAGGTGTCCCTCGCCGCGTTTGTCTTTGAAATTGATTTTTCTCATATGCAATATCCTTTCTTCCGTCCGTTGCCCAAGGCCTTTACCTTGGGCAACGGACGGATCCTTGCGTCAGCAAGCGTTACGAGCCCGAATAAGAGAACATTTCCGTGATTTTTTCCGTAATCTGCGGAATGATCGTGGTGTTGAAAAGCGTGTAAAGCCCGGCCAGAAGCAGCCCGCCGATCACAACAGCGATGATAATCTTAATGGCAGAGTCTACGTAGCCCTCCCCGCGGCACCCCTGTACCGGTGCTTTGGAAGCAGCCGCCAATCTCCGCAGAGCATCTCTGCGTTCACACAGCCAACAAGTGACCTTCTTTACTGCTTTGTTGAATAATGCCTTGATTTTTTTCATGTTTTGATCTTCCTTTCAAATTTCATATTTTGTTTTGTCATCTCGGTACCGCGATATGGGTAATCGCGCCCCAGATGCGATTGGTATCATGATTGATGCCCAGAATACGGATCGTTACCCGCGCCCCCTTCGGGGGACGTCCCCGTTTCGGATAGCTGCACAGGCAATCTACGCCGCCATCTAGGGCGACGAAAACGCCGTTGGTATCCACCATACTGACACTGCCGACATACCGGTTCCCTACAGTATACCGGCGCAGTGCCTTCTCGTATGGATTTTCGGCGGCCTGCTTCACGGAAGCCGTTACCCTGATGTGTTCCCGATCGCTTCTGTCAATTTCCAGTATTCTGACCAGAACACGCTGTCCCGGCTGATAATACCCGGACGCATCCGTCAGTCTCTGGTAACTGAGTTCGCGCAAGGGGATATAGACCTCCACGCCAAACAGATCAATGAAAATCCCCGCACGAATGACCGAAATCACTCTGGCTTCCGCACAAACACCAGGATACAGCAGGTTGTTTCCGTCCCGGTCTGTGCCAAAATAGTACTGCTTCCGCTTGACGCGCATCGCGGCAAGCCGGCTTGCCACCGCAAGGAATGCTTCCGGATCCACCCCCTTGACGATGTAATCCACCTCAGCGCCGAGTCTCTTGGTCAGCAGATAATGATGTACATCGTCCGGATTCTGATCCCTGTAATCTGCGGGAGGCTCTAGGGCCTCCTCTGCCGGAATCAGGATTTTATATGCACCGTGATAGATGACTGCCACAGTATGCGCGTTGGCGTCGGAGGGTCTTTCCACCCCCTGAATGGTTCCGGTCAGAATCTTTCCGGTTTTCAGAGATTCCAGAAGGTCCAGCAAATCATTTTTTGCCTTCTCTTCATCGGTTTCAACGGTTCTCTCGGCATCGATCGACACCGGCTGCGCAGTCCGTTTGGCGCCCAAATGAAAGCCGGTTTGAGGAGCATCGACGCGCTCCGTATCTGACTGACTCTCAACCGGAGCGGTCTTCCTTCGCCGCCTTGGCTTTGGCGCCTCCTCCGGTTCGGTCTGACAGAGCGTGGTTCTTCCATCCAATTCGCAAGAATTCATCTGCGATTTTTCTTCATCTGCTTGTCCAGCATTCTGTTCTTCGCCCAAATCCATTTCTTTTTCCGGATCTGTCATGTATTTCCTCCTTTCTGTCATTGCAAATCATAAAGGCGCCATTGCCGGCGCCAAGCAGTTGCCCACTAAGGCGGCACCCCCGCACGCTGCTCTGCCGGGATCCGGATACAACCGTGCCCCAAAACCAAATCAGGCAGACAATGCTCTCTGCCGATACTGTCAGTTCTGATTGGAATCCCCCCCTTTCTCAATGGATATACCAGTCATCATAGAGGCTTCCCTCCAGCTCGATGGCATTGCTGATTCTGGTGGCCGAGATCATCCCGACCGGCGTCCAGAGCTGCGTGACGGTTACTGCAATCATATAATCCCCGTCCGCCATATATATTGGAACGAAATGAATCCGTTCGTTTCCCGCGGCATCCGGATTTTCCGGGAACCGGAATTCTGAGCTCCGATATTCCAGCGAACAGCTTTTCCCGTCTCCCGACACGTAATCGGATTCCGGAAATGCCGCCTCCGCATACTGTGCATCGGTATATGCCTCGGGATCAGGAAGCGTATAACCCGGAACCGCGATCACCTCCGGCGCATAAGAAACGGCAACCCCGTAGCCGGACTTCATGTTCCAGACTCCGTTTTCATGGACGGCGGTTGCACAGCTACTGCCGGGTTCTATCTGGGGTGCCTGCGGGGAAAGCGCAACTCCATATTCCATCAAAACAAAAGCGCCGTTTTCATATTCCCAACAGGTCCATGTCGCTTGTCCGGCCGTGTCTGAAGGGACGCTTCCGGAAGTCTTTCTGTCGGGAAGCTCAAACGCTGTGTCCGAAGCCTGAAAATCCGGCAGCGCCGCGATCACGGCGGTAAAACCGGCTCGGTTGTCTGCGGTACCCGTTTCAACTGGGGTTCCGTCCGGATCAACGATACATTCGCAGTATACTTCCTTGCCGGCAAGCTCCCCCGGTACCTTCCATCGGAAGAAAATCAGATTGGTTCCGCTGCTCGGTATGACAATATTCTCCCGGCTTTGGGCAAGTATCTCGAGCCTCTCTCCGACATCGGTATATACATACACATAGAAGTCTGCCCGAAGTCGGTGCTCCGGGAGGATATCCGACGCTCCGTTGTTGTCCATGAGAAAACCGGTGATGACCTCGCAGCCCGCTCCATATTGGTCCGAAGGGACGACGGCACGCACAGACACTTGGTCATCCGTTTCGACCACATTGAGCAGTGCGGCAACCGAATTGTTTGCGGTGTTTGTTTCCTCCGCCCGGTTCTCCCAATTGATCCGTACCTCCAGGCGGTGCTCCCCGGTCCCGACCCCGACATTCAGATCAAATGTGACGTAGGCGGTGCCGCCTGCCGGAAAATTCACATCCTGCGTTCCGACCACCACTCCGTCATAAAGCAATTGCACCGGAATCTTCTCATGTGCGTTTTTCTCATCCAGATGATCCGTCCGGACTCTGACCGTCACCGTGTCGTATTGCAGAACCTCATCTGCAGACAAAACCAATTCCGAAACCGAAAAATCATACGGATCTCTCTGCCAGACCGCATACAGGGTCATATCCGCATCGGCCCGATAGGTACTGCCCGGCCGGAACCAGACCCAGTCGGAGCTCTGACTCAGTCCCCACCCAAGGAAGGTATAACCCGGACGTTGAGGAACGGTTTCGGGCAGAGCCACGTCCATACCGTGTTGCTTGGTCACCGGCAAAGGAGCTCCGCTGCCGCCGTTGGCGTCAAACACGATGGTATACTGCTGCAGATCATAGTAAAAACCAATATAAAAAACGCGATTGTCACACCAATCCATTTTCCCGTCCTTGGATTCGTCGTAGTCCGAATATTCCCCCATATCCTCCGACCACGCGGTGTGATGGTAATCGTATTCATAGCACCTCGGACTGCTCGGTGTATTCCGGTATTGTCCGACCCAATCGTATGTAAAGTTTCCGGAAATCGCGTTCCGGTATCCCTCCCGCAGCACATAGCCCGACAGGTCTGTTCTCGCAGTTGCAGAGATATACTCATAATAGCGTACAGATCGGGTTTCGGATGCATACAGCACATCGGATCGGTATCCGCCCCCGTCAATGGTCTGGACATAATGCCGGATCACCAATGTAATCGGATCCCACGGCCGCATCGTGACGGTCACATTGAGCGTTTTGGCGCTCAGGGCAGTGCGGAAATGATAATTGATATGAATGTTTGCCTCCGTACACCGGGAGGTTCCGCTTGTCCACACGATTTTGCAGGTTTCGAGCAATCCCTGATCGCTCGTAAATCCGATGACGTCATACCCGCCGATTCCCAATTGAATGCTGTTCTCCTCTCCGTATTTCGTATAGAGTATCACCTGCCGGATGAGATTTCCGTTTGTATCCACGCATCGTACATTGATGGTTCGATTGCATTCCCCCGGTTCATAGGCGTAAAAGGCCGACGTGGCTCCGGTGGGTTCCAGTGTGCCGGTCAATGTAGAAGCAGCAAAGGCCTGCATGGAGCATATGACAGATATCAGTATAACCAAGCCCGTTATGATGCTGAGCCTTACGGTTTTCCGCTTCATGCAATCCCCCCAGACTCATATTCGACCGTTCCTCCGATGACTTCCGGATTCGGATTTCGCGTCATCTCCTGCACATCCATATCCGGAGGGACATACGTGGAAGAATCCGTCGGATTCGGTTTGATCTCCGGGATTTTCACAGACGCTCCATCGGAATGGCTGCCGGACGTGGGATCGGGCGCAGGGCTTTGTTCCGTCTGCAGTGCCGGGATGACGGCCAATATCCCAACAACAACCGTGACGATTACAATTGTCAGACTCACAACAATTTTTCCTTTGTTTTTCTTCTGTTTTTTCAAAAATATTTCCCTCCTTTAAAACATTTCCGGCGGCTTTGCCGATCCGTATAGCGACGGTTTTTTCTGGCGCTCCCGGGGTTCGGCCTCCTGCTGCTGTTGTTCTTCTGTTTTTCCTTCAGGCTGAGTATCCGGCGGCACCGGGCGATACGACGAAACCGGTGTTCTGCGCAGCAGCGCCGCATACGGATGCCGGGTGAAATCAAATTTCCGGAGCTTCAGAAGATTGCAGCCCCGGATAACGCAAAGCAGCTCCTCATTAGACATGCGAAGGATCTCGTCCGGCGTCAGCAGCTTTCGCCTTCCCTGTCCCTCGGTATACCGGTATTGCGGAATCATCTGCGCAAGCGCCAGGGTCCGGCGGACGGTTGCGGTAGAATTCACCTCAATACTCATGTCTCCGCTGCGATCGGAAAAATACTTCGCGCTGACGTCGTCCGTGCAGCCGAGCATCAGCTGGACGTCGCAGTTTCCGATGATTTCCGCCCACAGATTGTTGGGATACCGGTTTTGCAGCTGCCCGAGGCTCTGTACGGCCAGCATGACCCGAATGTCTCTGGAGCGGCACACACTCAGACTTCTGGCAAAATCCGACCCATCCGCCGCCCCGCCGAGCCGGCCAATGTTATTGAATTCATCCAGAATGAGATTCACCGGCACCGGACAGCGGCGTTCCTCACAGGTATCGGCATATCGGGTCAGTCTGACAAACAGCAGCGAAAAGAAAAGCGATGACAAAAATGCCATCGTTGTGTCCTGATCGCTCAGAATGAGATAGTATGCGCACCTTCGTTTCCCGGGAGCGGTCAGGTCAATGCCGGAGGAACCCGTGATTCTCTGCACCATTTGATTCTGCAGCACCTGCAGTCGGGTTCCGAGCCCCAGTACAACACCGGAACGGACAGTGTCGCTTGACTGAGCAAACAGGTGATATGGCGCTCGTGCGGGATGACCGAGCGGCAGCCGCTCGAACAGAGCCGTGAGCTGCCGCTCGGTATTTCCTGTCAGCATCCGATAGACTGCCGGCAGGTTCTTTTCCTCCGGCCTGCGCGTCCGGTCCTGATCTATATAAAGAATCAGAGCTTTGAGGAGATTGCCTTCCCCGTTATCCCAGAAAGGATCCCCCTTGCCGGAACCGGTATTGCCAATGATGATATTGGTCAGCACCTGTGCCATCAGGGTGTCGCCCGCCAGATCGGACATACAATTCCAGGAATCGCTGTGCTCCAGATCAACCAGATTATATACCCTGATCTCATACCCATTCTGCTGGTACAGCTCCGCCGTATCGGCATAAAGCTCCCCCTTCGGGTCCGTGATGACCACGGATTCTCCGTTTTTCAGTGACTGTAAAAGGGCATTTCGTATTATCGCCCGGGACTTTCCGGTACCGGATGCACCGAATACCGCGATGTGCCGGTTCAGCGCTGTCTCCCTTGGGAGACACGCGACCTTTCCCTTATACTCACCCAAAATCACTCCCTCCGCCTTTTCCGGGGCCGCAACATCCAATACGCTCCACATTTCCTTTTCGGTCATCCATGACGCGGTTCCGTACACGCCGGATCGGCTCTTGGAAAACCCGCGCGGATCCCGCTCGCGCCCGCCAAACCGATTGTGCAGGCGAAAGATTCCGATCACCGCGATCGCAGCAGTCAGAACAATCAGCATGCTTTTCAGCCCGTTCGGCGTGAAGGCCTGCCGGAAGCATACCGATGGGTTCGGGTTCACCGATTCGATCTGCACCTGCCCCATCATTCCTCCGTCCGAGACCCACTGGGTATAGTTCGCATATATTTGCGCAAGAATGCCCCCGAGATAAAGCAGGAAGATCAAAATGAGTATCGCGGCGGGTACAGCAAGTATTTTTCTCTGTCTTCGGTTCATATTGACCCTATCCGCTCCTTATACATTTCAAAAAAATTGTAATAGTAGTGTCAACCAATATTTTATAAAGAATTGACATCGTATATGACATCATGATATAATATAGCATCTTCATAAAAGCAGTAGACGCAATATCTGAAAGCGAGAGAAAACCAAAATGAAAACGATTGAAGAGCTGATGAAAATTCCGTACCGGCTGGAAGTTGTGGAAGATGTATCAGAGGGTGGATACGTTGTCTCTTTTCCTGACTTAAAGGGATGTATCACCTGCGGAAAAACCATTGAAGCCGCAATTGCAGCCGCAACCGACGCCAAAAGAGAGTGGTTCCGGGTCGCGTTGGAAAATGGATATGAGATTCCGCTCCCCGCCTCGGATGAAGCATACTCGGGACAATTCAAGCTCCGACTTCCGAAATCCCTTCACCGCCAGCTTGCAGAACATGCAAAGCGAGAAGGCATCAGTATGAATCAATATTGCCTGTATCTTCTGACCAGAAACGATGCAGCACGTTCAATGGATAACAAATAAAAATCATCCCTTATGATTGGTGGGATCGAAATCATGTCAGTGACTGCAACCGAACGCCTCGCCCGTAAAACCGGACGAGGTTTTTTCTGTCAGGAATAGCGATTTTCCGTCTGCCATGCCCCTTCAACTGCATCGACTCCAATGATACGGACCCCAACCCGATCTCCCATGCAACCACGAATCAGACCGAGCTGATCCGGAAAGCACAGAATTTCCAGTTGTTCTGCCAGACCGGGTTCGAGAGCATCCCGCAGCCGTTTGAGTCTGGCAAGATCGCCGTCCAGATGGGAAAAGATGTATTTTCCCTGAAGGAAGGCGTCATACTCAAACTGTCCCCGCCCGAACGATCTCTCTTCTCTGCAAAACAGCATGGCAGATAATTTTTCCTTCCAGTCCGAAATTCCCACCCACCGAAGCCGGCGGATTCCGTCCGGACTCATCGGGAAAAAATGAATATGATGATAGATCGAGTCAAACCGGAAGCCGGGACGATGATTCTGAGCAAGCAATGTCCTCAGCGCCGTCTGCTCAGATGCGCCAAACAGAATGGCGGAGTCCACTTCCCGGATACCGGCATTCAAGCGCGCCGCCTCGGTCAGGGCGTACAGCGCCTTGAATTCCGCCATTCCGTTCCATTTCATTACGGCGTCACGGGTATTGTATACGGAATAACAGACTCCATGCGAGAACAGCGCGCCAACCGTCCGTGTAAATATGGTCTTCCCGGTTTCTCCGTCTCCAATGGTTTTGAGCTGCTTCGCGGTATAAAAAACCGGCTCCACCGGAACGATATTTCGGATCGCTTGATTCTGCAGGGCCGGCAATCGATACGGTTCAAACGCAAAGCCTGCTCTCATACTCATGGCAGCTGCCTCGGCCACCCGGTGGTTTCTCTCCCGGTGCGCCCGGTCCCCGCGAAATTTATGTCCCGGAAAGGCGCCTTGATAATAGGCGTCCGCCCCCAGCCATTTCAGTATCGGCAGCGCGCCCTTGTAAAGCCGGATGGTGGCGTCAGCTCCTTTCCCGGATACGGACAGCAGCCGTGTTTCTACCGTCTCCCCCGTCCCAGTATGACGAACGATCTGCTTTCTGCACATTTTACAGATCAAAGCCTTGTATACCCGAACATTTCCAAGCAAATGCAGTGATGACACCGGAAACTCGCCTGCAACGGCAAGCAGCGCAACCAGGGTTTGCGCATGACTGCCCGGGGAAAAATACAGCATCTCAGCTCTCCCTGCACGGTCCGCATTTTACGCCATGGTGACTGCTCTCTTTGGCGTAATTTCCTGTACCCGGATACCCGCATATAGATGTAAGAATCTTGTTTTTTGAGCTTCGGAAGGATATGCCGTTTTGGGAGGTCAGAAAGCCTCCATTCTGACATATCTTTTTTTCATGCTTCCTGCTGCGTTTCATAGAGCTCAACCCCTTCCTCCGGCATCTTCCTCTCACAAAAAAGCCATACCGGAAATTCCGCCCGCGGAACAATATACACCTCGGTTCTTTCCGTTTCTGCCGCGGCACTGCAGTAATAATGTGAGCACACAGACGGACCGTCGTCCGGCATCACGTACATCGCCACTATATCCGTGACCATATTCATCTCAATATTGTCATGGTCCCGCATCTGTCTTTCCGGACGTCTCCGATCGTATACATGACGGTAAATCAGTACGCAGTCCCGGTATCTCACCGGCTGCCGGCCGTCAAAAAAATCCCGCATAGCGGGATACAGAAAAGATCGGATATAGTCGGCTGAGCCGGATTCCTTTTTGGGAAGCAGCAGCGGCAGACGGACACAAAACCATTTTTCGGCAGTAAATCCGATGGCAACCGGAACCACGGTCTTCGTCACGCGCAAACTTTCTTCTTTTGCCCGCGGACACCCGGTATATACCGGCAGAGAGCGTGCCAACAAAGTCAAGCGCTCACAGCTTTCTTCCCATGCCAGTGCCTGCCTCATGGTTTCTTCGTTGTTTTCAGCTTGTGCCATCCATTTCAGCAATGCCATCTGCCGGCAGACTGCTTTTGTTTTCCTCTCCGCTTGGGAAAGGATTTCATCCAATACAGGCCTCATCCCTTGCTTTCCTCCTCCATATAAAATCGAACCTTCGGCTCATCCTCTCCCTGAAAGTCCACTGTCGCGAACAGACAGGGCGCACGCGGCAGCTTCAGTTCTGCTGCCATCGCAATATGCGGTAATACAATGATGTATTTCAGATCCTCCTCGGGCTGCAGCAGTCGGAGGATATTTTCTTCTCCCTCATACAGCACCACAATCTCATATCCCATATTTTCCTTGAGAAAGAAAATCTGTGAAGGGTATGCCGCCGGATAGTGCGACATCGGCTCCACGTGATCCATAAACTCCAGCAATACCCACACGGCCAGGATCATCCGCTGATCCGGCCTGCACATGGCGTCCGATCCGATATAATATCCCCCGCCAATATCCGCAATCCGCATCTGCCGCCTGAGATTACGCAGAATTTTCTCTGCCGTGTTTTTCGGCTTTTGCAGCATACGCAGAAGCTGCACCTTGGTTAATGCCCCGTACTGCGCCAGCCATCTGACGACATATTGTTCTTCCTGTAAAAGCAAATATTTTCCTCCCTTCTTCAATCTTTTTCTGATCGGTATTTTTCTTTTTTTGCTTCGCGAAGCAGTATTTCCAGCTCGGACCGATCGGTCGTAATCAGGTCATGCTCGGTGGGCGACGCCTTGACGGAGATCGGCACCCGGTTGACTCCCGAGCATAACAGCGCCTCCCCGCGTTCAAAACGGGAAATCGCATCCACCTCCGCCCCGGACAGCTTCAGGATCTCCTGCACGGATTTCGCCTCATCCGGCTCCAGATTCAGAATCATCTTGTTCTGGCTGCTGTTGAGAATCGCGCGCCCGTATTTCCCATCGTCAAGCCCGAAAAAATCCGAAAGATCCTGCGTTGCGGAAACAGCGATTCCTCCAAACCCACGAATGGTCTTGAAAATCGTCAGGCAGAACTCAGCCGCCAGCCGGTTCGACCCCGCCCCGACCAACTGCCAGATTTCATCTATGAAAATTGCCTTTTTCCGCAGAATATCCGATTTGATGGTATCCCACACATAATCCAGCGCGATCATCATTCCAACCGGCAGCAGCTTTCCCTTCAGATCGGACAGGTCAAGAACAACATACGGGTTTTCCAGATCCACGTTTGTCTGCTGATTGAAGGATTGCGCGGATCCGGTTACAAAACGCGCAAGCATCACGGCAATTCTCTCGGTTCCCGTGCTTTCCCGCAAGATTCTGTACAGATCTCCGAGAACCGGCATTGGCTTCATCTTCGGCGGAACGGAGTCCTCATCCTCATATAAAGAACGGTTATCATGTGTGACTCCGAACGCTTCGTACGTTCGGATCAAAGCCTCATCGAGAAGCTGTTCCTCCTCGTTGGTGATATCCGGGATCAACAGGGAAAAGAAAATCAGCAACTGCTGAATCTTCAGCGCCAGCATGGAATCCGGCTCCGTATCTTCCCCATCATCTGTCAGCTCACGCATCGGTGTGACTGTATGCCGGATTTCCATGACATTGATGCACTGCCTGGATCCGGGAGCGATTTTCACATAGGCACCTCCGATCCGGCTGCAGGCCCGGTAAAACTCATGTCCCTTAATCGGTGCGAGAATAAAGCATTGCACACCCCGGATCCGCATACGGAGAGCCAGCAGCTGCATGGCAAAGGTTTTACCGGAACCGCTGGTACCGACGATATTCAGATTCCCATTCTTATGCTTTTTGGCGTTAAAAAAATCGAGGATGCAAAAAGAGCGATTATACCGGTTGATTCCCAACAGCACCCCATTGTCGTCGGATATCTCATAGCTCGCATACGGATATACAGAGGCCGCCCCACCGGTCAAAACATTCCGGCGTGCCCTTCTCTCCAGTCCCGCATCCAGAAAAAGAAACGGCATCGCTGATCGGAACGCAGCTTCCTGACAAAACCGGCAGAAGGAAACCGAAATATCCATGGACTTGAGCAGATCCGTTACCTGCTGCCTGCGCCAGTTCAACTCCTCCCGGCTTCTTGCGGATACCGTGAGCAGAATGCTCATATAAAATAGATCCTCATTTCGATTGGCGATGCTTTGCTTGATATAATACCCTGCCTGAATGGAGCTTTCCAGCTCCTCATAATCCGTTCCGGTATCCTGCATTCCCTTGATTTTGCTTCGGTTCAGCCGAAGCCTTTGAGATATTCGATCCATGGTTTTACTTCGGTCTTCCCGCCGCAGATGAATATCCACATCCACCCCCTCACCGAGATTCTCCAATGCTGTCGTCCATCCGGCTCGCACAACATTCGGATACCCATTTGCCCGAATCATCAGAAAGAAGAAATACATTCCGTCCATCACGATATAGCTGCTGTGAGAAAAGTCCATCCCGCGCGGTGCAATCAGATTTGTGATCGGGATATCCGGTATCGGATCCACGCCGATGGTTCGCCGGCTTGCCGCCATCACATCCACAACGACGCGATTGATTCGTAAGGCAAAGGGTTCTGTGATACAGGATCGCCGGTTGAAAAAGGTGTAAAGAATCGCTGCCGCCGCTTCGTCCGGATCCCGGGGCTGCAGAACGGCGTTTCCACACTGCGCCAGATATGCCGTTGCATTTTGCTCCGCCGTTTGCAGGGCTCCGTAGATCCGACTGAGCTCGTCCGTCGATCTGTGGGGAGATTCATATTCAAAAATCAGGAAAAAGCGCCTTGCCAACGCTTCCCGGCTTCCGATATCTTCTATCAGCCGAATGTAATCCTTCGCCAATGACCGGCAGGAATCGCTTGTTTCGGCTGTCAGATCCTGTTTCAGCCCTTCCACATGACGGCCGGGATCCGCTTTCCCTGTCAGAACCTTGAATTGCAGTCTGCACGGGGAAATCTTGAGCCAGCTTGCAAAAGCCGCCATGATATTCCGCTGCTCCGCCACGGACCGCAGCATGAAATTGATTGGCTCAATCTCAAGAATGCGGATATATCTTCCGTCGGTTGTTTCAATGATTCCATGAAAAATTCTTTTTACCGGCAGGTATGTCTGTACCGATTCGGTCATTTTTTTCTTTCTTTTCTCCCGATCCTTCATCACATATCATCCTTCTGTCATAGTGTAGCTTTCTCCGCCTTTTCCAAAAGCGAAAAACATGTCCGAGATACTGCCCCAGCGATTCCCCATCGATACCGATCATGGCTGCAATCGCCATCGGTATGACTGTCAGGATCCATACCACGATTTGTACGGAGGTGGTCATGGGAATCCATCTGATCTCAATAAAGCTCATGATTGCAGCGATGATGACCGTCTCAACCGCATTGCGTGTGGCAAGCATCCCGCCAAGCAATCTTCCGGAATCCGTATAGTTTGCCGGAATCATATCGAATATATTGGGATTCTGATCATCCATCCCTCATCCCCCCCTGTTCCAGATTCAGAATCAGAAAAAACGATTCGGTATAAAAATCAACCATCTGCCTGCAGGTTTTTCCGGTTCCGCCGAATTCGGCGTCGGCATCCAGTCCGAGCGCCTGTTCCACTGCCGCCCTGTCAAAAGCGTGTATGGTACATGCCGCGTACCGGACCGTTTCCGTCCATGTCTTCTCTCCATCCGTCACAGTGACAGCTTCCTCCCGTTCCTCATATGTGACCGGAAACATTCGATCCGCGATGGCATTCAGTTGATAGATCAGGTTCTCCCGGCTGACATTGTTTTGCTCAGCCGTCACGGTATAGACCGCAAGCAGATAGCAGGTGTCCCGATCCGAGGTGCTCCCGGACAGATCGGCCAGATGCTCCATCGAAAGCGTGTCATCATATTCGCCGTCCGAGATGATTCGCTCCGTCTCCGCCATTGCTTCCCCATATCCCCTTTGTATGGCAGAGGCAACGATCGCCTCCAGATCGATATAGGATACCTGTACCGCCGTCTCTTCCGAATCCGGCACAAATACATTGGCAATATTTTCAATCAGAATCCCCGGTATCGCAGCAATCGTCACAACCAGAAACACCAGCACAAGGCAAATACAAATCAGGATTTTGAATAAGGTGTGACGCATCGACCACACCGTGGAAAGAACCGCACCAGCCGGTCCGCCCGCCGCTGTTCCGGCGGCGACCCTGGAAGCAGCTTTCCCGGCGGCAGCGGCTGTCTCCCCCGCTTTTAGGGCCGCTTCTGCTGCCTGACCGGCAGTCTTACTCGTCTCCGCCGACCACTGTGCGGCATTCTTCGCCATTTGTCCTGCCGCGTCGGTAAGATTGTCTCTTCCCTCTCCGGACTGCCGCATTTCCTGTTCCTTCATTCTGCTCTCCTCATCTTCTGCGCTGTGGCGGACGGCTCTCGTTCTTGCCGCGTGCCGCCGGTTCCCGATACCGGGATGGTTTTGACGGGTATCGCACCGTTTCGACAGTTACGGTTTTCACACTGCTTCCCTCATAAACCGGCTTTCCGTTTTCGTAAACCGGCCTTCGCTCGATCGCCGCCTCGCCTTGAATTCCATACCATGAGTTTCCTCCAGCATCTTCATACTGACGATATGAACCATGCGGTGCCTCATACCGGGCTGCGTCATAGAATCTGGTTCCGGATCCGTTTTCGTGCCGAACCTCAAAATATCCGTCCGGAATACCGGCCCCGTCCACTGTGGCAATCGGAGTTTCATATCCCGGCATGAATGTCCGGAACTGCGCACGGTTATAGTCGATGGCGTCGTCACCCGGTTCAAACACAGGCGGCACAGCGTATGGCTGCATGGCATACCAATCGACACCGCCGCTGCTCTGCATCACACGGTGCGGCGCATCCGGCTCCTCGAAATAGGCACTGTTGTACCACATGGCGGTTCCGTCCGGCAGGGTTGCCTCCAGTTCTCCGGCTCCCACGGTCCGCAGCAGCGTACCTTCCGGCGCGTCGGGAAAGCTCGACAGTACCTGCGTGGCTTCCGCGGGAGATCCGGTAAAGGCGGGAACATCGTAAAATGCGCCGGCTCCCGGGCCGCTCGCCATCTGATACCACCGGCTCCCGTCGGACGCCTCCGCAACCGAATGAATTCCGGACGGCCGCTCATACTGTGCCGCGCTGTACAGCTCTACTGCCGTCTGTCCTCCGTCTGCGCCTACCACGTTGGTATGGATCCGGCCTCCGGTGATCTCCGTACCGGTCAGGCTCTGCCCCTTCAGGTTCGGAAAGTAATTTCCAAGACTGCGGTCCGCGATCTCCCCCGCAATGCTGCCGGACGATTCCGGCGGTCTGGCCGCAACCGACGCGATGGAATCTCCCGTCAGTGTTGCCCCGTTGCGTGCGGCCATTCCTCCGAACATCCGCCCGATAAAGCCAACCGAGCCTCCTGCTCCCATTCGGACCCCGCCCTGAACCACCGAGTCCCGTACAAAGGAATTTCCCTTGAAGCGGCTCGCGAATCCGGAGGCAAAGCTGCCCTGCATCCTTGTGCCGGCTCCCGCCGCCGCGGTTCCTGCTGTGCGGAACACATTTCCCGCGCTTCGGAACCCGCCTCCGATACCGCTGACCATTCTGGCCGCGGCCATCAGCTCCACCCCCAGCCCGGAGCCGGTCTGCGCCACGTTCAATCCCAGAGATGAGAGATAGGCGTCAAACCTCTGGCCCGTTTTCAGAAAGGCAATCGCACAGAACAGCCACAAAAAAATGCTCCCCTGTCCGTTGGAAAGCGCGCCTCCGTTTCCGATATACTGTCCGATTGAGGAGTGGAATCCACGCAGAAACCAAACATTCATAACCAGCAGCAAAAGCTGCGATCCGACCATCCGGCACCAGGCCTTGAAAACCGGAGCCGTGGATTTCGACGCTCCCATGGAGTAGGCCAGGGGCGAGGTGTAGCACAGAATGCCAACCACCACATATCGCTCCACGACCTCCAGCAGCAGCTTGAAATAGTTCCACCCAAGAGCAACCATCAAAATGATAATCAGGATGGTACCGACAACCGAAGCGGTGGAAATCAGGGTTGCCAGTCCGCTTTTGAGCACGTTCTCCACCCCGGAAAAGGTGAAATCCTCTCCGGTCAGTTCAACATCCATCAGTGCGGTATACGGTGCTCTGGCGATCGTCAACGCATACAGAAAAATCGGCTTCGCAAAGCCGATCAGGGTGGCAAAGACCGCGCCGCGGAGCAGCAGTGACCACGGATTTTCCGTCTCGCCTCCGAGCGGTACTGTGAGGGCTCGGAACAACTGCCAGACCGTAATCAAGGCCAGCAGGGTCCATGCCGCATATTGCAGGACGGTAAATGCCTTTGTAATAAACGGAAAATACTCCTCCATTGCCAGCATGTCGGTTCCAAGGGCGCTGAGGAACAATCCGGAAACCGCGTCCATCAGCTGCGTCACCACACCGCTGACCCAATCGACGATTCCTTCAAATATCCAGTCGAGCAAAGCCGTTCCCTGTCCTTTCAGCCCGTGTAATTACCGCCGGCAATCAGCGGCTGCAAATACGCGATGATCAAGCCGAGCGAATTGAGCAGGATCCATGTGATGACAATCCGCTTGAGCCAAGCGGTTGCTTCGTCAACGGCCCTCTGGTTTCGCGAAACCATTCGAACAATCAGGGCGACTGCCGCCATCGTGACTGCCACGATGGTACTGATTGCAATCAACTGCCCGTAGAAATCCCGGATGATGCTGCCGAAACGCTCCCAGATGGTTTCGGCCGACACAAATCTGACCGAGAGCAGAGCCGCGGATATCGCTGCCCCGGCAGACCATCCCAGAATCCTTCCGATTTCTTTCTTTTTATTTTGCTTTCGAGCCTGCATTCTGTTTCTCCTCCCCGAATTTTGGCGTCAAAAAAGGCCGCCGCCGGAGCTTTTGGCTCCCGGCTGCGGCCCGTCGGTTTCATCCGACAATTTTGGATGGTACCATTATACCACATTCCTTTTCTCTTGTCATCGGCGGCTTTGTGCCTTCTTTTTGCTTTCTTTTTGCCATTCGTTTTGCATGGTGGTTTCGTTATGAAATCACCCGATACATCAGTACGCTTTTCTGATATTTTCAATTAAATATACAATACCTTCTGAGGATTCGGGATCAAACAACGCCGCAACTCTTTGATTTTTCGGATCAGTCAACAATTCATAAACGGAAGGATAATTTGAAGGATATGTGCTAATTTGGATTTCATACTCATCTATTCCGGCATAAAACAGATAATATTTCTGCGGCTCAATTCGCTGCTGTCTGCCAATCGTGACATCTCCGATCTTTTTCAGATAAATATTTTTTTGTGATGTAGCCGACAAAAACGACTGTGAATCGTTTTCACTTAAGAAAGTGTAGTAACTATTGTTTAATGGCCAACTGTTGGTCATATTCTGTCCCTCATAGTAGTATATATCAATCGTAATTCCACTATGAAGCACATAAGAATATCGATTGGATTGATACAGAATCAAAATTTTTGCAACATCCGCAGTCAATGCTGGATCTCCAAACAAGTCCTCAATTTTAATCAGAGCCTCCGGTTCAATACTCGCATACCAAGCGACATGCTTTTTTGTATATGTATTCGAATACCGGTCAGGATTCCGTGATCCGGTCAATGCAAAGGTATAAAAATCCGTCAGATTTGAAAAATATCCGGGGGCCTCACAATCAGGGACATATACCGCGGTGGAATCATCCGGCGTCATATCACCATCATTGTAAACATTCTTTGTCACATCATGGGTTTGAATATGATCGATTGTTATTGCTTCATTTGGCTCCTTATCATTCTGATTTGAGCTCTTACATCCCCCAAATAATATCACGGAGATGATTGAGGCACAGCAAATCATTTTGGTTCTGCTCATCATTATTTTCCCCCTATGCATTATGATTATAAAATGTTCTTAACTTATAAGCATCCACTTTGTCTATGCACTGGTCACAAATTAAAAGTGGCACTGTTACATCCTCAGAATGTCGTCTACTCCCATGAATACAATAAATATTATCATCCGAGGTGTAATGATGCGAAGCATTTAACAAATGAAGTATTTCATGAACAAAAGTTAATTTAACAGCATTATAATCAGATATATCGCCAAATGTACTTAAAAATAAAGCACATCTGTTTCCATATCCAACTCCCTCTGCGCGCCCTAATACAGTAGTTTTACTCGTATGCGACGTTCCATCATAACCACAGGAAGCCATATGACCTGTTAAGAGAACATTTATTGAAATATTTGATTGTGGTGTACATGTAACAAACTTATTAGCGCTCTTGTGATGATGATTAGCTACACAATGACTATATGGGGTGTCAGTTGTACTACCTTCATTTTTACAATTATCACATAATGCATCTGGATCGTCTTTGTATAAGCAATCGTTAGCATATGGAAAACTTTCATATATTGTTGTGTTTATTTGCAAATTAATTTTTATTCCAAACTCTTCTTTAAAAAATTGCTCAACACTCCTATAATCTTCTTCATTATTTTTATTATAACTTAAAATGTTATTCAGAGCATCAACTGCATTAACGCCTATCTCACTATACATATCTGAAAAGGCCTGATCGTGATATAGTGTTAAATTCATAGTCAATGCTCTTATGTCCCATTTTGATGCAGTTGAATATGAACTTTGAACAACATCATTTTCGGACACTGATATATATAAAGGAGATGATGCATTGCGCTCATATTGATTTTTACTTTGTATCATATAATATCCATCCGTGGTTTCTATAAATCTCCACAGACCATATGTGCTTGAATATGTAGATTGTGTTACCGATGCGCCACTGGTATTATTTGCGGGCGCCCGCAAATAATACCCAGTAATATCATTTTTTATTTTATAATAACCATCACTTACATATTCAAATTTCCACATCATTGAAGTTTGAGAGTTTGAATATGTATTCACTATAATCGTTGAATTTAAATCTGCCGTTTGCGGTTTCATCAACATATTATTGGATACATTTTTCAAAGTATGTATAATACCATCTTCGAAAGGCGTTGTTAATGTAACAACTATACTCCAATATGTTGAAGTTCCAGCATATGTAAATCTCACTCTAATTGTTCCTGGCTGAATAGCTGTAAGTAATCCTGTCGTGGTATCAATTGTAGCCTTGTCGGTAGTAGAATAATCTTCATTGGTTACATAATATGTTACAGGACCATTTACACCAACGCTTGAACTGTACATAAATGCATCATAATCAAATGTTTTTCCACATTCCAACGAATAGGTATATGAAGTCATTCTTACCCCTTTCATTTCCTCCCCCGTATATGGCTCCAAATACCACTCACTGTTTAGAGTCGGCGTAGTGGTTGTAGTAATTGCCCCTCCACTTGTAAAACTTGACGGTGCAGTCAAATAACCTCCATTATCGGAAAAAGCATTTTGAAGTGTTATTCTTCTGAGATCATTTCCCGAATATCCATCTGTTTCAATCACCCATCGTTGTGTTTGCGGAATATCAAACCATTCATCCGTTGTGGCAATGGTATTCGCCTTTACTGAACGATCAGTCCCCGTAATTGGAGCATCTAATCCCAGTGCCGAATTTGTCATGGGTCGAATATCATAATACTGATCATAGCCATAACTTTGAATATATGATATTTTAAACAACTGTGCGCGATTGATTTCGCCGTTTACTGTTTCGGTTTTACTGCTCTGCTGTAACGGCGCACCTGTTTTATAATTTATTCCCGCCGTCGTAAGATATAACCCGCTATATGCGTTTCTTAATCGATATACTCCTTCTTCTACCGGTTCTGTATAAAATATAATAAAATACGGAGCATATGTAGTTGTATAATTTAATGAATATACAACTACATCCAAAAGCGTCCCAGATTCTCTTTTTATAGCAACTCCATTATTTGTTGAACCGTTAAACCACGAATTAACAGCATCCGTAATAACAAAAGATTGCCATTTCGGAGTAGAAACATATGCGCCAGAATCACCACGAAGTGTCCGATATGACAATCTTGTGGTTGATAGTCCATAATTGGACATACTACTGGCTATGTTCCATGTTAATGAACTATTCCAATTTTGATTGACTTGATAAATACCAACATTTATCGTCCCGTCTACAACATTATTGAGAAAATAATACGCGATATTTAGTGTTGCGAAATCAACTTCAGAACCTTGAGGAATACTGTTTAGGCTGGGACGTATATATGCAATTTTATTTGTTCCTACCCATAGCACAACATCATCAAAAGGTGCCATATCCGGGTTTGCTGCGGTAATATATGTATCAGTGTGAGCGCGTTGCTGTATCGTTGGATCAATCATCACCGGATAGGCTCTCTCTGTCTGTCCAAACCACGCCGCATCCGCCTCCACTGTCAGGATATACGCGCCGTCTTCAATTTGTTCCAGCTCGTAGCACACATCCGTGCTTATGACTCCGTTTGCATCCACCATAAACGGCGCAGGAATCATATAAGGCTCCTCATCGGTTTCGGTATCCCGCAGGATGATGCTTCCCTGTGCCGTCAGCTCTGCCTCCAAGCCCTCCAACATCAGGCCGAACCGGTATACATAGGAGCTTTGCGGCGTTTCCACAACAATATACTCCTTGATATCATTCGCCTGCAACACATATTTCAGGTCGATTCCCTGCTGTACGCTCTCGTATAAAACGCTTGTCGTGTTATTGACTGTATGTAGTTGCTCCAGCTTCTCTGCCTCACTGCTATTTGGTGAAATGGTCTGCAGTTGCGTCTCCCGGGATATGTGATTGTTGATGGCAACTGCCGGGCGTGTTGCAATCATGCCTGTACTGGGAGCAAGATACCCCAACCGGACGGTATATCCGTTCTCATTCAGCGTCATCAGTTCTCCGTTGCCGATGTGCTCGGAGAATGTAACCCTGTTGTCTGCCGTGGAATATACGTTTTTTCCGCTAACCGCTGCACTGAACAGGCGGTTATCAATGTCCTGCCACTCACCGTTTGCATCCTTCCGATGGACTGGGTAGCCATAGGAAACGGCCACACAGCTTCCATCCTCTAATCGGAAATGCTTGACATTTGCCTCCCGCCGCTCGATGACCTCATATGTCTGGTTTTCTTCTACATAATCCGAATTTGGAAAAATGTCGACTGATGGAACTGCTGTTTCGGCTTCGGGAGTACTGATTTCACCGGTCGTTGTTTCGAGTTCCAATGCTGTCACCGGCATCATACCAAACAGCATCACAAGAGCTAACAAAAATGCGATCACTTTGAATTGACGTCTGCGTTTCATAGGTTCCTCTCCTTTCACAATCGGTTGTCTTGTTGATTCTGGTTGCTCTTGGAATTCGGACTTGCTACTGGATTTGCCATACGCCTTTCATTAAGCACCAATCCCATCCGTCAGATGTAAAAAGCGCATAAGAAGCCGGATTTTGCATCCCGCCCTTATGCGCTGCTTGATTTTCTTTCTGCCGAACTCCTCGTTGGCTGTCCCCATGACTGCCAGTAAAACCGATCGGCAAGTATACGGCATCGCATATTTGTCGGGCTTCGGGTTCCTACGGCTCATTGTATCTAAAGTATACCATACCGGAGACAATCTGTCAATATGATTTGAACAAATATTTTCTGGTATTGGAAACAAATTGCATTTTTTGCCTTTGACGATGACACAAGACAAAACCTCACATCAGCATTTCAGACAACCAATGGGAACTACATATACACCATCATGACGGCGATATGCGTAATCGCCGATTCCTGTCAAAACCATAAGGAAGGAGGGCGCATTCATCTTATCCATATCAATTTTTGCTTCCATTGCTTTTAAGTTTTTGGCACCTTCTTCAATCAACCTGTCACCGCCGAGCTTGATTTCAATCAGTCCATATTTGCCATTTCTCAAATGAATCACCGCATCGCATTCCTGCCCGTCTTTGTCTCTGTA
>QALR01000001.1 GCA_003150035.1 Clostridiales bacterium
CGGGGTATTGGATATCTGTTCCGGCGACCATGTTTGAGATAACTTCTCGTCTATGTAATCCAACACCTCTTGTTTCCAGAACATTCCGCGGTGGCGGTAACTGTTGCGCAAGTCGCTTTTCTTTTGTGCCGTATGCGGATAGTATCTGGGGATATCCCTGAAAAAGGTACAGTTCCGTCTCAATTCCCGAGATACAGAACTGACGTTCCTGCCCAAAAGCCTTGCTATTTCCCGATAACTTTTCCCTTTGACATAATATTCTCGTAGACAACAGCGCTCTTCTATGGTAAAATGGTGATAGTTCATACAGATCTCCTTTGTAGTAAATTTTGTTTCGCAACTCTATTTTACCACAGATTTGTATGAACTCCTTTTTTATCTTCTTCTGTTGCACTTAATAGTATAATTCACCAGAAAAAATAAGGGAAAAGTCATCCTTCTGGATGGCTTTTCCCTATTAAAATATATGAATTTATAGTCCCTTTAGCGTCTTCATCACATAATCTCCGAACGCTTCGCAGGTCGCACCCGTATCGCGTCCCGTGATGACGAGCTTTTTCTCTTCAAACGTGCAGATGTCGAGCGCGCGCTCAAGTCTATCCGCGCGGTCCTGCAAGCCGATATGGGAGAGCAGCATGACACAGGCGCGCAGCATGGAGCTGGGATCGGCATATTTGCCGCGGCCTTCCGTTATCATACGGGGCGCGGAGCCGTGAATCGCCTCGAACATTGCGTATTTTTTTCCGACGTTGGCGCATCCCGCAGTGCCTACACCGCCCTGGAACTCCGCCGCCTCGTCGGAGATGATGTCGCCGTAAAGGTTCGGCAGGAGCAGCACCTGAAAATCACGGCGTCGTTTTTGATCCACAAGCTTTGCCGTCATGATGTCGGCGTACCATTCGTCCGTTGTGATCTCGGGATAGAGGGCCGCTACCTTGTGGCAGTCTTCGAGAAAATTGCCGTCAGTTGTTTTGATGACGTTTGCTTTGGTGACAAGCGACACGCGGGTAAAGCCGTTCTTGCGCGCGTAATCGTAGGCAAGCCTTGCGATCCGGTCGGAGCCTTGCTTGGTGGTGACGGTAAAATCAACGGCAAGATCGTCCGTCACATTGAAGCCGGAGGAGCCGACCGCGTAGCTGCCCTCTGTATTTTCACGGAAAATTGTCCAGTTGATGCCCTCTTCCGGCACCTTGACCGGGCGGATGTTGGCAAACAGGTCGAGCGCCTTGCGCATAGCGACGTTGGCGGACTCGATGTTCGGCATGCCGCTGCCTTTCTGCGGCGTGGTCGTCGGACCTTTCAGGATGATATGGCATGCCTTTAACTGCTCCATCACGTCGTCGGGGATGCCTTTGCCCGCCGCAATGCGGTTTTCAAGGGTCAGCCCATCAATGTCGATAAACCGGATTTTTCCTGACGCTACAAGATCGGAGAGTATGTATTCGAGCACGCGGCGCGCTTCCGCAGAGATGATGGGGCCGATGCCGTCGCCGCCGCATACGCCGATTTTGATGGTATCCAGCGTACTGTAATCAATGAAATCACCCTGCGCCTTCATATCTTCCACGCGGCGGAGCTGTCCCTCCAGAATCTTTTTGAATTTTTCGGCTGCGGCATCCAGCGCCGCAGCATAAGCGGTATTTTCCATGATTTCTGTCCTTTCATACTTATTTTCCGTTCGTTTTGGTGTAATTTAACAGTCCGCCGGCAGAGAGAATCTCGCGCTGACGCGGGGTGAAGGCGAGGCGCAGCGAAATTTTCGCACCGTTTGTCCGGTCCTCAAGGACTACGGTATCCGCGCCCGCCACGGCTTCGGCAAAACCGGGGATGACAAGCTCGTCTCCCTCGGAGATTTTGTCATAATCGTCGGGATTTTCAAAGGTCATCGGTACGATGCCGAAATTGATGAGGTTCGCCACGTGAATCCGTGCGAAGCTCTTGGCAATGACCGCCTTGACGCCGAGATACAGCGGTACGAGTGCCGCGTGCTCACGGGAGGAACCCTGCCCGTAATTTGTGCCGCCGACGACGATACCGCCGCCCTCTTTTTTCGCGCGCGCGGGGAAGTCTTTGTCACACACCGTGAAGCAGAACTCGGAGAGCTTCGGCACATTGGAACGGTAGGGGAGGATTTTGGTCCCGGCCGGCATGATATGGTCGGTTGTGATGTTGTCTCCCACCTTGAGGATGAGCTTGCAGGAAAGATCCTTTTCCGGCGCTTTGCCAACGGGAATCGGCTGGATGTTCGGTCCGCGCTCGACGACGATATCCGCCGCTTCCGCGGGGGATGCCGGCCTTTCGATGAGATTGTCGTTTATGAGAAAATGCGTGGGGATATGGATTTCCGGCGCTTTCCCGAGCGTGCGCGGGTCCGTCATCGCGCCGGCAAGCGCGGATGCGGCAGCGGTTTCGGGCGAGACGAGATAGACCCCCGCGTCCGCTGTCCCACTGCGCGCCTCGAAGTTGCGGTTGAAGGTGCGCAGGGAAACGCCGCCGGACTTCGGGGAGAAGCCCATTCCGATGCAGGGGCCGCAGGCGCATTCAAGGATGCGCGCGCCGGCGTCGATGAGATCGGCGAGTGCGCCGCATTCCGCGAGCATCGTATACACCTGTTTCGAGCCGGGCGAGATGGAAAGGCTTACGTCCGGATGGATGGTTTTTCCCTTGAGAATTGCCGCGACGGTGAGCAGATCGAGCATGGAGGAATTCGTGCAGGAGCCGATGCAGACCTGATCGATTTTCATGCCGGCAAGCTCTGCGACCGGGCGAACGTTGCCCGGGCTGTGCGGACATGCGGCAAGCGGGACAAGCGTGGAAAGATCGATGGTATATGTCTCGTCATAAACGGCGTCCGCGTCCGGCGCGAGCGGAACGAAATCTGCTTCTCTGTCCTGCGCCGCGAGAAAGGCGCGCGTCACTTCATCCGAAGGGAAAAGCGAGCTTGTCGCGCCGAGCTCCGCACCCATGTTGGTGATGGTCGCGCGCTGGGGGACGGACAGCGTTGAAGCTCCCTCTCCTCCATATTCGAGAATGGCGCCGACGCCTCCCTTGACGTCCAAGCGTCGCAGGACCTCGAGGATGACGTCCTTGGCGCCGACATAGTCGGGAAGCTTTCCGGTAAGCTCAATGCGGATGCTTTTCGGCATCGTGATGTAATAGGTGCCGCCGCCCATGGCAACAGCAACGTCAAGTCCGCCGGCGCCCATGCCGAGCATGCCGATGCCGCCCGCTGTCGGCGTATGGCTGTCAGAGCCGATGAGCGTTTTTCCGGGGACGGCAAAGCGCTCGAGATGGACCTGATGGCAAATCCCATTGCCGGGACGCGAGAAGCGAATGCCGTGTTTTTTCGCTACCGTTTGGATATAACGGTGATCGTCGGCGTTTTCAAAGCCCGCCTGCAGGGTGTTGTGGTCGATGTAGGCGACGGAAAGCTCTGTTTTGACGCGCTCTGTGCCCATCGCCTCAAACTGCAGATACGCCATCGTGCCGGTGGCGTCCTGTGTCAGTGTCTGATCGATGCGAAGCCCGATTTCCGTGCCGGGCTTCATCTCCCCCGAGACAAGGTGGGCTCGGATGATTTTTTGTGCGAGTGTGTATCCCATGTTCATTCCTTCCTAAAATATGAATTTATGGATTGTTTTTCAGCGCCAGAAGCATATTGGAGAGCGCATGCTCCACATGCGCTGAGGTCAGCTGCTCGGCAGCGTCCGCGTCATGACGGAGAATGGCGTCCAGGATTTCCCTGTGCTCCTCCACGGATTTTTCAAGCCGTCCGGGAACGGTAAGGGAAAGCTTTCTGTATGCTTTGATGTTCCGGTGCAGCTCCGACAGAATTTTGCAGAGTATCCGGCTTCCGCATGCCCGGTATATCTCCCCGTGAAAGGTCGTGTCCAGTTCCTTGAGATGCTCCGGATCCTGCTTTTGCAGATAAAATTCCGAAAGCTCAACCGATTCCGAAAGTGCCTTTTTCCCCTCCGGTGACATTTTCACTGCCGCCATTGCCGCGGCAAGTCCCTCGAGCCGCATCCGGATGCGGTAGATATCGATAAGGTCGTCTGTTGTGACGCCGACCACGACAGCTACACGGTTCGGCGAAACCTCAATGAGTCCTTCCTCCGCGAGGCGATGGAGCGCACCGCGTACCGGCGTGCGGCTGACACCGAGCTTTTCCGATACGCCAAGCTCCGTTAGCGCCTCCCCTTTTTTCAGCTCTCCCGAAAGGATCGCCTCTTCTAGCGCCGTGTATACTCTCTCTTCCAGAGAGGCAATGTCTTTGTTGATAATCATAATCAATCTCCCAGAGGCTCCCCTTTACGGCTCCTGAAAGCGCCCGGGCGCGAGCGTGTCAATGATTTCGAGCAGCTCTTCCTCGCTCATGACCGTTGTGCGGCCGTCTGTGTACTGACCGTCGATTTTTTCTTTCATGGAAAGGATAAGAGGGTCCTGCTTTGTCAGCATTTCCTCCGGGGTGAGCCTAAAATGCGTGTTGATCCAATAGGCGATGCCGGCAAGCCCGGAGGTATTGGATATGGCGACCTCGGCAGGACGGTTCAAAATTTTTTCCGTGTTGAAGATGTTGTAGATTTCGGCGTCCTTCATCAGCCCGTCGGCATGGATGCCTGCTTTTGTTACATTGAAGCTTTCCCCGACGAACGGCGTCATGGGCGGAATGTTGTAGCCAAGCTCATGGCGGTAGTATTCCGCGATTTCGGTGATGACCGTCGGATCCATTCCGTCAAAGGTACCGCGCAGGGAAGCGTATTCGATGACCATCGCCTCTAGCGGAATATTGCCGGTCCGCTCGCCGATGCCGAGCAGAGAGCAGTTGACGGCGGAGGCGCCGTAGAGCCATGCGGCGGCGGCGTTGACGACCGCCTTGTAAAAGTCGTTGTGTCCGTGCCATTCAAGCATTTCCGAGGTGACGTCAGAGTAGTGATGCAGTCCGTATACGATGCCGGGAACGCTGCGCGGAAGCGCTACGCCGGGATACGGCACGCCATAGCCCATGGTGTCGCACATACGGATCTTGACGGGGATGCCCGATTGCGCCGAAAGCTCTGTCAGCTCATTGACGAAGGGAACAACGAAGCCGTAGAAGTCCGCTCGTGTGATATCCTCCAGATGGCAGCGGGGACGGATGCCGGCGTCGAACGCCTGCTTCACAACGGAAAGATAGTGATCGAGCGCCTGCGAGCGCGTCATGCCGAGCTTCTTGAAAATGTGATAGTCTGAGCAGCTGACAAGAATGCCGGTTTCCTTGATGCCGATATCGTGAACAAGAGTAAAATCTTCTTTTCTCGCGCGGATCCAAGTGGTGATTTCCGGAAAGCGAAGTCCGAGTGCCATGCATTTTTCGACGGCCTCCCGGTCCTTTTTGGTATAGACGAAAAACTCGCTCTGCCGGATAATGCCGTTTTCCCCGCCGAGCCTGGAAAGCATTTTGTAAAGCGTTACAATCTGCTCGGGCGTATACGGCGCGCGGGACTGCTGTCCATCGCGAAAGGTTGTGTCCGTGATCCAGATATGCTCCGGTGTGTTGAGCGGAACCCGGCGGTGATTGAAGGCGATTTTTGGAATTTCGTCGTATGGATAGATATCCCGATAGAGATTCGGCTCCGATACGTCCTGAAGCGAATATTTATACTGCGATTGCTCTAGCAGATGGCTAGACGGATTCTTGATAATCAATACGGTCCTCTCCTTTTTGCTGTATTCTTGTATACAATTATAAAAACATTATAGCGGAAGAGGCGCGATTTGTCAATCGGTTTGTCAAAATTTTTTCGTGTGAAGAAAAAATGGGATTTCCTCTATGGAAAGCAAAAGAATTGACTCTGCCGCTTTTTATCGGGAAGGGTACTCTTGTGCGGTTGACAAATTCTGCCTTTTATGATACGATACCCCCGTGCAACGGACAATTTCCGCCTGGAATTGGGGGTTAAGGTTTATGAAATTTATCAAACCGGACAGAGAGGGAACAAGCGATATCGAGATGGCGTTTCAGAATCCTCCCGCTTGCTACGGCATGGTGCCGTTTTTCTGGTGGGTTGGTGACGAGCTGACGAAGGAGAGGCTGTCCTTTGAATTTGAGAAGTTATCAGGACATGATATCTGCGGGCTGCAAATCAACTACGCGCACAGCGCGAAAGGCGGCCGCGCCTACGGACTCACGTATCCAAGCACGCCGCCCCTTTACAGTGAGGCATGGTGGGAGCTTGTCGGATGGATGATAGAGGAGGGCAAAAAATACGGATTTTCCGTGAGCCTTTCCGATTATACGCTCGGTATCCCCGGACAGGGTAATTTTGCCGACGATATGATTGCGGAAAATCCGGATATCCACGGTGGATGGCTGCGGGCCAAGTCCTATCCCATAACCGCCGGAGAAACGATAGGTATACCGGTTCCTGCAGGTATTCTCAGCGCGGGTATTGTATCGTCGTCGGAATTTTCCGACGTGACCGGCGCCATTTCGGACGGTGTCGTTTCCTTTGCGCCGGAGGGAGACGGTATACTGGTCTTGATTTATTATGAAGAAGAGCCGCTTTCCGTTGATCCGATGCACCCTGACGCGGGAGATTCGGCAATCCGCCATTTTTTCGGGCGTTTTGAGGAGTGTTTTCCGGGCGAGTGCGGAGACGGGCTGAATTTCTTCTTTTCCGACGAGCTGAACTTCGGCCTTGCCGACCGCTCCTTTCGCAATACGCTCCCCAAGCTCTGGGACGGAAGGCTTGCCGAGGAGTTCCGGAAGAGAAAGGGCTATGATCTGATTCCCTTGCTGACAGGACTTTTTTACGACATCGGCGACATAACCCCGAAGGTCCGCCTTGACTACAACGACGTTGTGGTATCGTTAGAGAACGAAAATTACTTTTCTAAGGTGTTTGAATGGCATGAAAAACGGGGAATGGTTTACGGCTGTGACCATGGCGGCAGGGGAACCGACCTTACGGAATTCGGAGATTATTTCCGCACGCAGAAATACAATCAGGGGCCCGGCTGCGATCAGCCGATGATGGGTTCTCATATCGTCAAAAACAAGGTCGCGTCGTCTATTGCGCACCTTTATGAGCGTCCGCGCGTATGGCTTGAGGGCTATCACAGCAGCGGTTGGGGCGTTTCGAGCGCCGATATGGCGGATGTAACGGCGCGCAATTTCGTGATGGGACAAAATCTTCTCTCCCTTCACGGCTGCTACTATACGACGCACGGCGGCTGGTGGGAGTGGGCGCCGCCCTGCAACTGCTTTCGCATGCCGTACTGGAAGCATTTTTCGGAATTCACGCACGCGACGCTGCGGCTTAGCTATCTTTTGTCGCAGGGCGTGCACGTCTGTGATATTGCTGTCGTGTATCCCGTTGCGACAGCGGAGGGCGACCTTGCGGAGAAAGGACAGCTTGCTGCCGATACGGCATTTGGCATTATGAATCGCCTCTATCAAAACGGGATAGATGCGGATTTTATCGATTTCGAGTCGATCGTGCGCTCAAAAATCGAAGGAGCGGCGCTTTGTGTCGCGGGGGAACGCTATCGGGTTCTGGTTTTGCCGGCGATGTCGGTCGTGCGTTTTTCCATGATGGAAAAGCTGTATGCATTTTCACGTGCGGGCGGTATCGTTCTTGCAGTCGGCGAGGTGCCGTGCGCGTCGGACCGTGTGGGCCGCCATGATCCTGTGCTGGGTGAAATGGTGCAGGATATGTTCGCGCACGGAAAGAACACAGCGCCGTCGGCGGAGGAGCTGCTGCCGATGCTCATGGCGCGGATTAAGATTCCTGATTTTTCGACAGCTTATGACGGAACCCGTTTTCTTCACCACAGACGAATCGGAGAAAGAGATGTTTATATGGTGTACGGCGTGCCAAGGGGAACGGTTTGCCGATTCCGGGCGCTAGGGACGGCTTCGCTTTGGAATCCGTATGACGGGAAACGGTATTCCCTTGCGTCGGTTTCTCACGGGAATGGAACAACCTCTCTTGCTCTGCCGCTTGAGGCGACGGAATATGAACTGATTGTGTTCGACCGCACAGGCAGGGAGCCCGACGCAGCGTTCCGCTATTATGGAGAACCGGTGCGAAGCCTTCCTCTTTCCGGCGATTACCGCTTCACATTGCTTCCGACGCTTGACAATCGTATGGGAGATTTTCAGCTTCCCGTGTCGGATGCGTTTATCGGTGCGAGACTCTGCACCGCCGCTTATGCGCAAAGCGATTCCGATGCTCCGCCGGAGGCTTCTGCGTTTGGTGAAAAGGTTCGTTTTTCGTTCGGTAAAATCATGAAATGCCAAGGGCCGTTTGAAACAGAAGAGGCACTCATCCGGTCGTTTGAACGGGCGAAAAGCGGAGATACCGCAGGCTTTTCCGACTATGAGATTTCATGGCGGTACGGCAAATGGGGGCAGCCGGGCGCTCAGGGCTATCATGGGCTAAAGGAGCTTGTCACGGATGAATTTTTGTTTTTCTATGAGCCAAAGGGGACGTCTCCGCAGACGCAGGGCCGCGTGTTTGCCGGAGCGGTGAACGTTCCGGTCTCGGGAGAATATTTTATTCTTGCCGGCGGGACCTCCCCGCGCTTTGCAGCACTTGACGGAAACACACTCTCTGGGGATACACACAGCGTTCTGCTAAGGCGGGGCATCCATCGGATAACGCTTGCCTATGGCGAGGAGGGCACGGCGTATTTCATGCTCAGCAAACGGGAAGCGCGCAGCGGCGCGGAAGAGCTTTCTATGAGTTGGACGCACGATGAGGCCGTGCTGCGATATGATTATTATGGAGGCGAGTCCGTGCCGAAATACGGCTTTTTCCGCTTCCAGTCGCCGCCGGGAATGCGCCGGATGAAAGTTCCTGCGTTTGCCGATTCTCTTGCCGCTTTTGCGGAGGGAAAACCGCTGAAAGCGAAAATGACCAATGCTTGTCTTTCGTCCGGCGCTGTAGAATGGACTTTCGAGGCGGATACCGCGCTAGCTCGTCCGGCGGAGATCCTTATCCGTGCGGCGCTTCGCCCTCCGTATTACGGTGGAGCCGTCATGGATGAATTCATCACATTTGACTGCGGCGAAGGGCTTTTCCCTGCGGGAGACTGGAGCCTTTGCGAAGGGCTTGCATGCTACTCCGGCGGCGCCGCTTATGTACGCACGCTCCCTCCGCTTGATGCGGACGGCGGCGACGTGATTTTGGATCTCGGTGAGGTCTGTTCGTCCGCCGAGGTGCTTGTCAATGGGAAGAGCGCGGGTGTAAGGATTGCGCCTCCGTATCGGTTTGACATTACCGACTTTCTGAAAAAGGACGGCGAAAACGAGCTGAGAATCGAAGTTTACAACACGCTCGCGAATTTTTATCTTGCCATTCCGACGCGCTACGGCGGGAGTCCCGTGTCTGGACTATTGACAGAGCCCGTTATAAAAATTTATAAGAAAGAATAGCATATGAATTGTATGCTGAAAAAGTCTTTCCAAACGGAAAGGCTTTTTCATTAAGAAAAAAGCTTGTTTTGGGCATGGGTAAGCTTGATTCCTATTGAAATTTTCTTTGCAATATGATATGATGGACAAAAACAGCAAGCAATTGTTTTTGCAAGGAGGATGTATCCATGAAAAAAATCAAAGCTGCCGTTCTCGGCTGCGGGGACCGCGGCTGTATTTATGCCGATTATGCGCTGCGCAATCCCAACGAGCTAGAAATTGTGGCGGTTGCCGATACCAATACACTTCATAGAGAGGAGGCGCGCGTGCGCTATTCGCTCCCACCGGAGCGCGCATTCGACAGCGTGGAGGCCCTGATTGCCGCCGGCATCGCCTGCGATATTGTGATTGACGCGACCATGGACGAGGCGCATTATCCGACGGCGATGGCGCTCTTGCAAGGAGGGTACGACGTGCTTCTCGAAAAGCCGGTATGTCCCAACGAGAAGGAGCTTCTCGATTTGCGGGATGCGGCGCATAGGAACGGACGTCGGCTGATTATTTGTCATGTGCTTCGTTATACGCCGTTTTATTCCGCTGTCAAGAAGGCCATTGACGCGGGAAAAATCGGCAGAGTCCGCAGTATCGAGATGACGGAGCATGTCGGTATGGCGCATTTTATCGATTCGTTTGTGCGCGGCAAGTGGAAAAGCGAAAAGGAGTGCGGCTCAGGACTGCTGCTCGCCAAATGCTGTCACGACGTGGACCTCATGTGTTGGCTCGGGGACGCATCCCGTCCGGCGCGCGTGACAAGCCTTGGCTTCCGGGAGAATTTTGTGCCGCGCAACGCGCCTGCGGGCGCGACGGAGCGCTGCTTCGACTGTCCGCACGAGAAAACCTGCCATTATTCCGCCGTAAAAATTCACTTGGAACGGGATACCATGCCGTTTCAGACATGGGCGGGAATTGGCAAGCCGCTGGATGCCATTACCCGCGAGGACAAAATCGAATATATGAAGCATTCCGCCTATGGGCTTTGTGCCTATAACAGCGGCGGAGATATCGTAGACAACCAAAATGTTATTGTTGCATTCGAGAATGGTTCGATGGGAACGCTCAATCTTGTCGGCGCCTGCGCCAAGCCGGAGCGGTATCTCCATATTGTCGGGACGGACGGAGAAATTGAGGGCGTTTTTGAAAAAAATGAGTTTGAGCTGAGAATTTTCACGCGCAAAAACGACAGATATTCGTACGATACGGAAACGGTTTCCACGCTTGAGCACAGCGAAATCGGCAAGCATGGAGGCGGAGATAATGAGATCATGCGTCAGCTTGTCGAATACCTGCGCACGGGGCGTCCGACAGCGTCGCTGACCTCCATTGACACCTCTATTGACGGACATCTTTGTGTCTATGCGGCGGAAATCAGTCGGAAAGAGGGTAGGACGGTTGCGCTTTCGGAGTTTGAACGCTCCTGACGCGGACTTCCGCCAGAGAGGAGATTTTATGAAAAAACATGTTTGGAGGGCGGCGCTTTGCGCGGTGGTTTTTCTCTTCCTGCTCGGGGCGGCTGTGCCGGTTTATGCCGACATGGGGCCGAAGCCCGGCACGACTATTGTGGTCGAAAACCCGCCGGATGTCTATTATCTTGATCTGCTGATCCCAGACGAAGAATATGAGCTCTATTCCAATTTGACAGAGGAGGAGCGGGCTGCCTGCGATCCGGAAATGCTAGCTGTTCTTGAAGCGCAGCGCTCGGACGGTTGGCATACGGCGCTTGTGACGGGAACCGCCGCCCCTCTCTTTGGGGCATTGACGGGCTCGCCGCGAGAGGACGGGATGGCGCACACCTTTTCCTATTACGGTGTGCCGGATACCTATCGAATCCTTGTGGTAACAGAGGATTTGCAGGTGTTTTGCTCGGATATCTTTGTCAAAAAGGGCTTTCAGGAAACGCTGCACGTCCGGCTAGACGTGGAAAAGGGAAGCATTGTCGTAACAAAAAGCCCGTCTGTTCCGCTGATGTACGTGAGGCAGTTCGCTACGACGTTTATCCCGACGCTTCTTGTCGAATTTTTGATCTTGCTTTTGTTCCGGATTCCGGTGAAGAAAAATCTTTTGGTGTTTTTCGGCGTCAATCTGGCGACGCAGCTTCTGCTTACGGTGATTATGACGCAGGCGCTGCGCTCCTCTGGCCTTATCACGGCGTATCTCATTCTAATTCCGCTTGAACTTGCTATTCTGGCTGTTGAGATGACGATATATGCGTTTTTGCTGCAGGGTGTTTCCAAGCGCCGGAGAATGGCGTATGCCGCGACGGCGAATGTCGTTTCCGCCGTATTGGGCTTCATCTTGACAGGCGTCTGCGATTCTTTTATCAATATGCTATAGCCAAAGAGCAGCGGTGGGCCCATTTTAGGGTCCGACGAGATTTTTCTGCCGACAGAGCCTGCGTGGCATTCACTCGTCTCGTCAGGTTTCCGTCGTCACCGGATCGAGCCGGCCTATCAAACCAAATTTCAGTTTTAACTTAGGGATTGAATATGAAATTCATTATGCATTATGCAAAGGGCGCGGTCATAGAACCGTGCCCTTTTTGTCCGCACAGAAAAAATGAATCCTCAAAAAAACCCTTTTGCTCGATTTTTCATATGATGGAATGGCGGGGCTGTTCCCGCTTATACAAATATGAGAAAGATGAGGTGATTTTCGGTGGGGATAAAAGCTGTAAAATTCGGCGGAACCTCGCTTTGCAGCGCGGCGCAGATGAAAAAAGCCGCCGAAATCGTCCTCGCGGATGCGGACAGGCGCGTGGTGGTGGTTTCCGCACCAGGCAAACGTTCGCCGCAGGATGAGAAAATAACGGATTTGCTGTATCGGTGCTATGAAGCGCCGGAGGGGGAAGAAAAGGTGCGGTTGTTTGAAAGGATCCGGGAGCGGTTTGACGAAATTCTATCCGATCTTGGAATCTCTCTCGACCTTTCGCAGGAATATGAGACCATTTGGAATACTGCCGGAAAATTCGGCGGACGGGACTATTTTGTCTCTCGCGGTGAATATCTGTGCGCTAAAATCTTTTCGGGGCTTCTGGGCTATGAATTTTTGGACGCAGCGGACGGTATCTTTTTTCATGAAGACGGAACCTTTGATGATGAAAGGACAAGAGAGACGCTTTCCTCACTTCTCGCTCGTCGGAATGCCGTTGTGATTCCCGGCTTTTACGGGAAAATGCCGAACGATACGATTCGGACGTTTCCGCGCGGCGGCTCGGATATCACGGGCGCCATCGCGGCGGATGCCGCCGGCGCTTATCTGTATGAAAATTTTACCGATGTTTCCGGATTTTTGCTTGCGGACCCGAAAATTGTTGACAAATCCGAAACGGTCAGTATAATATCATATAAAGAACTTCGCAGACTGTCTTATATGGGAGCCTCCGTTCTGCATGAGGATGCGATTTTTCCTGTGCGCCGTTCTGGAATCCCGATCAATATCCGCAATACGGATAGCCCGGATGATCCGGGTACGATGATTGTGGAGAAGAAGGACCGGCTTGGGACCGTCTCCGGCATCGCCGGAAAGAAAGGATACGTTCTTATCCGGATATCACGGGACCGCATCGGTTCGGATGCCGCTGCCGCACGAATCCTGTCTGGAATTTTTGAGCGCCGACGCATTCCGATTTATGGGGATTCCCATAGCGTCGATTCGATCGGAATCCTTGTGGAAGCCCGCGATATTGCAGGAAAAAGGGACTATATTCTAAACGAAATCTGTCAGTGTTTGGAGCCGGAAGCCGTAGGACTTACGGATGGGCTCGCGCTTATCTGCGTGGTGGGAGAGCGGCTGTGCCCCGCCGTGCCGTGCGCTGTATTCTGTGCTCTTTCGGAGCTTCTCGAGCGGGCGCAGTTTATCGATCTCGGCGCAGACGATATCGTGCTTACGGTTGGAATCCGTGAGGCGGCATTTGAGCAGGCGGTGCGAAAGATTTATGAAAAGCTGTCGGGATAGTGATTCGGAGAGCACATTCAAAAGGAAGTGACAAAATTGGAAAAGAAAAAGATTTATCGCATGGCGGTTTACGCAATGTTTATCGCCCTTATTTTTGTACTCGGTATGACGCCGATTGGCTTGATTCCGCTGCCGTGGGCTGCGGTTACGACGCTTCATATTCCCGTGATTGTGGGGGCTGTGCTCTTTGGCGTCAAGGGCGGCGCTCTGCTTGGCTTTAGCTTCGGACTGACGACGCTTATCCGCTGCTTTACTGCTCCGGATGTCATAGGCGCTATTGTTCTCGGCACCTATTCCGGCTCCGGCTTCGGACTCAGGAATCTGGCGATGGTCGTTCTTATTTTGATTATCCCCCGGATTCTGGTCGGTGTTGTTGCGGCACTGCTGTATCGACTGCTTTCCCGATTTGACAAGACAAGTACATGGTCGGTGTCGGTTTCCGCTTTGGCGGGCAGCCTTACCAATTCCGTGTTGGTTCTGGGAATGCTTGCGCTATTGGCCTTCTCCGAGGTTGAGGAGGTATTGGAGGTCACAGGCGCCAGCGCTGTAGTGGGAACGCTAGTGACGGCAAACCTGCTCAACGTGGTGTTGGAAGCCGCCGCCGCTATTATTCTTTGCACGGCGATCTGCAAGGCGCTTTTTGTGTTCATGAAAAAGCGAAATCCGGAACTTTATCAATAAATCCGTAAAAAAGCCCATGGCATAGTCATGGGCTTTTTTCTTGCTACTGAATTAACTCTGATACCGTAACGAATTCATATCCCATATCGAGAAGCTTCGGAATGAGAATTTTCAGCGCGTCGAGTGTATGGGTTCCGTTTACGGTATAATCGTGCATGAGAATGATGCTTCCGTTTTTCACTTTGCCAAGTACGGTCTCCACAATTTTATCGGTGGAGGCTTTTGCCCAGTCGCGCGTATCGATGGTCCAGAGGATAACGTCATAGTTCATTCTGCCTGCGACATCAAGGATGTCGCAGGTATAGGCCCCTTCCGGCGGACGGAAAACACGCGGGACACAGCCGGTTTTGTCAATCAGGATCTCCTCTGTGGAGATAATTTCTTCTTCTACCGTTTCTTTTTTGCATCGGTATAAGCTTTTATGATGGTAGGTATGATTCCCGATTTCATGCCCTTCTTCCATCTCGCGCAGGACGACATCCGGATAAGCGGCAACGTTCTGTCCGATGACAAAAAACGTCGCATGGATGCTGTATTCTTTCAGCAGATCGAGAATTTTGTTTGTTTTGGATGGATGGGGACCATCGTCGAAGGTCAGGGCAATTTTTTTCGAATCTGGACTCCCGGACAGAACAACGCCGTCCTCCGGATTCCAAACGGAGCCCGCCGCGTGGGACGGGAATGCGCTTGTCGTAAAAAAGAGCGTGAGCGCAAGACAAAGAAATTTTTTCATAAGCTTCCTTTCCGAAACGGGGCGCCGGATAGAGCAGACTTCCCGGGAATGCGAATAGGCAAAACGCCGTCGCCCCTCCTCTGTTTCGGAGAGGGGCGATGCGAAGGTGCGCGCCTAGGATGTGGATGACGCCGCGAGCTCGCCAAGAGATCCGAAGCGCCATCCTTCCGCTTCCCATGCGGTGAGAAGCTCATCCAGAATGTCGGCGTTGGTTTTAGAGGTCGGATGAAGCAGAATGACAGCGCCGTTATGAAGATTTTCCGTCAGCAGAGCGCGAGCGCTGTCAGGGCTAGGCTGTTTATTGTTGTCCCAGTCCGCATAGGCGAGACTCCAGAATACGGTTGTGTAGCCGAGACGCTTTGCCAAGGCGAGGTTATTTTCATTGAACTTTCCTTCCGGCGGACGATAGAACTTGGCCATGTCGTATCCGGTTTTTTCTTTGTAAACCTGTTCGAGGGCTGCAAGTTCAGCTTCAAATTCCGCGTCAGAAAGCTTTGTCATGTCTTTGTGGTGCGCCGTGTGGTTGCAGACGAGATGTCCTTCCTCCGCCATGCGGATGACAAGGTCTGTGTTGCGGCGAATCAGATTATCGAGCACAAAGAAGGCGCCGGGCGCCTGATGCTTTTTCAGAACGTCAAGAATACGCTCTACATTTCCGTTTTCATAACCCGCATCGAATGTGAGATAAAGAACTTTTTCGTCAGGCCCGATAAAAACCGCGTCATAATCCGCGATATATGCCATTCCGGGTTCAGGCGTCGGACGCACATGATCTTTTTTTCTCATGCAATACCAGCTCGCCGCGGTGTCCGCAAGAGCGGTCATAGAAAGCAGAATAAAAAACGCGAGAAGTGCGCAGAGTATTTTTGATTTTTGCAGTTTCATTTCCGATATTTCTCCGTGTATCGTGTCCTAAAACAGGAGGACTGTTTCTCCTTATTCTACATTGTTTGCCGGCGCACCGAAAATACTCCTTGAAAATATTGCATAGCGGGGAACCTCTTGCATGATTTGTCAGAATGCGGTATAATCAAAAAAACTTTGCTAGCTGTGCTTCCATAAAATCAGGCCGAAGCACGCGCAGGAATATGCCGCAGCGTACGGAGTCCTGCGGGCGACGGGGCGGCGTCCGAAAAACGAGAGAGAAAAAGGATACGTTCATCCCGGCAAAGGGAGGCTTTTTATGACAAAAATTCATGTAGTGCTTGTGGAGCCGGAAATTCCGCAGAATACGGGAAATATTGCAAGAACCTGCTCCGCTACGGGGGCGGCGCTCCATCTTGTGCGTCCGCTCGGCTTTGCGATCGACGACCGCAAGCTCAAGCGGGCAGGACTCGATTATTGGAATACGCTTGAAATCTATTTTTATGATTCGCTTGCGGATTTCATGGCGCAGCATGGGCAGGACAACCTTTGGTTTTTTACGACCAAGGCGAGCCGTGTTTATACGGAGGTCGACATCGGAAAAGCGGAAATCTATCTGGTTTTCGGCAAGGAAACGAGGGGGCTGCCGGAGGAGCTTACGGCGGCGCATTACGAGCACAGCGTTCGAATCCCGATGCTGTCGGAGAAACGAAGTTTGAATCTTTCCAACAGTGCCGCCATCGCTGTTTACGAGGTGCTGCGTCAGGGCGGCTTTGCCGGACTTAAAACCGATGGAGAGCGTCTTGCCGCTCTGCGAAAGCTGCCATCATAAGGGCGGTGACTTCCGCGTTTATGTATGAGGCGGCACGCCCACGGAAAAATTCCCAAAAAGTTTGAATGTGTGAGAATTTGTTTACAATTTTGTATAGTAATTTAACCGGAATCATGGTATAATCACTCTATTATCATGATTTCAAAAATTCTTCATCCGTAAGGCGGTTTTTACGATAGTGCCACAGGGCTGCTTTGCGAAAGATATCGGGGAAAGGAACCAATATGTCACTAGCAGATAAGCTATTCGGAACCTATAGCGAAAGACAAATCAAAAAAATAATTCCGACAGTAGATAAAATTGAAGTGCTCGCCCAGACTTATGCCGCGATGGGGGACGGAGAGCTTCGGGGGATTACCGATAAACTTCGCGCTCGCCTTGCGGCCGGAGAAACGCTAGAGGATATCCTGCCGGATGCCTTTGCCGCCGTGCGTGAGGCGGCGGATCGGGTGCTTGGCAAGCGGCCGTTCCGCGTCCAGCTCATTGGAGGTATCATCCTGCATCAGGGACGTATTGCGGAAATGAAAACCGGCGAGGGGAAAACACTGGTCGCGACGATGCCGGCCTATCTGAACGCGCTTGGCGGAAAAGGCGTGCATATCGTGACCGTCAACGATTATCTAGCGCGGCGGGACAGCGAGGAAATGGGCAAGGTTTATGGCTTCCTTGGCCTGAAAACGGGGCTTATCGTGCACGGACAGACATCAGAGGAAAAACGCGCGGCCTACGCGGCGGATATTACTTACGGTACCAATAATGAGATAGGCTTTGACTATCTTCGTGACAATATGGTTATCTATAAGGAATCGCTGACCCAACGCGGCTACGCGTTTGCCATTGTAGACGAGGTCGACTCCATTCTCATCGACGAGGCGCGCACACCGCTTATTATCTCCGGACGCGGCGCCCAGTCGAATGAGCTTTATCAGAAGGCGGAAAGCTTTGTGCGCGGACTGCGCGCGTACAAGGTGAAAGAAATGGATACCAAGTCCGACAACGAGAACGTAGAAGAGGACTATATCATTGATGAGAAGGCGAAGCGGACGGTCCTCACACGCCACGGGGTGGAGAAGGCGGAAGCCTTTTTCGGATTGGAAAATCTCTCGGATCCGGAGAATGTCACGATCAACCATCATATCATGCAGGCGCTGCATGCGCACGGCGTCATGAAACGGGATGTGGACTACGTCGTGACTCAGGACGGGAAGGTGCTCATTGTCGATTCGTTCACGGGGCGCATTATGCCGGGACGCCGCTTTTCGGACGGGCTGCATCAGGCGATTGAGGCAAAAGAAAACGTTAAGATTCAAAATGAAAATCAGACGCTCGCGACGATTACCTTCCAGAATTTCTTCCGGCTTTACGGTAAGCTGTCTGGCATGACGGGAACAGCACTGACGGAGGAAAATGAATTCCGTGAGATTTACGGGCTAGACGTCGTAGAGGTTCCAACCAACCGTCCCATGATTCGTCACGACTTCCATGATGTCGTTTACAAGAACCAAGCGGGCAAATACCGTGCGATTATCGCTCAAATTGAAGAATGCCACAAAAAAGGACAGCCTGTGCTCGTCGGCACGGTTTCCGTGGATAAATCCGAGTATCTTTCCTCTTTGCTGAAAAAACACGGCATCCCCCATAATGTGCTCAACGCCAAGCAGCATGAAAGAGAAGCGGAGATTGTCGCACAGGCGGGCAAGCTCGGAGCCGTTACGATTTCAACGAACATGGCAGGGCGCGGTACGGACATCATGCTCGGCGGAAATCCGGAATTTCTTGCCAGAACCGACCTCAAGAAAAACGGATACAGCGAGGAGGAAATTGTGGCGGCCACCGGTATGTCCGATGAAATTGACGAGCGGTGTGCCGAGGCGCGTGCTCTTTATCACGAGAATTTAGAGAAATATAGGGCGCAAATCGCGCCGGAGGCAGACCGCGTGCGCGCGGCTGGCGGGCTTTTCATCCTGGGAACCGAACGCCATGAAAGCCGAAGAATCGACAACCAGCTTCGCGGGCGTTCGGGTCGTCAGGGAGATCCGGGGGAGAGCCGGTTTTATCTGTCGCTTGAGGATGACCTCATGCGTCTGTTCGGCAGCGAGCGGATTCTCGGGATTATCAACAGGCTCGGACTGGAAGAGGATCAGCCGATTGACGCGAAGATTTTGTCGAATTCGATTGAGGGCGCCCAAAAGCGCTTGGAGGGAGAAAATTTTAACCGCCGCAAAACCGTGCTGGAGTACGACGATGTGATGAATCAGCAAAGAAACATCATTTATAAACAGCGGCGTGAGGTTCTTGACGGCGAGGATATCAGCGCGACGATCCGGGGCATGTTAGAAAAGGCTGTCACGGAGAAACTGGATTTGGCGTCGGGAGAGCATGGCTTCGACCCGGAGGCGGCGCGCGAGGCGCTGCTTTGGATTACCACTCCGGAGGACTTTCACGAGGGCGTGACAAGGCAAGAGCTGGAGCAGACACTGATAGGCCGCGTCCATGCGCTTTATGAAAAACAGGAGTCGGTGTTCGGCGAGAGGATGCGTGAGCTTGAACGTGTCGCCCTGCTTCGTGCTGTTGACACGAACTGGATGGCGCACCTTGATGCGATGGATGACCTACGTGACGGAATAGGACTGAATAGCTTTGCCCATCGCAATCCTTTGACGGAATACCGGATCGCTTCCGGTGAAATGTTCGATGAGATGATTGATAAAATCCGCACGGATACTGTACGGATGGTGCTCTTTGCAAAGCCGGCGGAGGAGCTGCGCCGCAGAGAAGTTGCCAAGCAGAAAACCGCGGAGCTTGCCTCTGTAGGAGGCGGGAAGGAAAAGCCGCGCCCGGTCGTGCGGCGTGCGTCCGAGAAGGTAGGGCGCAATGATCCGTGCCCATGCGGAAGCGGGAAAAAATATAAGCAGTGCTGCGGCAGACCGGGCGCCGACGGACAGAATTGAAGGTGCGTTTCCGCAAAGGAAAAATAAAAAAGTAGACCGGCAAAGCCGGCGAAGGGAGGTTTTCTATGGGCTTTGGATGGATGTTTCTTGGATATCTGCTGCTTTTGAAAACCAACGTCGAGATTCTTGGCATTCCGGTGGATATTACCCCGGATCTTGTCGGTTTTCTTCTCATGACCCGCGGATTTTCTGTTGCATCCCGGTATTGTGAATGCTTCCGTTTGACGAGGATCCTTTCCATTGCCGGAATCCCGGCCTCTGCCGTTGTGATTCTCGTCAATACCGCGAGCGCCCTCGAGCTTTTTACACTTTCTGAAGCATTTGCGGCGGTGCTTTCCTATGTCTATGCGTTTTTCCTTCTTATCTTCACCTTGTGTTTTTTGCGCTCTCTCTATCAGATTACAGACGAAACGGGTCTCGAGAAACAGAAGAAAAAAGCGGTCCGGTGTATGGTTTATACCGTTATCCTGTTTTTTGTTGAGCACGCGCTCAGCGATCTTTTGGAAATGTTCGGCGCGGATCCTGTTCTGCTCCGGGCGTCGTCGTTTGAGATGCTGGCGGGAGCTGTCTATGTCCTTATTAACGTCTCCTTAGTATTTTCCTGCTATATGTGGATTTGTCTTGAAGGAGACGAGGATATGCCCGATACAAGAAAACATCGTTATAAAACACCGTTCGATTATTTTGACAAAAAGAAACAAGAGAGCGGCGCGCCCAGAAAAAACAAACGAAAATAATCGGCCGGGTCCTATGGTTTGGGGGTGGAAAGAATACAAATGAATATTGGATATATCATGGCGGGCTGCCTATTTCTATTCAATCCGACCGTCAATCTTATCGATGTGCTGCCGGATGTTATCGGATATCTTTTGATTCTGAAAGGATTATATAAACTTGCCGATTTAAATGGAAAGATCAAGGCGGCCCGGCAAAAATTCAAGGCTGCTGTTTGGATTGCTTCCGGAGAATTGTTGGTGATGCTTGCTGCCTCTGTGCTAGAGGCCACATGGTATCTTGTCTTTTCTTTTGTGTTTTGTGTACTGAAGCTCATCTATCTCATTCCTGCGTTTGTGAATCTTTTTGAAGGAATTTCGTATCTTGAAATGCGGCTCACCAATCACAAAGCGCAACGGCAAACGGTAGCCAAGCCGCGATTCGGCGGCGTATTTGATAAAACCGAGTTTCCCGACGGTACGGCATATTTTGAACTATATGAGAAGAAAAATGCTCCGAATTCGGTACCGTTTTTTGAGCAGAGAATTTCTTTTGCCGGAGGAGATGAGAGACTGTGCATGGCGGATGCCGGTTTTTCCTCACGTACGGCAGATAGGACTGTTTATCTTTATGAGTCAGACGAGGCGCGTGTTTTCAGCGTGATTTTTGTGATTGTCCATGCGGCATGCGCCTGTCTTCCGGAGTTTACGGCGATTGCTGGTATGGGGGAATCTGTCACGTCGAACCCGGTGGATTTTTCCGGTATGCGAACCATTCTGGCGTTTTTGCTTGCCGGTGTTTCCGTGATTTTCGGTATTCTTTGGCTTGTCCGTATGCTTCGTTATTTTGACGGTTTCCGCCGTGATCGTGCGTTTATCCGGACACTCGAAGAAAAATATGAGTCGGAAATTGTGCCGGACGTTTTGCTTTGGACAAAGAGAAAAACCCATGCGTTTTGCACGCTGTCTATTGTTGCATTTGCCTTTTTTATGTGTTTGCCGATAAGTGGTATCAGCATAGGGGGGCGCTTGGTGGATTCTTTTTACTTTGTTCCGGAGTTTTTGTGGGGCGTGGTTATGCTTGCTGCTTTTCGCGCGGCGGGCGAATATGCGCCGCGCCGCCGCGTAGCCTCCGTTAAGGCGGCGTTGTTTGTTCCGTTTTCCGCAGCCAGTTATGTGCTGCTATATATTTATTCTGAACGATTTGCGGGAAGCGCGTTTCCTTATGAGGAGGAAGGCTTTTTTCCAGTGTATATCGCTTTCATGATTTGCTTTGCTTTCGCGATGGTTTCGTTTTCTTTGCTAGTAGCGGAGAAAAAGAAGGTTTATCTGCGTCTCGCGGCGCGATGCACAGAGCTTTCTTCGGCGGGACTTTTCGAGATGTCGGCGCAAAAGCAGGAAGAGAGGCTTTCAGCGCTTACTCGCAGAGTGGGGCGCTATGCCGCCTTGGAATATTTATATGCGTGTTTCAGTGTTCTCTGTATGGCGGCGGTGCCTTTTGGAGAGGAATCGGAAATTTTTGCTCTTTCATGGTTTTTCAGACTGATGTTCGGAATCATTCTGATGATTTATTCTGCCGCCATCGCGGGAAATCTTCATGATGAATTGGAAAGGGTGGTATAAAGTATGGATGAAAATAAAATAGCAGAGGAAGCAACGTCCTCTCCGGAGAGGAAAAAGCCCTCGCTTATGGCGAACCTTTACGATTGGTTTGAGGTGCTCTGTGTCGCGGCGGTCATTGTCGTTTTGATCTTTACCTTCGTCGGACGCATGGCGACAGTTAACGGCTCTTCCATGTCCGATACGCTTCTGTCCGGCGACAGGCTGATTGTAACCAACCTTTTTTATACGCCGGATCGTTACGATATTGTCGTCGTGCAAAAAAAGGATGGATATTATTCCGACGAGCTGCTTGTAAAGCGTATCATCGCCAAGGGCGGAGAAACGATCACCTTTGATTTTGATAATTGGACGGTTACGGTGGATGGGATCACGCTTTATGAGCCGTATGTCAAACGGATATTCGGCAGCATGGAAAGAGAGGACATTGACGGCTACACCGTAACGGTGCCGGAGGGCTGCTATTTTGTCATGGGAGACAATCGGAACGGCTCGACGGACAGCCGCTCGGATCTTGTCGGCTTTGTAAAGGAAAGCGAGATTGTCGGGCACGCGGTCTTCCGCCTTTTTCCGCTGAACGCAATCGGCACTTTGGACTGACGGACAAAAGGAGTTTTTATGCCTTCTGAACAGATACAGTGGTTTCCGGGGCACATGGCGAAAACGCGCCGGATGATTTCGGAGGCCTTAACGGATGTTGACATCGTTTTGGAGCTTTTGGATGCGCGAATCCCGGAAAGCTCTGAAAACCCGGAGATCGCGGGACTGACCGCCGGGCGTCCGCGCCTTGTGCTGCTTTCCAAGGCGTCGCTTGCGGACCCCGTTATGACGGCGCGATGGAAAGCCTATTTTCGGGAGACGGGAAGAGAATGTCTTTTCTATGACTGTCACACGGGAGAGGGAATCTCCGGGATTCCACGGGAGCTGCGCCGCCTGTGCGCGGGAAAGCTTGAAAGATATCGGGAGCGCGGCATGGAGGGCAGGAAGCTGCGCGCCATGATCGTCGGAATTCCGAATGTGGGGAAAAGCTCGCTTATCAATCGTCTTTCTTCTGCCGGCAAAGCCAAGGTGGAGGACCGGCCGGGTGTGACGCTGCGCAAGCAATGGGTGACAACCTCTCTTGGATTTGACCTTCTTGATATGCCGGGGGTGCTTTGGCCGAAGTTCGATGACCGCAGGGTGGGGGAAAACCTGGCGCTGACGGGCGCTATCCGCGATGAGGTCATGGATGTGGAAATGTTGGCGTCGGTTCTTTGCGGCAGACTGCGTATCCGGTATCCGAAGCTTTTCTGCGAGAGATACCGGCTGACTCCTGAGAAAATCGAACCGCTTACGGATGATGAGCTGCTTATGGAGGTCGGGCGCCGGCGCGGTTTCCTTATTTCCGGCGGCGAGGTGGATACCCTTCGCACCGCCGGCATGCTGCTCGATGAGTTCCGTGCCGGGAAAATCGGGCGCATTACGTTGGAGGAACCGGAGAAAGCCCTGTGAAATCGGGAAAAAGAAACTTTCAGCAAAATCGGGAAAAGTCTTGCTAGGGCTTGGCAAAGAAAAATGCGGAGCGATACGATATCGGCTGACGTGCTAAGCGGATGGACAGTGCCAGGGGCAGCTTCGCAGGACCTATCAGACGCGTATTTCCAAAAGATAACGTGTGGAGAAAAACGATGTTGGAATTTACTTATGAAAAGGAATGCGGGACGCTAGGCTATCATGCCGTTTGCGGCATTGATGAGGCGGGACGCGGACCGCTTGCCGGCAATGTTGTGGCGGCGGCGGTGATTCTGCCGGACGGATTTTGCGAGCCGGGGCTCAACGATTCCAAAAAGCTTTCGGAGAAAAAGCGGGAAGCGTTGTATGAGATCCTTGTGCGGGAGGCGATTTATGCCATCGCATGGGCAACGCCTGCGGAAATCGACCGGCTCAATATTCTGAACGCAACGATGCTTGCGATGAACCGCGCCGTGGCTGCACTTCCTGTTTCTGCAGACTTTGCGCTTGTGGACGGCAATACGGCGAGGGGCTTTTCCATCCCGACGAAAACCGTTGTCGGCGGGGACGCAAAATGTCCGTCGATTGCGGCGGCGTCTATTCTCGCAAAAGTTACCAGAGACAGGCAATGCCGGGAGCTGGATGCGCGTTATCCGGCGTATGGATTCGCACGGCATAAGGGCTATCCCACGAAGGAACACATGGAAAAGGTGCGGGAGCTTGGTCCATGTCCGGAGCACAGACGAAGCTTTTTGTCATTTGCAGGCTATGAAAAACCATGAAATCGGTATGGCCGGCGAGGCCCTGGCATGTGAATATCTTATCTCACGCGGTTATTCGATTGTCTGCCGCAATTACCGGAGCGGGCACCTGGAAACCGATATCATCTGCGAGAATGCCACCCATATTTTGTTTGTGGAGGTAAAAAGCCGGCTTTGCCGCGGTACCCCGTCGAGATTCGGACGGCCCGGGGCAGCGGTGGATGCAAGAAAAAAGCAGCACATAACAGCGTGTGCCGAGGAATATATTTATAAAAACAAGCCGATAAAAAAGCCGCGTATCGACGTTATTGAGGTGTATCTAACTCGTCGCGGCGGAAGGTATATTCTTGCCGAGGAGGGCATTCGACATATTGAAAACGCGTTGCTTTGATGTGGCGCACGCCCGGGAGGGGCTTTTTATGAATCTATTTGATTTACACTGTGACACCCCATTTGAGCTTTATAAAAAACAAATGAGAATGGAGGACAGCCTCCTTCATATTTCTCTGAAAAAAGCGGAGGTCTATTCAAAATACGCGCAGGTCATGGCAATTTGGACGCAGCATTCGCTGGATAACGAGGAGGCATGGAAGCAGTTCCATGCCATATATCGGGATTTTATATCAAAAATTCCGGCGGATCAGGCGATGCTCTGTCGCTCATCGGCGGAGTTCCTACAGGCTAGGGCGCAGGGAAAACGAGCGTTTTTCCTTGCGGTGGAGGGCGCGAGCCTTCTTGATGGGAAAATCGAGCGGCTTGGGGAGCTTTATAAGCTGGGCGTGCGCTTCCTTACGCTGGTGTGGCGCGACTCCGATATCATCGGAGGGGCGTTCAACACATCGGACCCGCTGACGCCGTTCGGCAGAGAGGTGGTGCGAGGCTGCTTTGCCCTCGGGATCACCGTCGATCTTTCCCATGCCTCAGATGCAGTCGCGAATGAGTGCCTCGCTCTTGCGCAGGAGAGTCGCCGTCCCGTCGTCGCCACCCATTCCAACAGCCGGCGCGTGTATCCGCATCCGCGCAATCTGACGGATGAGACGGCGAAAAGAGTCGCCATGACGGGCGGTCTTATCGGCATCAGCATGGCGCCGCAGCATCTGGATGAGCCAGGCGAGGCGAACATTCGGAGCGTGTGCCGGCATATCCTGCATGATTTATCGCTTGGAATCGGGGATCATCTGGCTTTTGGCTGCGATTTTGACGGGATCGACAAAACGCCTGCCGGCATCCGGGATGTTTCAGGTCTTGTCGGGGTTGCCGCGGCCCTGAAAAGGGAAGGGGTTCCGGACGAAACCATACAGGCGCTTTTTTATGGCAATGCAGAGCGGTTTGTGCTTGCCAATCTATAAAGAATCGTTTGAGGGGAGCGGTTCGCTTCAGACGCTCATGTTTCATTAGGAGATTCCGCAAGGGAACGGAAAGCTTCGAGCAGAGCTTCCCCGTCTGTCGCACTCATGATCAGGATGACAATGTCTCCTGCTTTGTCTACATAAACAGCATCGTCGGGAAGGCCCGTGCAGATCCATTTCATAGGATTGGCATTTTTTCGAACGGCACTGGCAAGAGCGTCCACATCCTGTTCCTCTTTGGCTTGAATCAGGCAAAGGGAATAGGTAGTCGGGTTGATATTGGCTTCCGATGCGATGGCGCGTTCAAATTCTATCTCTGTGCTGCCGAGAAAGTATTCGCAGTTGTCTGCGTCAATTTCTGTCGTTACAAGATATGTTGAAAAGTCCATGGAATCGGGCTCCGGGACGGGCGCTTCTATGAGCTCGGTCAGCTGTTTGCTGTAACCTCCTTTTTGATAGATAGCGGAGAGGATTTCCTCAAGCGTCATTTCGGTAAAGGCTTTAGACGGTTCCTTTTCACCGCCGCAGGAAAGCAGGAATGCAGAAAGAAAAAGAAGGAAAAACAGGAGCACGGCATATTTTTTCATGAAAGATACCCCTTATGTTAGATTTTTAGAATGGAGAGAACATGATATCAGACTCTCATTCTTATATTCATTGTCGTATAGAACGACCGAAAAACTCACTGAAAAATAAAAAAGCGGAAAAGCGTTCGCTTTTCCGCTGAAATTCAAACCGTTTTCTGTTTGAAGGTTGCGCAAACGGTGTCCGTGCAGGAGGTCGCATAGCTGGGACCCACGTTGATTCTTTCGGCTGTGCAGTGGCTCTCGCCATCATGATAGACACAGTTGGTAACGTCGCACGAAACGCCTTTGTTGCATTTGCAGGTTTTACATGTCTTTTCGCCAGAGATATCTCCGTTCATGATAAGAAACCATATTTCGTTCCGGACTCGGAACGACAAATCCTTTCAATCGAAATCACAGTTTACGGAGGATGTCCGCTTTTTACAAATCGGACGGCTTCCGTTTTCGGCAAAAGCTTTTCGGGAAAAGAAAAAACATGTTTTGCCGGTTGACGGCGCCGTGTTCTGCAAAGACGGAACACAAACGCTGTCGGTTTTATTTTGCTTCATGTGTGCGAAGTCTATACCTGATGGCGGAGCATTAATTTTTGAAAATTCACCTGTTTTGGATGGATGATACAATGAAAAACGAAAGGAATTCAAACAGCGCATGGCTCTTTTTGTAATTGGTGACCCGCATCTTTCGCTTTCCTGTGAGAAACCGATGGATATTTTCGGCTCGCGATGGACCGGATATGTGGAAAAATTCACGCTCGGTTGGAAAAAACATGTATCGCCTGGAGACACCGTCGTGCTTGCCGGCGATATCTCATGGGCCATGACAACGGACGAGGCAAAGGCTGATTTTGACTTCATCGAATCGCTGCCGGGCGAAAAATATATCCTCAAGGGCAACCATGATTATTGGTGGCAGACGATGGCAAAGCTTGACCGCTTTGTCAGCGAGAGGGGCTACAGAACCATCCGCTTTCTGCATAACAACGCGTATGAAGCCGAGGACTTTATTCTCTGTGGCGCGCGGGGTTGGTATACGGATGAAAAGGCGTCGCCTGTCAAAGGGGCTGATGCGGGGAAAATCGTGGTAAGAGAGGTCGGGCGGCTTGACAGAAGTCTTGCCTGCGCAGAGGCCCTGCGCGAGGCCGCGCGTGTACGCGGAGAAGAAAAGGAGATTTTGGCGTTTCTTCACTTTCCGCCGGTTTTCGGGGATTACGTGTGTGAAGAAATGGTGCACACCCTTTGCCGGCACGGCGTGAGGCGATGCTATTTCGGTCATATCCACGGAAAATACGACGTTCCGGCATGCGCGCGCTTCTCGGATATCGAATTTTTTCTCATTTCTGCCGACTACTTGAATTTTGAACCCATGAAAATCGAGCCGGAAAAGTGAATTTTGCCGAAAAGCGGTGTATAAAATCCCCAAAAAATGTTGACATTTTTTGTGAAAAATGATATAGTAAACATGTATGTAAAAATAAAATGTTGTTTGAATACACGATGGAGGAACCATGAAACTGTTAAATACCGCCGAGATCGGCACCAATCAAAAGGAACTTGAGATTTTTATTGACCATGAAGCTTTCGAGGCGGAATGTGAAAAGGCGTACCGGAAAAATGTCGCGAAGTTCAATATTCCCGGCTTCCGCAAAGGAAAAGCACCGCGCAAAATGATCGAAAGAATGTATGGAACCGGTGTTTTTTATGAAGACGCCATCAATGCTATCCTGCCTTCGGCATATCCCGAGGCGGTGAAAGAGGCGGGACTCGAGGTAGTGAGCCAACCGGAGATCGATATCAAATCGCTAGATGCGGATGGAGTCGTCATTACGGCAAAAGTTTATGTGAAGCCGGAAATCACCGTAAAAGAATACAAGGGGCTGAAAGCGACAAGAGAGGACGTCGAAGTTACCGACGAGGCGGTGCAGACGGAAATCGACCGGGTGCGGGAACGCAATGCCCGTGCAATCGAGGTGAGCGACCGTCCCGCTGCAAAGGATGACGAGGTAATCTTTGACTTTGACGGCTATGTTGACGGAAAGCCGTTCGAGGGCGGCAAGGCGGAGAAATACAGCCTGAAGCTTGGCTCCGGGCAGTTTATCCCCGGTTTTGAAGATCAGATGATAGGCAAAAGCATCGGTGAGCCTTTTGATGTGGAGGTCACATTCCCGGAGGATTATCATGCGAAGGAGCTTGCCGGTAAGGCGGCAACCTTCAAATGCCTGATTCATGAAATCAAAGTCTCTGAGCTGCCGGCGCTCGACGATGAGTTTGCCAAGGATGTTTCTGAATTTGACACATTGGATGAATACAAGGCCGATGTGAAGGCAAAACTCCAAGAGAGCGCCAATAAAACAGAAGACGCCAAGGTGGACGACCAGCTTATGAGCGCACTTTGTGAAAACATCGAGGGAGAGATTCCCGAGGTGATGTTTGAAAACGAGGCAGAAAATCTCGTGCGCGATTATGAAAATCGCCTTCGTTATCAGGGAATGGATCTCAATACCTTCATGAAATATACGGGACAGACGGTGGAAACGCTGAAGGCGCAGTTCCGTCCGCAGGCGGAAAAGCAGGTGAAGACTCGTCTGGCGCTGGAATATGTCGCAAAGGCGGAGAGCCTTACGGCGACGGAAGAAGATATCAATACCGAATATCAGAAGATTGCCGATGCCTATGGCATCGAGCTTGATAAGGTAAAGGAAAGCATCGAGGAAAAGGCGATCGCGGCGGATGTCGAGGTCGGCAAGGCAGCGCTTTTTGTCCGTGACAATGCGGATATTTCCAAAGGAGATGGCGCTGCGGCTCCCAAAAAGAAGGCGCCCAGAAAGAAAAAGGTCGCCGAGGTAGAGCCTGAGACAGTTTCGGAAGAGAAAACGGAGGAGACCCCCTCCGAGCCGGAAAAGGCAGCCGAATAAAAAGCATCGATTCGCAGACGCCGGCGCCTGCGAATTTGATTTCCTTATGCGCCTGGCAAACCTAAACTTGATAGTCCGTCCGGAGGACGGCGAAGGAGGATTCACATGGCACTGGTACCAATGGTTGTGGAACAGACGAGCCGCGGCGAGCGCTCGTATGATATTTATTCGAGGCTGCTTGGTGACAGGATCGTATTTTTATCCGATGAGGTCAATGATGTGACGGCATCTCTCGTAGTTGCTCAGCTTCTTTTCCTCGAATCACAGGACCCAGATAAGGATATCAGCCTTTATATCAACAGTCCCGGCGGCTCTACTACGGCGGGGATGGCGATTTATGATACGATGAATTATATCAAATGTGATGTTTCGACCATCTGTATCGGAATGGCGGCGAGCATGGGAGCTTTCCTGCTTGCGGCGGGCGCACCCGGAAAGCGGCTTGCGCTGCCCAATAGTGAAATCATGATTCATCAGCCGCTCGGCGGCATGCAGGGGCAGGCGACGGATATCAAAATCCATGCGGACAGAATCATTCGTATTCGTCAGACCCTCAATGAAATTTTGGCGAAAGTCACCGGCAAGAGCGTCGAGCAGATTGCGCGTGACACCGAACGGGATAACTTCCTTTCTGCTGCGGAAGCAAAGGATTACGGGCTTGTCGACAAGGTGATTGAAAAGAGAATTTGAGGTGAGGTCTATGGCGGATAACAATAAAGCAGGCACGGGTCTGCACCGGTGCTCGTTCTGCGGCAGAACGGAAAATCAGGTAAATTATCTGATTCCGTCGCAAAGCGGCGTGTATATCTGCGATAATTGCGTGTTTGCATGCAGTCAGCTGATCGATGATTATGAAAGCTCGATCAAAAACGAAAAAGAGATTTCTTTGTCTGAGCTTCCTCGCCCGAAAGAAATCAAAGCGGCGCTTGACGAATATGTAATCGGTCAGGATGCGGCGAAAATCGCGCTTTCCGTTGCCGTATACAACCACTATAAACGCATTGCATCCAAAAGTCAGAAGGGAAAAGGAAAAAAGGCGGAGGATGACGGCGTGGAAATCCAGAAGAGCAATGTGCTGCTTCTCGGCCCCACCGGCGTCGGAAAGACATTTCTCGCACAGACCCTGGCAAAGACACTGAAGGTCCCGTTTGCCATCGCCGACGCGACGACGCTCACGGAGGCGGGCTATGTCGGCGAAGACGTCGAGAATATTCTGCTGCGTCTGATTCAGGCGGCGGATTATGATATCGAGCTTGCGGAGAAAGGAATCATTTATATCGATGAAATCGATAAAATTTCTCGCCGCAGTGAAAACCGCTCGATTACGCGTGACGTGTCCGGAGAAGGCGTGCAGCAGGCGCTTTTGAAGATTTTGGAGGGAACGGTTTCCAATGTGCCGCCGCAGGGCGGACGCAAGCATCCGGGGCAGGATTTTATTCAGATCAATACGGAAAATATTCTCTTTATCTGCGGCGGCGCGTTTGACGGACTTGAACAGATTGTTGAGCAGAGAATGGGACACTCCACCATTGGATTCGGAGGAGAAATCAAGAAAAAGGCGGAAAAGGAACAGGATGGCGGCATTTTGCGGCATGTCACAGCGCATGATATTGTCAAATACGGGCTGATTCCCGAGCTTGTCGGAAGACTTCCCGTTATGGTTTCTTTGGAAAATCTGGACCGCGCGGCGCTTTCCCGTATTCTGCGGGAGCCGAAAAACGCGTTGGTTAAGCAGTACCAAAAGCTTTTCGGTATTGACGGTATTGAAATCGAGTTTACCGATGCCGCTATTGAAAAGATCGCCGATCTCGCAATCGCACGCGGCACGGGCGCGCGCGGGCTTCGCGCCATCATGGAGGAGGTTATGCTTCCGGTGATGTATGAAGCGCCGTCCATGCAGGACGTGGAAGCCGTGGTGATCGATGAAAAGGTTGTGTCGGAGAAAGCCTTGCCGGAATACAGAAAAAAAACGGCGCCGCGCTCACAGCCGGCATGATAAGGAGAGAGAGAACGGCGGCTCTCGACAGAAAAAGAAAAACCGGACGCTAATGCCGTCCGGTTTTTTGCTTCTCAAAATCAGTATATTGACAACGGTGTATTATTGACAGGATAAAATATCGATTTCAACCTCCCCATCCGTCATTTTCAGAGGCAGATGGGAAGCGGCATCGATGTAAAGACAGATATTGTCGCAGACGCAGACATATACGTCGATCCCGCCGATGGTATTCCGGTGAATTTTCCAGATCATATCAGGAGAAAGGGAAAAAAGAGAGATCCATTTTGCGGCTTTCAGCCTTTCGGGGGAGGAAATCGGTATCGAGGTGCCGTCATATTCCAGACGGATTTCGTCCTCGCCGAACAGAAAACGGATTCCCTCTGTTTCACTGTCCGTAAGCTCAAGTATGTCGGTTTCTCCGAGTGTGATAACAGCGGAGAAACGAAGCTCTTCGTCTGTGATGTTGACCTGAAACTGCGCGCCATCCTGCTGATAGTGAAGAAGCTCTTCCATATCCGGCATGGAACCGCAGGAAAAGCAGATAAGGCCAAGCAGCATCACAAGAATACCGGTTCCTATTTTTTTCATAACGCCTCCCACAAAGGAAAAAATTCTATATTCAATATATTCACGCGGAAAAAATCTATTCCGGTGTTGAAAAATAAAATACCATATGCTATACTGAATCTTGTTAAGGGCAGAATTTCACGTTTTTGGCAAATGGATGAAGGTATGTGTATTTTCGGCCGGGAGATTTATCACAAAGGAGAAATGGTTATGACACTTGTTATTATGGCGGCAGGAATGGGCAGCCGCTTTGGAGGAATGAAGCAGCTCACTCCGCTGACCGACGAGGGCGAGTACATCATGGATTTTACGATTTATGATGCGCTTCTTGCGGGCTTTGATCGGTTTATATTGATTATAAAAGAAGAAAATGAAGAGTTGTTTGAGGAAAAAATCGGGCACAGACTTCGTAGGAATGGGGTCTCGCTCCGCTACGCATATCAGAAAATGGAGCTGCCGGCGGGATTCGTCGTTCCCGAGGGCAGAACCAAGCCGTTTGGCACGGGACATGCTATCATGGCGGCAGGCAGAATCGACGACAATTTTGGCGTCGTCAATGCGGATGACTGCTACGGACGCGATGCGTTTTTCAAACTTGCGTCTTTCCTGAAAGAGGCAAAGGACGATACACGCGCGCATTACTGTATGGTTGGCTATAAAGTGAAGAATACGCTCAGCGAAAACGGCAGCGTTTCCCGCGGCGTTTGCCTCGCAGATGAGAATGGGTATCTTGTCCGTGTCGAGGAGTATAAAAAAATCGAGCGGCGGGCGGATGGAACCATTATCAATACGTTTGACGATAAAAGTATCTGTGCGCTTGACGAGGATACGACGGTCTCGATGAACTGCTTCGGCTTTACGCCGTCGTTTACCGAGCATTTGGAGGAAATGTTCCTTCGTTTCCTGGAAGCCAACCGAGCTGACCTTTCTAAATGCGAGTTCTTTCTGCCGTCTGAGGTACAAGAGCTGATCGATACGGGCCGTGCCGATGTGAAAATCCTTTCGACGGATGCTGTATGGCAGGGTGTTACCAATCGGGCCGACAGTGAAATCTTTCGAGCGTTTATGCGAGAGCAAAAGGAGCACGGTGTTTATCCGCGGCATCTTTGGAAAAATTAAATCCTCTGTATTTTTATAGCCCAAAGCAGAAGCTTTTCAGGAAAGGAATTTTTTATTATGAAAAAGGGACTTGTGGTTTTTCAGTCAAAATACGGCGCCACAGAAAAATATGCAAGGTGGCTTGCCGAGACGATGGACTATGACTGCTTGCCACGCGCAGATGCGAGGGCTGATTTATGCGCACCGTATGAAATCCTTGTCTATGGCGGCGGCATTTATGCTTCCGGAATTGCCGGATTTTCTTTCATCCGTCATCATGCGGCACATTGGAAAAACAAAAAAATTGCGGTTTTCTGCGTCGGAGCATCTCCGCATGATGAAAAAGCGTTTGCCGAGCTTTGCTCGCGTTATTTCAAAGGGGAGCTTGCAGACATTCCTCGTTTTTACTGCCGCGGCGCATGGAAGGAAAGCGCTATGCGTTTTACAGATAGAACGCTTTGCAAAATGCTGAGAAAAGCAGTGCTAGGAAAGTCGCCCGAGGAATACGAGCCATGGGAGAGGGCGCTGATGTCTTGTCCTCCGGGGGAGGACGCTGATTGGACAGATCCTGCGGAGCTTGCGCCGCTGATTTCTTATCTTAAAAAGGGGTAAAGGCGGGAGGTACGATGAAACGATTGATTTTGGTCGGCGGTACCATGGGGGTCGGGAAAACGACGACGTGCCGTGAGCTTGCTCGCCTGCTCCCGCACAATGTGCTCTTGGATGGCGACTGGTGTTGGCAGATGACGCCGTTTACGGTTTCAGAGGAAACGCAGGCGATGGTGATGGACAATATCACGCATCTGCTAGGAAATTTTCTTCGATGCAGCAGGCTCGAGAATGTGATTTTCTGTTGGGTCATGCACGAGCAGAGAATCATCGATGACCTGCTCGCCCGGCTTGATACGAAGGGGGTGGCGGTATGCTCCGTTTCTCTTATTTGCACAGAGAGTGCTCTCCGGGCACGTCTTCTCGGAGATGTGGCGGCGGGGATACGAACGGAGGACATTGTCGAAAGAAGTGTTCCGCGGCTTGCTCTTTATCAGAAGCTGGATTCGGTGAAAATCGATACGACAGGACTTTCCCCGGGACAGACGGCAGAAAAGATCGCAGGCATGTTGGATGAATAGGTTTTTTAGGAGAAAGGAGTCATATTTCCCTATAAAAATATGACTCCTTTTCTATATATTTTATCACTTTGGATTTTACGACTGACAAATGAGGCGGCTTTTCTCAAAAAACAACCATAAATTTGATTTTGGGGGAGGGGCTGTTTATCACAAAAAAGAAAATCTCCCGGGCAAGGGGAGATTTTCTCAGAAAATATTGAAAGGAGATTCTTATAGGATTTTTCATAAGGGAACCCGCCTGCCATGTGGTGTGCCAAAGAGCAGAACAATCAACCTGAGCATTCGGTCGGGAATCTTATCCCCGACGGGATGCGAAAAAGGAACCCGTCTCTAAAGGGGAGGAGGGACATCTCCCCTAAGTTATAAAACGATAAACAGCATGGCAGACAAAATCACAAAGCAGGATACGGTTCCGATAACACCGGCGCGTCCGCTTTTTTCTGCCAAAAGATACAGCTTGCGCGGCAGATACGATACCGCGGCAAACGCGACATCCAGAAGAAACGCCACCGGTGAAAGCAGAAGCAGAAGTATGGTAAGCGTCCGTTTTTTCAAAGTAGTAGCTTTTTTGCGCGTTTTCACTTTGGCAGCGGCGGGACTCTTTTTTGTTTTGGCATGTGTCGGATATTCTACGGTATAGGAATATACCCCGCAGCCCTCTATGATTTGAAAATCGCAGCGCTCCATGTTTCTCACCTCTGAATTTACCGTTTATTATATGATGTGCTCTTATTATACACCCTTTAAAGGTAATTGTCAAGAGGGCTTTTAAAAATAAATTACCGTAAAATATAAAAATTTTAAAAAATCTCTTTACAAATTTGTTTTTATGTGATAGGATATTACCGTAAAGTATAATATGGAGAAAATGTTCCGTCTTCGCTTCCGTTAGGCAAAAGCCGGTGAATGCCCTTGTGTTTTCAGCAGAGAGAGCTTCTTTTGAAAACGCGTGTGACTGAGCGCCACGCCTTGCTGCGCCGGATGACGGGGCAGTTCCCTTATGGAAATTCGGAGGGTCAGACTATGGATTGGCTCGAAAATATCAAAAAAATCAAAAAGAACAAAGGCTTTACCAATGAATCGCTTTCTGAAAAATCGGGTATTTCGATCGGGACGCTGAACAAGCTTCTTTGCGGCGCTACTTCGGATCCGAAGCTTTCTACGCTGCTCTCGCTTTCGGATGCTTTGGACTGTTCTTTGGACGCCCTTATCGGCATCCGGAAAGAGCCGTCCTCTGCTCTTGGCAAAGAGCTTTTGCTCCGGTACGAGGCGCTCGACGCCGCCGGACGAAAAGCGGTGGATGATGTTGCCAACAGGGAATACGAACGGATGATAAGGGAGCAGGCGGAAGAGCCGTATTCGTTGGACACGCCTTCGGTACGCAAGCTGCGGCTTTACAATATTGCGGTTTCCGCCGGAACGGGTTCTTATCTTTCCGGTGATGATTATCGTGAGATTTCCGTATATTCCAATGAAAAAACAGACGCGGCAGATTTTGCGGTGAGAGTGTACGGTGACAGCATGATGCCGCGTTATGCGGACGGAGATATTCTGCTTGTGATGAAATCCGACGGTATTGAAAAGGGAGAGCTTGGCATTTTCGCTCTGAATGGAGAAAGCTTTTTCAAAAAGTATGGCGGCGATCGGCTGATTTCGCTGAACCCCGCCTATCGGGACATCGTGATCGGCGAGAATGATGAAATCCTGTGCTTTGGTAAGGTCATCGGCAGATTGAAAAAATAATAGGACGATCAAAAAAAGACGGATGTATCATCCGCCTTTTTCTTTTTAATAATTTTCTGCTTTGACCTGGAAATAGCTCTTGGGATGCGCACATACGGGGCATATTTCGGGCGCCTTTTTGCCGACGACGATATGACCGCAGTTGGAGCATTGCCAAATGACATCTCCATCTTTGGAGAATACAAGGCCGCCCTCAATGTTGGCGATCAGCTTGCGATAGCGCTCTTCATGCTCTTTTTCGATTTTGCCGACGGCCTCGAAGAGATAGGCGATGCGGTCGAAGCCCTCTTCTTTTGCTTCTTTGGCAAATTTGTCATACATATCGGTCCATTCGTAATTTTCGCCGGCGGCCGCATCTTCAAGGTTTGCAAGGGTATCCGGTATTTCACCCCCATGCAGCAGCTTGAACCAGATTTTTGCATGCTCCTTCTCATTGTCTGCTGTTTCCTCAAAAATTTTTGCAATCTGGACATAGCCGTCCTTTTTTGCTTTGGAGGCGTAATAGGTATATTTATTTCTCGCCTGAGATTCGCCCGCGAACGCCGCCATCAGATTTGCTTCTGTTCTCGATCCTTTCAGTTCCATCATCCATTCTCCTTTATCAAAATATCAGGACGGCAGAGAGCGCTCTCGACCGTCCTGCTTATATAGCTTACTACAAATTCCAAAATAAGTCAATAGATAGTTTTGGCATGGATTGCGACAGTGGAGCGCTGCGGCGTGGTTGCCGTCATCGCAAGGGTTGCCATCTTCTCATCGGCAGGGAAAGCGCCGCGCATGTGCTCTGCATAGGTATGGGAGAAAAATCCGCCTTCAATCTCAAAATATCGGCGCGTATCGAGAAAATAACGCGCGCCCCCCTTCTTAAGGAACAGATAATCGCCTGCTTTTGTATAAGCGGCAAAGGTATCGGTATCAAGCTTTCCGCCGGGTGTCACTACAAATTCCAGCTTTGTCGGAATGCGTTCACAGCCGGAGGTCTCAATATCCAATACAGCACCGTCCTCTGTGATATGAACGGTGATTTCCGTGTGGAAATTCTGAATGTTGATAATCTTTCTCTTGGAATGGTCCATCCGGCGCCAATCAGAGGTTTCCGGCTTTTCATCGAACTGAGAACGGTAACCTGCCGATTCATCACAGATGAGCCGGAACCCATCCTCTGTCGGCACAATTTCCCTTGCGCGGAACTGAGAGTGCGGGTCGCCGAAGAAAGAACCGGCGTACCGAACCTGCAAAATGCTGGAGCCATAATTCATCTGCAGGAACACGGGGTGTCTGGTGCCAAGCAGCGTGATGACAAGGTCATGCTCCGGCTTATAAATGCGCGCAATGTTGCTTTTGGGAAGAAATTTGGTTTGATTTTTTGCCGGCGCTTTGGATGCTATCTGGTTCTGCCGTTCTTCCATTTCCGGGAAAAGGAGGAAGAAGGAAAGAAGATCGCAATGATAAATGGAAATTGCTGTAGTGAAATCGAAACGATCCAAAATGGTGTCTGCCATATAGGCAAATTCCGGGTTTTTATCCCATAGAGCAAGGAGCAGATAGAAGGAATAGTAAGGAGCGATGTTGTATTTTCCCCCTTGATCCCATCTTGTGGAGTTCAAGGTGTTGACCGTCAGATCCGGTTCGGTAAAACTAAACATGAGGTTTAAATTTCGCCTCGGATATTCAAGATAGGTCTCATCATGCAAGAAATATGCCATGACCGTGAACGCATGGTCGCAAATCAGATTATAAGAACCGGTCGAACGTTCGGTATATTCACCGTTTTCATCACAGTCAATGCCTTCCATCAGAAAACGATCGATGGCTTCCATGAACTTGGAATTCTGCGTATATTGATAGGCAATGGAAAGACCGGCGCTGATGACCCACCGATGATTCGGCGTATGGAAGCCGAGCGTTGCCATCGCCTCTCCCATTTTGGAGAGAATCCGTTTTACGATTTCAAACAATTCGTCTTCCAGTGCGGTATGCTCAGAAAATTTTGTGAGCACTGCTGTCGTTGTAAAATAGGCCTTGACATGGAAGCCGGTCTGCGCGGGATCGTGGAAGTTGGTTTCGATCAGGTCAACAGAGCCATCCTCGTGGATATAGGTTTCATATTTTTCCAAGAGGGCAATCGCATATTCCAATAAAGTTTTATCGTGATAGTGCGGCGAATCGGGCATATAATATCCAAGAACCAGAGACGGGTAAAAGCATCCGTAATAGCCGGGGTCGTCCAAACCAATATATGCGCTCCGTTCAAGCAATGCCGTTTCGGGATTCAGACGGACTTTACATAGACTTAATGTGTTTTCTAGATTCTGAAAAAAATGATCCTTCAGGATCTGACTGTGATTTTTCATTTTGTAATATACACTCCTGCGATTGCGTTTTTTCGCGAGCATTTTATCACAATCAAAAGAATTTGTCAATGAAAAATGAACAAAAACATGTATAAAAAACGAGAAAAAAAGTCGATTTCATTATGTAAAATTCATAAATCTTAAAAATCGCCGAAAAGATTCAGCTTGTGATGGGATGTTGCCAAATAATTTCGCTTATCGCCCGTATGCGACTACATCTGAAACGATTTTTGGCACATCGGGCGAGATAGAGGAGCCTTTGCTTTTGAGGGTTATCGATGCAGTTGCCTGTATGGGGGAATGAATAGCGGGAGCTTCCTTTTTGAGATAACGGAACGAACCGCACGGGCATAGCTTGACTGACCGATCCGCTGCCGGCGCCATGATTGCCGTATGAGACGCTTGTATGATGCGGATAAAATTGAGCTGTGCTTGAGCGCAGGCCACAGAACGAAGCGGATATCAAAGTGCCATTATGGCTCAAAAAGCTATAAAACGAATTAGCCCGGCGTGATAGTCACGCCGGGCCTTGCCCGGAAGGACCAGAAATCTCTCGGCCGCCCCTTTCCGGAGTTTTTCATGAGTTTGCAGAAACTTTCTGCCATTCATGCGGTAACAGCGGGGGTATGTTTTTCCGCTGCAGCCGGAATTTCTGCTTGTCTTTCATGATTTTCATATATGCTGTCAAGTCCAAAGCTGACGGTAATTGCGTCGTTGACTCTTTGCATAAGTACGTCGTCAAGGTGTCCCATTTTCTCACGAAGTCTAGTTTTATCAATGGTTCGAATCTGTTCGAGGAGAATAACGGAGTCCTTGACAAGCCCGTACTTTTCGGCGTAAACATCGATATGAGTCGGCAGCTTTGCTTTCCCGAGCTGACTTGTGATGGCAGCGGCGATTACAGTCGGGCTATACTTGTTTCCGACATCGTTTTGTACAATCAGAACGGGACGAAGACCGCCCTGTTCGCTGCCTACGACCGGACTGAGATCTGCATAATAAATATCTCCGCGTTTAATGGTCAATTTGATTCACTCTCTCTTTTTCATACTTTCGGAGGGCCTTATTTGCCTTCCAATTATATTTTTACCAACTTATATCATTTTTTAATCAGGAAAACTGAGAAATAGATTGTCAAATTATGACAAGTTTCGCACAAATGATTGCCCAAAAGCTTTGGCTGCGCTGTAGCTGGGCGCACGCTGTTTCTCGCTTTCCTTTATTATTGTATTTCACCTGCTCTGTCTTTGTCACAAATCCTTTGTCCGGACATGTGGCCTATCATAGCGCCCTGTCGGTGCAACATGTCCATCGGAATATAGAGCGTTCAGCTCAGGAGCCTGTCTATTTGGATAAGCCTGTTATATTTGGCAACACGTTCTCCTCTGGCCGGCGCGCCCGCTTTGAGAAAACCGGCGCCGGTCGCGACGGCGATATCCGAGATAAAAGTATCACTGGTTTCTCCGGAACGGTGGGATATGATGGTTTGGTAACCTTTCGTATGGGCAAGTCTTATGGCGCCGAGAGCCTCAGAGAGGGTGCCGATTTGATTCGGTTTGATAAGGATGGCATTCGCAAGCCCCTCTTGTATGCCATTGTGCAGACGGCTGCTGTTTGTGACGAAAAGGTCGTCTCCCACCAGCATGATTTTTTTGCCGAGAAGCTCCGTTATTTTGCGCCAGCCAGAAATATCATTTTCTCCGACGGGGTCTTCTATAGAGAGAATCGGGTACCTATCACACCACCCCAAAAATTTGGCGATAAGCTCGTCCGAGGTCAGAAGCAGCCCTCGTCCCGGTAGGGAATAGAGGTCCCCATGGGCCCACTCGCTTGCGGCAACGTCGAGAGCCAGTTTTACCGTATCGGTGGTATAGCCGGCTTGCTGTATAGCGGTGAGAATACATTCTATTGCTGCCTCGTCATCTGACAGGTCCGGTGCAAAACCGCCTTCGTCACCGACGGAGGTGGCAAGACCTCTGCTGTGAAGGAGCGTACGCAGGGCTTGGTAAATTTCACTGCCGATTCTTACAGCTTCGGAAATGTTATCGGCCCCTACCGGGACGATCATGAATTCCTGAATATCAATGTTGTTATCCGCGTGACGTCCCCCGTTTAGGATGTTCATCATCGGAACCGGCATGGAGACGCTTCCGTATATACCGCCGAGATAACGATAAAGCGGCATCTCATAGGCGTTTGCGGCCGCTCTTGCTGCCGCAAGGGAAATGGCAAGAAGCGCATTGGCACCGAATTTTGATTTATTACCGGTTCCGTCAAGCTCGCAAAGGCACCTGTCTAATACAGATTGGGCAGAAGCATCTATGCCTCGAATTTTCGGCAAAAGCACAGCTTCTATATCTGTACATACACCGCGAGTACCATGTCCCCCATACCGGGAGGGCTCGCCGTCTCGGCGCTCGGTCGCTTCATATTCGCCAGTGGAGGCACCGGACGGCACGCTTGCCACACCATATGCGCCGCCTTCTAAAGCCAGATGAACCGTGATTGTGGGGTTTCCTCTGGAATCCAATGTTTCAAAAGCCCGTATAGATGAGATTTTTTTGTTTGTCATGCTGCTGCTCCTTTTTAGGGACATTTTTGGATAGAAATGAAAATCCGGATGTCCGCTTTTTTATTTGGAATATTATGAAGATTATTGTCATATATTGAAGTACTTATGCGCCTGCAACGAACGAGGCAGAGGCTTTGGGACAAAAAATTCGGAAAATACTTGATTTTTTAAAAAAGTTATGATATAATCTTCAAAGATTTCTCTAAAGGGAGAGATGAAAGAATCGGCAGGGCTTTCCTGTGTTCAAAAAGGAATTTTTATATGGCTGTCAGAATATTGCTTACCGGATTTGAACCGTTTGGCAACGATGACTACAATCCATCCGCCGAGGCAGTAGAACGCGTATCCAGCATAAGGGGAGCACGGATCGAAAAGCTTATCTTACCGGTTGTGTGGGGTACCGCATTCGAGAGAATGCAAACGGTCTGGGAAGATTTTTCTCCTGATCTTGTGTTGATGACAGGGCTTGCAGGTGGATCAGACCGAATCCGAATCGAACGGGTGGGAATAAATCTTTGCGGTGCTGCAAAAGATAGCCTTGGAAAATATCCGAATGGCTCCGAGGATTGCGCAGCGGAGAGAAGAATCAGCGAGAATGGAGCAGATGCTTATTTTTCGACATATGATGAAAAGAGCATTCTAAATGCTCTTCGGTCTGCCGGAATTCCCGCAGGATATTCTTTTTCTGCCGGTACGTATTTATGCAATTATATCCTATATTCTTCTCTGGAGAAAATATCAAGAGAAAAAAGAACGATCAAGGCTGGATTCCTCCATGTCCCCTATGCGAATGGGATGAGGGAGAATGTTCCCTGTCTGCCGATTGATATCATTGTTGCGGCCTTGGAGCTTGCGTTATCCAATATGTTATAGGAGGTGGGATAATGAAGTATATAAGGAAAATTGCTGCGGCTATACTCGCTGTCGCGCTGATTGCCGGGGTATATGCCTGTACGCCGTCTAAAAAAGTACAGAATGAAGTATACGACTATCTGAATGAAAAATATACGGGTTTGGAATTTTCGCTTCTTGATTACACACAGGATAAAGAAACGAGCGGGAGATATACGGTTTTTGCAAGATGTCTGACTACCAATGTCGACTTTGAGATTTATGTTTCTTCTCTTTTTATTACTGACAGCTATGGGGTGAGCTATGCCAATTCTGTTATGGATCCGCAGATTTTAGATGCGCTTGGAAATGCGCGTAGCCTTGGTTGTGTAGAGGATGTGCAATGGCTTGATCTTTATGAGGAAGACAGCGATGGATATCGATTTGATGAGGTAGATCCGAATATTTCTTATGATGTCAAGGATGTCAATGAAATATATCGTATACGGCTTGCTGATGTGATTTCGGCAAACGAGGCGGCCCAATGCGTTTATCTTGTAATGACCTCCTTGGACACAGCTGGCATTGAGTTGGACCGTGCAACCTTTGAGTTTACATTGGATGAAACACCGATTTTGTTTACGACAGACACAGCCTCTGTGAAAGAAATTCCGCTTGAGGATTTAGAGGCCAAATTCTATGCGGCGGAATCCTCGGCGCAGCCGAATGGAAATATTCTTTATAGCACGACACTTTATAAAGAGATTAGTTATTTTATAGATAGCAGCAGCGAAAATGAATAAAGAACAGCCGTCAGACTTCATGCTGAAGTCTGACGGCTGTTTTCGTTTGATCTATCGAGATGTTCTATGACGGAAATCTTCAAAAATTTTTCTGCCGGGCCGGATGCCTTTATCCAGTGTAGGATTCATTCCCTGCAAAGGTATTATAATTTTGGGCCAAGGAATCCCATGTTCGCTTGTCTACCATACCGGTTTGCGGCAGCCGGTTGAGTCCCTGAAATCTTCGGACAGCGTCGGAGGTTTCTCTGTCGTAGGTCCCGCTTGGAACGATATTTTCAAAGTCGTCATATACAACAGCTACGGCGGACAGCAGAATTTGTATGATATAGATAATATCGCTTTTTTCTCCGAGATGGGTTACATAGTCAGCGCTTGGAAACGGGAAAATGGCGATACCGGGGCTGATTTTATAGATAGCATCTCCGTATTCTTCCATCACTTTATTCCAGGTATCATAATCGACGGTTCCGGTTGGCGGAAGCCCGTATATGACCTGAAATTCCCTGACTGCTTCCTCGGTATCCGGACCAAAGATGCCGTCGGCGATGATGATGCTCATATTTCCGTTGATTTGCGCGATTTTTCGGAGCTTGGATTGCAGCTCATAGACTTCGTTCGGATAGGAATTGAAATTCGAGGTATTCATGCGGTCCCTCCTTCGTTATTCGAAAGTTCATTTCCGGAAAACTGACCCTCTGCGCGATAGGCTCCGGATTCTACATCATGAAAGATGTCGGCGAGCACGTCCCAGGTAAGCGGACCTACAATGCCGTTGATAGGCAGTCCAAACAATGCCTGGGTTGCGTAAATGGCGTTCCTGGTATTTTCATCATATACGCCGGTTTGTGGAATTTCCGGGATTTCGGCATAGAGGACCGATGCGACATTGATGAACTCTTGGAGCTGTTCCACATCGGGACCTTCCGAGCCGAGCTTCAGGAATGTCCCGGGAAAGGGAAGGACCGCAGTTCCGATTTGTTCCGGCGACAGACTTTGGATAGCGCCGTAATAGGCGTCAAAAAGCAAGTTCCATGTCGCGTTGTCTACAGCGCCTGTTACGGGAAGACCATATGCAGTCTGAAAGGCGATAACGGCGTTTTGTGTTTGCTCGTCAAAGGTGCCGTTGACAGGAATCGTGGGGATTTCCGCATTGAAATAAGAGAGGGCGGCGAGATAGTATTGGATGATGCTCACACTGCTGCCTGTATCACCGAGTGTGAGCTCCCCTGGAAACTGCTGATTAAAATCCTCTATGGTAAGTCCCTCACTGTTCAGTTCGTTCAGCTGTTTGACAGCATTGAATATGAACTGTATTTTATACCAAGTTGCCTTGCCGACAATCCCGTCGACCTCAAGGTCGAAAATCCTTTGAAACTGACGGACGGCGTTTTCGGTTTCAACGCCAAAGATTCCGTCTGCGGGATCGATTTTCGGAATGGAAGGATAGTTGACAGAGATTCGGTTCAGTTTTGTTTGCATGGAAGCAACGTCATTTCCGGCGGAGCCGAGCCGCAGCAGGATTTCCGGCTCGGACGGCTCGATGTTCTGAACCGGAGCATCATAGATAATTTGTATGTCGTCTCCGTAGTAATTTCGCAAAATGTCGTACGGGATATAGCCTTGATTTGCGAGTTCAACCGATCCCCATTGTGAGAGCCCTTCGCAGGTTACGGTAGTTCCGTTACAGTACATGGCGAAAAGAGGCTCGATATTGCCCTCACGAACGAGGTAGTTGTTGAAAATCTCATCGACGATGCGGCTGATATTTTTGAAAATATCTCTGCCGTATACGAAAGATTGGTCGTAAGCGGTGGAATTGGTAATATCAAAATCGTATCCGCGCGACGGATAGTATTCGGTGTAGATTCGGTTGAGCGCAAAGGATATTTGTGCCAAGATGTTGGCGCGCAGAGCGCTTTCCGGCCATGTCGGATAGATTTCGCTGGAGGCGACATTTTTTATGTAGTCCGGAAACGATACCGTGACGTTCTGTGCGGGCTCATCCGGCGCACCGAGGTGGACGGTGATATATTCCGGTATAACCGGGTATGGCATGATTTACACTCCTTTTTAAAGACTGGGATTCTTGGTTTGCTCGTTGATGATGATGCTGCCGGAGGGATATCGTGTTTCCGATTCGCTGACGGGAATCAGCCATGCCGGCTGCAAGGAGGTGATACCCGGATAAATAGGGACATGTGTGTTGACAATGCCATAATAGCCGTCTGCGGAGATTTCAATCGTGATGTCCGTATAGGGCATAGCGCCGCCCGGCGAAAGAGACTGCTCTGGAGAGGGCGTTTCAATTTCGTACGGCTCGGTCAGTCCGTCGGCGTCGGTATTCATCACGGTGAGGAGCTGGCTTGTTCCATCCTCGTTCAATTTTCTGACGACAACCGTCGCGTCCGAGACGGGAACGGCGTTTCTTGCGGATGTCGTTTGAACAATTAGCTTTCCATAGTATTTTTCGCCTGTTGTGTTATCCATATGATGGCTCCATTCTGCCTAGTTTTGCAGCGCTTCCGGAAGGTTTATGCTTTCGCTGCGATAGCGGATACAGTATAGTATATGAGAAAAAATTTTTGCCGTTCCATTCTTCTCTTTACAAATGGGAAAAGTTGTGATAGAATCCAGATATCTGCTTTCCCGATCACGGGAAATCTAGCAAGAAAGGAAACTGTTCTATGAAACGAGAACTGCTGAATTATGACGTGTATCCCAAAGTTTTTCCTGTCGGAAAAGCCGTGTGCTTTACTGTTAAACCGCTCGGCGGCCATGCCGCGTTTGAGGCGGGAAAAGCGTACACCGCTTTGATTCTCACGATGAACGAGGGAAGTCATTCGACGTATCCTTGCCGTGGCAATATGGCGCGCTATGAGCTTGTCCCTGCGGACGACGGATGCTTTCATCTCATCCATACCTTTGAGACAGAAGGAGAATATTATATCCGGATTTTGAAGGATGATGCCAGAGTTGTCCAGCTTTCCGTTTACGCCATTGAAAAGGATCTTGTCGGCCGCTATCCGTACATGGGGGATCTGCACATGCATTCTACGATGTCAGACGGCAAAGAGCATCCGTATATCGTGGCGGCGAATTATCGGAAATTCGGCTATGACTTCATGGCGCTGACCGACCACCGCAAGTTTTATCCTTCTCTGGAGCTGATGAAATTTTATGAAAAACTGAACCTTGACATTCATTTTTATACCGGTGAGGAAATTCACCTGCCGGGCAACGATATCCATATCGTGAACTTCGGCGGGGATTACAGCGTAAACGGACTTTTGGAATCCTCTGACCAGTTCCGATGCCGGGGCGCTGACCCTGCATGGCGTTCGGTAAACGGCGTTTGCCCGCCGGTTCTGACCGTTCCCGAATATGAGTCGCAGGTGAGGGCGCTTGCGGATACGCTGAACATTCCGGCCGGAATCGAGGCTTTCCCGTATGCTTCCTGCGTATGGATCCTGAACCATATCAAAAAGGCGAATGGGCTTGGCATTTTTGCCCATCCCTATTGGATTTCCAATGTGTTTCAGGTTCCGGAGAGCTTTACGGACTATTTGTTTGAGACACATCCCTTTGACGCCTTTGAGGTTTTCGGCGGAGAGTCCTATTTTGAACAGAATGGCTTTCAGGCCGCTAAGTACTACGAATTCCGTGAGAGGGGCATCAAGGTTCCGATTGTGGGGAATACGGATTCCCACGGCTCGACGGCGTACAATCCCATTATGAAGACAGCCCGAACAATGGTGCTTGCCCGCGAGAATACGAGGGATTCGCTAGTGGACGCCATCAAAACCTTCTATAATGTGGCGATTCAGGACATCGGAGAGCATTTGGAAGTGCTGGGGGATTTGCGTATGATGAAATATGGATGGTTCCTTTTGACAAACTATTTTCCGCTGCATGACGAGCTTTGCTTTGAAGAAGGCCGGTTGATGAAGGCGTATGCCTGCGGCGATGAGGAGGCCGGGGCGGAGCTTACCCGAATTTCCGGCAGGGTGCAGCGGCTGCGGGAAAAGTATTTTCTGTTTTCAGTATGAGAAAGGATTCGCTAGAAAAGAAAGAGACGCCGGCGTGACACGCCGGCGTCTCTTTCTTTTCTAAGGAAATGATTTTTTCATTTGCGTCACGAGCAGCTCCCATACACCGTCGGGGAGCATCCCGGATGGCTCCTCTCCCGCCGAAAGCGCCGCGCGGGCGGCGGTTGAGGAAAGATGGTGCAGCTCCTGAGGGGAAGTCAGCAAGCAGGTTTCCACGCCGCTTCGAGCATAGTTGAAGTCTGCCATTTTTAGCTCATATGCCATGTCTTCCGTGTTCCGCACGCCTCGAACGATGATGCCGGCGCCAATCTCTTTTGCAAAATCTGCCGTCATTCCGTGAGAAACGGCAACGCCGACGTTTGAGAGCTCGGCGACAGCGATTTTCAGCGCACGGGCGCGCGTTTCCTCGTCAAACATACATTGCTTGTCCGGATTGACAAGGATACAGACGGTTATCTTCTCGAAGATGTCCGCCGCCGTCCGAATGACGGCAAGATGTCCCAGCGTGACGGGATCGAAGGTCCCGGGAATCAAAGCGTGTTTGCGGTTCATCCTGTCCTCCTTTACATTCGCGTGGTTTTACTCGTCCGTCCCGCCCGTCTTCGGGGTAAGATAGGTGACGAAAATCCGACCGTAGCGCACTTCTTTGAGCTTCCGGAAGCGTGCTGAAAGCGCTGTGTTTTCGGCAAGGCCGCTTTGATTGTCCTCGCAAATGAGGATGGCGCCTTCCGCAAGCAGCCCCGCGTCATACAGGGCGCACGCGGCCTCGGGAATCAGCCGCAGCGCGTACGGCGGGTCGAGAAATACGATGTCAAACTGTATTTTTCCCCGCGCGCTGCGAATATACTGCTGAAAGTCCATGCAGAGAATGCTGGTTTTCTGATAAAGATGTGTTTTTTGTGCGTTTGCTTTCATGATTTCTATCGCTTCTCTGGAATTATCCACCATCACCGCTTTTTCTGCGCCGCGGCTGAGCGCTTCCAGTCCCATTTGTCCGGAGCCAGCGAATAAATCGAGGAAACGCCGTCCCTCGATGTCGAACTGGATGGAGCTGAAGATGGCTTCTTTGACTTTGGAGGGCGTGGGACGTGTCGCCTCTCCTTCGAGCGTGGTAAGCACGGCGCCTCTGGCACTTCCTGTGATGATTCTCATTTTTGTTTTCCATCCTTTTTTGAATTAAAAAATTGCAGAATGCGCTCTGCAAGCGCCGGCGTAACACCGGGAACCGTGCAAAGCGTTTCCTTATCCGCAGCCCGAACGCCGGCAAGCCCGCCGAACCTTGAGAGAAGTGCTCTTGCGCGCGCTTTCCCTATGCCGTCAATGCTCTCAAGCACGGAGGTTTTTTCCGTTTTCCTTTTCGCTGCACTCATTTTGGAGACGGTAAAACGGTGTACCTCCTCCTGTATTTTATAAATCAGCGTATAAACCGACCGCTCTGCCGCAATCGAGATTTCGCCGCCTTCTCCGATCAGTGCGCGCGTTTTGTGATAGTCGTCCTTGACCATGCCGAAAACCGGAATGCAAAGCCCCGCGTCGGCAAGCACCTGCGCTGCGACGCTGCGATGCGTTTCCCCTCCGTCGACGAGGATAAGATCGGGTGGAACAGCATCCTTGTCGGCAAGATGGGCGATTCTGCGGGATACGGCTTCCCTCATGGAAGCGTAGTCGTCGCGTCCCGGGACGGACTTGATATGAAACAGCCGGTAATCGCTCTTTTTCGGCTTTCCGTTTTCATAAACGACCATGCCGGCGGTGATATTTTCATCCCCGAAGTTGGAGATATCAAACGCCTCAATCCGTTCTGGTACGGTTTCCAGACCGCAAAGCACGGCAAGCCTTACGAGTGCCTTTTCGTCCTTTGCCGCCGCACGGGCGTATTCTGTTGCTTTTTGCGCCGCGTTTTCTTTTGCCATGTCGCAAAGACGGCGTGTTTCTCCCCGCATCGGCGTGCGCAGGCAGACGCGGCTTCCTGCCTTCTGTGAAAGTCCTTCGCCAAGCGCCTCGATATCTTCATCGGCAAGCACGTCGGAAAGATCGATTTCTTTCGGAATGTATTCGCGTCTTGTATAAAGCTCGAAGAGAAAGGAGGTCAGCGCGGCGCTGTCGAGAATTTCTCCGCCTGAAAAATAGAAGAGCTCGGAATCGATGAGCTTTCCTCCGCGGATATAGAACACACATATAGCGGATACCGGTTCGTCGACGTGCCATGCGACAATATCGCGTTCCGTGTCCGGATTTGCGACTACTTTTTGTTTTTCTTCTAGCTTTTTTACAGCATGGATTCGATCTCGGTAAGCGGCGGCCGCCTCAAAGGCGAGATTTTCTGCGGCGAAGTTCATTTTTTCGGTGAGGGAGGCGATAACCTCCTTGTCATTGCCGGAGAGGAATGCGACTGCCTCGGAAAAGGCTTCGCGATAAGTTTCCGGCGGCACCTCGGGATCGCATGGCGCCACACAGCCGAGCTGTCTGTAAACGCAGTTTGCAACCCGTCCGCGATCGCGCGGAAACACACGACGGCAAGAGGGCAGGCCGAATGCCTTCTGCATGGCGGAGATAATGCCGAACGCTGTTGACGTACCGGTATAGGGACCGAAATATTTTGCTTTGTCAGCATCCCGGCGCCTTGTTACGACAAAGCGAGGATATTCTTCTCCGACAGTCGCCTTGAGATACGGGTAGGATTTGTCATCTTTGAGTTTGATGTTATAGCGGGGATGATAAAGCTTGATGAGACTGTTTTCCAGAGTGAGCGCTTCCATTTCCGTATCGCAGAGAATATAGTCAAAGTCAAAAATATGAGAGGTCATGACGTCGGTCTTAGGACTGCTCCCTCCGTTTTCATGAAAATATTGGGACACTCGGTTTTTGATGGCACGTGATTTCCCGACATAGATGACCTTGCCCCCGGCATCTCGCATGATATAGACGCCGGGCGAGAGCGGCAGCGCCGCCGCCTTTTCCCGCAGCCTTGCGGCATATTCGGCTTTTACCATAAAACCTCCGATACGAAAAAACGGCAGAAAACGCGTCCGCATCGTTCGCGTGCCGCTGTCTGCCGTTGATTATTCTGCGAGTAACTGATGATCAAAGCTCTGTGCTGACAAGCAGCTCCAAGCCGTTGAGCGCTTCCGTTTCATCAGGACCGTCTGCAATGAGTGTTACGGTGGAGCCTCCCGTAATTGCCATGGAAAGCACACCGAGAAGGCTTTTTGCATTGACACGGCGATCATCCTTTTGGATCCATATAGAGCTTTTGTAAGTATTTGCTTTTTGTATGAAGAAAGTCGCAGGCCTTGCATAAAGGCCAACGCTGTTTTTAATTGTAATATTTCTGGAAACCATTTTGCATCGCTCCTGTTTGAATGATTCAAGCTATCCCTTTCGGGAAATGAACGGCAAGCCACACATTCATTACAAATTATTATATCAACAATGCTCTATAAAATCAATAGGTTTTTTCAAAAAAGTTATGATATCCAGCCATATTTTCGAAAAATCACGATTCCGGTCGGACAGCGGCGGTAATGGTAAGCGTACAGGCCACATCCTGTGTATAGACATTGACCGTTTTTCCAACGGAAGCAGAAACGGTTCCGTTAATCATAAAACCGTCGTCTGTCCATATGCCGTAAAGCGTTGCGGTGCCCCGGACGTCCTTTTTATCTGGATGGGAAACCGGGACGAGCACGCCCGAAGCATCTTCCGCGTATAGCTCGGCGGGGCTGTATGTCACCGTATCGACCGTCCCGATTTCATCGTCGCCGGCGGCAAGGTAAAGCGTCGTGTTTTCCTTAAGAGCTTCCGCCGTATAGTCCGATACTTCCTTCACGGTAAATTCGATTTTGGCTGTTGTAAAGTCATTTTCGATATTGGCGGTAAAATAAGCACGAATAACAATAGCGGCAATACACGCGAGCAGAGCAAGGATAATAATAACATCAAAGACGTTAAAGCGGGCACCAGACTTCTTGGTTTCAGTTGGGTTTGCCATAAAGACACTCCTTTCATGCAAGCATCCAGTCGCGTCAGGTGTTGGCCTGAGGCGTAAATTCAACGATATAGGAAACGGAAGAGTAAGAAGGCACCTGGAAATAAACGGGTGAACCAACTAGAATGCGCGTATCCCCAACATAATAAATGCCGCGTTCATCCTCTTTCGCATAGGCGGATATAGTGACATAGACGTCATATTTATCCTCATATTCCGAGGTAGTAACCGTATAGCCGCTTTCTGTGGGTATGGCGGTCTTTCCGTAGTATCTTGCGTTTTCCGTCCGGACGAACCGGATGGTTCCGATGACCGCGTTGGTTTCGGAATCCTTTACGGTTTGCTCCTCTGCAATCAGAGAAAGATATTCAGCATCCGCTGATGAAATTCTGACGGTGAACTCGATGTTGGCGTTTTCCGCCAGGCGATCCTGCGCCGTTTCGGTTGCGATAAGATAGATGGCCGCACCGACAACGCCTAAAATAATCAGGATAATCAGAATATCGATAAAATTAAAGCGAGACCTTTGTTTGTCGTTATTCATGGTACAAGCTCTTTTCCCGGCGGAGATTTGAATTTGCTCTGAGAAACCTGCCGTGCCGCCGCCGACGGATAGGCAGAATAGGACTCAGTAATAAAATTGACTGGATTCCTCTACGGTGCTTTTTGCTGTAAAGATATGCGCAATGCCGAGTCCGGCAAGCATCCAAAAGAGAAGGAACAGACGATAGTTATACCAAACATAATCCGTCAGTCCTTGGATAAGAAATGCAGTGATTCCGCAAAAGATGCCGAGACAAACGGTTTTGTTGACCTTCGAAACAGCATTTTTACAGAAGGTCAGCGAGCACTGCGCAAAAAGGAAAATGAAAAAACAAAAGGCGAGAAATCCAAAAACGCCGATTTCTGTTATGATTTGTAAATAGAGATTATGACTGTGAGGAGCGGTTTCAATGCCTGAGAGTGCATAAAACGGATAAATATCCGCGAATGCACCTTCTCCGATGCCGATTCCGAAATAGAAGGTGTGGGCGAGCATGAGCAGTACACCCTGCCAGATTCCAAGACGATAAGAGGTTGAGCTGTCACCAAGCGTGGTAAAGCGCCGCACAATAGAGGTGCCGGAGAAGGCGAAAAGAAGCGCTACAACCACAGGGATGGCCAAAATTCCGGCTGTAAAAAAATGTTTACTAGATAGGCAACAAAACAAAATCAACGATACCGCAAAGCCGAGCCAGGCCCCTCGCGACCATGTGAAAACAAGGCAGGCGCAGTTTGCACCGGCAGCAAGGAGCATAGCGAAACGTTCATTCGTATGCTTTGCCGTTGCCATCAAGGCCAGAATGATAGGAAAGACCAGAATCAGGTATTCGCCGAGCACATTGGGATTGGCAAAGGTGGATACGACGCGTCCTCGGATTTCGGAAAACACGGAAGTGTCCTGCCAAACCGTGGAGGGTGTTTCAAAAAAGTTCTGATAAAGTCCGTAGAAAGAAACAAGCACACTGGATACGGCGAGGGAATACAGACATTTGCGAACCAAAGCAGGAGATCGGACCGTATTCTTTACAACAAAATAGCCGAGCATGAAGCATATGAATACGAGCATTTTCGGAACACTGGAGGAACTGGTGGAAAAAACTCCGCCGGAGAACAGAAAGACAAGGAAAATCATGACCGCGAAATCCACAAGGGCAAATTTAATAACGCGCCGTCCGCAGATCAGCTTCAGGATATAGGATAGGAGGATTAAAATCAAAACGGCGGCAAGCTCCATGGTAGCAAGGAAGGGAAGCGTAAGAAAAACAAGAAGAATTCCCGCCTCCGGAGACGATATGATAAGGGAGGCAAGCAAAAGCAGACCTAAAGTGAGGACAAGATAGATCGGCTCTATAAAGATAGAAAGAACACCGAATATCATCCCTAGGATAAATGGAATATTGAAGCCACGGCGCGCTTCTATTTCGGAAGCCTTGGCGACGTCGATAATCCGAAGCCCAAGAAAATCGAAAAGAAGAAACCGTAGAATTTTGCTTTCATAAATGGCGCCGGCGATATTTTTCTTGGAAAAAAACATCAGTATCGAAAGTCCCATAATCGCGATGCCGGCGACAAGCGAATAGGGATTCAGATCCTCTACGTGAAAGGTATACCTCTTGAGAAGCTGAATGGTAATGATATAAAAGCCGAAGGAGAACAGAAAGAGTCCAAGCGTGTTGACATGGGTGAGCAGCAGCGCTTTGGAAAGCCGGCGCAGCCTTGTGAGTAGATAACTGTTTTCATAGGATTTCGCTACGGTATGCTTGGCTTTTTTTACGGCGGCGCCGCCGCGGTTCCCTTGCAGAGCTTTCACTTTTGTCACGATGAGGGAGGAGGCAAATGCTTTTGACAGTTTATCATAGGATGTCATGAGATGACCAAAAACACTGACGGATACTGCATTATATATAAACTCCGAAAATTTGGTGAGATAATAAATGAAAAAGGAACTGCGGAACATGGCCGCAAGCTTTGGCTTGTTCCGTTTTTTGTTACTGCTTGCCATATTTGTTCACCTCCCTTTCGGTCTAAATGAAATAGGAATGGTTTTTGTCGCTATCATACATATTAAATATACCACAACTCCTGTGAGAAAAACAATAGCTATGATAAGAAAATTTCCGAAAGAACCAAAATTTATGAGTTTTCCGGCTACAAGCCGGCGAACGGTCATCATGACTACCGCTGATACGGCAAAAGAAGCACCGGTAAAAATAGCTTTTTTGATCCCGCTGCGGCGGAAGATACCCGGAACGGTGCGGATACAGAAGAAAACCAGCACGGCGGCGGCTGTGATTTGACCAAGCGCGATAGAAAGTGCTACATTTCGAGGGGTCAACCTATCAAACGCCAGATAAACAAGAGAGGAGAAAATTCCCGTGAGAATCCCGCAGACGGCGGCGTACACCGGATATTTTACCTTGCCGCACGAATAAAAGACGCGACAGAGAAGTTCGATAACACAGTAAGCCGGCATGGAGATGGTTAAGATTTTAAGACTTCCGGCGACCTCTACGGCGAGAGCTTCGGTAAAATCGCCGTGCAGATATAAAAGTCTGACTCCCTCTTCGGAAAGGATAAAAGTGCCTGCCGCCACAGGGAGAATGAGGGCAAGGGCAGAAAAAAGAGTCCCGCGCACGGATGCGGCAAAGCCGGCGGCATCTGCTGCTGCGGCTTTTTCCGACAGCTTGGGAAAGATATAGTTGCAGACGCCATAGGTCAGAACGCCGGCAATGATGGAATAGATGGAGAACGCATAATCAAATACCACGATGGCGGAACCGCTTATATAGGAGGAAAAAAACGTTGCGGTAAGCGTGCTGACAGGGATAAGCCAGGAGCCGAGCATGACCGGAAGAGAACGCCTCGCCGAGAGCAGAAGATCCGGATTTCTCAAATCAGCGGCGGGACGTGGAAAATGATGACGGTGAAGCAGAGGCACTGCCATGGTGAGAAACTGCACGCCCCACGAAAGAAGATAAGCGACGGCGAGCCCATATGCGGCGGATCGCAGGTCGGCGTTCCGATATCCGAGAAGAGCGCCGATGATGACAAGGTTGGAAATCGCGCTGACAAGCGACGGCAGGATGAAGCTTTCATGCGATTGCAGAACACCGACAAGCGTATATGCCGTTCCGGCAAAGACCATGGCGGGGAACATGATGCGTAAGAGATTTGCGGCAAGCGCCGCCGTGGTCTCATCGAGATTCGGCGCTGAAAGAAAGAGAATCTCACGTGCAAAAATCATGCCAAGGACGGCGATGCCTGCGGTGAGTGCCGTGATGCAGGTGAAGAACGAGGAAGAAAATTTCCGCGCGCGTTCCGGCTCCCGGCAGAGAGCGCCGCGGTAAATGGGAATAAACGAGCCAAGCACGGCGGCGGAGAAAAGCATATCAAATACGGCAAACGGAATCTTGGACGCCGCCGCGAAGGCGACCCCCTCCGGACTGTCGGCAAAAACGCTGGCGATGAGAATCTGGCGCAGCATGCCGAGAACTTTGGAGAGAAGTGTCGCGGCAATCATGGCGGTGACGGTGAAGCCCGCCTTTTTTGCATGAGCTTCCATATGACCGTCCTTTCCGCCGCGCTGCGGCAATTTTATTTTTTGGAGGTGCCTTCCTCCACGGGAGGGATTTCCGTTTCCACAAGATCAGGGCGTATCGCCCTTGTTTTTTCTAAGGCCTTCTCCGCACGCCATTTCTCGATGTTGGCGTGATGGCCGCTGAGCAGAATCTCCGGCACCGTTCTGCCCCGGAATTCATAAGGGCGGGTATATTGCGGATATTCTAAAAGGCCTTCTTCGGAGAAGCTCTCTTTTTCATAACATTCCGGGGCTTTGAGCACGCCCGGAATCATACGGGAAACGGCATCCACGAGAATGCAGGCGGGGATTTCTCCGCCGGTCAGAACAAAATCGCCGATGGAGATTTCTTCGTCCACGATTTCATCGAGGATTCTTTGGTCTACCCCCTCATAATGCCCGCAAAGAATGACAAGATTGTCATATTCCGCGGCGAGGGCGCGCGCCTTATCCTGTCTAAGAATTTGTCCTTGCGGGGACATGTAGATCACACGGCGTTTTTTTGAGGGGTTGCTCTGCGGGTCGGTTGCCGAAAGATAACAGTCGTAAATCGGCACGGGGCTCATCAGCATGCCGCGCCCGCCGCCGTATGGAGTATCGTCGACGCGGCGGTGCTTGTCCTTGGAATAATCGCGGATGTTATAAGTGTGGATTTCCAGGATCCCGGCTTTTCTCGCGCGGCCGATGATGCTCTCGGAGAGGACGGTTTCCACAAGCTCGGGAAACAACGTCATGATATCAAAACGCATGGTGTTCCTCCTGTCAGTCGAAAAAGCCGTCGATGGGTGTTATGAAAACGCCGGAATCCTCGTCAATCTGACGGATAAAAGCGGGAACGGCGGGCAGCAGGACCGTATCTCCATCCGGCGTTTTTACGGCGTAGATTTCCTGAACGGTGTTTTGTATAACCTCCGAGAGAATTCCATAGTGTCTGCCCGATTCGGCGTCGATGACCGGAAGGCCGATAAGATCGCAGATGAAATGAGCGCCTTTTGGGGTGGGGATATCCTCGCGTTTTGCGAATAGAATTTTGTTTTTGAGACGGATCGCCTGCTCTACGGTTTCAACACCCGAAAGCCCCACGGCAAGATACCCGCCGTTCAGCGCCTTGACACTGAGAACCCCGACGGGTGTGCCGTTCTCAAAATACAGCGTTTTGATTTTTTTGATAAGAAGAGGTTCGTCGCACCACGGCTCAAGCTTCACTGCGCCGTGTACGCCGTGTGTATTGATGATTTTCGCAATTTCAAGATAGGCCTTTTTCATTTCGATTCCTTTTCTTCCGGTATTATTTCCCGTTTGCAGCGGGTTTAACGGGGAAAAACAAAAGCCTCGCGAAGCGCAAAGCTTCGTGAGGCATGTTTGTGCTGCAATCAGCTCTTGAATTTACGCTTTCTTGCCGCTTCTGATTTCTTTTTACGCTTAACACTGGGTTTCTCGTAGTGCTCTCTCTTCTTGACTTCGGCGATGACACCGGAGCGAGCGCACTGTCTTTTAAATCTGCGAAGAGCGCTGTCAAGCGATTCGTTTTCTTTCACTCTGATTTCAGCCATTATAATCCCTCCCTCCGCATAAAAAAGGTTCCAGAGAAACGAATTTTCTCCGCAGTCATTATACACCGGATGCGAGATATCTGTCAAGTAAAATTTGAAAATTTGTCGGAAAAGCGACAATCTTTTTCTGAAAAAGGATTGGCGGCGTGGCCTCTTTCTGCATACAATGCAGTGAAAAATACTGAAAGCTGCCGCACGACCGATGATGCGTATGTAAAAGATGCCGTTGTTATCCCTTTCGGACACGAGCGGCGGGGAAAGAGGAGCGAATGGAGAATGCTATGACGAGATTTTTTGCCGCCGCCAATACTGAGGAAGGATTTTACAGCTTATTTTCAGAAATATTTTCGCCGGATGTGCTGAGACGGATTTACATACTCAAAGGAGGCCCCGGAACCGGAAAATCGACACTCATGCGGGGGGTCGGCTTTGCCGCTGAGGCCAATGGCTATGATGTGGAATATTATTATTGTTCGTCGGACACAGGCTCGCTTGACGGCGTGCTGATACCGGCGCTTGGTGTGGCGGTGATCGACGGAACGGCTCCGCATATGACGGATCCATGTTATCCCGGTGCTGTGGAGCGAATCGTAAATCTCGGCGACGCTTTTGATTTTGAGGCTCTGGAGCGGCAGCGAGAGCAGATTATGGCACAGATCAAGGAAAAACAGTCGTTTTATCGCACGGCGTACCGATATCTCTCCGCCGCAGGGCGGATGGAGCGGGAAATTTCTGAGCTGTCCGCGCCGGCCTTTCTTGTTTCCAAGGCGGATGCTGCCATTGCCAGAATGGTCTTATCGATGAAGAGAGCACGGCCGGGGCGGGTTTCCCATCGATATATCTCTGCTATCGGAACATCCGGCCCTGTCTCATTTGATACACTTTTCCGCAAAGCAGAAAAAACCTATGCCGTCACGGATAAATATGGACTTGGCTATCTGTTTATGGGCAGGCTCAGGATGGCGCTGGAGCGCGCAGGCCTTGCCATGACGGTTTGCCAGACGCCGCTTGTCCGGACGCGCACGGAAGGAATTTTTGTGGAGGGGGAGAATGTTTTCTTTATGCTTTGCGGGGAAGAAACAGAGAACGCTTGTGACAAAACCATCAATATCACAAGATTCCTGTCTAAGGAATATCTTGCCGCACACCGCGGCAGACTTCGGTTTTCGCAGCGATGTGCGGCTTCTTTGATGGCCGGAGCGCTGGACGCGCTCGCCGAAGCGGGACGCCTGCATGCCGAAACGGAGAAAATTTATAGTGCCTCTATGGATTTTTCAAAGGTAGATTCCATCAAAAGCAGGATGATTTCCGAGATATTTGCTAACAATATGTTAAAAATGAAAAATATAATTGAAAACACAGAAGATGTATGATACAATATATAATATCATGCGAATGTGTTTTCATCTCCCTGCGAACCGGCGGACATTGACGCCGGTTCGGACGGAGAATCTCTATTTGGTGGAATTATTTTTTCTGAAATTCATATAAGCAGGAATCTGATTTGTTTCGGGCCTTGCGGAAAATAGGAGATTCTGCTGAAAAAGCGCGGATTTTTTTCAATCCTTGTCGGAGGTTCAAATGAAAAAATTTTGTAAAACAGTATGTCTTTTTATCACAATTGTCTCGTGTTTGCTTTTGTGTTCTGGCTGCGGAGAAAGAGGGCCGGGGCTTTACGCTTGGTATGGCGGCAGGATCGACGTGGACAGTGTGCTGAGAATCACGGTGGATGCGGGAGACGGCGCTAAGGTCTATGACGTTCCGTTTGATACGTACCGCACCGTTTTTATTTATTTGAAGGGCATTACACCCGATACCGTTGTGGATGAAAACGGGGATCAGAAAATTGCAACTAAAGAAGAAAAAAACGCTGCGATTAAGGAAGTGGCGGAAGATATCCTTATGGAATATTACAGCCTTGTTGCTCTGGGAGAAAAATACGGAATTTCGATAACGGAAGAGGACAGGCAGGCTTTCTACGATGACTACCAGAGCAAAATCCAGACATATATTGATCAGATTGATGAATCCGAGATCGATTTTGACGGAACCAGAGAAGAGTATGCCGAGGAACTCTACCGCAAATCTCTGGAGATTGTGGGTATGACGCCGGAATATTTTGAATTCATACACTATAAATCGCTCCTGGAGCAGAAGCTGAAGCTGTTTTTTGCTTCCGATCTTGAGGATTATCTTACGCAAAGCTATTATCATTACAAGCAGGTGGTCGTTCGGTATACAAAAGGAGATTCTGCGGCAGAAGATCAGGCGCGTGCTGCTATTGAGCGGGCCTATGAGGAGCTGCTTTCCGGCCGGGATATAGATGAGGTTATTGCGGATTATTCCAATGACGACTATACGGCTGAGGTATATATCGATTCTTATGGTTCTATTGTCGGTTCTTCTACGGGAGATTCGGTTGGCTCTGTTACGGCGAATGCGGTAAAGGCACTGGAGATCGGGGAGATAAGCGATACCATCTCCGGGGATGAAAGCGACTATACCGGATATTTTGCTGTTTTTCAAAGGCTGGGATTTGATCTTGAATATATTTGCAGCAGCGATGCTATTGCGGAGGATATTTATTGCTATCCTTATGTAGGGGCAGAGTATACGACGCCGCATTACAGCAGCTATCTTACCGTTGCGGAGAGCTATCTGCAAAATACGTCCTGCGTTCCGATTGACCAGAAAATTTATGACAGAATCGCAGTTAATACTTTATATTGAAGATTGACGCGGATTTCTAAGCTCTAAGATATCCTATGGGATACAAGCATAGGAGCATTTTGCGGGTGGTTCTATTGCTTATGTTAAAAATGTATTTTAAAATAAATATGTGAAAGCTAAGAGACGGAAGAGATGTGTGATTCTGCTTCCCGAGATATGTAGTATGCCGGTTGCTTGAAACGGTGTAAGGAGTGAAAAACCATGAAAATTTCGCTGGTAATCCCTATGTATAATGAAGGCTCGATTATTGAGGATGCCGTCAAAACCTTTTCCGAGTTTCTTGCGTCTGCATTTGAGGATTGGGAGCTGATTTTTGTGGACGATGGCTCCGTGGATGGTTGTGCTTCCGTTGTGGAGAAGGCTTCTCAAGCACAGCCACGTATTCGTTTGTGTTCTTACGCACCGAACCGCGGAAAGGGTTATGCTGTGCGTACCGGAATGCTTGCAGCGCAGGGAGATATTATTTTGTTCACGGACTGCGACAACGCTTACGGGACGAATGCACTGGGAAGGCTTGCAGCTGCTTTTTCAACATCTGATGCGGATATTATCGTTGGTTCGAGAAATCTGTCGAAAGATGGATATGAGGGATATACCTTGCTACGAAAAGTCGCATCAAAGACTTATATTTGGATGATTAAGGTAGCGGCGGGTTTTCGACTTTCCGATTCTCAGTGTGGTATCAAGGGCTTCCACTGTGACGCGGCCAAGCGGATTTTTGCAAACTGTGAGGTGGATCGTTTCGCTTTTGACTTGGAGGTCATTATGATTGCAAATAAACTGGGGCTGCGAATTGCGGAAATGCCGGTGAAAATCGTCAATCATCGGGAATCTAAAGTACATGTCCTGCGAGATTCAATAAAAATGCTGCGGGATGTCCGTCGAATGAAAAAAAGGATCCGAAAAAGGGACTTAAAGTAAGACAAGCAGTGGGCGGTTTGGTAAAAGGCGGTGCTTAGCGCACCGCCTTTTTTGTAGACGGTTGGTCGGCCGGGCGCGGCAATGGTGAATCCGAGGGATAATAAAAATTTTGATTGATCTTTGGGAAAAAACGGTGCTTATTCCGAATTTTTTTCGAAAAATCAAAAAATCCCAGAAAATAAATATGTACAAATGGAATATCCTGTGGTATAATATCAAAAATAGGCGGTGCTTCGAAAATATTCTGGTTCCGCATGTCCGATAAGAAAGTGTGAAGTATGAAGAAAATTGTTTTTTTGATTTTCTTGCTTTCGGCGCTTATGTTGTTTGTTTGCTGTACGGCCGAGGAGTCTCCGGTGGAAATGTTTCTGGCGGCGGTCGGTCGGTATGATATCGATACAATGGCAAATATGATGACACAGGATACAGCTGCTTCGGGTGAACGACTATCGGAATATGACCGGCAGTTGGAACTCGAAGAGCGGGATACCCTGCGGCGGTTGTATTCCTGTCTTGTTTATACTGTCGAACAGGAGACGGAACCGACTGAGAATACGCGGATGGTAAGAGTTAATGTATCGGCTCCCGATATGGAAAAAATTCTTACGTATGCCGAAGCAGAAGTCCTTGTATCCGGCGGGACGGCGGAGGATATTGTCCATGAAATGCTGGACGACGGAATGATTGCAGAAAGCTGCATGACGGAAAAGACGGTAGATATTCTTTTTGAAAAACAAAATGACAGATGGTTGATTCCCTATTCGGAGGAGGCTAACGCTGGGCTTGTGAATCTTTTGTCAATGGATGCGGTATTACGCTTTTTTATACTGAACTGAGAATTTTTCCTGAAGGGAGCAGCGGCATATCAGCAGACGACAAACGCAATGGCTGGCTGAGGATGAGAGGCAATGGAAAAAGAAAAAAACGAGCGGTTTGAAACGGCAGAAGAACAGGGGCCGATGACAGTTGTTGGCAGAAATCCTGTGCTGGAGCTTTTTAAAAGCGGCAGAGAAATTGAAAAGCTGTATATACAGCGCGGTGAGCGGGAAGGCTCGATTACCAAGATTTTTGCGCTTGCAAAGGATAGGATGATTCCTGTTTCCGAAGTAGATAAAAAGCGGCTGGACTCTATAGCGGGGGGAAATGCCCATCAGGGGGTTGCCGCTGTTACCTCCTCACTTGTTTACGTATCTGTGGCGGATATGGTAAGAACCGCACAGGAAAAAGGGCAGAAACCGCTTATTGTCGTGTGCGACGGCATTGAAGACCCGCATAATATCGGCGCGATTCTCCGAAGCGCAGAGGGAGCCGGCGCACATGGTGTGGTACTTTCTAAAAGGCACTGCTCGGTAATCGGTCAGACGGTGTTCAAAGCATCGGCGGGTGCTGCCGCTTATGTGCCGATTGCCAAGGTTTCCAATATTGCTTCGGCGGTGGATGAATTGAAGCGGCTCGGTGTTTGGCTTTATGCGGCCAGTGTGGATGGTATATGTTATACGGATGTTGATTTTGACGGAGCTTGTGCGATTGTGCTGGGAAACGAGGGAGATGGTATCTCACGGCTCGTTCGAGAAAAGTGTGACTTTACCGTTTCCATCCCTATGTACGGCCGTGTAAGCTCACTGAATGTGTCGGCCGCGGCTGCGATACTCTTATTTGATGCGGCAGGCAAGCAAAGGAAGAGCTAAATATTTTATATACAGATTGATTTTGGGAGGTATTTTCCATGGAGAAGAACGATAAGACCGGAAAAAAGTCTTATGATGAGCTTGAAAACTCCGCGCAGGGGCTTTTGCGCCGTTTGAACAACCGATACGATGCTACCCGTGTGGAAGCGGAAAAAAGCGCGATGAAGAACCTTGACAGCATAGAAGATACGGATGCTGGTGATCCGGATGTTGTGGAATATACCGCAACGGCGGAAAGGGCAGCCGCAAAGCCGAAGAAAAAACGCGGCCGTCCGGAGGATACGGGAGAAATCAGCGAAGAGGAGCTTCAAAGCTTGTTTAACAAATATCTCGGAGCGGAGTCCCCCACTTCCGATGAGCCGAGCTATGACAGTGTTCATCAGAAAATTTTAGATGCTGAGCAGCGTTCGGGCGTGGATTCCACCCCAAAAACAGATGTTGAAAAGAATATTGATGAGGCGGAAAAATACATAGACGCTATCACCACCGGAGATTTTCCCGTGCAAAAGGACGAGGTTCCGGATGACGGTAAATCCGAAAAGATTCCTGATGCAGACACGGGGGATTATCGTTTCGTGGATATGCCGGAGAATTTGACGGTATATGAACCGAAAACGGAAGAGTCGACAGCTTCGGAACCAGAAGATGCAACGACGAGACAGGATGCGGAAGTCGGGCGAGAGGAAACGCCGATAGAACCGGCAGAGGAGATGGAGATTCCTTCCGACACGGCGATGATGAAAGCGTTTGGACTGAATCCGCAAAAGGAAGCAACTAAGGATTCTGAAAAGCTGTTCGATGAATTTTCTTTGGGGGACACAGGAGAATTTCAGTCGACCGAAGAAATTACGGCACGAGAGCTTGACGGCGAGGATGCCGAGCCTGTTTTGATAAATGAACAGGCCCCTGGTGAATTTGAGTATCGCAGTTCTGAACAAAATAAAACAATATTCCAGATTTTTAAATCCAAATATACATTTGCAAAGCTCAGAATGGTGGCGGCGGGTGCGCTTGCGGTATTGCTGCTGTTTTTGGAAAATCTGTCCGCAGTGCCGGAGATGCTTGGGGGAACGGAAAACTTTGTCGCTCTCGATTGGCTTTTCTCTTTCGCACTCGCGGCACTCGTGCTTGATCGAATGATCGCTGCCGTCAAATCTCTGATAAAATTTGAGTTTGATGTGGACTCTATCACCCTTATCGGTTTTCTTCTTTCCGTTGTGACGACGCTTGTCACAGTATTCGCCACCCCCTCGTATGAGACGCCGAGAATGTATAATTTTGCGTTTGCCGTGTGTGTTTTCCTGAATACGGTTTGTCTTTTCATCTCGCTGCGCCGCGATGTATATTCGTTCAAGATTGTTTCCTCCGGAAAAGTGAAGAAGGTGCTTGCCCGTTCAGATTCAGAGAGCGATACGGTCATGCCGGAAGAGGCGGAATTTTCCGAATATCTCGGCGAAGGCGCTCAGATTGCGTCTATTCAGCGGACGGATTTTGTAACAGATTTCTTTGCCAGAAGAAAGGAAAATCCGAAATCAAAGGCGGTGCTGAAAATTTTTGTGCCCGTATGCTTCGGAATCGCCGTGCTTTTCTTTTTCCTTGCAAGGTTTGGGATGGATATGACTGTGTCGGCGAGCTTTGGAGCGGCTTATGCGACTTTTCTTATGAGCGTTCCGTTTGTTGCTTTTCTTTCCTATTCGTATCCGATTTATCTGGCATCCCGCAGGGCGTATACCTATCATTCCGCTATCGTGGGCGACAAGACGCCGGAGGAGTATGAAAATACTGGCGTCATGGCGTTCCGCGACGAGGACGCTTTCCCGGCGGGAAAAATCAAGATTCGCGGTATCAAAATTTATGCTGACCGAAATATTGAAAATGTTGTGTATTATGCCTCCAGCGTGTTTTCGAAGCTCGGCGGGCCGCTTTCCACAGTATTCCGGCAGGCGACTCTCAATTCTGTTATTTCTGAGGACGTGGAAATCCGAGAGATGGCAAACGAGGGTATTTGCGCCATGGTAGACGGGAAAAATATTGTGATCGGACGTCCGGCTTATATGGAGAGTCAATGCTTTGAAACCATGCCGGAGAATGGGGATGAGGAATGTGAAGGACGTTCAAACAAACGAATCCTTTATCTCGCCTGTGAGCAGAGCATTATTGCCAAGTTCTATATCCAGTATAACACGACTTCTGATTTTATTTATATTGTGCGTCATCTGTCAGAATCGGGAATTTGTGTTTCCATTCGGACAGCCGATCCCTGTATAGATGACGGTATTTTATATGATAACAAAATGGATCCCGACAAATATCCCGTCCGCATCATCAAGGGAATATTGCCAGGGGAAAAAACGGAGACGTTTTCTGCCGGACAGGGCGGTGTGGTTTCTGTCGGCTCTGCAAAGGATATGGTTCGCACACTTCTGCTTTGCGACAAGCTTGCCAATGTCGGCAAGACAAATCTCGTGTTGAAGATCGTAGCGTCGGTTCTTGGCGTGGCGGTCATGGCACTGGTCCTGTTTACCGGAGCCTCGGCGGGGCTACTTTCCCTGTATCCGGCGCTCTATCAGCTCTTCTGGCTGCTGCCGCTGATATTTGTTTCCAAAATTTATATCTGAGAGAAATTCAGAAAAAGGCATCTGTCAAAAAGGCAGGTGCCTTTTCTTGTACGGCAGAACTCTTTTACGCATTTTGAGATAGATTTTCCCCGATTTTCTGAAAGGCCTTGACAAATGGACCGTGGCATGCTATCATTGTAACACACTAAAATATCAACAACAAAGGAGATATTATCATGAAAAAATTTTTTGCGCTTTTATTATCTGCTCTGATGCTTTTAACATTGCTTGCGTCCTGTGCCGGAGAAGACATGGTGGTTGTCGGTTATACGGTTTACAAACCGATGAACTACACGGATGAATCCGGAAAACTTATCGGGTTTGACACAGAGCTTGCGGAAGCGGTATTTGAAAAGCTTGGCTATACTGTGACATTCAAGGAAATCAACTGGGATAACAAATATATGGAGCTCAACGGCGGCACCGTCGACTGCTTGTGGAACGGCTTCACGGCGAATACAGCCGACGAGGACGGGGTTGCCAGAAGCGAAAAGGTGGATTTTTCCTATAATTATATGCTCAACAAACAAGTTGTCGTGACGACCGAGGCACTTGCCGCTACTGCTACGCAGATGGATTCGCTTTCCGGAAAGGTAGGAAGCGCGGAAACCGGTTCTGCCGGCTATACCTATCTTGACAATCTGACGGGCTGCATTAAAAAGGACGCGACCTCACAGCTCGAAGCGCTTCAGTCGCTTGCACTAGGCACAGTGGACTTTGTCGTTCTGGACGAACAGCTTGCCAAGGCCTATGTCGGCGAGGGCGACTATGCGGGCCTTACCATTGTGGAAGCACTTTCCAGTGCTCCGGAGTATTATGCCATCGGCTTCCGAAAGGGCAGTGACCTTACCGCAAAAGTCAACGGGGCGCTAGAAGAGCTTGCGGCGGATGGGACCATTGCCGAACTTGCCGAGAAATACGGCGTTGCCACAACCGTTATTACGGATTTTTCTGACCAGAAATAATCGGAAGATGCATTTTGTGACGGATGGAATACAATAAAACGGAGAAAAACAGATGACGTTCTGGCAAATTACGCTTGAGCTGCTTCATGGCTTTGGCTTGACCTGCTTGCTGTTTGTGCTGACGCTGGTGTTTGCGATGCCGCTCGGCCTTGGGCTTTCCTTCTGCACCATGAGCCGCTTCAAGCCCCTGCGAGCGGTGAGCCGAGTTTTCGTGTGGATCATACGCGGAATTCCACTGATGCTTTTCATTTGTATGATTTATTATCTGCCGGGACTTCTTGGGAGTGGAAGCGGAAATATCTTTGATAGTCTTGATCGCTACTTCACGCGGCTTATGGGGAGCGGACAGCTTCTTTATTACGGCAGCTTTATTGCGGTCCTGATTGCGTTTGTCATTAATTATGCTTGCTATTTTTCGGAAATTTTCCGCGGCGGTGTAGAAAGCATATCGCATGGTCAATATGAGGCGGGGCAGGTGCTCGGCATGACAAAGGGCCAGATTTTCCGCAAGGTGATTTTTAAGCAGGTTGTCAAGCGGATTCTTCCGCCGATGTCTAACGAAGTCATCACGCTGGTCAAAGACACTGCGCTTGCCAATGTAATTGCGATTCCCGAGATTATCAAGCAGGCAAAAGATATGGCAGCGACGCAGGCGTTGGTTTGGCCGTTGTTTTATACGGCTGTCTTTTATTTGATCTTTGTCGGTGCGCTTACGCTACTTTTCGGATATGCCGAGAAAAGGCTTTCCTATTTTAAGGTATAAGGGGGTGGCGGGATGTTTCTTGAGGTGAGAGGGCTTACCAAAAGCTTTGACGGTACGGCAGTTTTGAAGGGAATCGATTTTACATTGGAAAAAGGACAGGTGCTTTCGGTCATCGGTTCGTCCGGCAGCGGAAAAACAACGCTTCTGCGGTGCATCAATTCACTGGAAACGGCTGATGGGGGCAAGATCTTTGTCGGCGGAAACAAAATTTTCGATGCGCAGGATGCGGATGCGGGCAGAGGTATCCCGAGAGAAGCGAGGCTGAGCTTTGGGTTAGTGTTCCAAGCTTTTCATCTGTTTCCGCAGTATACGGCATTGGAAAATGTGACGCTTGCACCCGAACTCCGCATTCGCGGACTATGCAAAAAACAGAAGCTTTCCCGGGAGCAGAGAGCTCGTATGCTGAAAGAAGAAACGGATAAGGCGTTGGAGCTGCTAGGCAAGGTAGGGCTGTCGGATAAACGGGATTTTTATCCCTGCCAGCTTTCCGGCGGACAGCAGCAGCGAGTATCCATTGCAAGGGCGCTCGCGCTGAACCCGGACGTACTCTGCTTTGATGAGCCGACTTCGGCACTGGACCCGGAAATTACAGGCGAGGTTCTGAAAATCATCAAGGAGCTTGCGGCCGAGGATATGACGATGATTATCGTGACACATGAGATGGCCTTCGCACGCGATGTCTCGGATAAAATCCTGTTTATGGATGATGGCGTCGTCGCGGCGCAGGGAACATCAGAGGAAATTTTCGGCTCACATGAAAACACGAGATTGCAGGCGTTCCTTACCTCATTTTACAACAATCATACGGAGACGGGAGCCGTTTGACAGAGAAAAATCCGGTTTTGATAAACCGGATTTTTTGTTACATCTGGGAATATAGCCGAGGGAAATGTTCCCGCCGCTCTGACGGTAGATTCCTTTTCACATTCGGCAGAGGAAATCGGCTTCTCCGACTGAATGCTCAGATTGGCTTTTCTGAGCCTTGCCCCGCCACATGCCGGGTGTTATGGAAAAAGTAAAAATAAGATGCTCAGACAAGAGGCAGAATAGGGAGAGGCAGGGAAAGACTGCGCTATCGGCTATCAAGGTCGGGGCTTGCCAATGTCCGTTTTATATGATATTCTGTAAAAAGCTGAGTATTCTGAAAACCAAGAGAGGGCTTTTCTATGTTTTTTTCCTATTCCAATTTGTCAGAGAATCACGAAAAGCAGGTTTTATCGAACGGCAAAGAAATTTTGCGTTCGGCAGACGCTGCCTCCCCTGAAATTTTTCATTTTTTAGCGTTTTTGCGGAGCCGGGGACTTCCGGTCGAACAGCCGCTTTCCCTTGATGAGAAGGGAGAACACTACCGATTCGTACAGGCGGAGATGGTGCATCCGGGTGTATGGCGAGATGACGCGCTGTTTGCCATCGGGGAGCTTTTGCGTGCGCTGCATGACGCAGGTAGGGAATATGTTCCGGAGGATGCTTCACGCTGCCGTTCGTGGTATCTTCGGGAAATCGGCAGAGATAAGAAAATCTGGTGTCATGGGGATGTGGCTCCATGGAATCTATTGACGATGGATGGGAAGCCGTATCTTCTTGTAGACTGGGAATATGCCGGGCCTCTTGATCCCATGACAGAGCTTGCAAGGGCACTGTGGCTGTTTCCCCAGCTGCATGACGATGACGTCGCGCGTTTACAGGGCCTTCCGTCGCCGGAACGGCGCGCGGCGCAGATGCGGATTCTTTGCGATGGATATCGGCTTTGCCGGGCAGAACGCGCGGATATGCTCGAACGGATGATCGAGGTCATTGTATGTGAAACGGCCCATGAGGCGATCGACGCGAACCTTACCCCGCAAAGTGAGGGGAATTTGTGGGGATTTGCATGGCGTACGCGAAGTCTTTACTGGATATTTCGTCACCGGCGGATATTGGAAGCGGCGCTCCAATAAAAAATAAAAAAGAAGAGACGAGAGTCCCTTCTTTTTCATTCGATATCGACTGTTACTTTCTTTTTGCTTTCGTTTGCTGCGGCCTTCATCAGCTGACGGATCGCTTTTGCGATTTTTCCGTGCTTGCCGATGACTTTTCCCATGTCGGAAGGCGCAACGGAAAGCTGAAGCTTGATATGACCGGCATCCTCTTCCACCGCGATGACCGTGACCTGATCAGGGTTGTCCACAATCGCCCTTGCAATATTGGCAAGGGTCTCCTTCAAATCGATCATTTTCGCATCTCCGGGTTATTCGATAACGCCGGCTTTTTTCAGCAGGCTTTTCACGGTTTCTGTCGGCTGAGCGCCGTTTGCAACCCATTTTTTTGCTTTCTCAGAGTCGATTTTGATGTCGGCAGGATTGACCATGGGATTGTAATATCCAATCTCCTCGATAAATCTTCCGTCACGGGGATAGCGGGAATCTGCCACAACTACACGGTAAAAGGGCGCCTTTTTCGCACCGATTCTTTTCAGTCTGATTTTTACTGACATACGGATGTCCTCCAAAATAATATGATTTTTCTATAATTTTTCAACCGATAGAATATCGCCTGAATCATTAACGTTCAAAATGGCAGCCTGCCGAATTTTCCGAATTTTTTTCCACCGCGACCGCCGGCAAATTGCTTCATGAGTTTATTGGTTTGGTCAAATTGCTTGAGCAGACGGTTGACGTCCTCAATCGAGGTGCCGGAGCCCTTGGCGATCCGTGTCTTTCTGGAATAGCTGATGATCTCCGGCTTTTCACGCTCCGCGGGTGTCATTGAGAGGATGATCGCTTCGGTTTTGGCTATCAGCTTCTCATCGAAATTCGCGTCCTTCAGCTGTGCGGGAGAGATACCGGGCATCATGCCGATAAGGGATTCCAAAGAGCCCATGTTTTTTAATTGGTTCATTTGTTCAAGATAGTCTGTCAGGGTGAAGCGGGATTTGCGCAGCTTTTCTTCCAGTTCGGCGGCTTTTTTCATATCGAAATTCTGTTCCGCTTTTTCAATCAAAGACAGCACGTCGCCCATCCCGAGGATACGGGACGCCATGCGGTCGGGATAAAACGGTTCAATGGCGTCGAGCTTTTCGCCCGTGCCGATGAATTTGATCGGCTTGCCGGTCACATATTTGACAGAGAGCGCTGCGCCGCCTCTCGTATCGCCGTCAAGCTTTGTCACGATGACGCCGGTGATATCCAGCATTTCATTGAAGGTTTCGGCGACGGAAACGGCGTCCTGACCCGCCATGGCATCGATGGTGAGTAAAATTTCCGTCGGTTCCGTTTCCTTCTTGATTTTCTGTAATTCTTCCATCATGACTTCGTCAATCTGAAGCCTTCCTGCCGTATCGATGAATACCATATCATATCCGTTTTTCTTCGCAAAGGAAACGCCGTTCCCCGCGATTTTGACAGGAGAGGCTTTTTCATCCTCGGCGTAGACGGCAACGCCTGCCTTCTCCCCAACAATCTGAAGCTGACGAATGGCAGCGGGACGGTATACGTCGCAGGCAACGAGCAAGGGATTTTTTCCCTGTTTTTTCATCATGGCAGCGAGCTTCCCTGTGTGGGTCGTCTTGCCGGCGCCCTGGAGCCCAACCATCATGACGATAGTGGGAGGCTTCGATGCCATTTGCAGCTTCGATTGCGTCCCGCCCATAAGGGCGGTGAGTTCTTCGTTGACGATTTTGACGACCTGTTGGGCAGGCATCAAACTTTCAAGCACCTCCGCGCCAACGGCGCGTTCGGTGACCTTGTTTATAAAATCACGGACAACCTTGAAGTTGACGTCGGCTTCGAGAAGTGCGAGCTTGACGGCGCGCATTCCTTCCCTTACATCTTTTTCGGTAAGGGTGCCCTTATTTCGGAATTTTTTAAAGGCTTCCGCGAGTTTTTCCTGAAGGTTCTGAAACATGTTTCCTCCGTTTCTTAGTAAGGCTTACAGAAAAGCAGCGTTTATTAGTTCCATAACCTTATCCAAATCAGCGACCTCCTCCGGATGCTTTTCCCGGAGCGCTTGGATGATGGGTCTCGCCTCGGCAAGGAGTTCTTCCGTGTGCTTCGCTTTTTCCGCGAGACCGAGCGCCTCTTCATAAGCAAGAAGCTGCTCCTCGCTGCGCTTGATGCTATCCCGCACGCCCTGCCTTGTGATTCCGGTATTTTCCGAAATCTCCGCAAGAGACAGGTCATTGTTATAGTAGAGATCAAACATGGTTTTCTGCGTATCCGTGAGAAGCTCGCCGTAAAAATCAAACAGCATGATAAAGTGAAGATCTTTTTCAAACATCGGATGCCTCCGCACCGTCTCTGTAAAGCCGACAGCTTTACAAAGTATAGCATGAATCCCTGTGTTTGTCAAGCAGGAAAGCGAATTTTTTCGGCATCATACAAATATTTTCTGCAAACATTCCCGTGAAAAAAGAAGGGCGCGCAAGGGTATTTTTACTTTCTATATGTTTGTAACCCATTTGTTTTTGTGTCGGACGCCTTGACGGGGACGTAAAATTATATTATAATATATAATATTATGGGGGATTATGTAAACTTCTCCCGAGGGCGGCTTGTGAGAAAGGGAAGATTACATGAACAGGCGTGTAGAAAAAGCGGCAAGGAACGCATTGCCGCAGGAGATAGACAGACAGTTTCAATATATGAAAAAAATCCGTGAGAGGATAGCGGGGGGCGCACCGCGCCTGGCTCATGTGGTCACCTATGGCTGCCAGCAGAACGAGGCGGACAGCGAGCGGATCCTCGGTATGCTCTGTGAAATGGGATACGGAAAGGCGGATTCGGTGGAGACGGCGGACCTGATTGTGGTCAATACCTGCGCCGTTCGCGATCACGCGGAAAAAAAGGCGCTTTCCATCACAGGCGGATATAAGCATCTGAAAAGAGCGAAGCCGTCTCTTCTCATCGGTATTTGCGGATGTATGGGTTCCAAGCCGGAAATGAGCGAGCGTATTCAGAAAAGCTATCCGTATATCGATTTTGTCTTTGGCACGGAGAAGCTTTGGGAACTGCCTGAAATTCTTTTCCGTGTCATGACAGAGAAAAAGCGGCTGTTTTTTCCGAATGTCGGAGAGCCTGTTATTGCGGAGGGCCTGCCGGTGGAAAGAGAAAGCCCGTTTCACGCATGGGTCAGCATCATGTATGGCTGCAACAATTTTTGCACGTATTGTATCGTTCCTTATGTGCGCGGCGCAGAGCGCAGCCGGTCGCCGGAGGATATTCTTGCCGAGGTACGCTCGCTTGTGGGGGGCGGCTGCAAGGAAATCACACTGCTCGGGCAAAACGTCAATTCCTATGGGAAGTACGGCAATGACGGCTGTGATTTTTCGGAGCTGCTCCGGCAGATTGCCGAACTTCCGGGCGATTTTCTGATTCGTTTTATGACGAGCCATCCCAAGGACGCGACAAGAACGCTTATCGACACCATGGCGGCATTCCCGAAGGTTGCAAGACAATTTCATCTGCCGGTGCAATCCGGCTCCGACCGGGTTCTTGCGGCAATGAACCGGCATTATACACGGGAGTCCTATTTGTCCCTTGTCTGCTATATGCGGGAGAAAATGCCGGATATCACGGTTACGTCAGATATCATCGTCGGTTTTCCCGGAGAGACCGAGGCGGATTTTGAAGATACGCTTTCCATTCTGCGGGAAGCGCGCTATGATATGGTGTATTCTTTTCTATACTCCAAGCGGGACGGCACGCCTGCGGCGGAAATGGAGAATCAGGTTCCGGAGGAGATAAAGAGGGAAAGAATGGAGAGGCTTCTTGCGCTGCAAAACGAGATTTCTCTGGAAAAGAACCTTTCGCTTGTCGGGAAAACGCTGCGCGTGTTAGCGGAAGGCAGAAGCAAGACCAATGCCGATAGATTTACCGGGCGAACAGAAGGGGGCAAAATCGTTCTGTTTGACGGGACTGACGAAATGACGGGGCGCTTCCTTCCGGTACGGATTACAAGGGCCGCTCCCTTTACGCTTTGGGGCGAGGTTGTGGAATAGGAGCCGGCGGACGATAGAGAGAAAAGCGGAGGCGTCTGTTCCTCTTCGGCGCGTATGTTTGGGATTGATACAGCTTGCCTGCCAGGGATTTACGTATGCGAAAAAATGTGACGGACGCAGCGAGGCGCTTAAGATTCTGCCCGGCGGGATGTACCGGGACTTCATATAAAAAGCGAGGAAATATACATGACGCCGATGATGCAGCAATACTTTGAAATCAAGGATAAATATCGCGAATATATCCTGATGTACCGTCTTGGAGATTTTTATGAGATGTTCTTTGACGATGCCAAAATCGCGTCAAAGGAGTTGGAGCTGACGCTGACAGGCAGAGATTGCGGCGAGGCGGAGCGCGCGCCGATGTGCGGTGTGCCGTATCACGCGGTTGAGGGCTATATCGGCAAGCTTGTCGGGAGAGGGTATAAGGTCGCTATTTGCGAGCAGCTTGAGGATCCGGCGCTGGCGAAAGGAATTGTCAAGCGCGATGTCATTCGGATGATTACGCCGGGGACGCTTACGGAATCGTCGCTGCTGGATGAAAAAAAGAACAATTATATCTGCGCGGTCTATGTGGCGGGGGACGCCATCGGCGTCGCTTTCGCGGATATTTCCACAGGCCATGTGGCGGCGACCTCTTTTGAGGGCGAGCATCGCATGACGCGCCTTGTCGGAGAGCTTGGTGCCTATGCGCCGCGCGAGGCGATTGTCAACACCTCTGCAGACGAGATCCGCATGGCGGCGGATTTTCTGCGGGACAGGCTTTCGGCGGTCATCAACCAGAACGCAGGGGCGCGTTTTGCCGCAGAGGACGCTGCGCGCCGCGTAAGAGAACATTTTTCGAATCTTCCGGGAGAGTTTGAGAACCCGGATAATCCTGCACTGCGCGCGCTCGGTGGGCTTCTTTCCTATGTAGAGGAGACGCAGAAAAATTCTCTTGGCAATCTGGATGCGCTAAATTACTATCAGAACGGACAATATCTTGAAATCGACATCAATACGCGCCGCAGCCTCGAGCTTTGTGAAACCATGCGGCGCGCCGAAAAAAAGGGGACGCTTCTTTGGGTTCTGGACAGGACAAAAACAGCGGCGGGTGCGAGGCTGCTTCGTAAATTCCTCGAACAGCCGCTTAAAAATCCTTACCATATCAATCGCAGGCAGGCGGCCGTGGCGGAGCTCTATGAGCATGTCATGGAACGGGGAGAGCTTTGCGCGGCGCTCGCGGGTGTGCTCGATCTTGAGAGGCTGATCACCCGCATTGTTTATGGCACGGCGAATGCCAGAGACCTGTGCGCGGTAGCGCAGACGGCAGAAAAGCTTCCCGATATCCGGACGAAGCTTGCCGCCTTTTCGTGTGAGGAGCTTGCAGGGATTCATGATGAGATGGATACGCTTTCGGATGTCTGCGAGCTGATAAACGCTTCGATCGTGGAGGATCCGCCGTTTTCCGTGCGGGAAGGGGGCTTTATCCGGGAAGGCTATCATCCGGATGTCGACCGTCTCGCTGAAATTGAAAAGAACAGCCGTGGTTGGATTCAGAAAATTGAGGAGACCGAGCGACAGGCGACGGGAATCAAGACGCTGAAAATCGGCTATAATCGTGTTTTCGGCTATTACATAGAGGTTTCCAAATCCTATATGAACGACGTGCCGGACCGCTATATCCGCAAGCAAACGCTGGCAAACGGGGAGCGGTATATCACCGAGGAGCTCAAAGATATGGAATCCCAGGTGCTTGGCGCCGGAGAAAAGCGCGTGGCGCTCGAATATCAGCTTTTCTGTGACATTCGCATGCGTGTGGCGGAAAATGTGCACAGAATCCAGAAAACGGCATATATGCTAGCGAAGCTCGATGTCTACGCATCCCTTGCCGAGGTGGCGAGCCGAAACGGCTATTGCCGTCCCGAGGTTGGATACGGGGATGAAATTTCTATCAAGGACGGGCGGCATCCGGTGGTGGAGCAGTGCGCAAAAGACTCGTTTTTTGTGCCGAACGACACGGAAATGGACTGTGGGAGCAATCGCTTCCTGCTCATCACGGGGCCCAATATGGCGGGGAAATCGACCTATATGCGGCAGGTTGCGCTCATCTGTATCATGGCACAGATTGGTTCGTTTGTGCCGGCACGGGAGGCAAGGCTTGGCGTGATCGATAAAGTGTTTACGCGCGTCGGAGCGTCCGATGACCTTGCAATGGGACAGTCCACGTTTATGTTGGAGATGAATGAAGTAGCCTATATTCTTGCGAACGCGACAAAGTCCAGCCTTATCATTTATGATGAGATCGGGCGCGGAACCAGTACCTTCGACGGTATGAGCATCGCGCGCGCTGTGGCAGAATACACGCTAGGCAAAAAAATCGGCGCGAAAACGCTTTTTGCTACGCATTACCATGAGCTGACCACGCTTGCGGATGAGCGCGAGGGAGTCGTCAACTATAACATTGCTGCCAAAAAAAAGGGGGACGGGATCACCTTCCTTCGGAAGATTGTAAAGGGTGCGGCGGATGATAGCTATGGCATCGAGGTGGCGCAGCTTGCCGGCGTGCCGCGCGAGGTGATAAAACGCGCAAAGGAAATTCTTGTCGGAATCGAGTCCGGCGCGGGTGTCGTGCCTTCGGCTCCGCATAAAAAAGAGAAGGAACCGGAGCATGCGGGCATGATGTCGTTTGAAAGCTTCAGTGAAACTGAGGTTTGTGATAAACTGAGACAGATAGACCTTAACACCATCTCTCCGCTTGAAGCATTGAATCTGGTGTTTGAACTGAAAAAAATACTCGAGGGCTGACCTCGTTTTGTTCTATGAAGAAAGGAGGTAGCACGTGGGAATCATCCATGTTCTTGACATTTCCGTTGCCAATCTGATTGCAGCGGGCGAGGTTGTGGAGCGCCCCGCTTCTGCCGTTAAGGAGCTTGTCGAAAATGCCATTGACGCAGGTGCGACTGCCGTTACGGTGGAAACAGCAAAGGGCGGCGTCGCTTTTCTGCGTGTTACGGATAACGGCTGTGGCATGAGCGGTGAGGACGCCGTCACCTGTGTGCGCCGGCATGCTACGAGCAAAATCCATACCGCGGAGGATCTTTCCTCGATTCTGACGCTTGGCTTCCGCGGAGAGGCACTTGCCGCCATCACGGCAGTCAGTGAATTCCGAATTTTGACCAAGCGGCGTGACGATGCCGAGGGAACGCTCGTTGCCGGCGCCTATGGCAAGGTCGAGGAGGTCACGGAGACAGGCTGCCCGGATGGCACGACCGTTATATGCGAGCGGATTTTTGCGACGACGCCGGCAAGGCTGAAATTTTTGAAGTCCGATTCCTCGGAGACGGCGGCGATAGCGCAGGTGATGGAACGACTTGCCCTGTCTCACCCTGAGATTGCGTTCCGCTTTCTGACGGATGGCACGCTGAAATTTTCGACCATGGGAGACGGCAAGCTTCAGAACGCGATTTATGCCGTATACGGCGGCGCATTTGCGACAAAGCTGATTCCCGTGTCCGGAAATTCCGGCGGTATTCGGGTGAGCGGTTACATTTCCTCTCCGGACAATGTGAGAGGGAACCGCGGTATGCAGCAGTTTTTCATCAACGCCAGATGTGTCAAAAGTAAAACGCTGACGGCGGCACTCGAGGCCGCCTATCGCTCCTATATTCCCTCGGAGAAATTCCCGTCATGCGTTTTGAACATAGAGATTCCAGCAGCGGCTGTCGACGTCAATATCCATCCGGCCAAGCTGGAAGTGAAATTTTCAAACGAAAAGGCCGTGTTTGACGCACTGTATTCCGCTGTGCGGGGAACGCTTGCCGCGGGGCTCGCAAGACCGGAGCTCGTCCTTTCCGGGCACGGTACGCTGACAGAAAAGACGCCTGCATCGCACTCCGACGCAGAGCGCGGGCCGCGGGAAGCGCGCACGCCGCTCGACCGCCTGTTTGAAGAGGCAGCGAAGAGGGGCACGCAGAGTGAAAGAAAGACTCCCCTTGCTGTGCAAAAGAAGGAGCCGCCCGCTGACGATGATATTCCCGTCGATATTCCCCCGCTTCCGACGAGCGGCGGGAACAGAGTCCCCATGGGGCTTGGCGCAGAGACGGATATGGAGAGTTTCTCCCTTCGCGAAAGGCTTTATAGCTCGTCCGTTCAGAGTGTCTCGCGGGACTATCCGCCGTTCGGACAGGAGATTTCACGGGAGCGGACGCCATCTGCGATTCGGGAATCGACAGATGCGGGCATTGCGGGTGCCGCGACGCATCCGATACCGGATTACCGCATTGTCGGAGAGGTGTTTTCCACGTACGTGATTCTTGAAACGGAAGGGAAGATGATTCTTTTTGACAAGCATGCCGCACATGAGCGGATCCATTTTGAGAGAATGCGCGCGGGAATGGATACCGGCGTGCGGAGCATCCGGATGCTGCTTGCGCCGGAGCCGCTTGCGCTGACGTCAGCAGAGCTTGCAGCGGCACGGGAATACCGAGAGGAGCTTGCAGCGGTCGGATTTGAGTTTGACATTTCGGAAAAAGAGGTCCTGCTGCGAGGAATCCCGCAGGATTTTTCCCTTGGCGAGGCGAAGGAATTTTTCGAGGGTCTTGTTGCCGCCATGCTGGAGACCGGGGAGCCTATCGAGACGCAAAGACGCGCGATGTTTGAGCGTGCGCTGTATCAAAGCGCCTGCAAGGCGTCGGTCAAGGGCGGGCGCGTCTATGACGAGGCGCATATCCGTTGGATCTGCGATAACCTTTTGCGCTATGACTGCATTAAATTTTGTCCGCACGGGCGCCCGGTCGCATTTGAAATATCCAAAAAAGAATTAGATTCCCGCTTCGGCAGGACATAGATTTTAAGAATAAGAGCCGCATGGCGGCCCAGGAGAAAATATGTTTACGTTACTGAAAAAAGAGGGACGTGCAAGACGCGGTGCCTTTGAGACCGTTCATGGAACCATTCAAACCCCTGTCTTTATGAATGTCGGAACATCCGCCGCCATCAAGGGCGGCGTTTCGACGCGCGACCTATATGAGGTGGGCTGTCAGGTGGAACTTTCCAATACGTATCACCTGCATGTCCGGCCGGGAGACGACGTCATCTATGACATGGGCGGTATCCATAAATTTTTTAACTGGGACCGTCCTGTCCTCACGGACAGCGGCGGCTTTCAGGTGTTTTCGCTTGCGGGCCTGCGCCGGATCACAGAGGAAGGCGTGCATTTTGCTTCCCATGTGGATGGCAAAAAGATTTTTATGGGACCGGAGCAGAGCATGCAGATCCAGTCGCATATCGCTTCTACCATTGCCATGGCATTCGATGAATGTATTGAAAATCCCGCGCCGTATGAGTATGTGAAAGATTCCGTCGCGCGCACGACGCGTTGGCTTGTCCGCTGCAAAGCAGAAATGGAAAGGCTGAATCGCCTACCCGAAACCATCAATCCGCACCAGATGCTTTTTGGAATCGGGCAGGGCGGAACGTATGACGACCTGCGCATTGACCATATGAAGGCCATCGCGGAATATGACCTTGACGGCTATGCCATCGGTGGACTTGCCGTCGGTGAGGAAACGGAGGTTATGTATCACATCATTGAGCAGGTGGAGCCGTTCATGCCGGAGCATAAGCCGCGTTATCTCATGGGAGTCGGCACACCGGTCAATATTTTAGAGGGGGTTTTCCGAGGGGTGGATTTCTTTGACTGCGTCATGCCGTCCCGCAATGCCAGACACGGCTATATGTTCACGTGGAAGGGTACGATGAATCTGAACAACAATAAATACCAGCGCGACTCGCTTCCCATCGACCCGGACTGTGGCTGCCCCGCCTGCCGTTATTATTCGAGGGGATATATCCGGCATCTTCTGCGCGCCGATGAGATGCTTGGCATGCGGCTTGCCGTGCTGCATAACCTGTATTTCTACAATGAATTGATGGCAAAGATCAGAGAAGCGCTTGACGAAGGACGTTACGAAGCGTTTTACCGTCAGTACCGCACGGCGCTTGCCCAGCGAATCTGATATGCCGCTTCCGTTTTATCATATTGCGGCGGCAGGCGCTCTTGCCGAAAAATATGCGTCGGTGCGGGAGAGCGGTGATTTTTTCCTTGGAAATATCGCGCCGGATGCCGTCCTTGCCCGTCCGGGGTGCACGCTTGCGGAAAAATTCGGCACGCATCTGAGAGGAGAACGCGCGGCCTGGGGCGGCGACGTTGCGGCAAGCTTTACGTGCTCGGATAAAAGCGATCCTTTTCTGCTTGGCTATCATATGCACCTTATCATGGATATTTTTTTCCGCGACTGGTGGGAAGCGCTTTTCCGCAGGCAAGGAATCCCGGAGGATGAATGGGATGCCTTGGCATACCGCGCGGCATCGCGCGGTGTCGGACAGCTTTTGGCGTCGGGGGATGTCCTCTTTCATGACTATGAAACATGGATCGCGACGGCGAGAACCTATAGACGAAAAACCTTTCCGTTCGGCATGACAGGTGCGCAGATGGATGCGGAAATCGAGTTTTGTGCGAATCTTTCTCCCTATGTGGGAATAGAGATGAAAGAGGAAACAGGCCCCGTCAATTTTTCGGAGATTTACAGAGAGGCGGTTCCGTATCTTGACGAGATTTTCGGCGCCCATCTTCGGGAATTGCCGGGAAACGGAGGAGTCGTATGAGGATTACGGTGATTGGCTGCGGCAGATGGGGGTCCTTCATCGCGTGGCTTTTGGATAAAATCGGACATGAGGTCACGCTCTATGGCAGAAGCACGTCCGTGCATATGCGGCGTTTTTTAGAAGAGCGAAAAAATGATCTTTTGACCCTTCCCGCATCGGTTTCACTCTCTACTTCGCTTTCCTGTATAGAGGATGCTGAGGTAATCGTGATTTCCGTTGGCGCGCAGTCTCTGCGTGCTCTGATGGGGGAAATATCCGTTTTCGCGCCGAAAAATAAAATCTTTGTGCTTTGTATGAAGGGATTGGAGGCGCCGCGAGGCACGCGGCTTTCCGTTGTCGCCGTGGAATATTTAGACGCTTCCAATTCCATCGCGGTATGGGTAGGACCGGGACATGTGGAGGAATTTACCCGTGGTATCCCGAACTGCATGGTGATCGACAGTGAAAACGAAGCGGTAAAGCATCGTTTGGTAGATGAATTTTCCGGCGGAATGATCCGCTTTTACTACGGGCAGGATATGATCGGCAGCGAAATTGGGGCTGCATCAAAAAATGTTATCGGCATTGCGGCGGGATTTCTCGATGGCTTAGGACTTTCAAGCCTGAAAGGCGCTTTGATGTCCCGCGGTACCCATGAAATTTCGGGGCTCATGGAGGCCTTGGGAGGCAATCCGATGTCGGCATACGGACTTTGTCATTTGGGGGACTATGAGGCGACTGTTTTTTCTGCGTACAGCCACAACCGCCGCTTCGGCAAATTGTTTGTGAAGGGAATGCCCTATGGCGAGCTTGCTGAGGGGTATGCGACGGCGCATGCCATTGTGAACCTTGCCGATAGCTGTGCAGTAGAGCTTCCAATTTGCCGCGGCGTTTATGAAATCCTTTATGAAGGCGCGGACGCGGAAGCGACCTTGAACGCTCTTTTTACGAGAAAAATAAAAAACGAGTTTTAACGCGCGGGTGCGCATGAGGTAAATTCTTTTGAAAACATTAAATAAATCCAATAAAATCATTCTTGCCGTATTGATTGCTGTCATGGCGGTGTCGATTTTTGTCATCATCTACTTTGCTGTGATAGGGCTTGCCGGCAGTAGAAAGACCCCGGGAGAAGATACATCTGCCGGTCAGACAGACTCACAGGACAGCGAGAGTGGAAGTACAGAAAGTGAAACACGGCCATCGGCAGAGGATATCCGTCCGCCGGAAAAGCCGGGCAAGGTGATTGCGCTTACCTTTGATGATGGGCCAAGCCTTTCCGTGACGCCGGAAATCCTGGACCTTTTGGAAAAGTATGATGCGAAGGCAACTTTTTTTACGGTAGGCTATAATTTGATCGATTCTAAAATCAAAATTCTCAAGCGGGCCATTGCGATGGGGTGCGAGATCGGAAACCATTCGATGGATCATCCGACAAGCCTTGAAGATCTCACAGATGAGGAGATCCTTTGGCAAATTATGGAGGTGAATGAAAAGCTTTCGGCTTTATCTCCGTCCGGTTATGTGCCGACACTGATGCGTCCGCCGAGCGGTAGCATCAATCGGCATGTTTTGGACGTGCTCTATGAGGGCGGCGTTCGGATGTATCCGATTTTGTGGAATGCGGATTCCCGGGATTGGGAGTTTAACAAGCGATATCAGGATGGCGAAATTACACGGGACGAGGCTGTGAATGGCGCTGTGGAGCTTATCCTATCCGAGGCGTCAAATGGTGGAATTGTTCTGATGCATGATATCAAGGACATTACGCCGGATGTATTGGAGAGGGTGCTAGAAGAGCTTACGGCCGAGGGCTATACATTTGTAACGGTGAGCGAGCTGGTTCATTTTGAGGATATGGGAGATCAGGCATATTTTTCCAAATTTTTTGCCTCGGATAATATTGTGCCGGTGGAATCCTGAAAAGAAAAGGCGATGGTTCTCCATCGCCTTTTCTTGTATAAGATGTCGTTTGTTTTGGCTTTGCCACTTGCCGAATCGGGATGAGAAACCAAGTCGTGATAAACAAGCGGCAAGATGTACAGACCCCCGCATTTTTACAACCGATCTTCCATCTAGCAGTTAGTCGTATGGCTCTTTTTCGTAAGCTCGCTGTTGTATTCAGTGGCATCCTTTCGACATCCTTTTTTATCAGAAAATATTTAATCTAAAATCATACCATAGTTATTGATTTTTTCTTGAATAGAGGTCACCATGCCATCCTCGTCAAGCGTTGCCATCATATTCGAAACCTTCTTAGCCGAATGGCTGCCTTCGATTTCCTGACAAATATGCCCATAAATCAAAATTTTCGAATCTAACAGAATGATATTGCTTACCTCGCAGGAAATGTCATCCATGATCATCGTCAGATTCCCCCCATCCCGGTCCATTCGGTAGATCTGGTGATAATTGTTGGTGTATACCTCTTCTCTTCCTGTCCGAGAATCCATATACGTCCCAAGATAGAGCGGGTCATAGACCGTGAAATAGATACTTTCCTCCGTCATGGCAAGCAGCTTGATCGACGAGGCGTGCTGCGCCTCTCTCTCATAAAGAACCTTCTGCTCCCCGCTCTCAAAATCATACAGCTTGATTTCGCCGTAATCCATTTTAGAGTTTCCATCGGCATCCTGTCCCCAATGATATTCTACAAAGCAAAGCGTACTCCCATCAAATATAAACCGAAGGGAAGACGCCTCCGCAAAGAAGTCCGTCTCCTCTATTCGCTCCCTTGTCGTGAGCGTCGGGTCCATACGATACCATTCCTGCTCTATCGAATCCAATGGATAAAAAGAAACGTACAGACAGTCTTCTCCGACAAAATAGCTTCCATACTCTTCAGACTCCCCAACCTTCAGTGTCTTCACCTCGCCCGTTTCCAGGTTGTAGCACACAAGCGTTGCAACGATGCGCTTATCTTGATAGAAAACATTTTCCGCATATAGGTACCG
>QALR01000008.1 GCA_003150035.1 Clostridiales bacterium
CGTTACGGTGGCTTTATGTATGTGAGCCTTTGGAACTCCGGTGACGATTATTATATCGACAACCAAGACGAGTTCGAGAATCGCCTCATGTCGGACGGCATAATAGAGGGAGAAGTATGCCCGGAACACATACATATGCTGGTAAGCATCCCGCCCAAAATGAGCATTTCGGGATTTATGGGATACTTGAAAGGTAAAAGTGCGTTGCTGATATTCCAAAAATGGGGGAATATGAAATTTGCATACCGAAACCGCGAATTTTGGTGTAAGGGATATTACGTTGATGCCGTGGGGAAGAACACGAAGGCGATCAAAGAATATATTGCGGATCAATTAAAGAGAGATCAGGACAGCGATCAAATCAGTATGTTCGACCCACGGGATCCATTTATGGGTAGTAAGTAACAGTTGCGTGGCTGGCAGGCCAATCCATGACGCACTTGTGCGTAGCCAGTACCGGGTAGGGCTTTGCCCGAAAACGTAATACCACCCGCTTTGCGGGTGGATATTTATTTCCTACTGACTGCAACCCATTGCCTGTCTTTTTGTTTTGGCGGAATAAAGTGCACCTGCGGTGCATGAAGCATAAAGTTACCTGCGGATATGAAGTGTGCCCTCGGCATATGAAGAACGTAAACATCCCCAAGTGATATAACTCGGTGGGAAAAGAAACTTTTCATGCGATTCGGCTTGCATTGTCTTTCCGTTTTTGCTATAATAAATATATGTAGAAAAATATATGAGAATATTGCGGATTTTTGATGTCGGGAAGGGGCGAAGTTCTTTGAACACGTTGCATTTCAAATATGCTGTCGAGGTGGAGCGTACAGGCTCTATCACACAGGCGGCAGAGAATCTCTATATGGGACAGCCAAATCTCAGCAAAGCGATTATGGAGCTCGAGGATACGCTCGGCTTCCAGATTTTCGAGCGCACCTCGAAGGGCGTGCTGCCGACCGAAAAGGGAACACGTTTTCTGTCATATGCAAAAAACATTCTTTCGCAAATAGAAAAAATGGAGGCTCTCTCCGACGAAAATACCACATGTGAATCTCTCAGCCTTGTCATTTCTCGAAGTGGATATATTGCGTCTGCTGCCGCAAAGTTTGCTGCGGAAATGGATCCGTCCGGCAAAATCCGCCTCAATGTCAGAGAGACCAATTCGGTACAGGTCATAAGCAGTGTGGCGGCCGGCTCCTTTGGGCTTGGCGTTGTGCGCTATAAACTGCTTCATGAGAGGTATTTTTTGGATTACATATCGGATAAAGAGCTTGGTGTCATTCCTTTTTGGGAATTTGATAGCATGGTGACAGCTTCCAAACGGAATTGCGCTTTGGGAGAGGAATTCGGATATCAGCGCATAGGAGAGATGACCCCGGTTGTATACGGTGATGAATCGATTCCGTATTTGTCTTTTGGAGAGGTGCGTCGAGAAGCTAAGTCGCCGGCCGCTGACCGCGCGATTTTCGTATACGACAGGAGCACGGCGCTGGAGTTCTTACATTTGTTGCCGGATGCTTATATGCTAACTTCGCCGGCGCCTTTCTCTGAGCTTGAAAAATACGGGCTGATGCAAAAAAAATGCGATATTCCCAATGAGCGCTGCAAGGATATCATCGTTTTTCAAAAGAGCTACAAATTTACGGATGCCGATAAGAAATTTATCGATTTGCTTTCAGAAATTAAAAATGAGGCGGAGCTGATGCTTCGATAAAGTTACAGCCTTTCTCTTTGTCAGAAAAGATAGACGCCTTATCTATTTCAAAATTGGAATGCTTTCATGTGAAAATTGGAATTTAATTTAGAGGGATATAGCAAAGCATTTTAAAAAAATGTAAGTGAGCTCGAATATCTTGTGAAAATTGCCGGATTTTCACATATTTCGCGGCGGGTATCTGTCGCTTTTATCGATAAACAAATATCGATAAAAGCATATCGACATGCTTTTTTTATATTTTACATATAAAAACACATATGATAAAATAAGCACAGTAAAGTGAGGAAGTTTTTTGTCCAGACGATACCGCCGGCATCGGTTCCTTGCTTTGACGGCTTGATAGATGAAATCGTTTCGGATGCGGTGACTATCGATATTGGTTTTTTCGTTGTCAATCTGCGGTGCGAAAAGGTTTTGCTTCGGGGAAATGGCATTCGGATGAAAGGAACGGTGTTGCTTATGAATAGAATTACGGTGTGTGTCGGCTCGGCATGTTATATGAAGGGCTCAAGACAGGTGGTCGCACTCCTCCAACGTTTGATTGAGGAAAACGGATTGTCAGACGAATATGAGCTTGAGGGTACGTTTTGCACGGGAAACTGTCAGCATGGGGTCTGCGTCGAGTTTGGCGGTAGAACCTACTCCCTTACGCCGGACAATACGGAAGAATTTTTCCGTACGGAAATTTTGAAAACGCCTTAAAGCGCATGCGCAGAATTTTGAAAATATTTTATTTTGTAGGATGGAAATACATATGAGCAAGAAAATTACAGTCATCGGAGCAGGAAGCGTCGGGGCAACCGTTACGTACACGCTGTCCGTTATGGGTGTTGCCGATGAAATTGTCATGATCGACATCAACGAAACGAAGGTCCTCGGCGAAGCATTGGATATCCGCCAGGGTCTGCCGTTCTGCGGCACCCGTTCGGTATACGCCGGCAGCTATGCGGAAGCCGAAAATTCCGATATGGTCATTATTACATCCGGCTTGCCGAGAAAGCCGGGACAGACGAGACTTGAGCTTGCGCAGGTAAACGTCGACATCCTCAAGGGAATCATGCCGAAGATTACCAAATACGCGCCGGATGCCATTTATCTTTTGGTAGCCAACCCGGTGGACATTCTCACCTATACGTTTGTCAGATATTCAGGAATCCCGGAAAATCGTGTTTTCGGATCCGGGACCATGTTGGATTCGGTTCGTTTGCGCGCCAGACTGGCAGAATATTACGACATCGACTCCAAATATATCACGGCGTATGCGCTTGGAGAACATGGCGATTCCATGTTTGTGCCGTGGTCGATTATGTCCATCAATGGGATCGGGACCCGGCTATATAAGGAAAAATGCGAGGAAAAGGGCAGCATGATGCCCGCGATTGACCGGGCGGAGATCGAAAAGTATGTCCGCACCTCCGGCGGCCGTGTCATTGCGAGAAAAGGCGCGACGTATTATGCGGTTTCTATGTCGGTGGCGCACATGTGCCGCTGTGTGCTGGAGAACTTTGGCACGGTGCTTCCGGTTTCTGTGATGATGCACGGCGAACATGGGGTAAGCGACGTATGTCTCAGTTACCCCACGATGCTCAACTGCAATGGTGTGCAGACCAAGATCCCAACCCCTCTTTCCGCTGAGGAGGAGGTCCTGCTTCGCCGCAGCGCCGACGCACTGAAATCCGTCATTTCGGGGCTTGCTTTTTGATTTTCATTTTCAAAGCGGAACTAAACTACGGCGGCAATGACCGCGCCTTTCAGCTTGTCTTAGGCGCAGGGGGCCGCCGTTTATACGGAACTTCTATTAAATATCAAAGCCTTTGATGGCGAAAATGGAGAAAAGCTATGGAATATCGGATAGAACATGATTCAATGGGCGAGGTCAAGGTGCCTTGCGATAAATATTGGGGCGCTCAAACGGAAAGAAGTCATGAAAACTTCAAAATCGGAGTCGGCATCGAGACGATGCCGCGGGAGATCACGCATGCCTTTGGCATTCTCAAAAAGGCGTGTGCGATTGCCAACCATGCACTGAAGCCGGAGAAAATGACGCAGGCAAAGCTCCATGCGATTTCTGCTGCCTGCGATGAGGTAATTTCCGGCGCCCTGAACGAGCATTTTCCGCTTGTGGTGTGGCAGACCGGCTCCGGTACGCAGTCCAACATGAATGCAAACGAGGTTATTGCCAGACGCGGAACGGAAATTGGCGGGGATACACTGGAAAAACCGCTTCATCCGAACGATGACATCAATATGAGCCAATCCTCTAACGATACTTTTCCGACGGCGATGCATATCGCGGCGGTGCTTGCTATCGAGGACCGTGTGATCCCGGCGATCGATAGGCTTGTCGCTACCTTCCGCCGCTTGGAAGAGGAGAATGCGGGAATCGTCAAAAGCGGCAGAACGCATTTGCAGGACGCAACCCCGATTGCATTTTCCCAAGAGATCAGCGGTTGGCGCTCTTCGCTTGAAAAGGATAAAAAAATGTTGGAGACGGCACTTCCCGGACTGCGCGAGCTTGCGCTCGGCGGAACGGCGGTCGGCACCGGACTCAATGCACCGCGCGGCTTTGACATCAAAGTTGCCGAAGCAGTATCCGAGCTTACGGGACGCGCTTTTTCGACGGCTCCGAATAAATTTCACGCACTGACCTCTAAGGATGAGCTCGTGTTTGCGCACGGCGCACTGAAAGCGCTTGCGGCAGATATGATGAAAATCGCCAACGATGTGAGATGGCTTGCTTCTGGTCCGCGCGATGGACTCGGCGAGATTTTTATCCCGGAGAATGAGCCTGGCTCGTCCATTATGCCCGGCAAGGTCAATCCCACGCAGTGCGAGGCGGTAACGATGGTGGCCGTTCAGGTCATGGGCAACGATGTGGCGGTCGGGATGGCGGCGTCGCAGGGAAATTTTGAGCTCAATGTGTTCATGCCGGTTTGTATTTATAATTTTCTCCAGTCGGCGAGACTGCTCGCCGAGTCGATGATTTCGTTCAACGACAACTGTGCCGTCGGGATTCGCGCCAACAAAGAAAAAATGCGGCATAATCTATACAATTCCTTGATGCTGGTGACGGCACTCAATCCGTATATCGGCTATGAAAACGCCGCCAAAACGGCGAAAAAGGCGTATCAGGACAATATTTCGCTGAAAGAGGCGTGCGTGGCGCTCGGCTTCTTGACGGCGGAAAAATTTGATGAGGTATTCCATCCTGAGGAAATGATTTAAGGGGGAAAAAAGATGATTTTCAGTTATTATCCGGGCTGTACGCTGAAAACGAAGGCAAAAGAGCTGGATGCCTATGCCAGACGCTCTGCCGAGGCGCTTGGCATCACGCTTTCCGAGCTGTCGGAATGGCAGTGCTGCGGCGGCGTTTATACCACCGCGAAGGATGAGATTGCGACGAAGCTTTCCTCTGTGCGCGCGCTGATAGCGGCGAAAAAAGAGGGAAATGCGCTTGTCACGCTGTGCTCGGCATGTCACAATGTCATAAAACAAACCAAGTATGCATTGGATACGGATGATGACATGGCATTTAAGGTCGGAAATTATATGCAGTGTGACGCGAGAGCGCAGGCGGATACGCAGGTCATTCACTATTTGGAGATGCTGCGCGATATCGTGGGCTTTGACGAACTGAAAAAGAATGTGAAAAATCCGCTTACCGGAAAGAAGATCGCCGCCTATTACGGATGTCTCCTGCTTCGTCCAAGCACGGCCATGCAGTTTGACAATCCGGAAAATCCGAAGATTATGGAGGATTTTATCCGCGCGATCGGAGCAACACCGGTGATCTATCCGATGCGCAACGAATGCTGCGGCGGATACATAACCATCGAGGATGGGAATATGGCAAAGAAAAACAGCACCGCCGTATGGAAAAGCGCGGAGGATTTCGGTGCAGACTGCATCATCACGGCATGTCCGCTTTGCCGCTACAATCTTATTCGGTCGGAAAGTCCGCTTCCGGTGATATATTTTACGGAGCTTCTTGCCGAAGCGCTGGATGTCAAATAAGGAGGGGTCAGGATGATTACGAATCGGGAAAAAGAACAGATACTCCGTTCGAGCGGGGTCGATGTACGAAAATGCATGCGGTGCGGCAAATGCACCGGCACCTGTCCTGCCTATGATGAGATGGAATACCATCCGCATGAATTTGTCTATATGGTGGAGAAGGGTGAAATCGAAAAGCTGATGAATTCTTCTTCCATTTATAAATGTCTTACCTGCTTTGCGTGCGTGGAGCGCTGTCCACGCGGCGTGGAACCGGCTAAAATTGTGGAGGCGGTGCGCTTGGCAGTAATCCGAAAACAGGGCAACAATCATATCAAAGCGGAAGACATTCCATGCATCGCGGAAGACGACGATTTGCCGGGACAGCTTGTTGTCAGCGCATTCCGCAAATATAAGAAGTGAGGGAGGGGAAACAAATGCAGAAAATCGGTGTTTTTGTATGCCACTGCGGCACCAATATTGCCGGTACTGTCGATGTGAAGACGGTGGCGGAGACTCTCTCTCATGAACCGGGTGTGGTATTTGCTGCGGACTATCCGTATATGTGCTCCGAATCAGGACAAAACCTTATCAAGGATGCTATCCGTGAGCATGGACTGACCGGCGTTGTGATTTGTTCCTGTTCGCCCCGTATGCACGAGACGACGTTCCGCAAGGCGGCGGAGTCAGCAGGGCTCAACCCCTATATGGTGGAGATTGCCAATATCCGCGAGCAGTGCTCATGGATTCATAAAGATATGAAAACCGCGACGGAGAAAGCTGTGATTCTGGGGCGCGCCGCCATTGCAAAGGTGGCGCTCAACACGCCGCTTACCTCAAGCGAGACCCCTGTGACAAAACGTGCGCTTGTCATCGGCGGCGGCATTGCCGGCATTCAGACGGCGCTTGACATCGCAGACGCCGGCTTTGAGGTCGATATTGTCGAGAAAGAGCCGACCATCGGCGGCAAAATGGCGCAGATCGATAAGACGTTCCCGACGCTTGACTGTGCGGCGTGTATCTTGACGCCGAAAATGGTGGACTGCGCACAGAATGAAAAAATTCATATTTATGCTTACAGCGAGGTGGAAAGCGTCAAGGGCTTTGTCGGCAACTTCACGGTCGGAATTAAGAAAAAAGCGCGCTTCGTCGATGAGACCAAGTGTACCGGCTGCGGGCTTTGCACAGAGAAATGTCCGATGAAAAAGACGCCAAACCTTTTTAACCTCGGACTCGATACCCGTTCTGCCATTTATATTCCGTTTGCGCAAGCGGTGCCGAAGGTGGCGACTATCGATGCCGATTACTGCAATATGCTCAAAAACGGAAAATGTGGTGTTTGCGCTAAGGTATGCACGGCGGGCGCCATCGACTACAAGCAGCAGGACGAACATATCGAAGAAAAGTACGGTGCCATCGTTGTCGCGACGGGCTTCAATCCGATTAAGCTCGATGATTTTGACGAATACGCCTATGCGCAGAGTCCGGACGTCGTTACCTCTCTTGAACTCGAGCGCCTGATGAACGCTGCGGGTCCGAACGGCGGCACGCTCCTTCGTCCGTCGGATAAAACGCATCCGCACACCATCGTATTTGTGCAGTGTGTCGGCTCCCGCGATACTTCCGGATGCGGCAAGCCGTATTGTTCCAAAATCTGCTGCATGTATACGGCTAAGCACGCGATGCTGATTCGCGACAAATATCCCGACACGGAGGTCTATGTCTTCTATATTGATGTGCGCACACCGGGCAAGAACTTCGACGAGTTCTACCGGCGCGCGGTCGAGGAATACGGCGTGCATTACATAAAGGGAATGGTCGGCAAGGTCATGCCGCAGAAGAGCGGCAAGCTTCTTGTTCGCGCTTCCGATCTTTTGGCGGGCGAACAGCTGAAAATTGAGGCGGACATGGTGGTGCTCGCGGCGGCGATCGAGCCGGACAAGACGGCAAGACCGCTTGCGACGATGCTGACGGCCTCTATGGATACCAATGACTTCTTTACAGAAGCACACCCGAAACTGCGTCCGGTGGAAAGTCCGACGGCAGGTATCTTCCTTTCCGGTGTTTGCCAGGGACCGAAAGACATTCCGGAAACGGTCGCGCAGGCAAGCGCCGCCGCCGCGAAGGTCATCGGGCTGCTTGTCAAGGATAAACTAAAATCCAATCCTTGTACGGCGCATGCCGACGAGACGCTTTGCAACGGCTGCTCTTCCTGCGAGAGGGTATGTCCGTACGGGGCGATTACCTATGTCGATAAGGAATTCCGGATGCCCGACCGGACGACGAAGATTCGCCGTGTCGCGGCGGTCAATGCGGCGGTCTGCCAAGGATGCGGCGCTTGTACAGTCGCCTGCCCATCGGGCGCGATGGACCTTTCCGGATTCTCGAATCAACAGATTATGGCGGAGGTGGATGCGATATGCCGATAAGCGAATTCAAACCGAAAATCGTCGCGTTCTGCTGCAATTGGTGTTCTTATGCGGGCGCCGACCTTGCGGGCACGAACCGTCTGAATTATCCCGCCGACGTGAAAATCATTCGTGTGCCGTGCTCCTGCCGCGTCAACCCGATTTTTATTCTGCGTGCGTTTCAGAGGGGAGCGGACGGCGTGATTCTCTGCGGCTGCCATCCGGGCGACTGCCACTATACGACGGGCAACTACTATACCAGACGCCGCATGACGCTGCTTTTCTCGATGCTTGACTATCTCGGAATTGAAAAGGAGCGTACCCGCGTCGAATGGGTCTCCGCTGCCGAGGGTGCGAAATTTGCCTCTGTCATGCAGGACTTTGTGAAAACGGTAACGGAGCTTGGTGAAAACAAGAGATTGGAGGACCTCAGATGCAAGAAGCTATGAAAAAAAGAGCAAAAGAGCTCCTCGCCTCCGGTGAGGTCGCAAGAGTCATCGGATGGAAGAAAAACGAATTTGATTATGATATTACGCCCGCGGTGTTCGAATCAGCAGAGGAGCTCGACCGTGATTTTCGTTATGATGATTTCTGCGGTCCGAATCTTTCCAAATTTACCTTCAAAAATCAGAAAAACGATACCAAAACATTGGTATTCTTAAAGCCGTGCGACACTTACAGCATGACGCAGCTTATCACGGAACATCGTGTGAACCGTGACGCGCTGTATCTTATCGGGATTCCGTGCTTTGGGAAGATTGATGTTGAAAAGATACGTGCAGACGGCACAGACGGCATTCTTTCGATTACCTCGGAGGGTGCCGACGTGACGGTGAAAACGCTTTACGGCGAGAAAAAATACGTGAAATCGGATGTGATGGCGGAGCGCTGTCTTGCCTGCAAGAGCAAATATCATACGATTTATGACGAACTCATGGGTGAGGAGGGCGAGGTCATGGAAACCGGCCGCTTCGACGAGGTCGAAAAGCTGGAAGCCATGACGCCGGACGAGAGATTCGACTTCTGGCGCGGCGAGCTTTCCCGCTGTATCCGCTGCAATGCCTGCCGGAATGCATGTCCTGCCTGCACGTGTGAGAGCTGTGTATTCGACAATCCTGCCACCGGCATTTCTCAGAAGGCGGCTGCGGACTCCTTTGAGGAAAATATGTTTCATATTATCCGCGCGTTTCATGTCGCGGGACGCTGCACGGACTGCGGCGAATGTTCGAGGGTTTGTCCGCAGCATATCCCGCTGCATCTGCTCAACCGTAAGTTCATTCGAGATATCGACAGCCTCTATGGTGAATATCAAGCCGGTGAGGAAGTCGGTCAGCGCGCGCCGCTTGTGAATTTTACGACGGACGACGCGGAGCCGGATATCATTCGGAAGGGAGGAAAATGAAATGGTCAGAATTTCTCTTGACAAGCTGGATGCTCTTTTCGCGGCTATTGCCGAGACACAAACGCTTTATATTCCGACCGACACGGCGCCGGGCATCGCGCAGTTTAAAAAGTGGCAGTCCGGCATGGAAATGACGGAAAAGCTGAAAACCTCCCGCAGTGCCAAGGACTTTTTCTTCCCGCAAACGGAAAATCTTGTGGATTTTAAGCTGAACGGTAAGAAAATCGACATCATCGATCCGCGCAGGGAAACCGAAAATTTCGTGATTTTCGGCGTGCGCGCCTGTGACGCGAAAAGCTTTGCAATCCTTGACCGCGTATTCCTTTCGGATCCGGTCGATACCTATTATCAGAACCGCCGCGAGCATGGCACCATTGTGACGCTTGCCTGCTCGCGCCCGACCGAGTCCTGCTTTTGCCAGACGTTCGGAATCGACCCCGCTGAGCCGGGCGGCGATGTTTCCGCATGGAAATGCGAGAGCTTCCTGTATCTTGAACCGATAACGGAGAAAGGCAGGACGCTGCTTTCTGCCCTTGGCGACTCCCTCTTTGAGGAATGTCCGGAGAGTGCGGTCGAGGCGGAAAAGGAGAATATCCGCGGCATTCTGAAAAAGCTCCCGCTTGCATCTCTTACGCCGGATGCGTTCGGCGGCGGAAAAACGGAAACCTATTTTGACTCTGAAAAATGGAAAGAGCTTTCCGAGGCGTGCCTCGGATGCGGCACCTGCACCTTTGTCTGTCCGACATGCCAATGCTATGATATTCGGGATTTTGATACCGGACACGGTGTGCGCCGCTTCCGCTGTTGGGACAGCTGTATGTACTCGGATTTCACCAAAATGGCAAGCGGGAATCCGCGGCTGACGCAAAAAGAACGATTCCGTCAGAGATTTATGCATAAGCTCGTCTATTATCCGGAGAATAACGACGGGATTTTCGGCTGCGTCGGCTGTGGCAGATGCGTGGAGAAATGCCCGGTTTCCATGAATATCGTCAAAGTGATGAAAACGCTGGGGGAGGATGAAACATGAACGCTGAAACATTGATTCCGAAAATCGGCGTTGTGACGGAGATCAGAATCGACACGCCCGATATCAAGAACTTTCGTGTCGTCGGAACGGACGGAAAAAAGCCTTTCGTTCATAAGCCCGGCCAATGCGCGATGATTTCACTTCCCGGCATCGGAGAGGGTATGTTTTCGATTACCTCATCTCCGACCAACACGGAATATATGGAATTTGAAATCAAAAAATGCGGATGTCTCACAAGTTGGCTCCATAAGATTGAGGCGGGACAGGAAATTACGGTGCGCGGTCCTTACGGAAACGGCTTCCCGGTGGATGATGCTTTCGCCGGGCGCGACCTGCTCATTATTGCGGGCGGCGTCGGGCTTGCACCGGTGCGCTCGGTCATCAATTATTGCCGGCATTTCCGCGACCGCTATGGAAAAATAGACATCGTATACGGCTCGCGAACGAAGGAGGACCTCGCGTTTTATGAGGAAATCCTCCATGAATGGATGGGCCCCGAGGAGAAGGATGTCCATGTCCACCTCACCATAGACCGTGAAGAAGAGGGTTGGGACGGGCATGTCGGCTTCGTGCCGAACTATGTGAAGGAGCTTGCTTTTGACACGGATAAAACGGTTATCATGTGCGGGCCGCCGATTATGATTAAATTCACGCTTGCGGGGCTCAAAGAGCTTGGTTTCGACGAGAAGCAGATTTACACGACCATGGAGCTGCGCATGAAATGCGGCGTCGGCAAATGCGGCAGATGCAATATCGGCGCAAAATATGTCTGCAAGGACGGTCCGGTGTTCCGCATGGATGAGCTCTCCGAGCTTCCGGACGAATATTAAGGATGGGAGGATTTCTGAAATGGAAAATATGGTAAACATCTTTCTATACGGCAAAAAATATGAGGTTCCGTCGAATCTGACCATCATGGGCGCGATGGAATACGCAGGGTATCAGCTTGTGCGCGGCTGCGGATGCCGGAACGGCTTCTGCGGCGCCTGCGCGACGATTTATCGCATCAAGGGGGATAATGAGCTGAAGGTATGTCTTGCCTGTCAGACTAAGGTAGAAAACGACATGTATATCGCGACGCTGCCGTTCTTCCCGCTTGTCAAGCAGGTATATGACATGGAGAAAATCCGCCCTACCGAACAAATCATGATGCAGCTCTATCCCGAGATCTACAGCTGTATCGGCTGCAATGCCTGCACGAAGGCCTGCACGCAGGGACTGAATGTGATGCAGTACATCGCCTATGCGCAGAGAGGTGAGTTTGAAAAATGCGCCGAGGAATCTTTTGACTGCGTGATGTGCGGCGTATGCTCATCCCGCTGTCCCGCCGGCATTTCACACCCGCAGGTAGCTATGCTAGCAAGACGTCTCAACGGAAAGTATCTCGCACCGAAGTCGGAGCATCTTGAGGATCGTGTGCGTGAGATAAGAAACGGAGACTTCAAAGAACTGCTTGAGGGCTTGATGCAGAAGCCGATTTCGGAGATGAAAGAGCTCTATAACAACCGAGATATCGAAGCGTGAGGAGGGGTGTGAGATGTATAACGAAAAAATGCTCGAATCCATGAAAAAGGTCGCGGCAAGGCGTGCGGCAAATGCAGCGCTCGAACCGCGCAGAATGACGGCGGACGAAAAGGACGCCCTTCTTGCCAAATTTCATCCGGATTATAGAATGGAAGAGTTTGCGACGCTTTCCGTCGGGAAAAACAAGGGCGACAAGGTTCCGCGTGAGCTTCGTGCGCTTCTTGAAGCAGGAAGCCGGATCGACCCTGAAAAAATCGATTTGTCTCATCCGGATTATGAAACGGACGTCCTCATCATCGGCGGCGGCGGCGCCGGCGCTTCCGCGGCCATCGAGGCAAATGCCGCCGGCGCGGATGTCATGATTGTCACAAAGCTGCGTATCGGCGATGCGAACACCATGATGGCGGAGGGCGGCATTCAAGCGGCGGATAAGCCGAACGATTCGCCGGCTATCCATTATCTGGATGCTTTTGGCGGCGGACATTTTGCCGCTAAACCGGAGCTGCTCTATAAGCTAGTGAGCGAGGCGCCGGAGGCGATCCTTTGGCTGAGTGAGCTTGGCGTCGAGTTCGATAAGGCACCAGACGGCACGATGATCACGACGCACGGTGGTGGAACCTCCCGCAAGAGAATGCATGCCGCAAAGGATTATTCCGGCGCGGAGATCATGCGCACACTGCGCGACGAGGTGTTGGGCCGCGGTATTCCGGTTGTGGACTTCACGGCGGCAATTGAGCTGATTCTCGATGAAGCCGGTCACTGCGCGGGCGCGGTGCTCATGAATATGGAAACGAGAGAGCTTCTTGTTGCCAAGGCGAAAACTGTGATTTTAGCGACGGGGGGCGCCGGCAGACTTCATTATCAGGACTTTCCGACATCCAATCACTATGGAGCGACGGCGGATGGTCTTGTGCTCGGCTACCGAGCCGGCGCAAAGCTGCTCTACGCCGATACGCTTCAGTATCATCCGACGGGAGCCGCTTATCCTGAGCAGATTTTCGGTGCGCTTGTGACCGAGAAGGTCCGATCCATCGGCGCAAAGCTCGTCAATGCAGACGGCGAGGTGTTCATGCATCCGCTAGAGACGCGCGATGTGGCGGCGGCTTCTATTATCCGTGAATGCACGGAGCGCGGAAAGGGTATTGCGACCTCCGACGGCGTCGGCGTATGGCTCGATACTCCGATGATCGAGCTCGGGAGCGGAGAGGGTACCATCGAAAAAAGAATTCCCGCGATGCTGCGCATGTTCGGCAAATACGGAATCGATATCCGCAAGGAACCGATCCTCGTTTATCCGACGCTCCATTATCAAAACGGCGGTCTCGATATCGATACCGACTGCATGACCGGCGTGGAAAACCTTTTCGCGGCGGGCGAGGTCGTCGGGGGTATCCATGGACGAAACCGCTTGATGGGAAATTCGCTGCTCGACGTCATCGTGTTCGGCAGAGATGCCGGACGTGCTGCCGCAGCAAAATCCAAGTCTGTGACGGTAGGGGCGCTTACGCTTTCTCACGTTACACGTTTTGCAGCAGAGGTAAAAGCTGCCGGCGTTGAAAGCGATACCGTATCCCCCAAGCTTCTTCCGACCTATACGCATGGAAATCCGAAGCTTGAGGCCCAGAATCGTTAAGCAATATCTCCATATATATTTTTTCTGAAAGGAAAGGGAAAAGAATGAAGAATTTTACGCAAAACAAAACGGTCCTTGCATGGATCGACGAGATGAAAGCGCTTCTCACACCGGAGAGTGTCATGGTCATCGACGGCAGCGAGGAGCAGCTTGACGCCCTTCGTGCGCAGGCGGTTGCTACGGGAGAGATGATCAAGCTCAATGAAGAAAAGCTCCCGGGCTGCTATCTCCACAGGACCAAGCCTAACGACGTCGCACGTGTCGAGGACAGGACCTTTATCTGCTCAAGAGAAAAAGAAAACGCCGGTCCTACCAACAACTGGTGTGACCCGAAGGAAATGTACGCTAAGCTCTATGATATCGCCCGTGGCTCCTATAAGGGCAGAACCATGTATATCATCCCGTATTCCATGGGACCTATCGGCTCTCCACTCGCCAAAATCGGTATTGAGGTAACGGATTCCATCTATGTCGTACTTAATATGGCGATTATGACCCGTGTCGGCAGCAAGGTGTTGGAAGTTCTCGGCGACTCCAACGACTGGGTAAGAGGCCTGCATGCGAAATGCGACGTGGATCCGGAGAAGAGATATATCTGCCAGTTCCCGGAGGATAATACCATCATTTCCGTTAACTCTGCATACGGCGGCAACGTTCTGCTCGGAAAGAAATGCTTCGCACTGCGCATCGCTTCCTATCAGGGCTGGAAGGAAGGTTGGATGGCGGAGCACATGCTCATTCTCGGCGTCGAGAATCCGAAGGGCGAGATCAAATACGTAGCGGCCGCGTTCCCGTCCGCTTGCGGGAAAACCAATCTCGCGATGATGATTCCGCCGGAATATCTGAGAAAAAAAGGCTATAAGGTTTGGACAGTCGGCGACGATATCGCGTGGATGCGCATCGGTGCGGACGGCAGACTTTACGCTATCAATCCGGAGAACGGATTCTTCGGCGTGGCGCCCGGCACGAATGCACATTCCAATTACAATGCGCTTGCGTCCACTAGAAAGAACACTATTTTTACAAATGTAGCGCTCAATACGGATGATAACACGGTATGGTGGGAGGGACTTGACAAGAATCCCCCGGAGCATGCAATCGATTGGAAGGGCAATCCGTGGAATCCCTCTATGTATAACAAAGCGGATAAATCCACCTATGCGGCGCATCCGAATTCTCGTTTCACAGCTCCGGCCGTCAACTGCCCGTGCATCTCTCCCGAGTTTGACAAAGGAGCCGGCGTTCCGATTTCTGCTATTATCTTCGGCGGACGCCGTGCAAAATGTGCGCCGCTTGTCTATCAGTCCAAGAGTTGGGAAAACGGTGTGTTTGTAGGCGCATCCATGGCGTCTGAGACCACGGCTGCTGCCGCCGGTGCGGTAGGCGTCGTTCGCCGCGACCCGATGGCGATGCTTCCGTTCTGCGGCTACAATATGGGTGATTATTTTGCTCACTGGCTGGAGATGGGTGAGAAGCTCGGCGATAAAGCGCCGAAGATCTTCAACGTCAACTGGTTCCGCACCGACGATGAAGGCAACTTCATCTGGCCGGGCTTTGGCGACAACATGAGAGTGGTCAACTGGATCATCGATCGCTGTGAGGGCAAGGCGGACGCGGTGGAGACTCCGATCGGCTATGTTCCGAGACCGGAAGACATCGACCTTACCGGACTTGAAGATTTCGATATCGAGAAGCTGAAAACCATTCTTGACGTGGATAAGAAGGTCTGGACGAAGGAAGCCGATGAAATTGAGGAATATTTCAAGAAATTCGGTGACAAGCTCCCGAAGGAATTGAAAAATCAGCTGGAAACGCTGAAAAAAGCAGTCGCCGAATAAGGCGGCTGCCCCTGATACGTATAAAAAGTCGGCTGCCGAATCCTTTTGGATTTGGCAGCCGGGATATCTTTATTCAGGCTTTTTCTCCGACAGCTTTTATGGCTTTTCCTTTTTCTTCGTTTTCACGGAGCCTGTCTAGATGGCGGTTCCGGTAATACACGACAAGGTCCGTTGAAACAATCAGCAGATTGATGATATAGGCGACAAGCACGTAATTGACGTTGCCGCTCATGATTTTTGCGGTGATTCCAGCAACATATCCGCACATAATAAGAAGAATAAAGGGTCTGCTCATTCCTTTCGCGGTGCCTGCTTTATAGCTTTTATAAACAGTAAGCGGCCATGAAATGCCAAAGCATACGAGCATCAATGTTTCTAAAATTTCCGGCATGTTAAAATCCTCCAAGCCCAATCTTCATTTTATGTTTTTATTATAACACAAAAAACAATAATGTCTAATATATAATATATATGATATTCATAATATAAAAATTATATATAGGAGTAAATGATGGAACTGACTCAGCTGAAATATTTTTATGCGGTTGCCGAAAATCTGCATGTGACAAAGACGGCGGAACAGCTCCATATTGCACAGCCGGCGCTGACGCAATCGGTGCGGCGCCTGGAGCATGAGCTTGGTCATCCGCTGTTTGCCGCAAAGGGCCGGAATATTGTTTTAACGGAATACGGGAAATATTTGAAGGAGCAGCTTGCTCCGATACTTGAGCGGCTTGACACGCTTCCCCATGAACTTGAAACGCTTGCTGCATTGGAGCGTGAAACCATTCATATCAATGTAAGCGCAGCATCCACTGTGGTAACGGAATGCATTATACAATATCGAAGGCAAAATCGAAACGTGAATTTCAAAGTGGTGCAAAGCGATTCCGCCGGAATGCCATATGACATCGACATCAGCACGGAGCTACGCCATAAGGGAGAAAACAGCTCGACCTGTATTTTTACGGAACGCATCTTTTTGGCAGTACCTGCTGTCGGTAAATATGCCGGACGGCGCGTAATTCGGCTTTCCGAGGTTTCGGATGAAGAATTTATCAGCCTTGCCGATGTGAAGAATCTGCGTACCATTTGTGATAAATTTTGCAGAGAAGCGGGTTTTTCGCCTCGGATTGTCTTTGAGAGTGATAATCAGAACGCAGTCAAGAATCTGATTGCCGCGGGAGTCGGCGTTGGTTTTTGGCCGGAGTATACATGGGGAGCGATGGACTCTCCGGATGTCAATTTAATTGGGATTACCGATCCCGAATGCAAACGGGATATTGTGCTCACCTGCAATGAAAACAAGGAGGACACATGTGAGGTCAGGCGTTTTTACGACTTTATAACAGATTATTTTGAAAAACTTTTTCAAATGTCGCGTGCCGTGCGCTGACTGGGAGGAGGATTGTATGGCTCAAAATGAAATATCCATTGCCACCATCCAACGACTTCCGATTTATCTGGATTATCTGAAGTCGATGACGGGCGATTCGGAATATATTTCAGCGACCTCGCTCGCTTCGGCACTTGGCTTCGGAGAGGTGCAGGTCAGAAAAGATTTGGCGTCGGTTTGTTCGTCCGGCAAGCCGAAAATCGGATATCATGTGGAAGAACTGAAATCGGAAATCGAAGAATATCTCGGATATCATAAAGCAAATCGTGCCATTGTGGTCGGCGCAGGCAGACTTGGCTGTGCGCTTCTTGGCTACGAAGGTTTTTCCCGTTATGGGCTAAACATTCTTGCCGCCTTTGATATTGATGTATCCAAGGTTGGCAAAACGGAGAACGGAAAGCCGATTCACAGCATGGAAGAGCTTGGCGAGTTTTGTCGCCGCGAGGAAGTACAGATCGGCATTATCACGGTTCCGGCGTCTCATGCCAAACAGGCTTGCGAGGCTTTGCTTTCCGCCGGGATTCTTGCAATTTGGAATTTTGCTCCGATCCATCTGGATGTTCCGGATTCCGTTATCATAAAAGATGAAAATATGGCGTGCTCTCTTGCTGTGCTTTCCACGAAGCTTGCCCAAAAGCTGGGAGAGGAAGAAAGAGATATATAACTTAGGAGGATGCCCCCGCTAGGATTCAGCAAGGATACGGATCCCTAGCGAAATTGCATTGCCAACCCTTGTCCCGTCACGTAACGGGTGAGGGACCCTTAGGAAAATAAAAGCGGCAGAGGGGCGGCGAATGGTGTCATTCGCCGCCTCTCTTTTTTTCTTGCCAGAAAAGCTTTTTCAGCCGGCTTCTGCAACGATTGCAACCGTCGCCGAGATGCCTTAGCCCCTTAGAGTTCGGCGGGGGATAATAGCCACACCGAAACCCTGAATGGAGCCCGCCGCCTATAGAGGAGGGGGACATCGGCGACTTGGTTATAGCTGCTCGGCAAGATCATAAATCAGCCGCTCAGATTTTTCCCATCCGAGACAAGGGTCGGTGATGGATTTTCCATAAACGCCGCCTCCGATTTTCTGGCAGCCGTCCTCAATATAGCTTTCAATCATCAAACCCTTGACGATCTTCTTGATATCCGCATTGTGGCGGCAGCTGTGAAGAATCTCCTTGGCAATGCGGATTTGCTCCAGATATTTTTTCCCAGAGTTGGCGTGATTGGTGTCAATGATGACGGCTTTGTTTTGCAGGTCCTTTTCCGCATAGGTTTCAGAAAGGCGCAGAAGATCTTCGTAGTGATAATTCGGGAAGGAATTGCCGCGCTCGTCCACATAACCGCGCAGAATCGCGTGCGTATAGGGATTTCCTTGGCTTTTAACCTCCCAGCCTCTGTAAATAAAAGCATGAGCATGCTGAGCGGCTGTAATCGAATTCATCATGACGGAAATATCGCCGCTTGTCGGATTTTTCATGCCGACCGGAATATCAAGGCCGCTTGCCGTAAGTCTGTGCTGTTGATCCTCGACAGAGCGTGCGCCGACTGCGACATAGGAGAGAAGATCGTTGAGATACCGGTGGTTTTCCGGATAGAGCATTTCGTCGGCGCAGGAAAACCCAGTTTCCCGCAGCGCGCGCATATGCAGCTCACGGATGGCAATGATGCCTTTGATGAGATCTGGCTTTTCATTTGGATTCGGTTGGTGCAGCATCCCCTTGTAGCCGTCTCCGGTGGTACGGGGCTTACCTGTATAAATCCGAGGAACAATCACGATTTTATCCTTGACTTTTTCCTGGACGCCGCGCAGTCTTGAAATATAATCGAGCACGCTGTCCTCAGAATCCGCGGAGCAGGGACCGATAATGAGCAGAAACCTATTGGATTCTCCGCTGAAAATTTTCTTGATCTCCTCATCTCGCTTTGCTTTGATGGCGGAAAGCTCATCATTGATTGGATATTGCTCCTTGATTTCCTTCGGAATCGGGAGCTTTCGTATAAAATCCATATTCATAATCGTATACCATCCTGACTTTTGTTGTTTATCTTTTTTTATCGAACAGGGCACGCCTGCTCGTAGAATACCGCATCATTTCCCTTAGTCCTTCGCGGTCGCCGGTCTCTAGCATATGGCGAAGCCTGTCAAGTTCTTTCTCAAAGAAGTTCATCTGATGAAGGAGCGCCTCCCGATTGAGAAGAAAAAGCTCGCTCCACATTTCGTCGTTCAGTCTCGCGATTCGCGTTAAATCACGAAAAGAATCTCCCGTGTAATCCTCGAGGTGCTCGGTTTTCTGACAGGTCATCAGAGAAATGGCAATGCAGTGCGTCAGCTGAGAAACAAAGGCGATGATTTCGTCGTGCTGCTCAGGGGAGAGTGTGGCAACTCTGGCAAAGCCGAGCGTCCATCCTAGCTCCTCGCAAAGCGCGATTGCCTCCGGCGTATTTTTTTCGGAGGGCGTTACGACATAGTTAGCGCCGTGAAAAATGGAATCATCGCTGTTCTGCACGCCGGATACCTCGCGTCCCGCCATGGGATGCGCCGCGATAAACTCGACATCAGGACGGAGCATTTCTTGTATGGTCGGTACGATACAGCCCTTGACGCCCGTGACATCGGTAATAACGGCGCCGGACTTAAAGTACTTCTGGTTGTCTCGGATCCATTCCGTGAAAATATGAGGGTACAAAGCGAATATCACGATATCGGCGTCGCCGATAAGTTCCGGATCGACAGCGGTCGTTCCGCGCTCAATCCATCCGTGGGAGAGAGCGTAGTCGATGGAGCTTTGGCTTCGGGTAATGGCGGATACGTGAAACCCCTTTTTGGTAAGCGCCATGGCGTAGCTTCCGCCGAGAAGCCCCATTCCTACAATTAAGATGTGCCGGTTTTTGTCAAGTGTCATATTCGGTTACCTCCGCGCCGAGTGATTTCAGCATTTCAAAGTATTCAGGTAAGCTTTTCCTCACTGCCTGCGCGCCTTCGATTTCTCCTCCGGTGAGCGTGAGCAGGGTAGAGAGTGCCATGACGATTCGATGGTCATTGTGCCCGTGCAGGATCTCTGTCGGCGTGTGAAAGTTTGCCGGGTACACAACGATGGAGTCTTCGTGAACCGTGACGGAAACGCCGAATTTGGAGAGTTCTTCTGCCATGGCAGCGCCTCGGTCACTTTCTTTGATTTTCAAACGTCCCGTCTCTCGAAAAACGGCGCCGTTTTTTGCTGCGGCGACCGCCATCAGAATCGGTCCTAGGTCAGGGCAGTCGCCAATATGAATGGTAGGCGTCCCCTTGGAGAGCATTTCGAAAAACTTGAGATATACTTTATCGCCTTGACGGCTGTCATCGGAAAGTCCGGTGATTTCCACGTCATTTCCAAACAGCTTCAGTGCGGCAAAGAAGGCGGCGTTGGAGTAGTCCCCCTCTACCGTCATCTCACGGGGATGATACGTTTGTCCGCCGGGAACCAAAATGGTTTTATCATCCGTCCATGAAACGCGGACTCCGAAGGCGGCGAGCGCTTCGATGGTAAGCTCGAGATAAGAGCGGCTTTCAATCGGTGGCAGAATAGAGAGGATGCTGTCCTTTTCACAAAGCGGAAGCGCGAACAGAAGCCCGCTGATAAACTGGCTGCTGATATTGCCCGGAATTTTATAGCTTCCGGGGGTAAGCCTTCCCTGGACGGAAACGTCGGTCTCCGTTTGTTTGTAAAAGAGCTTTTGTTCGCGGCAGATTGTTTCATATACCGTAAGAGGGCGGGAAAGCAGTCTTGCGCTTCCGGAAAGCCGGACCTTTTTTCCGCACATCAAGGCGAGCGGAAGGAAAAAGCGGAGCGTACTCCCGCTCTCTTTGCAGTCGAGCGGTCTCTGAGGCACTGAGCAGAGGATGTCTGTACCGGTAATGGTTACGGCATCTCCTGCTTTTTTATACTGAACACCAAGCGCTGCCAGACATCCGAGCGTCGCCATGATATCCTCGGACTGCGAAATTCCGTGAAGCGTGCTAGTTTCGTTTTTCGCAAGTCCTGCGCAGATAAGAAGCCTGTGCGCCATGCTTTTGGAGGGCGGCGCTTGGATGACGCCGTGGAGCGGGCGCGGTGTGATTCGTACGTTCATGCGGGGGCGCCTCCCGCTTTCATCAAAAGCTCTATCGCTTCCAGATATCCGTCGGTCCCATGACCGGCAATGGTGCCGATGCAGGCCGCGCGGATATAGCTGATTTTGCGAAAATCTTCTCTTGCATTCACGTCGGAAATATGAACTTCCACCGTCGGTATCCCGACTGCTTTTACCGCGTCGAGCAGGGCAATGCTAGTGTGAGTATAGGCGCCGGGATTGATGACGATGCCGTCATAGCTGCCGTATGCCGCTTGAATGGCGTCAACAAGTCCTCCTTCGTGGTTGGATTGAAAAAAGGAAATATCAACGTCTTTTTTCTCCGCATACGCTTTGATTTTGGCGCAAAGATTCGCATAATTTTCCTGCCCGTAAACCGACGGCTCTCTGATTCCGAGCAGATTAAGATTCGGTCCGTTGATGACAAGAATCCGCATGATAAAAATCCTCCTCAATGGCTTTAGCGGTATGAAATACGTTTTCGTCGGTCACGATTTGCCTGTCACAGGTGGCAAGGTAGCGGTCATACCGCTCCGCAAAGCGTGCCGCCAGCGCTTCTTTGTCCAGCGCAAGAGGTCTATCCGCAGTCGGGACGATATGCTCGAGAGAACGGTTCAGAAAATAAATTCTACCGGTCCTTTTCAGCGCTCGGATATTATCGTCCGAGAGAACAGCGCCCCCGCCCGTCGCAATGACAGTGCCCGTGGTGTTGGCCGCCTCGGCGACGGCTTCTGTTTCCAGAGTGCGAAATCCATCGTTTCCGATTTTGGCAAAGAGGTCGGTGATTTCTTTTCCTGTTTTTTGGATGATCATCGCATCCGTATCCAAAAAGCGACGCCCGGTTTTTTCAGCGAGATAGAGCCCTACTGTCGTTTTTCCGCTTCCTGGCATTCCGGTGAGAACGATATTTTCCTTTTCCGCCCGGATTTCATGATAAATTTTGGTTGTGAGCACCTCTCCGAGCGATTTTCCAAGGAATATCTCGGCTGCTGCGACCGCTTGAGCGACGAGCATATAAAGTCCACCTGCGGCTGGAGTTCCGCGCCTTTTTGCCTCTAGGACGAGGTTGGTTCGGATGGGATTGAAAATCACATCGATAACGCCGCGTAAAGCCGGAAATTTTGCAAGGTCCACGGGTATGCCGGCAATCTTTTCATTTCCGTCCGGATACGGGTACATACCGCACGGCGTTGTGTTGATAAGAAAATCCGCGTCGGCGTGCCGCGCGTATGCCTCTTCATACGTAATGCAGCCGTCTTTTGCCCGTCTGCCGACGGTAAAAATGGACGCTGCCCCCAGAGCTTGTGATACGGCCCGCGCTGTATGGGATGTCCCTCCCGTACCGAGAATGAGCACCTTTGCACCCGAAAAGTCGAGTCCGGCATGCAAAATAAGCGCCCGCAGTCCGGCAAAATCTGTGTTGTAGCCGAAGAGTCTGCCGTCTCGGTTGACGACGGTGTTGACCGCACCGATTTTTTTCGCGGCATCGTCGATTTCTGAAAGAAAGGGAATGACCGCCTGCTTATAAGGAATGGTCACATTGATGCCGAGAAAATCCCTTTCCTGCATAAAAGCGGAAAGTGCCTCGGGCGCAAGCTCACGCAGCTCATATTCGTAGGAAGCGATTTTTGCGTGGATATCTCCCGAAAAGCTGTGGGAAAGATGCTCTCCAATAAGACCGTATTTCATGATACGCCTCCCATGAGAGAGAGAAAATCTGTTCCGAAGCGAAGGGCGAGCATATCGCAAAGCGCAAGTGCCGTCACGCTGTCGATGACGACGCGCGCACGATGGACAATAGCGGGGTCGTGCCTGCCGTGAATTTGCAGCTCGGTATTTTCTTTTTTAAGAAAATCCACGGTGTTCTGCTTTTGATAGATGGAAGCCGTCGGCTTGACGGCACAGCGAAAGAGCAACGGCATGCCGTTTGAAATGCCGCCGAGAATACCGCCGCAATGGTTGGTGAACGTTTTGACTGTGCCATTCTCTATATAAAAGCGGTCGTTTGCTTCACTGCCGCGCATATCGGCAAGGGCAAATCCGTCTCCGAACTCAACGCCCTTGACGGCGGGCACCGAAAACAGAATGTGAGAAAGTACGCTCTCCAGCGTATCGAACCAAGGCTCGCCGACGCCTGCGGGAAGTCCCGTAACGGCGGTTTCGAGAATTCCTCCCACACTGTCGCCTTCACGTTTCGCACCGGCGATCGCCTCTTTCATTTGCTCCGCTTTTCCGGAATCCAACACAGCAAAGGGAAGGCTGGCAAGGGTTTCGATATCGCGGTCTATATCGTCAAAATCCCGGTCGCGGATGCAGGCACAGGAGAGAATATGCGTGCCGATCCGGATTCCGCGCGCACGAAGCGCCATGATAGCGACAGCACCCGCCGCTACCAATCCTGCCGTGATGCGTCCCGAAAAATGGCCGCCGCCGCGCGGGTCGGCATATCCGTGATATTTGCAGTAAGCCGTATAGTCGGCATGTCCGGGTCTTGCGACGGACCGAAGCGCGTTATAGTCGGCGCTTCGTGTGTCCGTATTTTCGATGAGAAAGACGATAGGCGTCCCGGTCGTCCTACCCTCAAACACGCCGCTGAGAATCCGAACAGTATCTGTTTCTTTTCGCGCAGTGGAAAGGGAAGAGAGCGACTTGCGAAGCGACATCTGATGCTCAATAAAGGCGGAGTCTATCGGAATGCCCGGCGACATGCCGTCAAGGACCGCGCCGACCGCGCTTCCGTGGCTTTCTCCGAACAGGGTGATGCAGACGCTGTTTCCAAAGGTGTTTTTCATGATGCAAATGCCTCCTTTATCAGCAGGCGGAAATCGGAAAGCGACATCTTCCGCATTTCATATGTGCCGATCTCCGGAACAAAGATGAGATTCAGCTCGTTTCCGTCGAGCTTTTTGTCATGCGTGACGGCTTCGAAAATGCGCTCCGGGTCGAAGCGCATTTCGGTGGGAAGCCCGACCTTGCGCAAAACATGAAGAAGCCGTTCCCGCACGGGGGGTGCGCACATCGGAAGCATTCCGAGCGCGACGCATTCTCCATGGTAAAGACCATGCAGCCCCTCGCAGCTTTCGATTCCATGCCCGATGGTGTGCCCGAAGTTGAGCACGCGGCGCAGTCCCGCTTCCTTTTCATCGTGCTCAACGATAAATTTCTTGACGGCAAGCGAGCGTTCAATAATGGCGGCGATGTTTTCCTCCGGATCCTCGTTCTCGATGAGCGCAAATAAATCAGCATCGCAGGTAGCCGCCATTTTGATAGATTCGGCGAGTCCGTTTATGAACTGTCTTTTTGGCAGGGTAGTGAGTACATCCGGGTCGATGAGGACTTTTTTGGGCTGATGAAAGGCGCCGATGATGTTTTTTACCCCTTCCAGATTGACCGCGGTCTTGCCTCCGATCGAGGAATCAACCTGAGCGAGCAAGGTGGTCGGGATATTATAGAAGTCAATCCCGCGCATATAGATGGCGGCGGCAAATCCCGCAAGGTCACCGACGACACCGCCGCCGACGGCGACGACGGCATCGGTGCGGGTAAATCCCTTTTCGAGCATAACATGGCAAAGCTTCTCAAGCACGGAAAAGCTTTTGCTTCCTTCGCCTTGCGGAACTGAGAGCTTGACAGGGTACCGGCAGCCTTCACATACTGTATCCGCGTAGGCGGCGGGAACACCGTCGTCTGTGACAACGAGGATTTTTCTATCCAATTTCAGATGACCTGCCGCTTCGCGGAGCACGCCACGGCGGATGACAATGTCGTAGCTGTCCGCGCCGAGATTCATGGAAAGTGTCATATCGCATCCTCCGGATTTTCTACATGAAGGGTTGCTGGATACCGGAAGCTTCCGAACATCCGAAGTCTGTCACAGCAAAGGGCAAGTTCCTCCATCACAGCTTTCCCCTCGGGGCTGCCGAAATCACCCTCTGCCTCCACATAAAAATAGTATCGCCAGAGCAGATCCTTCATCGGGCGGCTTCGCAGGCACTGCATGTTGAAGCCGTGCTTGCCTATTACATTGATGGCTTTGGCAAGGGAACCGGCTTCATCCTTAACGGTAAACATGAGAATGGAATGTCTTCCCTTGTCCGATGCCGTTTCTCTCGGGACGGCGGTGCGCGCTAGGACTGCAAAGCGCGTGATGTTAATATTATTTTCGTTGATGTTTTTATCTAGTATGGTAAGCCCGTACAGGGCAGCGGTCTCTTCGCTCGCAATCGCGGCAAGACGGGGAGAGTTTTGTTCCAATACGAATTTGGCAGCAAGCGCCGTGTTTTCGAATTTTCTTTCACGGAAGCCGTGCTTCCTGATATAATGCGCACATTGCGCGAGCGCCTGCGGATGGCTGATAACCTCCTCGACGTCGGAAATCGCAGTCCCCGGAACCGCCATCAAATTGTGTGATACGGAAAGATCGTAAATGCCGGTGACATAAAGGGGGCCGGAGAACATCATATCCATGACTTGGGCGACTTCCCCCGCTGTGCTGTTTTCAATCGGCAGTACGGCGCAGTCGCATTCGCCCTCCACCACCGAGGTGTAGGCGCTTTTGAAATCCGGATAAGGGATACGCATTGCTGTGTCAAATATTTTGGCGGCGGCAATGGAAGCAAACGCGCCCTCGACGCCGCAGAATGCGACACGCATGCCGCACATCAGCTTTTCCTGAAAACGTCTGGAAACGCGCATCGCGTTCCGCTGAAAATCCATGTAATAGCCGCGTAGTTCGTCGTCTACGATATAAGAAGCATTCTTCGTGAGAAGCGTCTCCTCGCGCGCGGCGTCATAAACAGGAAGCCCATGCTCCGTTTTGTATTCCGACACGGCCCGCACCGCGTTCATTCTGCGGACGAAAAGCGCCGCCATCTCGCGGTCTACCGCGGAAATTTCTTCTCTGGCTTTGGTGAGTTTATCCATATTAACCTCTCTTGCTTTGATATTCCGCGGCGAGCGACCGGAAAGCCGGAAGGGAACGCCGGATTTGCTCCGTTGTGACGCAATATGCGATTCTGACATAGCCCGGGAAGCCGAAATCATCGCTTGGCACGAGCAGAAGCTCATACTTTTTCGCCGCTTCACAGAAACGATAGGCATCCGGTTCAAGCGCTTTCACAAACAGATAAAACGCGCCGTCAGGATTTGCTACGGAATACCCATAGCAGGTAAGGGCTTCGAAAAGAACCTTGCGGTTTTCCTCATATACCGATAGGTCAGAGGTTTTGCCGAGGCAATCGGGAATCATATATTGGAAGAGGCTCGGCGCGCATACAAAGCCGAGCGCACGGCCTGCTCCGAGAACGGCGGCGTACACGCCTGCCGCGTTTTGCGCTTTGGGAGAGACGAGCAGATATCCGATCCGTTCGCCGGGAAGAGAGAGAGATTTGCTGAAAGAATAGCAGACGATGGTGTTGTCATAATAGGATGTCAGGTAGGGAACTTTGACACCGCCATATACGAGCTCCCGGTACGGCTCATCGGAAATCAGGAAAATTTCATGTTCATAGCGCTTCTCGGCTTCAAGAAGAATCTCGCAAAGGCGCCTTATGGAATCTTCCGACAGAACGACGCCTGTGGGATTATTGGGGGAATTGACGATGACCGCCTTGGTTTTTTCGGTAATCGCCGCCTCGAATGCCGCGAAATCGATTTGAAAATCCGGCTCTGAGCAGGGAACCGGAACAAGATGTCCGCCCGCTTTTTCAGTGAATACTTTATATTCCGGGAAGAACGGCGCAAACACAATGACCTCTTCCTCCTCACCGTCCGCAAGAACGGCGTTCAGGGTGATGGTCAGAGCGGCAGCAGCCCCCGCCGTGAGGTAGATGAGCGAGGCATCGGCCGGTGCATCGTAGGTTTTTCGGATGTATTCGGCAATGGCGGCACGCACGCCTGCGTCTCCCTGGGCCGAGGTGTAGCCGTGTAGCGTAGTCGCTTCCGTTTTCGTTAAAAGACGCATCAGCGTTTCCGTTACGACTGCCGGCGCCGAAACGCTCGGATTTCCGATACTGTAATCAAAAACGTTTTCCTCTCCAATTTCGGTTTTTCGTGCTTTCGCATATTCAAATATTTCCCGTATAACGGATTTTTTGACGCCAAGCGCTTCCATTTTTCCAGATATCATTGCGTATTCACCTGTCTTTCAAAAGGGGGTTAACATTGTTAACTTTTTTCCTCAAATTATACTGCAAAAGGAATGAAAAGTCAAGAAATTTTTATATAAATCCCGCCTTTTTGGAAAATTTGTGATTTCTTATTGAAAGATGAGCGGAAATATGCGATAATATCAGTACAGATAAGTGAGGGATTTACAATGACGGATGGTTTTTCCGGTACGGATACGCTTCGCGACCGGCTTCTTATCGCCGGCACCAAGGAACTCGGGCAGTACGGTATGGCCGAATTTTCGCTTCGCCGCGTTGCGGCGGCATGCGGAACTTCATGCGCCGCGCCCTACAAGCATTTTAAAAACAAGGAAGCGTTTATTCTTGAAATTATTCGCTATATTGACAGGCAGTGGGAGCTGCTGCGCGATCAGATTCTTTCGCTGTATAAAGGGGATGCTCGCCGGCAGCTGACCGAGGTATGTGTCGCCTATATCCGCTTTTGGGTGGCGAACCCGAATTATCGGTCTGTATTTGCGCTTTCTGAAAAGACAAACGGCGATGGGAACACAGATGGGAATACGGGAACCTCGGCGGATATCCGCGGACTTGTCCATGCTTTTTGCATGTGCTGTGAAGGAACGGGATCTGAGGAGAGAAAATTCTATAAGATTCAATCGATTTTGTACGGCATGACGGCAATGCTAGAAAGCGGGGAGCTTTCCAATGATACAGCTACCTTCTCTATGATTCGTGGGATTATAGAGGAAGAATTTGCGTGACTGTGAAAAGTATGCGTGTATAGGCTATCTGCGCATGGCAGTTTATGACAGATTTTTGATAAAAAAGTCTTTACAAATTCTAAAAAGAATGATATACTATTTAATATACTTATAAAAATGAAGTGGACAAAGACGTCGGGGCACTTGCTTGTGCGGGTGTCTTGGCGCCTTTTTTCATAATCAGCGTGGACAGAAAGGATGGCTTCGTAAGGAAACCCCGGATGTCCGCGAGGGGATGTCGGAAAAGCTGGAAACGATTTTTGGGAGGGGAGTATCATGAGCCAATACACACAGAGAGGACTTTACAGACCCGAATTTGAACATGACAACTGCGGGATCGGCGCGGTTGTTCATATAAAAGGGGAAAAAAGCCACGGGATTGTGGCGGATGCGCTGAAAATCGTGGAGCATTTGGATCATCGCGCGGGCAAGGACGCCGAGGGAAAGACCGGAGACGGCGTGGGTATCCTGACGCAGGTTCCGCATCGTTTTTTCTCCAAAGTCTGCCGGGAGAACGGCATTGAAATCGGGGAAGAACGAGAATACGGCGTGGGTATGTTTTTCTTTCCTCAGAATGAGTTGAAGCGAAGCCGGGCAAAAAAAATGTTTGAAATTATTGTGGAGAAGGAAGGGATGAAGTTCCTGGGTTGGCGGGACGTTCCCATTTCTCCCACAGTGTTGGGACAGCGGGCGAGGGACTGTATGCCTGTTATTTGCCAAGCCTTTGTCAAAAAGCCTGATTGTCTTGCCAAAGGACTGGATTTTGACCGTAAGCTTTATATTGTGCGCCGTGTTTTTGAACAGAGCAACGATAACACCTATGTATCCTCTCTTTCCAGCAGAACCGTCGTTTACAAGGGCATGTTTTTGGTGGATCAGCTTCGCACCTTTTTTTGCGACCTTGAGGATGAGGATTTTGATTCCGCCATTGCGATCGTACATTCGCGTTTTTCTACCAACACCAATCCCAGTTGGGAACGGGCGCATCCGAATCGTTTTATTGTCCATAACGGCGAGATCAACACGATCAAAGGCAATGTGGACAAGATGCTGGCGCGAGAGGAAACTATGCGCGCTCCTAAATTCACCGCAGATGATCTGACAAAGGTGCTTCCGGTGGTGAATGCCGGAGGATCGGATTCCGCCATGCTAGACAATACGCTGGAATTCCTGGTGATGAGCGGAATGCCGTTGCCGCTTGCTGTGATGATTACCATTCCCGAGCCATGGGATCACAATGATACGCTTTCTCAGGAAGGCCGGGATTTTTACCAGTATTATGCAACTATGATGGAGCCTTGGGACGGCCCCGCTTCTATTTTGTTTTCCGACGGAGACGTGATGGGAGCGGTTCTGGACAGAAACGGTCTTCGCCCTTCGCGTTATTATATTACGGACGACAATCGCCTAATCCTTTCCTCTGAGGTTGGCGCTCTGGAAATCCCGGCCGATCATATCTTGAAAAAAGAACGCCTTCATCCCGGTAAAATGCTTTTGGTAGATACCGGAAAGGGGATAGTCCTGAATGATGAGGAAATCAAGGGTAGCTATGCCAGAAAAGAACCGTATGGGGAATGGTTGGATTCCAATCTGGTCAGATTGAGCGAGCTGAAAATTCCTAACCAGAAAATACCGTCCTATGGCAAGAAGGAGAGGGCGCGTTTGCAAAAAGCCTTTGGCTATACCTATGAGGAGTACAGGAACGGCATCGGTTCCATGGCGTTAAACGGAAGTGAGGAGATCGGCGCGATGGGGGTGGATACTCCGATTGCGGTGCTGTCCCGTGAATATCAGCCACTGTTTTACTACTTCAAACAGTTGTTTGCGCAGGTGACAAACCCTCCCATTGACGCCATCCGGGAGAAAATCGTTACCTCTACTACCATCTATGTGGGGAAAAACGGCAATCTGCTAGAGGAAAAGCCGGAAAACTGCTAAGTGCTGAAAATCCAGAATCCGATTTTGACGGATTTGGATATGCTGAAAATTCGAACCATGCAAAAGCCGGGTTTTCAGGTGGCAACCGTTCCAATTATCTTTTATAAAAGCACGCCTATGGACAGAGTGCTCGAGCATTTGTTTGTAGAGGTGGATAAAGCGTACAAAGAGGGTGCAAACATCCTGGTTCTTTCTGATCGCGGGGTAGACGAAAATCACGTGCCCATCCCGTCGCTGCTCGCTGTCTCCGCCGTGCACAAGCATCTTGTCAAAACAAAAAAATGTACGGCGCTTTCTCTCATTTTGGAATCCGGCGAGCCAAGAGAGGTGCACCACTTTGCGGCGCTGCTTGGCTATGGCGCAAGCGCGGTGAATCCGTATCTTGCGCATTCCACCATCGCGGAGCTTGTGGAAGAAGGGCTTGTGAACAAGGATTACTACGCGGCCGTGGAGGATTACGATCATGCGATTTTAAGCGGCATTGTCAAAATCGCGTCAAAGATGGGAATCTCTACCATACAGTCCTATCAGGGCAGCCAGATTTTTGAGGCAATCGGAATTTCCGAGGATGTGATTGACCGATATTTTACAGGAACTGTGAGTCGGGTGGGCGGAATTACACTCGAAGATATTGCCGCAATGGTCGATGCCCAGCACTCCAAGGCGTTTGATCCGTTGGGGCTTGCGGCCGACCTGACCCTATCCTCCGTCGGACGGCACAAAATGCGAAGCGCAGGCGAGCAGCACCGGTATAATCCCCGGACCATTCATCTTTTGCAGTAGTCCACGCGAGAGGGAAGCTATGAGAAGTTTCTCGAATATGCAGAGCTTGTGGACGCGGAAAGCACAGGAAGCCTGAGAAGCCTTATGGATTTCCGTTATCCGGACAAGGGCGTGCCGATAGAAGAAGTGGAGGGCGTGGATTCCATTGTCAAGCGATTTAAGACCGGCGCCATGTCTTATGGGTCCATTTCCGAAGAAGCGCATGAAGCGCTTGCGATTGCCATGAACCGGCTACATGGAAAATCCAACAGCGGTGAGGGTGGCGAGAGCGACGAACGTCTGGAAAGCGCGGGTACGGACCATGACAGAAGCTCCGCTATCAAGCAGGTGGCGAGCGGGCGGTTCGGCGTGACTAGCCGGTATCTGGTGAGCGCGAAAGAGATTCAGATCAAAATGGCGCAGGGCGCAAAGCCCGGAGAGGGCGGACATCTTCCGGCGAAAAAGGTTTATCCGTGGATTGCCAAAACCCGCCATTCTACGCCCGGCGTGAGCCTGATTTCTCCGCCGCCCCACCATGATATCTATTCTATCGAGGATCTTGCTCAGCTTATCTATGATTTGAAAAATGCAAATAAATATGCCCGCATCTCCGTGAAGTTAGTTTCTGAAGCCGGCGTCGGCACCGTAGCGGCAGGGGTTGCGAAGGCGGGAGCGCAGGTAGTTCTGATTTCCGGCTATGACGGCGGAACGGGAGCGGCGCCTGTCAGCTCCATTCATAATGCAGGGCTGCCCTGGGAGCTAGGGCTCTCGGAGACTCATCAGACCTTGCTGCAAAACGGGCTTCGCAACCAGGTCGTGATCGAGACGGACGGCAAGCTGATGAGTGGACGTGACGTTGCCATTGCGGCGCTGCTTGGCGCCGAGGAGTTCGGCTTTGCCACGGCTCCTCTTGTGACGCTCGGATGTGTCATGATGCGGGTCTGCAACTTAGATACCTGTCCCATGGGCATTGCCACGCAGAATCCGGAACTGCGGAAGCGTTTCATCGGCAAACCGGAATATGTGGAAAATTTCATGAGATTTGTCGCGCGGCAGCTCAGGGAATATATGGCGAAGCTCGGGGTTCGCACCGTAAACGAAATGGTCGGACGCTGCGATTTGCTGAAAAAGAAAGAAAATCTGACGGGAAACGCGGCAAAGGTGGATCTCGGTCAGATCCTAAATGGCGCTGCAAAAACGGATAGGAAGCTTTCCGTATTTGATCCTTCCTGTGTGTATGATTTCAAATTGGAGGCCACCAAGGATGAGGCTCTGCTTTTGAGAAGCAAGGCTCTCAGCGAGGCTCTGGCAAACGGGAGCAGAGCGGAATACCGCGTAAAGCTGACCAATACAGACAGAACGTTCGGTACGCTTTTCGGCGCAGAACTGACAAGGCGCCATCCGCAGGGACTGCCGGACGATACCGTTACTCTCCATTGTGAGGGCGCCGGCGGACAGAGCTTCGGTGCGTTTTTGCCAAAGGGGATAACGCTTTCTCTGTGCGGGGATTCCAATGACTATTTCGGCAAAGGGCTTTCGGGCGGTAAGCTTTCGGTATTCGCTCCCGATGGGGCAAAATTTGTTCCGGAAGAAAATATTATCATCGGAAACGTGGCGCTTTACGGTGCGACGAGCGGAGAGGCCTATATTGCCGGTATCGCGGGCGAACGCTTCTGCGTTCGCAACTCCGGCGCGACGGCGGTGGTGGAGGGGGTCGGTGAGCATGGCTGTGAGTATATGACCGGCGGCCGTGTCGTTGTGCTTGGCCCCACCGGCAAGAATTTTGCGGCGGGCATGAGCGGCGGCATTGCTTATGTGCTCGATGAATACAGCCGTCTTTACCGTAATCTGAACAAGGAAATGGTGCTGATGGAAAAGGTGGAGACAAAATATGAGCAAGAGGAACTGCGGGCGATGATCGAAGCGCATGTTGCCTATACCGGATCCCGAAAGGGAAGGCGGGTGCTCGAAAACTTCAAGGAATATCTGCCAAAATTCAAGAAAATCATTCCGGAGGATTACAAAAAGATAATTCTTCTGTCTTCGCAGTTTGAGGAGCAGGGCATGAACAGAGAAAAAGCGCAGATTGAGGCCTTTTACGCCAGTGTGGGCAGGAAATGAGACGGCGGCGAATCGTTTTTCCGGCTTTTCATATATGCACCGAGAAAAACGACGGTTCGGGTAAGAGAAACGAAGGAGAGAAAAGATGGGAAAACCGACGGGATTTTTAGAGTATGAGCGAAAGGATGGCGCCGTGACGGCGCCTGCCGACAGAATCCGAAATTTTCATGAGTTTCACGCAGATCTGTCCGATGAAGAGCAGCGCCGGCAGGGAGCGCGCTGTATGGACTGCGGCGTGCCCTTTTGTCAGGCGGGCGTGATGCTTGCGGGAATGGTATCGGGATGTCCTTTGCACAATTTGGTGCCGGAGATAAACGACCTTGTGTATCATGGCAACTATGAACAGGCATATGTGAGACTTTCCAAGACGCACAGTTTTCCGGAATTTACGTCCCGCGTGTGTCCGGCACTTTGCGAGGCGGCATGTACCTGCGGTCTGCACGCGGAGCCGGTATCTACAAAAGCCAATGAGAAAGCCGTAATCGAGTACGCCTTCGCGCATGGGCTTATCAGCGCGGAGCCGCCCCGCGTGCGCACAGGTAAGCGTGTTGCGGTGATCGGCAGCGGTCCGGCGGGACTTGCGGCGGCGCAGCAGCTGAATGGCAGGGGACATTCCGTGACCGTTTATGAAAGAAGTGACAGGCCGGGCGGACTTCTGCGCTATGGCATTCCCAACATGAAGCTGGAAAAAAGCATTATCGACAGAAGAATCGCGCAGATGACCGCAGCGGGCGTTACCTTTATCTGCGGGATAGACGTCGGGCGGGATGTTGGCGGAGAGGAATTGTTGGCACAGTATGACCGCGTGATTCTTGCCTGCGGCGCGTCCAATCCGCGGGACATTTCTGTTCCCGGGCGGGATGCAAAGGGCATCTGGTTTGCGGTGGATTTTCTGACGACGGTGACAAAGGCCTTGCTTGACAGCGGTTTTCAAAAAATCCCGTATGAGCTTGCAAGGGGCAAAAGGGTGCTGGTCATCGGAGGTGGCGATACCGGAAATGACTGTGTGGGAACTGTTATTCGTTTGGGGGCTGCGGATGTCGTGCAGCTGGAAATGATGCCGGAGCCACCGGAGGTGCGCATCAAAAGCAATCCTTGGCCGGAGTGGCCCAAGGTGAAAAAAACCGATTACGGGCAGGAGGAGGCGATTTGCCTGTTCGGACGGGATCCGAGGCTTTATCAGACAACCGTAACGGAATTTATAAAGGATGAAACGGGAAGGGTATGCGCGGCAAAGCTTGTGAGTCTTTCGCCGAAGACGGATGAAAAAACAAAACGTACGGTGATGGTGCCCGTTGCCGGGACAGAAAAGGAAATTCCGGTGGATCTTGTGCTGATTGCGGCGGGTTTTTTGGGTTCTGAGCGTTATGTGCCGGACAGCTTTGGCGTAGCATGCAATGAGAGAACCAATGTGCAAACGAGTCCGGGCAGTTATCAAACAAATGACGAAAGGATTTTCACGGCGGGCGATATGCACAGGGGACAGTCCCTTGTGGTATGGGCCATCGCGGAGGGCAGAGAAGCTGCCCGTGCGGTAGATGAATCGCTGATGGGGTATACGAATTTATAGCGCAATTTTTAAAACGGGTTATAAAAATCTTGAGTTTTACAAACTTTCAGAACTACAGCCGATAAGTTTCATCTATTAACGTCGAATGCGCCTATCTCTATCGCGTTAAATAGTTTGGATAAAGCTTATCAGTTTATTATCTATAATGGGAGCCGCTACAGAGAGAATCCTTCGAGATAAGAGCAATGCGCTCCTCTTGCACGATTTCCCTGTAACGGCTCTTGATTCCGATCTATATATTGTAAAAAGCTATTTGTCCTGATTTGCTCCTGTCCTGCGTTGAAATATACAAGCGAGAAGCAAAAAACTTATAAAGCGAGAATTTCTTCTTCCGACATGGCAAGCATGAACATTTCATATTCGACTCTTGAATCCGCACTGAATGCAAGGCCGACGTAGTCATATTGACGGATCAATTCAGGAGAAAGGTAAATGAGCATAAGAAAATAATATTCTCCTTCATTATCAGTGCCGATGGCTCCCTGATAATATTCTTCCGTGATCAGCTGAGCGGAATTGAGATTCGGAGAATTTGACAGAAGCGGGAGAAGATACATTTGCTCTAATTCTTCTAGGGAATCGGCCTTGAGCATTACCATGACAGCCGCTTCCTCCTGCGGCATCTCTATAAAATAAACATCTCTGTCTTCCTGCGTGGAAATGGTGGAGGAAACGGTATCTCCGCTCTCCAAGACCTGGCCGTTATAGCTTGTGCTTCCCTCCGATACCGGTTTTTCTCCGAAATACCATTTCAGAGTACCCTCTTTTTGAAATAGCTCTTCGGGGGTAAGATTCACTTCGGGCAATCCTTCGATTTGTGAGATCTCAATGGCAAGATTTAGGTTTTGTCCTTCTGTATAGCTGGCAGAATTGATACCGATGACAAGCCCATGTTCGTCCACCAGTGGACCGCCGCTGTTGCCCTGTGAAATAGGAGCGGTTGATTGAATAAAAGATACATCCGGCGCATCGTCGATGGTGCGGCCAACATAGGAAATAATTCCACTTGAAAATGTCCCCGTAAGTCCAAGTGGACTGCCAAGCGCATAAGCGGCGTCCCCTACCTCCGGCAGCTCATCCGAAAGCTCCAGATACGGTACGCTGTTTCCCTTTGTGTCGACCGACAGGATAGCGACGTCAAGATTTTTATCATAAGAAATGACTGTGTCTACGTCGTACGTGGTCCCATCAGACAAGGTTACCTCAATCGCTCTGGTATTTTCAATTACATGATAATTGGTAACCATTGTTCCATCCTCTGCGATGAAAAATCCGGATCCGGTCGAATAAAGAATACCATTCAGCCGATAGGCGTTAACCTCGACGGTTCCCGGGCTTATTTCTTTAAAAATTTCACTTGACGTTAAAACTTTCCTCTCCCAGACCGCTTTCACAACCAGATTGGAGGTTACGGCAGATACGTCGGTGTCCCATTTTACAAAATCGTATTTTTCTCTTGAGACAGAAGGGAGCTGGGCGGCATCCCCCTCTTTTACGGTTTGTACAAGCGGGGTTTCATCCTCCTGGATGCCTCCGGCAAGATCGAATGTTACCGTATAGACCGGAGTCCACTGGGCAGTTACCGTCAGGTCTTCAGTTACGGCGGAAAAGTCTGCACTCCATCCGGTAAGCACATAGCCCTCTTTTGTGACGGAGGGTGCTTTTGCCGCTTCGCCGTCTATTATGCTTTGCGTAAGATCAGCACCTTCTGTTGCGGTTCCGCCGACAAGGTCAAATGTTACTGTATGTAATTTTTTCCAAATCGGTTTTACTGTCGTAGCTTCTGCAGGCGTTTCATAATCGCCGTCCCATCCCACGAGCGCATAGCCATCCTTGGATATTTCCGGCGGAATAATTTCAACACCGTCTTTGTAAGTTTGCTTGAGTTCACCGGAAATCAGCACAGCGTCTCCGATGTCGAATACCACGCGGATCCCTCCGCATCCGACAAGAAAAACAAGAGCTGTCAGCATCAGGATGCCGCAAATGAGTTTGGCCAATCTTTTCATACTCTCTCCTTTTGATGTTTTGAGCTTGCAGAAAAATGTTAGTCTGCTTTATTTATTATAGCATATTATTTATAAAAATCAATATAAGGTTTATTATTTATAAAAAGAAAAGCGGCAGTATGAAGAACATACTGCCGCTTTTCTTAAGCCAGGATGGTATGGGTTCCTTCTGTAAGCTCGTAGACTTTATCTGCCATAGTGGCGGTCGCCGTGAGTCCGGAGGGAACCGTAAATACGTATTCGGTCTGCCCGTCCGGCATATGGCGCCATTCGGAGCGGATGGTGCCGTATTTGGTTTTCAGGGAAGCTTTGACATAATCTAAACGGTTTGTGACGACCGGGCGGAAGCGGATATGCTCAAAGCCGGGATGTTCTTCATCCGTATCGATGCCGGCGGCAACGCCGTAGAGCCAGTCGCCGACAGCGCCGTAGGCGTAATGATTGTAGGAATTCATGGACTTGCTCCACATGGTTCCGTCGTCACGGACGCCGTCCCAATGCTCCCACATCGTGGTTGCACCATGGTCCACGGAGTAAAGCCATGACGGCATTTTATCCTGGAAGAGAAGGGTATAGGCAAGGTCGTGATATCCGTAATCTGTCAGTACATGCAGAAGATAGGGTGTTCCCAGGAAGCCGGTGGTCAGCTTGTCATCGTTGTCGTGAATCATCAAAACGAGCTTCTCCGCATGCGCTTTTTCGGTGCCCTCTGGGCAAAGCCCGAAATAAAGGGCAATGACGAGTCCCGTTTGTGTCAGAGGCTGAATATTCAGCATGCCGTCCTTGTAATAGTCTTTGTAGATCCGCTCTTTAGTTTCTTCAATCTTCTTTTCATAGTCTGCAAGATCGCTGTCTTTGACTCCGAGAATCTTAGAGATTTTGATAAAGAGCATGGTGGAATAAGCGCGGTATGCGTAGGCGAGATACCATTTGCTGGTGGCTCCGTTGCACTGCGAGGTGTCGGCGTCATGGGCGAGCCAGTCCCCATAGTGTCTGCCGCTTCGAACGTAATCATCGCCAAGCTCGTATTGATAATCTACCCAACGCTTGATGGTAACGTACTGGCGGGCAAGAAGCTCACGGTCCCCATAGAGCAGATACATCTGCCATGGGACAATGACGCAGGCGTCCGCCCAACCGGCGGAGGGAACAGCCATTCCGAGATTCGGAACATACGGCGGGATGGCACCGGTGGAACGCTGATCGAGGGAAACGTCGGAAAGCCATTTGCGGAAGAATTTATCGACGTTGTAATTGTAGCCGGCGCAGCGTGCAAATACCTGCGCGTCTCCCGTCCAACCGAGACGTTCATCACGCTGGGGGCAGTCGGTCGGAACATCGAGAAAGTTGCTCTTTTGTCCCCAGATGATGTTGTGATAGAGCTGGTTGATCCGTTTGTCAGAGCATTCAAACATACCGATGCGCTCCATATCGGAATGGACGACAATGGCCGTGAAATAATCCGGGTCCGCCTTTCCATGCCATTCGGTAAGACGGATATACCGGAATCCGTAAAAGGTGAATTCCGGCTTCCAGACATGGTATTCGCCGTCGCCGATAAATACAATCTGCTCCTTGGCAGAACGGAGATTTTCCGTATAGAAATTGCCTTCGGCGTCGAGTATCTCGGCGTGGTCAATGACAATTTTTTCTCCTGCGGGTACGCAAAGGGAAAGCTCAAGGTATCCTGTCATGTTCTGCCCGAAATCAATGACAGTCTCACCTTTCGGCGTGTGAATGACCTCGACTGGATTCAGGCGCTCATGCTCGCAGATGATTTCTCCCTCCTGCGGGGTGAGAATGCTTCTTGTGTGGTTCAGCACCTTAACGGGGTGAAGTTTTGTGTTGACGCTATAGGAAGCGTCATAAACGTCGCCGTTGTAGATGTTGCAGGCGCGCCAACAGGTTTCCCTCACGGCAAAGTCATTTCCCGTGAGGATAACCTCCTCCGTATCGTCGTTATAAGTAATCACAAGAGAGGCGATGACAGCGTATTCGGTTGCGGAAAGCTCATCCGTCTGCCAGTCGGCGCAGGCGGCGCCGCCTAACGCCGCATACGGCATCCGCCAACCGGGCGCTGCGGTAATAGACAGCACATTTTCTCCGGCGTGCAAAAGACCTGTCACGTCGTATTCCTGATACTGAACACGATGATGATAAGAGGTCCAACCGGGAGCTAACACGTAGCTGACCTTTTCTCCATTGATTCTTGCGGCATAAACGCCGAGTGCGGAAACGGATAGCGTGGCGCATTTTACAGGCTTCTCCGGGCGGAAATTCCGGAAAAACTCAGATGCCGACTCTCCCGCCTCATAATCCGGTTTTATCCACCGGGCTTCATAAATTCGGTTCATGATAGATTCCTTCCTGATAGGTATGGATAATAAAAAAGGATTTTGCTTCATCCTATCATATCGGCTTTTATAAGTCAATCGGTTACGATGAAAAAGATAAGTTTTTTTAAAAAAAGATATAGAGAAAAGGAAAAAATAAACACATGATAGGATAGCAGACGATAAAAATCCCGTCAGGCGACGGGATTTTAGGATGCCATTAGTTGCCGCATTCGATGCTGATTTCATTAAATAGTCCGAGCAAGTCAGAGACGGTGGTTTCTGATTTTTTTTCGCCGGCCCGGTCGAGAACGATTTGTCCTTTGTGCATCATCAAAAGGCGGGTTCCGTATTCCACGGCGTAACGGAGGTTATGCGTTACCATAATGGCGGTAATATGCTTTTCGCGAACGATTTTATCAGTCAGTGTCATGATGATTTCCGCTGTTTTCGGATCGAGGGCCGCTGTGTGCTCGTCAAGAATCAGAAAATCGATTGGCGTCATCGTAGACATCAGCAGCGCTACCGCCTGTCTTTGCCCACCGGAAAGCGCGCCTGCCTTGACGTGGAGCTTGTCTTCGAGTCCGAGTCCTAGCATGGCGAGCTGTTCGCGGTAAGCGTCAACTCTTGCTTTGCCAATCCCTATGGAAAGTCCGTACGTTTTTCCCTTGTTGTCGGCGAGCGACAAATTTTCCAAAATGGTAAGCGTCGGACAGGTTCCCATCGCGGGATTCTGATAAACTCGTCCGATCTTCGCATAGCGTCTGTATTCCGGAACTTTTGTGATATCTTTTCCGCCGATAAGGATTTGTCCCTTTTCCACCGGAATGGAACCGCAGATGATATTTAACATGGAGGTTTTTCCACTGCCGTTGGAGCCTACAACAGAGACAAATTCTCCATCCGCGATGGTGAGGCCAAAATCACGGAAAAGTGTCATTTCTGTGATTTCACCGGGATTGTAGATTTTGGTTATGCCGCGAAGTTCAAGCATGTGGCAGACCTCCGTTCTTTTCCGTATGGCTGCGACGGGTAAGAAAGCCGGAAATTTTTTCGTTGAAAATGAGAATCAGCATGAACATGACGGCATTCCAAAGCTTCAGATAGATTCCGTCGGTATCCACAAGCACAAGATAGTTGAGACACAGGGAATAGAAGATGGCTCCGAAAATCACGGATGTTGTCCCCTTTATGAAGCGAAGCCCGGAGAATACAGCAAGCCCGATGATGACGGAGGCGAGCGCCTGCACGACCTTTCCGCTTCCCGATGTGTTGTCGTATTGGGTAAAGAGCTGCGCGTAGAGCGCGCCGGAGACAGCGGTGAATCCGTTTGCAATGGCGATTCCGAGAATTTTGTACATGCCGGCATCTCGTCCGAGGGAGATGACAAGCTTTTCATTGTCGCCCGTCGCGCGGAGCATATATCCCATTTTTGTCTTTAAGAAAAGGTCGACAAGGATTTTCAGCGCGATAACGATGAGTGCGAGAATGATGAGGATGACGTAATCCTTTGCGCCGTCCCCTAGCCATCTCTCAAGGAAGGTATCGTCAAACAGCCCCTTCAGATTTTCGCTTCGATAGGAGAAAATCGTGGTGGTGTAGCCGTTTTTTGTCAGCAGCTTTGTCAGCGCCAGATTGACGGAGATAAGTGCCGTCATGACGATGATTCCGGAGAGCAGCTTGGAAATCCTGAAGCGGACATGGAGCAGCCCCGTGACCGTTCCTGCGAGCATTCCGACAAAGAAGGAAAGGAATACGGCAACAAGCGGCGGCATCCCGAGCCTCAGCATAAAAATCGTGCAGCATACACCGCCGAGCGGAAAGGTACCGTCAACGGAAAGATCGGGGAAGTCTAGAATGGAATAGGAAATATAGACACCGAGGGCGAGGACGGCAAAGCAAAGTCCCATTTGCAGCCCGTCGATGGTGGTTCCGAAAAAGAGCATGGGAAAATCCTTTCAGATAGATTCAGGCAGACGAGAGCGGCAGACGTACCGTATGAAATTATTCTGCGACATCGGTTGCGTCAATGGTGTCGGGAACGGTAAGTCCGAGCAGCTCGCATACCTCGCTGTTATAGTAATTGGTGGGTTCGGTGATGACGGCGACCGGAATGTCCGACGCGCTTTTTCCGCCAAGGATTTCCGCAGCCGCCTGGCCCGCTGCTTTGCCGACATCGATATAATCGATGGAAGCGCTTGCGGCACAGCCGACCTTCACCTGTTCGATCTCCGAACCGAACACGGGGATGTTATACTCGTTGGTGATGGGAAGAATATTGGTTTCCAATTTGCCGACGATGGTGTTATCAAGCAGATTGACAAAGCAATCGACGCCGCGGTCGATAAGCTCGTTTGTTCTAGTATCAATGGTGGTGATGTCCGATACCGCGCTGTCGAGAATTTGCATGCCGTCATAGGCTTCGGCCGCTTTTTTGAGCTGCTCCACCTGGAAAGGAGAGCTAGATTCCTCCGTTGAATAAAGAACGCCGATGGTAAGATCGGTTTTGCCCATGAAGGCCGTTACGACCTCGAGCTGCTTCTCGAAATTCGGAATATCGGAGGATCCGGTGATGTTTTCATAGTTATCCATTGTGGTGCTGTCCGTAACGGCGCAGTAGACCACGGGAATCTCGCCGTCCGCTGCATTCGCCGCCGCGACGGCCGAGGGCGTGGCGATGGTAATGATAACAGCCGCCCGCTTGTTGACAAAGGTATTGGCCTGTGACTGCGAAACACTAGCGTCAAAATTGCTATTGACATATTCGATGGTGTAGGCATCCAGATCAATGCCGCTTTCCTCAAGACCTGCCATGACGCCGTCGTAGCAGTTGTTGAGAGAACCGTGTGAGCCGAACTGAATGATGCCGATAACAGGCTTTTCGTTCCCGCATGAGGAGAACGCAAAAAGGGCGGTGAGCAAAAGGACTGCCGAAAGCAGAAGAGAGAGGATTTTTTTCATGGAAAGACCTTCTTTCATTAAATTTTTAAAATAATATTTCCGGAAATAAAAAGTCCCAAGCATCGTAGGTTTGATGCTTGGGACGAATTTCAAATTAAAAAATCCGCGGTACCACCCAAATGAACTTGGTGTTCGCTCTGTTCGCATACCCATGATATGCGGCGCAGATGATAACGGAAGCGCACCCCGTCGGAGCCTACTTGCCATATAGCGTTCGGTCCGCCCTCGAAAGCCCATTCGCGTCCTGCTACCTGCCGCAATCCCACCACCTGCGGCTCTCTTGGAAGGAGGAAATAAGACGTTACTCTTCTTTCTCAACGGTTTGAATTTTTTCTCATTATAGAATAAATCCGTCCGTTTGTCAAGAGGTTTTCCAAAATATTTTTCTGGAATTTTTGAGGACGGTTGATTTCCTACCTTTCCTATGGTAGAATAGTAAAAAAGGAGGAAGGCGCCTATGAAAGTATCGACAAAAGGGCGTTACGCCATGCGCGTGATGTTAGACCTCGCGGAAAACGGGGGCGACGGAGGCTTTGTTTCCCTAAAGGGTATTGCTGAGCGGCAGGAAATATCCGTGAAATATTTAGAACAGATCATCTCCGTTCTCCTGAAAGCCGGCTATGTGGAAAGCGCCAGAGGAAGCACCGGTGGATACCGCCTTGCGAAAAAGCCGGAGGAATATACCTTTGGTGATATTCTGCGTGCGGCAGAGGGAAGTCTTGTGCCCGTGTCCTGCGCGGAGGAGTCCCGCTGTACGCGGTCGAAGAGGTGCCGTGTCTGCAAATATTGGAAGGGACTTTACGAGGTGATCAATCGGTATATTGACAGCGTGACGCTTGCGGAAATCATGCAGAATACACCGTCCTGACAGAAAAGGGGATGGGTGTATGAGGAATCTTTCGGGCGTAAACGGGCAAAAGGGAGTGATAGAATGATTTATGCGGACAACGCTGCGACGACAAGACTTTCTAGCGCGGCAAGAGAAGCGATGCTTCCGTATCTCGACAGTCTGTACGGAAATCCGTCGAGCCTCCATGCGGCGGGAAGGGAGGCGAGAGCTGCTCTGGAGACAGCAAGAGAGAGGGTGGCCTCCTGCATGGGCGCGGCGCCGGAGGAGATTCTGTTTACTTCCGGAGGGAGCGAATCGGATAACCAGGCGCTTATCACGGCCGCCGCATACGGAAAAAGGCGGGGAAGGACACATCTTGTTTCCACCGCCGTCGAGCATCACGCCGTTTTACATACGCTGAAAAAACTGGAGGCGGAGGGCTTTGAGGTGACGATTCTTCCGGTGGACGGGAACGGAGCCGTCACGCCAGGGCAGGTGAGAACGGTGCTCCGCCCAGATACGGCGGCGGTTTCTGTCATGTACGCCAACAACGAAATCGGAACCGTCATGCCGATTTCAGAAATCGGCGCGGTCTGTCGGGCGGCGGGGGTTCTGTTCCATACCGACGCGGTTGCGGCGATGGGGAATATTCCGATCGATGTCGTGGCACAGAATATCGATATGCTGTCCCTCTCCGCCCATAAATTTCATGGGCCGAAAGGCGTGGGCGCGCTATATATAAAGAAGGGAATTCCTGCTGTGTCGTTGATTACGGGCGGCGAGCAGGAAGCCGGACGGCGTGCAGGAACCGAAAATGTGGCGGGCGCTGTCGGCATGGCGATGGCACTTTCACAGGCTCATGCTTATAGGGAAGCGAATGCAGCGCATGTCCGTGCCTTACGCGATAAGCTGATAGAGGGGCTTTTGTGCGTACCGCAAAGTGTGCTTTGCGGTGACAGAATCCATCGTCTGCCCGGCAATGTCCATATGTGCTTTGAGGGCGTCGAGGGCGAGGCGCTTCTTTTGATGCTTGACGCCGAGGGTATTTGCGCATCCTCCGGCTCTGCCTGTACGTCCGGCTCGCAGGAACCGAGCCATGTGCTGTCGGCGACGGGGCTCCCTTTATCTTTTTCCCGCGGCGCGCTTCGTCTGTCGCTTGACGAGTTCAACACGGAAGCGGAGGTAGACCGTATCCTGGAAGTGGTGCCGCGCATCGTCGCGACTTTGAGAAAGCTATCTTCTGCCCAAAATAAGGGCGCGGCTCTACGATAAAGATGAGTGTGGAGCAGAAAAGACTGCTGCTTTCCGAACCATCGGTATATTTTATTTTTCGCAGTAAGCGAGTCCAAAGAAAGAAGGCGTATTTTCTATGAGAATTTATCAGTCTGTATCCGAGCTTATCGGACACACGCCGCTTCTTGAGCTTGTCGGCCTCGAGAGGGCGTATCATCTTCCGGCAAGGCTTTTCGGCAAAATGGAGTGTTTCAATCCGGCGGGGAGCGTCAAGGACCGTGTGGCGCTTGAGATGCTTTTGCGTGCCGAAATGGCGGGAGAGATCACAAAGGATTCCGTCATCATAGAACCGACGAGCGGCAATACCGGGATCGGGCTTGCGGCGCTTGCCGCCTCCCGCGGTATGCGCGCTGTTATCGTGATGCCGGACAGCATGAGCCCCGAGCGGATCGCCTTGATGCGGGCATATGGCGCCGAAGTGATGTTGACGCCGGGCGCGCTCGGCATGCAGGGCGCCGTAGACCGTGCCAATGTGCTTGCCGCGGAACTGCCGGGCGGTTGGATTGCCGGGCAGTTTGAAAACCCTTCCAATCCTGCGGCACATGAAAAAACGACGGGGCCCGAAATTTATGAGGATACGGACGGGAACGTCGATATCTTTGTCGCGGGGGTCGGAACCGGCGGAACCGTCACCGGCGTCGGGCGATACCTGAAGGCCGAAAAGCCGGAGGTGAAAATCGTCGCCGTGGAGCCTGCTTCCTCGCCGCTTCTGTCAGGGGGACATGCGGGCCCGCATAAAATTCAGGGAATCGGCGCGAATTTTATTCCGGAAATTCTCGACAGAGAAATTTATGATGAAATTTTTTGTGTAGAGGATGCGGATGCGATGTGGTGCGGACGCGAAATTGCGAAAAAAGAGGGAATTCTGGTCGGAATTTCCTCCGGCGCCGCGGCTTTTGCCGCGATAGCGCTTGCAAAAAGGCCGGAGAACGCCGGCAAATGGATTGTCGCTCTGTTGCCAGATTCCGGTGAACGCTATCTTTCTACGGAGATGTTCCGGGAATCGTAATGCTGTTCAATGAGGGGCGTCGCCCGTCATATTCAACGTTTTCAGTAGGGGGATTGTGCCCTTGCTGAAAAAATTAAGTGGCCCGCCGCCTAAGAGGCAGGAGAGATTTTCATTTCGTTATAACTGCATAAAAATTCAGGGGATTTCTCTGCAAGACGGGAAATGCTGCATAAATTTTGAAAAATTCTTGAAAAAACCTTGACAGAGATGTGAAGGCGTGCTATAATACCATCATTCCCGAGCGGAAATTCAGAGGATTGGAGAATCACGATGGCAAACGTATTCATGATGATGAATATGATGATGTGCATGTACGGTATGGACATGGGCACGTTTTGTCATGCAGAAAACTCCAAATTGCTTTCCGGCAAAGAAACGGTATAACGAATATCGGGAACCGAATCTGAGAATGTTACGGCAGGAAACCATTTTGGTGTTCCTGCCTTCCTTTTTGTCACGAAAAAAGCAAAGGAGGTAATTGGGTTTGAATGATGAGATCATACGGATTGAAGAACTGAATAAAACCTTTACCGGAAAAAACGGAACCATTGTAGCGCTTGACGGCGTGAGCCTTTCCATTGAACGGGGCGAGATTTTTGGCATCATCGGACTTTCCGGCGCGGGGAAAAGCACGCTTGTCCGGTGTATCAACTATCTGGAGCGGCCGACATCGGGGCGTGTGATTTTTGAGGGGCGGGACCTTGCGGGACTGAAGCCGCGCGAGCTGCTTCTCGTAAGACAGTCCATGGGTATGATTTTTCAGGGCTTTAACCTTCTGTCCCAACGGAACGCGCTGCAAAACATTTGCTTCCCGATGGAGATCGCCGGTATTCCGAGGGCGGACGCAAAAAAACGCGCATATGAGCTTTTGGAGCTAGTCGGACTTTCCGACAGAGCGGACGCCTATCCGTCGCAGATGTCCGGCGGACAGAAGCAGCGGATTGCGATTGCGCGCGCGCTGTCTACAAATCCTACTGTGCTCCTTTGTGATGAGGCAACAAGCGCCTTGGATCCCAATACGACAAGGCAGATTCTGGAGCTCTTGAAGCATATTAACGAAACACTGGGCATTACGGTCGTCATTATCACGCATGAGATGAAAGTGATCGAGTCCATCTGCAACCGTGTGGCGGTGATTGACGAAAGCCATATTGTGGAGCTTGGAGAGGTGAAGGAGGTCTTTATTCACCCAAAATCAAAAATTGCAAGGCAGCTTATCTTTCCGCAGGGAGATGTGCCGGCGGCTTTCGAGGGGAGCAGCCGTTCGCTGCGTCTCGTCTTTGACGGAACCTCCACGTTTGAACCGATTATTTCCCAAATGACATTGGAATGTCATGCCGCTGTCAATATTCTTGCCGCCAATACGAAAAGCGTCGACGGTAAAACCTATGGGCAGATGGTCATTCAGCTTCCTGCGGACGAAACCTCCGCCGCACGGATTGAAGCGTATCTCCGTGAACGGAAGATTTACTTTAAGGAGGAAAACGGAAATGATTGAAACTTTATGGGAGGGGATCCTAGAAACCCTTTATATGACGGTGGTCTCAACCGGTTTCGCCTATATCCTCGGACTGCCGATCGGCGTTATCCTTTATGTGACGGATAAGGGAGGAACGCACCCGATTTTCTGGCTCAATCGCTTGCTCGGCTTTGTTGTAAACTTCTTAAGAAGCGTTCCCTTTATCATTCTTCTGGTTTGGGTCATCCCGATTACCCGCTTTATTGTCGGGACGTCTATCGGCTCCACGGCGGTGATTGTTCCGCTTGTGATTGCGGCGGCGCCGTTTATCGCACGTATGGTGGAATCCTCGCTCAAAGAGGTAGATAGCGGCGTCATCGAAGCGGCGCAGTCTATGGGCGCATCCTCTTTCCAACTGATTTACAAGGTGCTGATTCCGGAGGCGAAGCCTTCGCTTTTGGTGGGAGGGGCAATCGCGATTACGACGATTCTCGGGTATTCCGCTTTGGCGGGAACTGTCGGCGGCGGCGGCCTCGGCGCTCTTGCCTATAATTACGGCTACATTCGCAGAGATGAAGATGTCCTTCTGATTACGGTTATCCTGCTTGTCATCATCGTTCAGATTTTCCAAGAAGTTGGGATGTTTATTGCGAAAAAAGCCGATAAAAGAGTCAAATAAAAAATTTATTATAAAAGGAGATTTTTACTCATGAAAAAAATTCTTTCCCTTGTGCTTGCTTTTGCGCTTGCCTTTACCGCGCTAGCGTTTGCCTCCTGCGGTGAGACGGACGACAAGACCATCCGCGTCGGTGCGTCGCCTTCGCCTCATGCCGAAATTCTTGCAGTTGCCAAAGACGTCCTTGCTGACCAAGGCTATACGCTTGAGATAGTGGAGTTCAACGACTATATTATCCCGAATACTTCCGTGGAAAGCGGAGAGCTTGACGCGAATTATTTCCAGCACATTCCGTATCTGAACAGCTTCAACGAGGAAAACGGAACGCACCTCGTTTCTGTTCTGAACGTTCACTATGAGCCGCTTGGCATTTATGCTGGCAAAACTTCGTCGCTGGCAGAGCTGCAGGACGGCGCCACCATTGCTATCCCGAATGATACGACCAACGAGGCGAGAGCGCTCCTGCTTTTGGAGGCTAACGGACTTATCACGCTGAGAGAGGGTGCCGGTTTGAACGCCACCGTGCTGGATATTGAGAGCAATCCCCACAACTATGACATCCAGGAGCTTGTTGCCGAGCAGGTCCCGCTCGCGCTTCCCGACGTCGATATTGCGGTTATCAACGGCAACTATGCGCTGACCAATGAGCTTGGCGAGGCGCTTGTCTATGAAAGCGCGGATTCTGATGCGGCCGAAACATATATCAACGTCTTGGTGGTGAAAGAGGGCAACGAGAACCTCGACAAAATTCAAGCGCTTGTGGAAGCACTCAGCAGCGATGAGGTGCGCGAGTATATTGTCGATACCTTCGGCGAGGCGGTTGTCCCGGTATTTTGAGAATCGCTTTCTTAATCATATAAAATAAAAATGTCCTGTGTTTTGGCACAGGACATTTTTATGAATTACCTCGGCTGTTTTTTGATTCGGAATATTTTTTTGAGTAGCGGAGAGAGAAATTTCGGCGACTTCCATACAACGATTTTCAAAATGCTCATTCCTTTCGGATTGTACTTTTCTACTTTATTATATGAGCGGTAAAAAACTTGGTGAAAAAAGAAAAAAGATTTTTCAAAAAGTATTGCATTTTCCTATATTCTATGGTATACTTCAAAAGAAAGGTAGATGCTTTAGAGTTGAGAGTGGGTGAAAGCCCACTCTCAACTGTTGTAAAACGGAAAAAGCGGGAGGTCATATGGCAAAAGGAACGGGTATCGCGGAACGGGTCGAGACATTGATCACACCGTGCGTTTCGGCGCTCGGCTATTGTATCTGGGATGTGGAATACGTAAAAGAGGGTGCGGAATGGTATCTTCGCATTACCATCGATTCTGATGCAGGCATCGGTATTGACGACTGCGAGCGCGTCTCTCATGCGATAACGCCGATTATCGACGAGGCCGACCCGATCGAGGATTTCTATTATTTGGAGGTGTCCTCTCCGGGTATTGAAAGAGTATTGAGAAAGCCGGAGCACTTTTCCGCTTCCATCGGCAGCGATGTAGAGGTCCGTCTCTACGCACCTGACGAGAAAAAACGGAAGGCTTACACGGGAACGCTGGCAGCCTATGACGGAAAAAGCATTGCCGTTTGCTGCGAGGGTGAGACGATTGTCTTTCCTTGCGAAAAAGTCTCCAAAGTAAGGACCGTTTATGATTTCAGTAAAAATGTCAACAAAGAAGGGAAATCGGAAATATGAATACCGAATTTTTTAACGCACTTGACGCGCTTGAAAAAGAGCGCGGTATTCCGAAGGAATATATGTTGGAGCGCGTCGAAGCGGCGCTTATCAGCGCCTATAAGAAGGACAGCGGGGGCAACAGCAACGTCAAGGTCGTGCTGGATCCGGTGAAAAAGGATGTCAAGGTTTATCAGCTTCGTAATATTGTAGAAACCGTGGAGGATCCGGAAACGGAAATTTCCCTCGAAGACGCCAAAAAGCTCAGCCGCCGTTATGTGCTCGGCGGAGTTGTTGAATCAGAGGTAAAGACGAAGAATTTTGGCCGAATCAGCGCACAGACAGCCAAACAGGTGATTATCCAAGGCATCCGCGAGGCGGAACGCTCCATGATGATTAAGGCATATGAGAGCAAAAAGGAAGAAGTGATCACAGCGACGGTCGTGAAGGTTGACCCGCAGAACGGAAATGTGATTGTCGACACCGGAACGAGCGAGGCCGTACTTCTCAAGGGGGAACAGATTCCGGGGGAGACCTTTGAAGTAGGAGAACATGTCAAGGTCTTCGTTATGGAGGTGAAAAACGAGCTGAAGGGACCGATTGTCACACTTTCCCGCACGCATCCCGGACTTGTCAAAAGACTTTTTGAGCTGGAGGTGCCGGAAATTCAGGATGGGACGATTATCATCAAGGGCATTTCAAGGGAAGCAGGTTCCAGAACTAAAATCGCGGTGGAAAGCCGGGATGCAAATGTAGATCCAGTGGGCGCTTGCATTGGAAGCCACGGAAGCAGAATTTCCAGTATTTTAGGAGAACTTCATGGAGAAAAAATTGATATCGTTCCATACAGTGATGTGCCAGAAACCTATATATCTGCCGCACTTTTACCGGCAGTTGTAAAAAGCGTCATCTTTGAAGGGGAGCGAACCTGCCGGGTCATGGTGGCGCCTGATCAACTGTCTCTTGCTATTGGTAAGGAAGGGCAAAATGCAAGACTTGCGGCAAAACTTACCGGATACAAAATCGACATTAAAACCGTGTAAGACGGGGGAGGGATGCGCTTTGAAGAATGCAGTCCGAAAAAAGATTCCGGAGCGCAAATGTATCGGATGCTCCGAAAAAAAGGCGAAAAGCGAGCTGATCCGTATTGTGAGGCTGCCGGATTCGGGAGGAATCGAGATAGATCGCACGGGAAAAAAGTCTGGACGCGGCGCCTATATCTGTCGGTCTAAAGCCTGTTTGAAAAAGGCACGGCGGCGCTTGGAGGCAAGCCTTATGTGTACAATTCCCGATGAAATTTTCGAAAAGCTTGAGCTGGAAATCGAAAGAGAGCGCACATGAAGATGACAAAAACGAAAGAGCTTCTTTGCAAAATTGGGCTTGCAAAAAAGGCTGGAGGATTGCTTTCAGGCACGGATATAGTGTGCAGCGGCATCCGTGAGAGAAAGGTCCTTGTTGTGATTGCATCCTCTGATTTATCTGAAAATACAGCGAAAAGACTTTCTGACCGTTGCCGGTATTACGATATTCGATTGATTGCCTGTGAAGCATCCAAAGAAGAATTGGGGGCTGCCATTGGCAAACCATTTACCGCATGTGTGGGAATTACCGATAAAAATCTGTCAGAGCTCATCTGTCGCAACCTATAAACAAACGTACCGAGTGAAAGGAATGAGAACATGGCGATTCAACAAAATCAAATGAAAATCAGCGTTCTTGCCAAGGATTTTAATATAAAAAGCAAGGATATCGTGAATATTCTTGCTGCCGCCGGCATTGAAAGAAAGACGTCCGGCACGATAGGTCCGGAGGAGTTTTCTCTCTTTTTTGACCGTCTGACCGTAGAGAATCAGATTACCAATATGTCGGATTATCTTGCTGGAAAGGCGGATATTGAACGTCCGGAGGTGATCGAGCCGAAGAGCGTGCCCGCCATGGAAAAAGAAGAGCGAGGGGATTTGTCGGAACCGTCACGGCAGGCAAAACCGGCGCCGGGGGCACAGGCTGACAGCAGAGAAAAGGTTTCTGACTCCGAAAAGGCGCCGACTGAAGAACCGAAGGCTACTCACGAGAATCCGCAAAGCGCGACTGGTATAGCAAAAGCGGAGCGTCATGAGCCGCAGCCGCATGTCTCCGAGACAGAACCGCAGGCTGGTCCTTCACATTCGGCACCGCAGCCTGCACAGTCTCAGTCCCGTCCGGCGGCGCAGCCGACCCGTCCGGTTCCTCAGCCGCAGCCTCAGAAACCGAAAGAGAAGAAAGAACAGAAGCCGATAGCTCCCAAAACCACCCGAATTGTCGATACCAGAACAACCACGGTGGATCTTTCTAAATACGATGAGCGATTGGAGAGCTTTGTCCCGGAAAACACGCGCAGAAACAATGCGGTGCCCGACAGACAGAAGCTGAAAAAACAACAGACTTACAATCCCTATGCAAAGGGAAGCAAGGATAAAAACAGCAGAAACCAGAACGGAAAGTTCAAAAAAGCAGAAATCAAAAAGGTACAGCTTTCTGTTTCCATTCCGGATGAGATTGTCGTTTCAGAGCTTGCAGCAAAGCTTAAGGTGACAGCAAGCGAGGTTGTCAAGAGACTGATGATGATGGGCGTTATGGCGACCGTCAATCAGATCATTGATTATGACACCGCCTATCTTGTGGCGGATGAGCTAGGTGCCAAGGTGACAAAGGAAGTGGTGGTCACAATTGAAGAAAAACTCTTTGACGAGGCGGAGGATGCGCCGGAATCGCTTATGACCCGTCCGCCTGTCGTTTGCGTGATGGGACATGTCGACCATGGCAAGACCTCACTGCTCGACGCTATCCGCAATACCCATGTGACGGCGGGCGAAGCGGGCGGAATCACTCAGCATATCGGCGCCTATCGGGTCAGCGTAAACGGACAGGACATTACGTTCCTTGACACGCCGGGACACGAAGCGTTTACCGCTATGCGTGCGCGCGGTGCCAAGTCAACGGATATCGCCATTCTTGTCGTTGCTGCGGATGACGGTATCATGCCGCAGACGGTGGAAGCTATCAATCATGCAAAGGCGGCAGGAATTCCTATCATCGTGGCGATCAATAAAATCGACAAGCCCGGCGCCAATCCGGAAAATGTCAAGCAGGAGCTGACAAAATACGACTTAGTTCCGGAAGAATGGGGCGGTGATACGATTTGCGTGCCGGTGTCCGCTCTCACGAAAAAAGGACTGCCGGAGCTGCTGGAAATGATTCTTCTTGTCGCGGAGGTGAAGGAATTCAAAGCCAATCCGAACCGTCGCGCGAAAGGAATTGTCATTGAGGCGAAGCTTGACCGCGGCCGCGGACCGGTGGCGACAATTTTGGTTCAGAACGGCACGCTCCATGCGGGCGATACCGTCATTGTCGGAACGGCGGTAGGCCGTGTCCGGGCCATGACAGACGATACGGGCAAACAGATCAAAGCCGCCGGACCGTCGGTACCGGTGGAGATTATCGGACTCGATTCCGTTCCCTCGGCGGGCGATGAGCTTGCCGCCGTTGAGGATGAACGCATGGCGAAGGAACTGGCCGAACAGCGCCGGCAAAAAGAGAAGGAAGAGGTATTCAAGGCAAATGCCAAGGTCAATCTTGACGATCTCTTCGCGCAGATGAGCGAGGGTGTCAAGGATCTCAATATCATCGTCAAGGCGGATGTCAAAGGCTCAGCGGAGGCAGTCAAATCCTCCCTTGAAAAGCTCAGCAACGATGAGGTCAAGGTCAACGTCATTCATACCGGCGTCGGCGGAATTACAGAAGGAGACGTTATGCTTGCCGCCGCTTCCAATGCGATTATCGTCGGCTTTAACGTGCGTCCCGACAAGGCGGCGTTGGATTCTGCCGCGACGCAGGGCGTGGATATCCGTACCTATCGCATCATTTATGAATGCATCGAGGAAATCACCGCTGCCATTAAGGGTATGCTGAAGCCGGTGTACCGCGAGGTGATACTCGGCCATGCGGAGGTCAGACAGACCATCCATGTGCCGAATGTCGGCATGATTGCCGGCTCCTATGTAACCGACGGAAAAGTGACGCGCAACGCGCAGATTCGTGTGATTCGTGACGGCGTTATCATTTTTGAGGATAAAATCGCTTCTCTTCGCCGCTTCAAAGACGATGTGAGAGAGGTGGCGTCCGGCTATGAATGCGGTATCGGACTGGACAAATTCAATGATATCAAAGAAAAAGACGTTCTCGAAGCCTATACGATGGAGCAGATTGAACGATAAAGGAGATTTTTTCATGAGATTCAGACAGGTTCACCTTGATTTTCACACAAGCGAATGCCTCACAGGTATTGGCAGCAAGTTTTCAAAGGAGCAGTTTCAGCGTGCGTTGAAACTTGGACATGTGGATTCCATTACGGTGTTTTCCAAATGCCATCACGGATGGGCCTATCATCCTTCTGAGGCAAATGAGATGCATCCGGGACTGGATTTTGATTTGCTAGGCTCTCAGATAGACGCTGCCCACGAAATCGGCGTAAAAACACCGGTATATCTTTCTGCGGGACTGGACGAGAAAACGGCGCGCCGCCATCCCGAATGGCTGCTGCGCAATGCGGATGAAACCATCGGCTGGACGCCGGATTTCACACGTCCCGGCTATCACAGGCTTTGCTTTGACACCGCCTATTTGGATTATCTGCTGGCGCAGATTGCAGAAGTGTGTGAAAATTACGATGCGGACGGCATTTTTCTTGACATTGTCGGGATCATTCCGTGCTATTGCCAAACCTGCGTGCGCAAAATGCGCGAGCGCGGATGGGATCCCTATGATCCGGAAAACGCCTACCGCCTTGCGGTGGAAACTTATTTGAATTATACGCGGCGGGTCAGAGAAACTGTAGACAAATATCGTCCGGGTATGCCGGTTTTTCACAATGCGGGGCATATTGATATCGGAAACCGTGAGTTTGCGCACGCCAACACGCATTTGGAGCTGGAGAGCTTGCCGACCGGTGGTTGGGGCTATGACCACTTTCCTTTGTCTGCGGCCTATGCCAGAACGCTTGGAATGGAATATCTCGGCATGACGGGAAAATTCCATCGAAGCTGGGGAGAATTTGGCGGATTCAAGCACCCGGCCGCACTGCGTTATGAAACGGCGCTTTCTCTTGCCAATGGGGCTAAGTGCTCCATCGGAGACCAACTGCATCCACTCGGATTTATGGAGGAAGCGACCTACCGGCTTATCGGCACAGCTTATGCTGAGGTGGAGAAAAAGGAACCTTGGTGCGACCATGTGGAAGCGGTCGCCGATGTGGCGGTTCTTGCGCAGGAAGCAGTTTTCCATCATATGCATCCCACGGAGTGTCCGCCCGGCCGCAGTTCCTGGAAGGGGAGCGCCGGTGCGTCGAGAATTTTATTGGAGGGTAAATATCTTTTCGACGTGGTGGATACCGACGGCGATTTTGACCGCTATAAAGTGCTGATTCTGACCGATGATTCTCTTGTTGACGATGAGATTGCGGATAAGCTGCGTGCCTTTGTCGCCGAAGGGGGGAAGATTCTCGCCTCGGGCGAGTCGGCGCTCTATGCCGACGGCCGCGGCTTTGCCGTGGACCTCGGCGCCGAGGCAGTAGGTAAGGCGAAGTTTGTTCCGAGCTATCTGCGCCCGAAATTTGAAATGAACGGGCTTTGGAACGCGGCGTATGTCATTTACGAGCCATCAATGGAAATCCGCGCGACCGGTGAGGTGATAGGGGTCAGAGAGGATCCGTATTTTGAGAGAACAACCGAGCATTTTTCGAGCCATGCGCAGACGCCGAATGATATTTCAAAATCATATCCCGCCATTACTATAGGGCGTGACGGCGCTTATATCGCGTACAATATCTTTACGGAGTACGCGAGGATGGGCTCTCTGGTTGCGCGCGAGACGGTGACGCATGTGCTCGATATGCTGCTGGGCGAGGATAAGACGCTCACCACGAATCTTCCGGCACAGGGCGTGACAACGCTGATGCGTCAGGAGGAAAAGCACCGTTACATCAATCATCTTTTATACGCCGCGCCGGTGAGGCGCGGGGAACGTACGGAAATCATCGAGGATCTTGTCCCGATTTATGGGACTGAGGTCACGCTGAAGCTGTGCAAAGCACCGACGCGTGTATATCTTGCGCCGCAGATGCAGGAGATTGATTTCAGCTATGATGACGGGGTGCTGACCTATACGGTGGATAAGTTTGAGTGCCATCAGATGGTTGTCATCGAGGATTAAGAGAATTCCGAATGGATGAGAAAAGAGACCGCGGTAAATTTACCGTGGCCTTTTTTATGTAAAAAATAGAAAATCTTCTTATGGCTTCCATTTTCCTGTTTTTTGTGAATCACTCGCTCGGACGCTTGAAAATTTGACGTACCCTTCAAATATTTGTTCCAAATAAAAAATGCGAAGCGACACAAAATAAAGTTGGACTGAAAAGTCCGAAAAACAAATAAGGAGATATCAAAATGCCGGTTATCACATCCAAAGAGCTGGGAACGATTCAGGACCAACTCAATCTTGAAAGAAATCTTGTCAATAAATACACCGAATATGCGGAAAGCACGAACGATACGGTGCTGAAGCAAAAATATCAACAGATCGCAGCAAAGCATGAAAGTCACTACGAATCGCTTTTCTGCTATCTTACGAAATAAGGAGGAAAGAAAAATGGTACAGCCCTCTTTTTCTGATAAGGACAGATTGACAGACGCTCTGAATTCCCAGAAATATATCACCGATCATTATAACAATTTTGCCAATGAATCCGCGTCGCCCGAACTGCGCGGGACCGTTATGCAGATTTTAACGGAAGAGCATGATATTCAGTTTGATCTTTTCCGTGAAATGAGCAGCCGCGGATGGTATCCGACGGAAGTTGCCGACGCCCAAAAGGTGACGGAAGCGAGAAATAAATATCAGCAGTAAATGAAGTAAAATACGCCGGACTACTGTCCGGCGTATTTTTTATTTTGCTTTTTTATATTTCTCAGAGCCGTCAAGGGCTGTTACCGGCACATCGGCAATGTCACAGTACGACTGCGCTTCTGCTTCCGTTTCAGGAATGGTCTGCGTAATGCCTGTGCAGTCTGTTGCCGATGCGACAGGGTTGGTTAAAAAGGCGTCCTTCGAATAATCCGATGCACTTTTGTAATAGCGTTCTTTGCCATGCTTTTTTTTGAGAGCCATTTTTGCTTCCCTTCCTTGTGTTTAGAATTGAGTTAGAACCTGATTTTATTTTTTCACAAAATGGACGCAGATATGTGCGTCTGCCTTGACAAAAACGGTTTGTCGCGGTAAAATAAGGATAGCATAGTCTACCGAAAGGAGAAAAAACAATGGGCAGAAAAATGGGGATTTCATGGCTGCTTTGCGTGATTTTTCTTTTTTTGTGCATGTTTCCTTCCTGCCATGCAGCGCCGCAGAATAGCGAAACGGAAGCGCCGACTGTTATCGCTGCGGATCTTTCGCTCGATGTTTTATATGACATTTTAGCGGAAAAAGGCGACGATATTCGGTTCTCGGATATTCCGGAACAATATTTTTATGTGATTTCTTCGCCGCTTGTTCCTCAGCTTCGTTACCCGATTGATGAGAACACTTCCTTCTATATCATGCAGCTTTCGGAAGAGGAGTTTTCTGTGATTCTTACCGTAGCGGCAGAGGAAGGAAGCATTGATTACACCGGCGCGGTAGAGATCATGGACTATATTGAAAGCATATCAGAATCTGCCGCAGAGGACTGACGGCCAGGAGATGAAATTTTTACCGGATTTTCCGGAGGAGGATTTTCAATATGAAAAAAATTCTATGTGTCATGTTAGCGGTGCTTCTTGCATCCGTGCTTTTTGCCTGTGGGGAAACGACGGAAACACAGCCGTCCGGGACAGCCGGGACGGAAGGAACGGAGCCGGCTGAGGGAACCGATTCGCCGGAAGCGACGAGCGGAACCGAGGCGACAGAGACGACGGAGCCCTCTGAGGAGACGGAATCGACGAACTATACGGAGCTGACGGAGTCTACAAAGACGACGGAGTCCACGGAGCCGTCCGGGACGACCGGGACGACCGGGACGGAAGAGACGGTGGCGCCGGACGGCACGCCGATTGTGATTGTGACAAACGGGACGCAAAGCGTTTCCTGCTACATAACAGAGCAGTCTCCCGGAACTGCGGGCGGCTTTGATCTGACCGAGGATTATACACTGCTCCCGACCCTTACCGGCGACAGCTTCTCTCTTGTCGCTGCGGAAAGCGAGGCCGTTTTCTATATCAGCTATATGCTGTATGACGCGGATTTTTCGTCTCTCGGCACGTATCCTTTCAATGACCAGCTCCAGATCATTGATACTGCCTCTGAGACAGGCACCTATTACGTGAGAATTGCCGTCAATATCGGCGATCCGATTTTGTATACGGACGCCTATTACGCATGGGCGATTCTGGAGCTTACCGAATAAAATTCGAAAAAACACGGGGAACGGTGAGAAAACGGGCAGTCTGAAACGACAAATGGACAGATAACAGATAAATAACAATCCGAGGAGGAATTTTTTGGAAGAGCTGGAACAATTCCAGCTTGCCTTTGGCAATACGCTGACCATGGACAGCGGCTATGATGAGGTCCCTTCTTTCCATGATACGGTTTCCCAATATGACAAAACCTTTTTTAAGGAAAATTCCTTATTATTGGTCTATGTGGGCGCGAGCAGCGGCTCATTTCGGTTTGGCGTCAACAGCGTGTTCTGCGATGGAGACACGCTCTGCGTCCATGTAGAACAGACTAACAGCCCTGAAATTTGCACAGATGATATGGCCGGTTGGCTCATCACAGTTCCGGTTTCCGACAGCATGATTGAAAACTGCGCCGTGTTTGATGCCGACCTCGACAACTTCAAATAAGCGCAAGTCAAAACGAAAAGGCACCATCCCCTGTTTTACGAAGACTAATGTGTGCCTATTAACTTTATGTGTATCTAATGAGAGCGATTCAATAACAAGCGAAGAGCTTATTATTGGCGAAAGCATTGATAAAAATAATATATTAATTAAAGGAATGAGGTGAGGCTGTGAAAAAATGTTCCCACATATTTAGGATATCTGCTTCACTGCTAATTATAACTTTGGCTTTGATTTTGGCCTCTTGTCAAAGCAATGACGAATACGTTGAGCTAACACCACCAGAAGTTGATTTTGATATGTATTCCAGCTATGGTTTGGATATTGAGGTTGAAACCGATTATGATAATATGTCTGTTTATACAGAAAAAAGCGTGTATTCACTACAAGACGAATATATAAAATGTAAGATCACAAATAACAACGTGGGGAAAGGTTTTTATTTTTATAATACTCCCTCCATTCAAAAGAAAGTTGGTGATGTTTGGGAAACCTTATCATATGATACAACAGGAATATTATATAGCAGATATGGATTTTGTGGGGTCGAAGATGATAATGAGCGTAGTTATACAACAACCATTCGACTATATATAAATCGTGTAACGCCCAAAATGGAAAAAGGCGATTATCGTATTGTGATTTTTACACCTATGAAAACATTTTATGCAGAATTTAGTATGGAATAGAAAAGGAGATTACAGTAATTATGAAAAAAAGATAATGAGTATTGCTATCGCATTAGTGATGATGCTCTCCGTTTTTTCAGTACCTGCAATGGCTGCTGAGTCTGAAGTAACAATAATAGCAACTGATTTCGAATCCGAAAATGAGGATAGCCTTGCAATCGTTGAATATGATTATTCAACAAAAGAAGAAACCACCAGCACCCTTTATCTTGATACCTTGAAAAACAATAATGCATCTCGTGCGGCGTCTATGAATATCTCTGCTGGAGAGATAAGCGAGGCCTATATTCCAGTAGGACTTGAAGTGGCCTCTCAAGATAGCATTACATCAAGAAGTGCCGATTTAGCTGCTTGGGGGCCAATCGGCAACTCCAATGTAAACGTATATCCTTATACTGCTGTATTAGCCATGAAGATGGGTTGGGAGAATGAGGATGGAGAAATGGACTGGTATTTAGGTACTGGTTTTCTTGAAGGCTATGATGTAGTTGCTACTGCTGGGCACAATATGTGGGATGGAACATATGGTTGGGTTGACGATTGCCGTTTCTATGTACGGCAAAATAGTAGCATATACAGCGAAGAGGATTTTTATTATCCCAAGCAATGGGTATGTGCTTCCAATTATACTTCTAATATGGATGAAAAATACGATTGGTGTGCAATTACTCTGTGGGATAATTTGGGCTCAGCAAATGGTTGGTTTGGCAAAGGCTGGAGCGAGAACAAGATTAACAACAAATTAATCACAATGAGTGGATATCCTCTGTGGTATGGAAAACAATATAGTGGTGGAGCGGAAACGAGCAGTTCAACTGCCTATGTTGTTAGATATAACATGGTTGTTCCACAAGGTACCAGTGGTAGTCCTATATATGATTCAAACTATATTGTTTGGGCAATTCAAAGCAGAGGATATAGCTCAACGAAAGATCAAGGTGCAAGAATAACAGAGTTTTTGTATAATATTCTTCAAGATAAATATCTTGAAGGGGCAGAGATCTATGGTAATTAGTTTGGTATTTCAACTGTAACCATTGCGAGGTTGTCGTGAAAACGACAACCTTGTTTTTTTAAGATGCGTTTATTTTGACAATTACTACGACGAATTTAGCATATATCTGAATTCTTGCTTCCTGTCTCTCATGATTAATCGCGAGTTTTCTAACCCCTATTTCTTTGTCTATGTTCACCCGTGGCCTTTCCTTTTTCTCACAGTCTCTCGCGCTTTGACGCCTTCTTTGCCATTGCAAGCGCTGACGTGAGAATTGCCGTCAATATCGGCGATCCGATTTTGTATACGGACGCCTATTACGCATGGGCGATTCTGGAGCTTACCGAATAAAATTCGAAAAAACATGGGAAACGGTGAGAAAACGGGCAGTCTAAAACGACAAATGGACAGATAACAGATAAATAACAATCCGAGGAGGAATTTTT
>QALR01000013.1 GCA_003150035.1 Clostridiales bacterium
ACGTCGTGAGACAGTTCGGTCCCTATCTGTCGTGGGCGCAGGATATTTGAGAGGGTCTGTCCTTAGTACGAGAGGACCGGGACGGACGCACCTCCGGTGCACCAGTTGTTCCGCCAGGGGCATAGCTGGATAGCCGTGTGCGGTTTAGATAAACGCTGAAAGCATCTAAGCGTGAAACTAGCCTCAAGATGAGATATCCCACCGAAAGGGTAAGGTCACTTGCAGACTACAAGTTTGATAGGTCGGAGGTGTAAGCACAGTAATGTGTTCAGCTGACCGATACTAATTGACCGAGGGCTTGAACTTCTTTTCAGCTGCTTCGAGCTCGCTTCGTTCGCTCTCTCTTATTTGGCTTTTCATTGGTTATTCTTCATAGAAATAAAAAGTCTGTCTTTATTTAATGTCAGATAAAAAGCAGATACTTAATGTACGGTGTAACTTGGTAAAACAGGGAAACGCCGTTTTTTTTGCAGTTATACTGTAAAACAGAATTCCCGCACTTCGGATAAGGAAATATGCGGAATGTTTATAGCAAAACAAATTCTTGTTTTCTCCGAAAATCTTGCATTTCCTCGTCAACTGTGATATATTTTATACGTGCAGAATAAACGGATTGACATTTGATATATTAGGAGACAACTTGCTCTTCCGGCATGGATAAAGCGCGGCAAAAAAGGATAATCTGGTTATTTTTGAGCAACGCTCTAAGCAAATATGGATTGCTTTTCCGCTGCATACATCTGTATGAAACGAATTTAAAATATTTAAAAGAGGTTATTATGCTTACCAATACTGCTTATCGGCTTAACAAAGAGAAAAAACTGACAGTCGGGTTTTTCGGAGGCTCCATTACAGAAGGGGCAGGCGCCACCTCTTGGGATAACACTTCATGGCGTGCGCTTATCACCAAGGATTTGAGAAAGACTTATCCGGAAGCCGAAATAAAAGCTGTCAATGCAGCAGTTGGCGGTACCGGCTCTGATCTGGGGCTGTATCGCTTGGAACATGATCTTTTAAAATATGAGCCGAATCTTATTTTTATTGAATTTGCCACAAATGATCAAGAGCTTTCCTATAAGGAACAGTTCGGCTGTTATGAGAGCTGTCTGCGTCAGATATTATACCGCGATCCTACAACGGAAATTGTCTGTGTTTTTGTTGCAACAAAAGCAACCGAAGAAAAACTTTTAAAATTCGGAGAATTCAGGACTCGTGTTGCGGAAAGCGTACTTGCCTATCATTACGGGCTTGATATGATAGACTCCGGTGAGAATTTCCGTTATGCCATTGCCAAATCGGGCGGAGATTGGATGAAATATACCACGGATGAAACACACCCGAATGACGAGGGATACATTATTTATGCCGCTGCTATAAAAGATGCGCTTACAAGGCTGCTTGCCGAGATTCCCGAGACCTTGACAGAAAAAACAATTCCCGCGCCTTATACGGATGAAAAAAACATCCCTTGCGGAAAATTTGTGGAAGTGCGCGATATGCTCGAAGGTGTAAGCGGATGGCATTTTGTGAACAAACCGTTTAAAAAGCGTTTTCCGTATTATGTAAGCGCCGATGGGATCGGAAGTGAAATGAAGTTTGAGTTTGACGGTTCTACTTTCGGTATTTACTGGATTATGGATAATGAAAGCGGAATTTTGGATGTTACCCTTGACGGAAAAGAAACGAAATCTCTTTCAGCTTGGGATGAATACTGCAAAAGCTTCAGCCGTGCCGGATATGTTTTCCCCTTCAAAGAGATTGAAAAAGGACACCACACGGTAACTCTGCGTGTTTCAGATAAAAAGGATGAGCAGAGTCTCGGCAATAAAATTTCTCTTTTTGCTTTTTTGATTTCATAATTTAAAAATAAAAAGCCTATAAAAAACGCCGTATGCCTGCTGCTGTTCCGAAGACAACTACGGCGAATGTTTTCTTGTTTCAGAGAGGCGTCAAGGACTTTTTTTGTGTGCCCGCAGCTGTTAATGCTTCTTCTCGATGCGTTTTTATCCGGCAGGTGCATTTATAGGAGCTTTTTATTTATTGAATTGAATACGGAAAAGAGGAAAAATATGCAAGATATCTTCATTCAGACGATAGGCTTTTTCGGACTACTGTCCGCGGTGATTTCCTATCAATGCAAAACCAACCGCAATTACTTCGTATGGCAGGGACTTTGCGGTATCTTTTTTTCGCTGCAGTTTGTTTTGATGGGAGCATGGGCGGGACTGCTTTTCAACGCCTTTAATATCGTTCGTGCGTTTCTGCTTCGTTTGTCTAAGATTTCGCGCTCCCTGTGGATGATTTTTTCTATGGAAGCATATGTGGCTGCGGCGACCCTTCTTTCCATTTTTCTTTTGAAAGAGACATGGTGGCTCGTTGTGTTTGTCTTTGTTGCGCAAGCGGCCGGGACTTTAGCGATGTGGACAAAAAACGGCAGAATCATTCGTTTTGCTCAGTTATTTGTCATATCACCGTTTTGGCTGCTTTATGACGCGCTGATCCCTACTCCTTCTTTTGGCGGCGTTCTATGCGAGGTGTTCAATATGACATCCGTAATTGTCTCTTTCATTCGCTTCCGCAAGACGGGATTCGATCAAACATAAGGGAATGATTTTTATCTGAAAATCAGATAAGATACTTGTTCATATAAAAATCACAACTCCGCCACACGGGAGATTTGACTTTTTCATAGTTTTCGGATACAATAAAAATAGTAACGAAAACGTTTGGAGGTTATCATGAATATTGCGAGCCTTTTGCTTCCCAAAAGTATGGTTGCCTTTTTATATGACGATTTTTCGCTTCGTCAGGGACTTGAAAAAATGAAATATCACGGGTATTCCTCTATTCCTGTCATTTCGCGCGACAACCGGTATGTCGGAACGGTCAGTGAAGGCGATTTTTTGTGGTATCTTGTAGATGGAATCAAGGGGGCGGAGAAAACCTACGATATTCGGGATACGGAAACGATTCGGCTGTCGGACGTCCTGCGTATCGACAAGAATCCGCCGGTTCGCATCGATACGAAGCCGGATGCGCTTATCGAACGCGCCTGTCAGCAGAATTTCATTCCCGTCGTTGACGACAGGGAATGCTTTATCGGCATTGTGACGAGAAAAGCGATCATCGAATCTTTATCTGTGAAAAAAGAAGACGCCGGTTCGACGACGATTTCCTACGGCTATGCGCCGGCAAGAAAATAAAAAACCAAAGGGACGGACACGTCCCTTTGGTTTTTTCTTGTTATGTTTCGTTTTTGAGCTTTGTGATTTCCGAATCAAAGTATTTACCGATCTTGGCGGTATAGGCGAGCATGGCGGGGATAAGCTCGCTTGGAACCTTCCTTTGGGATTCTGCCGTTTCAAAGCTGAGCGTTCCCGTATAGCCGGTCTCGGCGAGTCCGCGCAGAAAGCGATTCCAAATCGTCACGCCGGTATAGGGGATAACATGGTCGTCGGTTATCCCGCCGTTGTCATGGATATGGAGAGCAACGAGCCGGCTGCCCAGTGCTTGAATGGCCTCGTAGCAGTCGATTCCGAGCAGCGTCAGATGTCCGATGTCAAGGCAGAAGCCAAAGCAGGTTTCGCCTGCGATTTTATTGAGCGTATCGATGTAGCGATTGGTTTCCGCCATATCGGAGCAGATTCCGACATAGATTTTTTTGGTTCTCCAGTCCTGACCCCACATATTCTCAAGACAGCAGATGACGCCGTATTTTTTCAGCTCGGGGATCAGTTCGCTGTAAAAGGCGATGTTGTCCTTCCATTCCTCCTGCGCAGTAGAAGGCGTGAGCCGCATGCTTCCTTCAAAGAGCGGATGGATGATGAGCTTTCCGCATCCGCATTCATGGCAGATCCGAATGCAGATCTTGGCATATTCCAGACTATTTTCGTTCGCCTTCTCACAGCCGCGAAAGTGCAGTGGGAACGGGGCGTGGACCTGCCCGACGATGACGCCGGTTTTTCTGCTCGCTTCCCGTATCTGCCGGACGAACGCCTCGACTTTGTCCTTGTCAAAGAAGAACGGCGACGGCTTTCCCTCGCGGGCTTCTTCCCAGGATAGGCCGATCAGGGCATCCAGATTCAGGTCCACGCAGTCAAAGCCCGCCTCGGCGATCGTCTCAAATCCCTTTTCTATGCCGAGCGGCTCAAATACGCCGTTTGTTTGAATCCCTATTTTCATGGCTATATCTCCTCATAGGTTATTTTATCAGCGAACACACGGCTTTTGCATATTCAACCGGGTCCTCAATCGGGAGTCCCTCAATAAGACACGCTTGATCATATAAAATCTTTGCGTAAAGGGAAAGTTTTTCACTGTCCCCTGCCGCGGCGGTGTCTTTCAGCGCCTGAAATACGGGGTGGGCCTCATTGATTTCCAGTACCTTCTCGCTTGTGATACCGTCGTTGCCCGGCATGTTTTTCAAAACCTTTTCCATTTCGATGGAAACCGGTCCGTCAGAGGAGAGCGCCACGGGATGCTCTTTCAATACAGAAGAGGTCCGCACTTCTTTCACCTTGCCGGCAAGCGCATCGCGTATGGCCTCGAGAAGCCCCTTGTTATCTTCAGAGGAGGCCTTAGACGCGGCCTTTTCCTCTTCTGTTTCCAGCTCCAGATTGCCACTTCCCACATTTTTGAAGCTTTTTTCTTTATATTGATTTAGGATCTGGAGACAGAATTCGTCGATGTCCTCCGTACAGAGCAGGCAGTCGTAGCCGTGATCCAGCACCGCCTCCGTATTTGGCAGCTTTGCTGCACGGTCCGTGCTGTCGGAAGCGGCAAAATAGATATATTTCTGCGTTTCCGGCATGGCGGTGACGTATTCATCTAGCGTCGTCATTTTCTTTTCTTTTGCAGAATAGAAAATTAAAAGATCAGAAAGGGTGTCCTTGTCCCTGCCATAGTCGCTGTAAACACCGAATTTGATAACTCTGCCGAAAGCTTTCCAGAAGTTTTCGTATTTTTCCCGTTCGTTGTCGCGCATGGAAACGAGCTCGTTTTTGATTTTCTTTTCGATGTTCTTGCGGATGAGCTTTAACTGATGGTTTTGCTGGAGCAGCTCGCGGCTGATGTTGAGGCTGAGGTCGGAGGAGTCCACGACGCCGCGTACAAAATTGTAATAATCCGGGAGAAGGTCCTCGCATTTTTCCATAATCATCACGCCGGAAGAATACAGAGCGAGCCCCTTTTTATACTCTTTCGTATAGAAATCATATGGTGCATGGGAGGGAATAAACAGTACGGCGTTGTAATTGACCGCGCCCTCGCCTGCCGCGGTAATGACCTTTGCCGGGTCGGCAAAATCATAAAAATTGTTCTTATAGAATTCGTTGTATTCCGCATCGGAGGTTTCGCCTTTTTTCCGCTTCCAGATTGGGATCATGCTGTTGAGCGTTTCTAGCTCCTGATGCTCCTCGTATTCCTGCTTCCAGTCCTCGCCGGCATCCTCCGGCTTCGGAATCGGATGAGAGTGCGTCATCATCATCTGAATCGGGTAGCGAATATAATCGCTGTATTTTTTGACAAGCGACTGCAACCCGTATTCGTCGACAAAGCGGTCGTAGTTTTCTGTTTCGGTGTTGTCCTTGATATAGAGCGTGATGTCCGTTCCGGCGGCTTCCTTTTCCGCCGGCTCAATCGTGTAGCCCTCGGCGCCCGAGGATTCCCATTTCCATGCCTCGTCCGAGCCGAACGCGCGGGAGACGACGCTCACGCGGGACGCGACCATGAACGCCGAATAAAAGCCGACGCCGAACTGGCCGATGATATCGATATCCTCCGCCGTATTCTCCTTTTTGAAGTCGAGCGAGCCGCTTCTTGCGATGGTTCCGAGGTTGTTTTCCAGTTCGTCCTTGGTCATTCCGATTCCATTATCGGAAATTTTCAGCGTGCGTGTCTCCTTGTCCGGCGTCAGAGTGATGGCGAAATCGCTCGTATTCAGCCCGACGCTGTCGTCTGTTAAGCTTTTGAAACGCAGCTTGTCCAACGCATCCGACGCGTTGCTGATGAGCTCACGCAAAAAGATTTCCTTGTTGGTGTAAATGGAGTTTATCATCAAATCAAGGAGCTTTTGGCTTTCCGCCTTAAATTGTTTGATTGCCATAATGAGCCTCCTTATAAAAAATCAAATCCGTTTTACGAAAACATTGTTATCGCAAAACCCGTAATAGAAATTATATAATATGAAGCGCGAGTTGTCAACAATTTCCGCAAAGATTTTGTACTTTGTTCACAATTTGACGAAGCCGACTTTGACGGCCCCGGTTTATTCTGTCATTGTGATAGGACAGCAAGAAGCCCCCAAACAAAATTTGCCGCGAGCAGAGAAGCCTTTTCTACATTCGTTTCAAATAACGCCGCGCTTTCTGCATTTGCCGCATCGGTGATGGTGCGCACGGAAAGAAACGGCACGCCATTCACATAACAGACATGGGCCGCGGCGGCAGATTCCATATCCACGGAAAGCGGGGAAAAGCGTCGGCGGATGGCATTTCGCGCTTCAAGGCTTTCGATGAAAGCGTCTCCTGTGACACTTCTGCCGAACCGGACAGGCAGTTCTGTTTTTTCGGCTGCCCGTTTGGCCGCTGCCAACAGGGTCGCGTCTGCACGGAAAAACGGCGAGGACATCCAAGGATGAAAGTCTGTCAGGATATCCTCCTTCATGTCATGATAGGTGATCTCTTCCGAAACGACCGTATCAAAGCGCGCAAGCGTATCATCCACGGCTCCGGCACATCCGGCGCAGATGACAGCGTCTGGAGAAAAACGATCGATGAGAAGCTGTGTTCCAATAGCGGCGTTTACCTTGCCGACGCCGCTGTAAAAACAAACAAGGGGCATCTCACCGAATATTCCCTCATGGAAGGTCAGCATGCCGGCTTTTTTGCGCGTTTCTTTTTGCAAGCGGAGAAGAAAGGGGTCAAGCTCTGTATCGCTAGCACAGAGAATTCCGATTTTTTTCATCATATATTTCCTGCCGTATCATAAGCGGAAATGGTTTGGACGAGGAAGGTTCATGGTTATCTTTCTGTATATAGATTCTTGGAAAGTCTCTTGAAAAAACTGCTTTCCTGTGTTATAATATCAGAAATTCAAACGAAAATCAAGGGGGTTCAAAAAATGGCGTACTATTATAGCGAGCCTTCGCATACCTTTAGTGAATATCTGCTTATCCCAGGCTATTCCGATGCGAACTGCATTCCGTCAAACGTTTCCCTGACGACGCCGATTGTCAAATTCCGCAAGGGAGAAACGGCGGCTCTCTCCATGAATATACCGCTCGTTTCCGCTATCATGCAGTCCGTTTCCGACGACCGTATGGCGATTGCGCTTGCCAAGGAGGGGGGGATCTCCTTCATATACGGTTCGCAGACGATAGAAGCGCAGGCGGAAATGGTCCGCCGTGTGAAAGGCTATAAGGCGGGTTTTGTTACCTCTGATTCCAACATTCGGCCGGACGGAACGCTTGCCGAGGTGCTTGCGCTCAAGGAGCGGCTTGGGCATTCCACCATCGCCGTCACCGATGACGGCACCTCGAACGGAAAGCTTGTCGGTGTGGTGACAAGTCGTGATTACCGGGTCAGCCGCATGTCACCGGATGAAAAGGTCGCCACCTTTATGACGCCGTTTGAAAAGCTCATCACGGCGCCGGAGGGGACTTCTCTCAAAGAGGCAAACGATATTATCTGGGAGCACAAGCTCAATTCGCTTCCCATCATCGACGAGGACGGAAGGCTTGTTGCGTTTGTGTTCCGCAAGGATTACGATCAACATAAGGAGAACCCGCACGAGCTGCTCGACGCGCATAAAAGATATGTTGTCGGCGCAGGCATCAATACAAGGGACTATGCCGAGCGTGTTCCGGCTCTAGTGGAGGCGGGTGCGGATGTGCTCTGCATCGATTCCAGCGAGGGCTTTACCGAGTGGCAGAGCCGTACGCTTGCCTATATCCGCGAAAACTATGGAGACCGTGTCAAGGTCGGAGCCGGAAACGTCGTGGACAGAGACGGGTTTCGGTTCCTTGCCGATGCCGGTGCGGACTTTGTCAAGGTAGGAATCGGCGGCGGTTCCATTTGTATTACACGCGAGACCAAGGGGATCGGCCGCGGACAGGCGACGGCTGTCATCGAGGTGGCAAAAGCGCGTGATGAATATTTTGAGGAAACAGGAGTCTATGTTCCGATTTGCTCGGATGGAGGCATCGTTCTGGATTATCATATCACGCTTGCGCTTGCTATGGGCTGTGACTTCTGTATGCTCGGTCGGTATTTTTCCCGCTTTGATGAAAGTCCAACCAGTAAGGTCATGGTCAACGGCAGCTATATGAAGGAGTACTGGGGCGAAGGAAGCGCCCGCGCCCGCAACTGGCAGCGATATGATATGGGCGGCGCGGCAAAGCTTTCCTTTGTAGAAGGTGTGGATTGCTATGTGCCGTATGCCGGTTCGCTGCATGACAATCTGATGACGACACTCAGCAAAATCCGTTCTACGATGTGTAACTGCGGTGCTCTCAGCATTCCGGAGCTTCAGAAAAAAGCCAAGCTGACGCTAGTCTCCGCGACCTCGATCGTGGAGGGCGGCGCCCATGACGTCCTTGTAAAGGATCAGAACAGCCGGTAAGTTTTTTGGCACTCTTTGATTGATATATGGCAGAGGAAATGCAAAGCTGGAGAAATTGGAAGAATAAAAAACAGCTTAAAAAGCATGGGAAGAGAGACTTGCTTTTTCAAGATTGTTTTCTGAGGAAAAAGAGAGGATAAAATCAAGTTAGCGTTATAAAAACAGACACATATGGAAAAAATTTGATTCCATAACAATTAAAAAATCTTTTTCGAATATATTGCAATAATATGAACATTGTGTTATAATAGCCTCACTAAAATTCAGTTGCGAAACGGAAAGGATTTTTATCTATGAAAAAATTGACGGCAGTCTCGTTGATTCTCATGATGTTTCTCTCTGTGTTGATGCTTTCCTCTTGTGGGGAAGTGACGGCGTACTCTCTTGTGACAGACGCGCAGGAGAAAATGAACAAACTTGATTCCTATGAGATGGACATGGATTTAACCATAACGGTGGATATGGGAACGATGAGCGGAACCATTCCTTACAAGATCAACACCAAGGCGTCCGGACTTATGGGAGAGAATCCTGTATCGCTTTCTACTGCAACGGTCATCAACGAAACGATGGTCACGTATACTGAAGGTGATTGGATCTATACGGTGTCGGGCGGTGTTGGCACAAAGAGCAGAGTCGATAATGAAATGATGGAGAGACTCAGTTCTACCGTTGCGGAAAGCCTTATAAACAATCCGTTTTCAGAGGAAATGATGCAGGACGTAGAAATCATGGAAAATGAGGACGGAACCCGATCTGTTTCTGTACCGATGTCTGATGACACTTTCGAGGGTCTGTTTGATTCTATTCTGGATGAGATTTTTTCGGACGAAATTTCGGAAGCCTTCCTCGCTGTCGGCATTGAGGATATTCGAATGAGTTTTACCGATGTTGTAACGGATTTCACGGTGAACGAGGACGGCTATTTTGTCAAATATGATATGAGTGGCAACCTGGTTATGGGGATTACGGCAAGTGAAGAAGCGGGAGGCACATCCGTTTCGATGGAGATGCCGTTCGATATGTCCTGTACATATAAGAATCCCGGTACGGCAGTCACCGTTACCCCTCCCACAGGATATCAGGATTTTCCGGAGGAGAGTACCCCTGCCTTTTAAGGATAAGTGATTTTTGAAAAACGGCCCGGCGCCTATAGCGCCGAGCCGTTTTTGTTATCAAGGGTTTTTCTAGAAATCTATGAAGGATAAAAAGAAAAGCTGCAATCTCCTAATAGCGGAGAAACTCTCTCTATTTTTGTATATGAAAAACATATGAAACCTTTTATTCGTCTTGCAACAAGGACTTTTGCTGTTTTACTGCCCGTGGTAAAGTTTTTTTGTCTGGTATTGTGGTTCACATGTCAGGTTGACGCCGAGCTTTTTAAAGACATTTTCATCGACACGGGAAAGAATCACGGTGGAGTGTACTTCGGTGCCGCGCAGCCTGGGGAGCTGACCCAAGGCGAGAGCTGCCGTTTCGCTTTCAGCCGCGGAAACTGCGAGTGCGATTAAAATCTCGTCGGTGTGAAGCCGCGGATTGTGATTCCCCATATGATTGATTTTCAGACGTTGAATGGGTTCGATGACGGCTGGGGAAATCAGACAGACTGAGTCGTCGATTCCGGCAAGAGCTTTCAGTGCATTGAGCAGCATGGCGGAGGATGCGCCGAGAAGTGCGCTCGTTTTGCCGGTGACAATGGTTCCGTTTGGAAGCTCGATGGCGGCGGCGGGGGCCCCGGTTTGTTCTGCTTTTTCGAGTGCTGCATCGACGGGTGCGCGCATCTCCCGGGTTAAACCAAGCTTGCTCATGATAAGCTCAATCTTCTGAACCTCGCTCTTTTCGCCGAGTCCCTGTCGCAGAGAACAGAGAGCGCAGTAGTACCGCCGGATGATCTCGTCGGAGGCGGCACGTTCCGTTCCGGCATTATCCGTAATGCAAAAGCCCGCCATGTTGACCCCCATATCCGTTGGACTTTTATAAGGAGAGACGCCGTAAATCTTTTCAAACATGGTTTTCAGTACAGGAAAAATCTCGATATCCCGATTGTAATTGACGGTCGAGACACCATAGGCCTCCAAATGATAGGGATCGATCATATTGACGTCCCCCATATCAGCCGTTGCCGCCTCATATGCCAGGTTGACCGGATGTCCGAGCGGAAGATTCCAGATGGGAAACGTTTCAAACTTGGCATAACCAGCGCAGATCCCTCGTTTATGTTCGTGATAGAGCTGAGAGAGACAGGTCGCCATCTTTCCGCTGCCGGGACCCGGCGCCGTGATGACAACAAGCTCACGGGAGGTTTCGATGTAATCATTTTTGCCGAAACCGTCCTCGCTCACAATAAACGGGACATTGGAGGGATAGTCTTCAATCAGATAGTGACGGTATACGGTAACGCCAAGCGCTTCTAACCGCTTTTGGAAGCTTACCGCCGCTGGTTGGGCGCTGTAATGGGTAATGACCACGCTTCCGACGAAAAGCCCGATGCTCCGGAAAGCGTCAATCAGGCGAAGCGCATCTAAATCATAGGTAATGCCGAGATCCCCGCGCAGCTTGTTTTTTTCAATATCCTCTGCTGAAATGACAATGACAATTTCCGCCCTGTCACGCAGCTCATACAGCATTTTTACCTTGCTGTCCGGTTGGAAGCCGGGAAGCACGCGGGAGGCATGATAATCATCGAAAAGCTTGCCCCCGAATTCCAGATACAGCTTGCCCCCGAAGGAAGCAATCCGTTCCAGAATTTTTTGGGATTGCATCGATATGTAGCGGTCGTTGTCAAAGCAGATGGTTTTCATAGAAAGCTCCTAATGCCAAACGTATTTCTGTTTGAGACGAGCGGGCAGTTTCATACGCTGTCCGTCTATCACTTAGAGAGAGGTTTCCCGCCGCTCCGGCAGCCGGTTTCTTTTTGCGCTCCGTAAGGAACGGATCCCCGACGGAATGCGAAAAAGATGGTTTTTCCAGCCCCTGCTGCGCTATATGACGAGGCAAGTCCCCTATGGAAAATTATTATAGCACAAAAAATACTTTTTTTCTACCTGCTGTAAAAAATTCTTCACAATTTTGACAAAAGTTGCAACGGCTCACACCGCAAAACGGAGAACCCGCAGGAGCTGCCTTGACAAAATCCCGTAATTGTGGTATAAGAGGAAAGGAAAAATTTTTCAGAGGGGGCTTGTCTTTTGGAATCTCCCGAATATTATAGAAAACTTTTGGATATGGCGGTTCTGGCAGGGGAAATCATGATTCGTTCCGGTGCGGAAACCCACCGGGTTGAGGATACGCTCCAACGGATTCTCAGCACCTCGCATTTTGCCCATGCCGAATCCTTTGTATTTACCACGGGACTCATTGTGACGCTTTCGGATCCGGAAAGCGAGACGCTTTCCATTACGCAGCGGATTTCCGGAACGGCCCAGAATCTTGGCCGAGTCGCGGAGGTCAACAGTGTTTCACGAAATTTCTGCGACGGGAAAATCACCTTGGACGAGGCGATGGAAACGCTTTACGCTATCAAAAACAAGCGGCAATATTCCGGTTTTTTGACGATGCTTGGCATCATCCTTGCGTCGAGCGGCTTCTCGATTGTTTTTGGAGGGAGCTTTTTTGATGCGCTTGGCGCGGTGTTCTGCGGACTTTTGCTTTCCTTGGTCCTGCTCGTGCTTGCACCGCGTATTCGGAAAACCTTCATTATAAACGTATTGGGAGCCGCGGCCATTACGCTTGGCGCGATATCGTTTTCCTATTTTGGCGGAGAATGGACGGGCCTTGTTTTTCACAGCCAATATATGATTGTTGGCTCTATGATGCCGCTTGTGCCAGGGCTTGCCCTGACCAACGCCATTCGGGATACCTTGCAGGGCGACTATATTTCGGCGGGTTCGCGTGCCATCGAAGCGCTGATGATCGCCGCTTCTGTCGCGCTCGGCGTCGGCGCGGGACTTTCTCTTTCCGGCGCTTTCGGCATGGCATCCGCGCTGAATTTTACGTTTGACTTGTCTGTGCATACGGCAATCGGGTTTATGAAAGCGGTTGTCTTTTCTTCTGTTGCGATTATCGGATTCGCCATTTATTTTGAAATTCCTAAGCGGTATTTGCTTCCGGTCGGACTTATCGCGCTTATCAGCTGGGCGGTTTATCTTGTTGCGGATTCCTTTGGACTTTCTGCAGCGTGGGCGTCTTTTTTTGCCGCGCTCGTCTCCGATTTTTGCGCTTATTTCTGCGCCAGAACGCTGAAGGCACCGGTTATTCTGTTTTTGCTTGGCGGCATTCTGCCTTTGGTTCCGGGTGTCGGCATTTACCGTGCGGTCTATAACATGATATACGGTGCGACAAGCGCTTCTCAGATATGGATCGAGACGTTGCTTATCACAGGAGCGATTGCGCTTGCTATTTTTGTCATGGATACGGGTGTCGATATGGAAAAGCAAATCCGAAAGCATTTTAAGTCGCGCAGCGGGAAACATTAACAAAGGGTTTCCCCTTTTCCAAAAGGGAAGCAGCGTCTAAATTATTCGACAAGGAGGCGATGAGTATGTTTTCAGCATATGAGCTTCATGAAAAAATCAAAGAGCTTCTGGAGAAAAGAGAGTTAAAATCCTTGCAGGAGCTTTTCCGGCACGAGAATCCCATCGATATTGCGGGGGCGCTTGACGGGTTCCCCGAAAAGGAAGTGGCCATCGGCTTTCGGTTGCTTTCCAAAGAGCAGGCGGCCGAGGTCTTTGTAGAAATGGACAGCGAAACGCAGGAGGCCCTTCTTGCCAGCTTTAACGATCATGAGCTTTCGGAAATCGTGGATGAGCTTTCTCTCGACGACGCCGCTGACCTAATTGAGGAGATGCCGGCCAATGTGGTTTCCAGAATTTTAAAGAGCACAGACCCGGAGACGCGCCGGCTCATCAATGAGATTCTGCTTTATCCGCAGGACAGCGCCGGCAGCATCATGACGCCGGAATATGTCAGTCTGCGCCGCGACATGACAGTGGAGGAGGCTTTTGAGAAAATCCGCACGGAGGGCGTAGACAAGGAAACCATTTATACCTGCTATGTCACGGAAAACCGGACGCTTATCGGTATTATCTCCGCCAAGACCCTTCTGCTTTCCGACAGAGCGGCAAGGGTGGGCGATATGATGACGGCGGATTTTATCGCTGTGAAAACCACGGACGACAAGGAATTTGCCGCCTCTCAAATCAAAAAATACGGGTTCCTCGCTCTGCCGGTGCTTGATACGGAAAACCGGCTTGTCGGCATTGTCACGATTGACGACGCGATGGACGTTATCGAATCAGAAACGACCGAGGATATCGAGCAGATGGCGGCGATTCTGCCGTCGGAGAAGCCGTATTTAAAAACAGGGATCTTTCGCTTGTGGGTATCCCGCATCCCGTGGCTTCTGCTCTTGATGGTATCGGCGACTTTTACCTCGAAAATCATTTCCTCCTATGAAGCGGCGCTTGCCGCCTGTGCCGCGCTGACGGCATTCATTCCGATGATTATGGATACGGGTGGAAATGCCGGCGGGCAGGCGTCCGTTACAGTTATCCGTGGTCTTTCGCTTGGGGAGATCGGACTTCGGAACGCGCTGCGTGTTGTCTGGAAGGAGCTGCGCGTATCCCTTTTGTGCGGCGCAACGCTTGCGCCTGTTGTTTTCCTCAAGGTGATGTATATCGATGGCCTTTATGCAGAGCCGGACGGTGTGATGATCTCTCTTGTCGTCGCGGCGACGTTGCTTTTTGTCGTTGTGCTAGCGAAGCTTGTCGGATGTCTTTTGCCGCTGCTTGCCAAAGCCGTTCATCTGGATCCTGCCGTGGTTGCCAATCCGTTTATCACCACGATTGTAGACGCACTTGCTCTCATTGTGTATTTTGCTCTTGCTTCCCATTATATCCCCGCGCTGATGGGAGGATAGAGAAAGTCCGCTGTCACAGTTTTTGTGGCAGCGGACTTTTTTGCGGGAGACAAGGTCCCCGCAGTTTATTGGACTGCGCAAGAGATTTCGGGTTTTTTGCTGTTCGCGGGGGCAAGGTCGATAACGACGAGCTCCGGCGGGTTGAATACCCGCGGAATCCGGTTGCGGCAGAGTCCGCGGCTGACTACCATAGAGGTTTTCTCTGTTAAGCGGTAAAGACCGCCTGCGTATTTTGGAAAAAGTCCCTGTCCCGGCGCGTATAAACCGTTTAAAAGAAACGGAACGCGGACCTGCCCGCCATGCGCGTGGCCGCAGACAACAAGGTCTGCGCCGCTTTTTGCGTAAGCGGACACTCTTTCCGGACGATGGGAAAGCAAGATGCGAAAAGCGCCGGGCTTTGCCTCGCGGCGGCAGCGTTCTATCTGGCGGCGCCAACCGAAACGGTCGGCTTTTGAGAAGCCGGCGGGATCGTCAATGCCGGAAAGAGAAATTTCTCCGCCGGAAAGCGGAAGCGTATCTCCTTCCAGGACGACGACTCCGCAGGAACGCAGCTTCCTTTTGATGGCGTCCATACTTCCGGTACGGAATTCATGATTTCCGGATACATAGTAGCAGGGGAAGCTGCTTCCGAGTTCCTCAAAAAGCCGGCATGCTTCATCGGGAGGAACTCTCTCGTCTATCATATCCCCGACGAAGAAAACGGCGTCCGGTTTTTGTTTTTCAACGGCGGCGACAAGCGACTTTTGGCAAACTCCATATCGGGAGCTGTGCAGGTCGGCAATGACGATAAATCTTGCCGGTGTGCGGATTTTGTCTGTCAATATTCGGTAACGAACGATTTTCAGTGTTTCTTGCAGAGCCGCGCCGATCAGAAGCAGGGAAAAAGAGGCGGCAAGGGCGCCGGCAAGGGGTTTCTTGAGTGGTTTCATAAAAATCCTTCTAAAAAAATATTGAAAAAATCAAAACGCCGCGCGGACGCTGTGGTAGAAATCAAGCGTGGAAAAATTCCGCTCCAAATGACAGAGGAGATATTTTTCGCACACGGAGGAGAAATCCCGCAGCGCGTCGTCCTGCAGCTCAAAAGCAAAGATTCGTTCTAGCTTGGCATAAATCGTATAGCGCATGGCGGCGAATACGGAAGGGGAAAGCAGAGAGATAAGCTGCCCTGTATGGTGGTAGATGGCTTCCGCTTCGTTTTGACGGCAGGAGGCGGCCTCATATTCCGCCTGTGAGGCGCGGAAGCACTCTTCACAGCGGAAAATGCCGCCTGAAACGTCAAAATAATAGGTTTCGAGAGAGGATTTTCCGCATCCGGCGCAGGCGACAAGGTTCGGCAGAAAGCCGGCTTCCGCCGCCGCGCGAAGCTCAAAGACGGCTTTGATCTGTTCGGGCGGCTTGATTTTGCCGGCAATGGCGTAAAAGCAGTTGAGCACGAGGCGCAGAAGCGCTTCTTCCTTCTGTTCCTCTTGGGCGACGTCGGCGGCGACATCCGCAAGATAACCGGCAAGCGCCGCGCCCTCGAGCGTATCCCGGATATGATAGAAGCTTTCCATGAGCGCACCCTGTCGGATATAATAGGTGCTTGCGGATTTGTAGAGCGTCATTTCCGAATAGGAAAAAAGCTGTGTCGGCGTAAAAAGCGGGCTTTTCAGGCGCTTGGCGCCTCTTGCAAAGACCGAGATCTTTCCGTATGCGGCGGTGAGCACCGTCATGATTTTGTCATAGTCGCCGATGGGGGTTTCTTTTAAGATCAGCCCTTTTACGGTTTCCGTCACGGCAAGACCTCCTTTCAGAATTTTGGCCCCGTCTTTTTTTCGTCGTCAAGAATCACCGCAAGGATGAGCACGCCGACCAATAGACATGACGGCGGACAGAGCGTAACGGACAGACGGGTAAGGGTCCATGTTCCAAACGGCTCCGACGAGCCAGTCTGACACGGTGTATGCCGCGGCAAAGAGCCTTATTCGTCCTTGAAGCCGAAATTCGCAATGACGGCGGTGCTGTCGCGCCAGTTTTCCTTGACCTTTACCCAAAGGTCGAGGAAAACCTTGATCCCGAAGAACCGCTCCATATCCTCGCGTGCGCGGGAGCCGATTCTTTTCAGCATTTCTCCGTTTTTGCCGATGATAATCGGCTTGTGAGAGGCCTTTTCGCAGAAAATCTCCGCACGGATGGAGAGCAGGTTTTTCTTTTCGGAGAAGCTTTCGATGACGACGGCGACGCCGTGCGGAATCTCGTCGCCAAGGGAAAGCAGGAGCTTTTCCCGGATGATTTCGGAAGCGATGACGCGCTCCGGTTGGTCGGTTATCATATCGTCTGGAAAAAACCACGGTCCCGGCTCGGCAAATTTTTCAAGCTCTTCAAAGATGATCTCGACGTTCTTCCCGGTTTTGGCGGAAATCGGAATCACGGCGTCGAAATGGTGATGCTCGGAAAAGCGCGTGATGGTATCGCCAATTTTTTGCGCGTCACTGACGTCAATTTTATTGATGATGAGAATCGTCGGCAGCTTTGCCCCCTCAAACCGGCGTAAAAGCGAGGTTTCCACAGGCCCCACGCGGTCGCCTGCTTCCACAAGCAGGAGTACGACGTCCACATCTGCGGCGGCACCGTCTGCGATCTTCATCATGTAAGAACCGAGCTTGTCCTTCGGGCGGTGAACACCGGGCGTATCGAGAAAAACGTACTGCGTCTCACCCTTTGTCAGAATGCCGGTGATTTTCGTTCTTGTCGTCTGCGGCTTCGGGGAAACGATGGAGATATGCTCGCCCAAGATGCTGTTGAGCAGCGTGGATTTACCGACGTTCGGCCGGCCGATGAGCGCCGCGAATAGATTCTTTTTCATTGTGATAGTCCTTTCCCACCGTCCGGTGGCAGCATATTTTTTATAAAAGTTCGGGACGATGGAGCGCAAAGTCGATCGCCTGCCGCATAGAGAAAAGTCGGCATTCCGCCTGTCCGACGAATCCGATTTTCACGGAACCTGTCTGTGCTTCAAAGGCGACACCGATTGAGGGAAACCGGTCGGCATCGAAATCGGTGTCATAAAACCATTTCCAAAGTGCTACTTCGTTTTCTGAGACGGAGGCTCCCATTTTGACGGACTGCTTTGAGAGCTTCGTCTCCGCATAATGGAGCGCAGAGCAGCGGTTATACCCAACGCCGAGGAGCAGGACTTTGGCGTCCATCTGCAGACCTTTCCCGATCGGAGAATCGTCGCCGAACTGCGGGGTCAGTGCATGATCCGCCGTTATATAAGCGGCATCTCTCCCGCAGGCACAAAAGGAGGTCTGCGGATGAGCGGAACGCAGAACCCCCGGGTAATGTCGAAAGCATTCCGCGATGGCACCCACTCCTTCGGAGGGGGACTTGTCCCTGTCAAATGGAGGCATGGTTTCCCGGATAGCGGCATGCCATGCTGCCGGTACCGGTGGCGCTTCCCATTCGGCAGGGTCGGAATTACCGGGTGTATGTGCGGGCATGACGACGGTTCCGTTCTTTCCCACCGCATCAAGCAGCGCATTGCATACGGCCACCTGTCCTCCGCAGACCCACCCTATGGCAGAAAGCGAGGAGTGGACAAACAAAGTATCTCCCGAACAGACGCCGAGCTTTTGGAGATCCTTTCGGAGACGGTCGTAGGTAATGGGGGTGCTTGTGATCTTTATGATGTCCGATTCGCTTGGCATGGATATCCTTTCACGGCAGCCCTGTCTTATGTACGAGTAGCACCGATTTTGGTCAAGATTTTTTCCTGTGTTTGATTCATATAGACCTCATCCTCTGCGGCGCTCTCATGGTCGTAGCCGAGCAGGTGCAGAGTGGAATGAACGGCCAGAAAGGCGAATTCCCGCTCCGGGGAGTGTCCGTATTCCTGCGCTTGCGATATTGCTTTTTCCGCGCAGATGACAATATCGCCGAGCAGGACGGCGCCGTTTCCGGGATCGATATCTCCCGCTTCCTCTTCCCGCGCCATCGGGAAGGAAAGCACGTCGGTGGGCTTGTCCTTGCCGCGATAAGAAAGGTTGAGCGCGTGGATTTCCTCGCTGTCAACAAAGCTTACGGAAATTTCGGCAGGATGGGGAAACGCTTCCTCACGCAGCGTTTCCGCTACTGCCCGGCGCACGAGCGCGCGTATGGCGGGGGTGATACTTACGACTTTCTGCCGGTTTTGAAAATAGATGGCATGTTTCATTTGTCTCTGTCCTTTTTGGCGACATGGTATTTTTCGCTTTTGGCTCGCCTTTCTCGTTCGTATTTTTCATAAGCGAGGATGATTCGCTGGACCAGCTTGTGGCGCACGACATCGCGTTCGGTAAATTCATGGATGGCGATATCTTCGATGCCGCGCAGGATTTTCATTGCCTCAACAAGCCCGGAGCGCGTCCCGCGCGGAAGGTCAGTCTGTGTGATATCGCCCGTCACGACGGCTTTGGAGCCGGAGCCGAGCCTTGTGAGAAACATTTTCATCTGCTCCGGCGTTGTATTTTGTGCTTCATCCAGAATGATAAAGCTGTCGTCGAGCGTGCGTCCGCGCATATAGGCGAGAGGCGCGATTTCGATGGTGCCGCGCTCGATGTGCTTTTGATAGGTTTCCGCGCCGAGCATTTCAAAGAGCGCGTCATGAAGCGGGCGCAGGTACGGATCGATTTTGTTCTGCAAATCTCCCGGCAGAAATCCAAGCTTTTCTCCGGCCTCGACGGCGGGACGGGTCAGAATGATACGGGAAACCTGCTTATTGCGCAGCGCCTTGGAGGCAGCGGCGACGGCGAGAAAGGTTTTTCCCGTGCCCGCGGGACCGATGCCGAGAATAACGGTGTTTTTTTCCATCGCCTCAATATATTTTTTCTGTCCGAGCGTCTTGGCTTTGATCGGTTTTCCGCGGGTCGTGACGCAGATGCAGTCGTCGCCAAACCGCTCGAGCGGCTCGCCGCCTTTTACCATGGAAATGACGTATTCGACGCTTTGCTCGGAGAGGTCGCTTCCCATTTCTGTCATGTTTTTCAGATATTCCATTGCCGTATAAGCGGCGAGCACCGAATCGCTGTCCTCGCCCCGGATGACGACGGCATCTCCAGCGGTTTTTTCCGTGTCGCGATTGGCAATGGAAACCCCAAAAGCCTTTTCCACAGCGGCGATGTTGCGATCAAAATTGCCGAAGAGCGTCGCTGTTTGCAGTGCTGTATCGGTGAGAAGTGTTTTTTCGTACATAGCTACTCCTTATCTTTTCTTTACGTCTTGCTTAAACTTGAAGCAGTTTGTTTTCCGCCGCCTCGAAAAAACGGGGATCTCCCTTGCCGTTTCTGCAAAGCTCGTCCCAGATTTCATAAACGGCAGCGTTCCACCCCTGGTTGGCCTTGACGCCGTTTCCCTGAAGCGTATGCATATATTCATGGGTCGCGCCGTCGTAGTCGAGGTCGATGAAAAGCCGCCAGATCATGTTATCCACCGCATCCGGCGCGCCGTGCAGATAGGCGTCGATATGGAACAGCATCTCATAAATATGGTAGGAACCTCCGTTGGCATATCGCCCGAGATCCATTTTTGCCATTTCTGGATGGATATAACCATACGCGCCATAGGCTTCCATCGGCAAATATTCACCGTCCGGGGCGGATACGATTTTGGTTCCGTAAGGCGTTTTCGCCTTGCTTTCCATGATGCGGCGGTATGTTTTGCGTACCATTTCGTCCGGCAGGAAGGTGTGTCCGAACAAAATAAAATGAAAAAGATCACCGACCGCAAAATCCAAGGCGAGATACGGCTTTTTCTCGCTCATAGGGATGTATTCGCCGTTGTAAAGCGAAAGATAGCGGTTGATTGCCTTTTTATATGTGTCATAAATTTCAAATCCCAATTCCTTTGCGGCGCGCAGCGCACAGACGCAAAGCCCCTGTGAATAGGAATCCAAATCGTCAAATTCAAAGCAGCAGATATCAAACCAGTTGCGGAAGGCACCATGCTCATCACAGTTGGGATAATAGCCTCCGTCGGTATGTTTGGAAAGACAAGCCATCATGATATCATACGCTTTGCGCGCAAGCTCTCGGTTAAAGGAACCTCCCTTTTTCACAATGCGGTATGACCAAATCAGATAAATCAAGGAATTTTCCGCCTGCTTCAGCCAGTCCTCGCGAAAGGCAAGATAGCACTGCATTTCCATATCGACAGGGAGAATCCACGTTTGATAGAAAGAATCTCTTACGTATTGGCAGTTAGCGTATTGAATGCCCGCGACAATCCAATAATCGCTTGTTCCGGATTCGTTGCGGCGATAGTGCATGTAGTTGCTGGCAAACGAAACGGCGTGGTAGGCCCTGCCGCAGCTGTCTCCCCAGACGTTGTCGATGGCGAGAAAGGCTTCCCGTCGGATCGCTTTCAGCGAGGCGGCCTCGCAGCTTTTTATGATGAATCGGAAGGTGTGTGTTTTCCCGCCGCCGATTTCGTGAAAATACGGAGGAAAATGATCTCCCTCAAAATTCGGAGAGCCTCCGGGGTCGCCGGAGGAAAGAAAAAATTCGCCGGTTTCTGGAAGAAAATGTTGCGTTGTGTAATTGTCACAGTGGCCGGGATGGTCGGAGATAAAAAGGTTGGTTTTGCCTTCCCTGACCACGGCTGCCATTGGCACGGCGCTGCTGTCCATCTTAAACTGATAATTACGGTAGTCGTGCGGACTTTGCCGCAGAAGCTGCTCATGCTTGCATGGGCCGTTAAAGGAGTAAAGCGTGCCGTCTCCGCTTCCGTAAAGGGAGAAATAGCATGCCGCGCTCCCTTCCGCCGCGGCAGTAAGCGTCACAAGCACGGCATCTCCTCTTGCAGAAAAAACCGCTGTGACGCGGATTTTCTGACAGCATTGTTCCCATACGGCTTCATCCGGAAAGGGTTCTTTAATATCAAAAAGCGGATACGTACCACTTTTATCGTGCAAAAGAACTTTATATATCATTCCTTCATTCTCCTTGTTTTTGAAATCTGGCGAACGGTTTGAGGGCGGTATTGCGATCAGCCCGTTTCAATTTTTACTTCCTCGGCGATGTTAAGGATACATTCTACCTCTTCCCGCAAAACGAGACGGTCCCCGCTTTCAGAGATGTGCGTATGTCTGGCAAGGATCTCTGCATTTTCAAGCTCAGCTTCGCTTATCTTGTAGAGCTCTTCATAAGCGCGTGCGAGCGCCTCGGATTCTGTCAAGGTTTTTTCCTGCCATTCGTATTCCGCATAGGTCGTTTCCCGAACAAAAACAGGAAGTTTGATTTTGCCGAAGAGATAGACGCGTTTTTCTGTTTCTATTCTATCACAATTCTCATAGGAAATGCTATCCTTTCCGAAAAGATTTAACGTTTTTGAAAAAATTTTTACGGATTTCTGCTTTTCAAAGCTGCCTGTATAGACTTTTTCTGTCGTTTGATAAGGGATTTCCACGGTATAAGTGAGCGTGACCCTTGCCGTGACCTCGCCGCGTGCACGAACAAGACGATAGCCGAGCGCATTGGAGTCGATGATGCCGCTGACAAGCAAATCGCCCTTTTTGACGATTTGCCCGCGTGCCACAGCAGCAACGCCTCCTGTAACCTCCAGTGCCTCAATTTGTCCATCGAATGCCGCCACGAGATTGGAGGGCGCCTGCGTGTCGATGGATGTGGCATCTTCACTTCTTTCTCTCACCTCTACGGCGGCGACTGTGCCGCGCAGATTCAGGCTGATCCAAGAAAGCCCGTCGACGTCGAGAATCATTTTCTGCTCGATTTTTTCCGTGTCAAGCGAAGGGATGTAGGCGCCGAGCTTTACGCCGTTTTCCTCCAAGGCGTCAAGAATTTCCTTGTCTGAAAGATGCTCTGTGCCGGTAACGGTGATATCCCAGACGAAAAAGGACGAGCAGATGATAAGCGCGAGAGCGAGAATCGCTCCTGCAGCAAGACCGATTCTCCCCTTGTAGCGCCGGAGAACGGCGAAAAGTCCGCAAAGCTCCCGCCTCTCCCCGACGAACCTTTCCTCCGCACGCAGCCGCCGATATCTTTTGAAGTCGGAAATGAACAGACAAAAAGACAAAGTCCCGTTTTCATTTTCCAGTCCGTGGAAGGGAATGTCCTGCGAGATGAGAAAATCGAGCGCGGATTTTCCGTCGGTTTCCGCCAAGGTTATCCGATAATAGCTTCTGATGAAGTGAAGGATATGTTCCATATCTGCCTCCTTTTTGCCGTATACGGCGTATGGGTCCGAACTTTTCTCCGGCCCTATTCAAAGATTATGGTTTCGATGATGCCGCGGAACATCAGCTTTTTTTCTCCCGCCCAACACATGATAAGTCCTTTGCCCGCCACTTGAAGATACCCTTCTCCCGTTTTGACACGGATTCTCTCCCGGCTGTATTCGTCAATGCCGAGAACGCCCGTCACCAGCATTTCACACCGCTCGGCTATCTCGATCGTTTCATGGGGAAGAAGCGGCGCCCTCGGCGGTCTTTCGGCTTTTGTTTTCTTGATTTTCATAAGTTGACCTCCGCCAGAAAAAATACCCGTTTGCGCCATGTCGGGGGATTTTTCCTGCATATTCCTGCATATACTGAAACTCGATAGAAGAAATCCGCTTTTTGATGCGGCGTCCCGGCTGGATACACGCTTTTTCTGTATACGTATCCGTGAGATTATGAGAAAAGTCTACTATAAAGGAAGAGCCTAGGGGATGGCGTCATCCCGGCGTGCGCAAATGAACTTCTCTGGCCTCGGGGGACTTTTCTTCTTTCCTATTTTTATGCGGGAGGTGTCGTCAATAAAACCAAACAGAACGAGTTTTTCTGTCTTGCTCTTAGTCATGCTTTCTCTTTGGCTGATGGGCTTTTCCTTGTTTTCGCCGGATGTTGCCGCTGCGTCTGCCGTGCGTGCTCTCTCTCTTTGTGCGGGCTCGGTCGTGCCGTCGCTCGCCGTTTTTGTAATAGGTGCAAAAATTCTTATCAAGACAGGTTTTTGCGAGAAACTGGCGAGCTCCCCGATAAGACGCCTTTGTCCGTATCTCGGGATGTCCTGTGCAGGGTTTACCGTCTTTCTCATCGGTCTTGTTTCTGGCTTTCCGATGGGGGCAGTGACGGCATCCGAGCTCGTCCGGCGCGGGAGCATGACAAAGGAAGAGGCGAGAGCTCTCATGCCGTTTTGCAACAATGCCGGCCCCGCCTTTGTTATCGGAACCGTTGGCGCCGCCTTTTTCGGTTCGGTACGAATCGGCGGAGCTTTGTTTGCTGCGCAGACAGCGGCATCCGTCACGGCGGTTCTTCTTACGGCAAAGAAGAGAAGGGCGGTCGTCTTTTTTTCCGCCACCGCTGCGTCTGCCTCTTCGCCGCAGACAAAAGAAGGGGCGGCGGCGCGTATTGTTGCCTCCTCCGTGGCAGAAGGGGCCGCGGCGCTGCTGTCCGTTTGCGGCTTTGTTGTTTTCTTTTCGGTGCTGTCGGACTCTTTGCTTTCGGCTTTTTTGGCGGTCAGATGGGAAATCCCATCGGTTTTCAGCGCTGCGTTGCGAGGACTTTTGGAGATTTCCGGCGGCTTCGCAGCACTTGGCGCGGTGCGAGAGCTTTCCCAACCTGTGCTATTTGCTCTGTCTGGGCTGATGCTTGGTTTTGGGGGGCTTTCCGTTTGGATGCAGGCGGCGGACCGCGCCAGCTCTGCGGACATTTCTTTAACGGGATATTTGACCGGCAAAGGGCTTTGCGCCTTACTTTGTGCGTTTTTTGCCGTTCTTTTCGGCGCTCCTCCATGGAAAATTCCGGCAGCGTTTGCCGTGATTTTGGTGATTTTTTTGGGGCTCAGTGCCTTTTTTGCTGTCAACTATATAAAAAATCAGGGATTTTTCAAAAAAAGGGTGGAAAAATAGAAAGAGTTGCTGTATAATAGGAGCGTAAAAAATGGCGGGGAGGGGATATTGTGTTCGGGAAACAAACACCGGAAGAAAAAGCGGAATTAGAAAAATTTTGTGCCTTCTGTGAGTTTGGAACGCCGGTCCCCGGCGTGGACGGCGATGTGATTTGCATCAAGAAAGGTGTTGTCAAAGAAGATTTCGTTTGCCGTCGTTTCCGGTATGACCCTCTGAAACGAGATCCGAAGCAAAAGCCGCCTCTTCCCGAACTGGAAGCGGTGTCGCTTGATGATGACTGAAAATATGGAGCAGAAAAAAAGCTTTGAGCGGGCGTGTGTCACGCTCGAATTCGATAAAGTCAAAGAAATGCTTGCCGCTGTCTGTCCGACGGAGGGGGCAAAAAAGCTTGCGGCGGCGCTGTACCCGTCGCGCACATTGCATACGGTGCGCCGTATGCTTGCCGAAACGGATGCGGCAAAGGCGATGCAGACCGTGAAAGGGATGCCTCCATTTTACGGGATCGCTGATATTACGAACGCCGTGGACAGAGCGGACAAAGGGGCCGTGCTCACGCCAAAAGAAATCCTTGATGTCGGACGCACGCTCACGGCAGCGCGTGCCGTGCAGGCGTACCGAAACGCCGATCATACGGAGAAGACGGCGCTTGACGAATATTTTGTGCGCCTTTCCCAGAATAAGTTTTTGGAAGATAAAATTGAACGCTGCTTTGTCGGCGAGGAGGCCTTTTCCGACAACGCCAGCGAAACCTTATACGACATCCGGCGCAAAATGCGCGCGGAAAACGCAAAAATCCGGGACAGCCTGCAAAAATACATTACCGGAAGCACATATGTGAAGTTTTTGCAGGAGCCGATTGTCACCATGCGGGATGGACGGTACGTCATTCCGGTGAAGCAGGAATACCGCGGTGAAATCAAGGGCCTTGTCCATGATACCTCGGCGTCGGGCGCGACGCTTTTTATAGAGCCTCTTTCCGTTGTGGAGTCCAACAATGAGCTGCGGCTGCTTGAGCGCCGTGAGGCGGATGAAATCGAGCGGATCCTCGCCGAGCTTTCTGCAGACATTGCGGCATGCGCAGCAAAGCTTGCCGAGAACTATCGGAATCTGACTTTGCTTGCTTTCATTTTCGGAAAAAGTCAGCTTTCCTTTCGCATGGAGGGCATGGCGCCGGAAATGACGGAAAAAAAAGAGATCTGCCTTATCCGCGCACGCCATCCTCTGATTTCATCGGATACCGTTGTTCCGATTACCGTAAGGCTTGGCGGGGACTTTGATACGCTTGTGATTACAGGCCCGAATACGGGAGGCAAAACGGTGACGCTGAAAACGCTCGGCTTGTTTTCTCTCATGGCGCAGGCGGGACTGCACATCCCGGTGTCAGACGGCTCTGCCCTCGGCGTTTTTGACGACATTCTCGCGGATATCGGCGATGAGCAGAGCATTGAGCAGTCGCTTTCCACGTTTTCCTCTCACATGGTGAATATCGTGGAGATTTTGAGGCGTGTGGGGGAACGCTCCCTGGTTTTGTTTGACGAGGTAGGCGCCGGCACGGACCCCGTCGAGGGCGCGGCGCTTGCGGTTTCGATTTTGGAGGCGGTGCGGGAGCGTGGCGCGCTGTGTGCCGCGACGACGCATTATGCGGAGCTTAAATCTTACGCGCTAAACACGGAGGGCGTGTGCAACGCGTCCTGCGAATTCGATGTGGAGACTCTGCGGCCGACCTATCGGCTGATTATCGGGACTCCCGGCAAATCCAATGCGTTTGCCATTTCCCGCAAGCTTGGCCTGCCCGACGATATCATTTCCCGGGCGCAGGGATATGTTTCCGGGGAGAGCCGGCGGTTCGAGTCTGTCATCGAACGGCTGGAGGCGGAGCGGGTCGCTATGGAAAAAGCCAAGGCCGAGGCACAGGCTCTGCTTGACGCAGCACGTACGAAAAAAGCGGAAATGGATGATTTTGTCGAAAAACGCGAACGCGAGGCGGAAAAGGAACTGGAAAAGGCGCGCGCGTCCGCTGTGCGGATGGTAGAAAGCGCCAAGGCATCGAGCGAATTTATCTTTGAACAGCTGGAGAAGGTCAAGCGCGAGCGGGAAAGCGAAAATCTGGCGAAAACCCTTGAGCAGGCGAAACGCGATATCAAGCTTCATCTGAAAGAGAACAGTGACAGCTTGGATCCCGTAAGTCCCAAAGTCGTCGAGAACTATGTCTTGCCGCGACCGCTGAAAAAGGGGGACGAGGTCATCCTCGTGAGCATTGGGAAGCGCGGCGTTCTTCTTTCCGACCCGGACAAGAACGGGAATGTCACCGTGCAGGCAGGAATCATCAAAACCAAAACCAATGTGAAAAATCTGATGCTCATCGACGGGGTGAGCGTGACCTTTACCGATAAGAACAGAAAAAAAGCGCCGGTGAAAAGCATGGGGGACCGTGTGACGGCAGCGTTCAATCCGGAGCTTGATCTTCGAGGCAATTACGCGGACGACGCATGTCTTCTGCTCGACCGCTTTCTTGATGACGCGATGCGTGCCGGCGTGACGCAGGTGCGTATCATTCACGGCAAGGGCACCGGCGTCCTGCGGCGCGCCGTGACGGATTTTCTGCGGCGTGACGTAAGAGTTGCCTCCGTGCGCTGCGGCGCCGTCGGAGAGGGAGATACGGGCGTTGCTATCGCCGAACTGAAATAATTGGCAAAACCGGCAGGCATCCTCCGCGAGGAGCGGAGAGCCGTGCCGGAACGGACGACATAGATTTTCCATAAAATTATGAATCGAAAGGATACATAAGCATGAAAAAACTAAAAATGCTTGCCGTGGATCTCGGTGCATCGAGCGGCCGCGGCATTGTCGGCGCCTTTGACGGAAATCGCTTCACGCTAGAAGAAAATCATCGCTTTCCCAATGAGCCCGTTATGGTTTCCGGACAGTTTACCTGGGATATTCTGCGTATTTTCCACGAGATAAAAATGTCTCTGCGCGCCTGTGCACAGGGAAACGACCGAGACATTGCCTCCGTCGGGATCGATACCTGGGGCGTGGATTTCGGGTTCCTCGACAAAAAAGGGCATCTGCTTTCCAATCCCGTTCATTATCGCGACACCCGCACGGCGGGCATCCCTGCCTATTCGGCGGAAAAGGTCCCGAGTGATGAGGTCTATGGGATCACGGGCATTCAGGTGCTGGAGCTCAATTCTCTCTATCAGCTTTTAGCGATTCAAAAGGACACGCCGGAGCTTTTCGATATTGTTTCGGACATGCTGTTTGTCCCGGATCTGCTCAACTATTTCCTTACGGGTTACAAACAGACGGAATATACCATTGCTTCCACAAGTCAGCTCCTGAATGCAAAAACGCGCGACTGGTCTTGGGAGCTGATTGAAAAATTCGGGCTTCCGGAAAAGCTGTTCGGCAGCATTGTCTCGCCGGGCACGGTCTGCGGCACGCTTACCCCGTCGCTTGCCGAGGAATTCGGCGGGCTGAATCCGAAGGTGATTTCTGTTGCCGAGCACGACACGGGAAGCGCGGTTCTTGCCGTTCCCGCGAAAAATGAAAAATTTATCTGGCTTTCCTCCGGCACATGGTCCATTATGGGAACGGAAACGAAAGAGCCGGTTATCAGTGAAAAAACCAGAAGCTATAATTTTACCAACGAAGGCGGATATGGCGGAACCATCCGGTTTTCTAAAAATATCACGGGGCTTTGGGTCGAGCAGGAGTCCCGCCGTCAATGGGAGCGCGAGGGAGAAAAGGTGTCCTTCCAAGAGCTTGCCGATGTGGCGGCGGCGGCGGAACCGCTGCGCTGCTTCATCGACACCGACGACGCGCGTTTTGCAACGCCGGGCAACCTGCCGCGCCGTATCGCGGATTATTGCCGTGAAACCGGACAGTATGTTCCGCAGACAAAAGGAGAGATTGTACGCTGCATTCTGGAAAGTCTTGCGATGCGGTACCGTTATACAGTGGAATGTATCGACGAGATGTGCGGCGAGAGAATCCCGGCTATCAACATCGTCGGCGGCGGAACCAAAGAGGATCAGCTTTCGCAGTTTGCGGCGACCGCGTGCGGACGGCCCGTATTTGCGGGGCCTGTTGAGGCGACGGCGCTTGGAAATATTGCGGCACAGACGATCGCGCTCGGAGAGATACGGGATATGTGGCAGGCAAGAGAGGTCATCGCGGATTCCTTTGAGGTAAAGGAATATGAACCCGAAGCGGATAAAAAAGGCGCGTGGGACGAAGCATACGGCCGTTTCCTCTCGCTTATCAAAGCATAAAATGATTTGTTCTGAAAGGAATTGATAGTATGGCAAACAAGGCATATGAACTGGCAAAAGAGGCATACGCGGCAATCGGCGTCAATACCGAGGCCGCCATGGAGCGTGTGAAAAATATTCCGGTTTCCATCCACTGTTGGCAGGGGGATGATGTGCGCGGTTTTGAGAATCCGGATGGGGATCTGACCGGCGGCATTCAAACGACCGGAAACTATCCCGGACGCGCTCGCACGATTTCGGAGCTTCGCTCGGATATTGAAAAGGCGTTTTCGCTGATTCCTGGCACAAAGCGGCTCAGCCTGCACGCAATCTATCTTGACAATCTCGGCGAGAAGGTCGCGAGAAATAAAATCGAGCCGAAGCATTTCGCAAGCTGGATCAATTGGGCAAAGGAGCGCCGCGTGGGTCTGGACTTTAATCCGACCTGCTTCTCTCATGAGATGAGCGCGGACGGCTTTACGCTCAGCCATCCGAGCAAAGCGGTGCGCGATTTCTGGATTGAGCACTGCATTGCGTCGAGAAAAATCGCCGAATATATCGGCAGAGAAATGAACGATACGACGGTGACCAACTATTGGGTCCCCGACGGCTTCAAGGATATTCCGGTGGACCGCTACGGCGCGCGCGAACGTCTTGTCGACTCGCTCGACCAGATTTTTGCGGGAGATGTCGACACTAAGCATAACCTCAATGGGGTGGAGAGCAAGGTGTTCGGCATCGGCGCGGAGAGCTGCACCATCGGCTCGCATGAATTCTATATGGGTTATGCGATGAAGAATAAGCTGCTTCTCACGCTAGATGCGGGGCATTATCATCCGACGGAGGTCATTTCCGATAAGATATCGTCTGTTTTGCTGTATCTTGACGACATTTTGCTGCATGTGTCGCGTCCTGTACGTTGGGATTCTGACCATGTCGTGATTCTTGACGATGAGCTTCGCGCGATTGCACAGGAGATACTCCGCAATCATTTTGAGGGGCGCGTCCATATCGGACTCGACTATTTTGATGCCTCTATCAACCGCATTGCGGCATGGGCAATCGGTTCGCGCAATATGCAAAAGGCGTTGCTGTTCGCTGCGCTTGAGCCGACGGAAAAGCTGCGTGAATGCGAACATTCCTTCGATTATACGACGAGACTTGCCGTGCTTGAGGAGATGAAAACGATGCCTTTTGGTGCCGTCTGGGCGGAATACTGCGAGCGCTGCGGCGTTCCCGCCGGCATGGAATGGCTGGACGACGTCAGAAAATATGAAAAGGATGTATTATCAAAGCGTTGACAAGATAAAATAACTGTGTAAATTTTCGAAGAAAAGGATACGGTTATTTTATGAAAAATTTGCACAGGAAATCATTTCGCGTATGGGGGGCGGCCCTTCTCGCGTCGGCGTTTCTCGCGTCGCTTGTTTCCTGTGCATTTTCCGGTTCGAAGGGAGTTTATACGCAGGCATTCGGGCTGCATTTTCTGAAAGAAGAAGCGGCCCCGGTAAGGGTGACCTTTGCTGCCGCCGGGGATAACCTTATCCATTCCAGTATTTATAAAGAGGCATGTGCCGGGAGCGGCTATGATTTCTCCCCGGTTTACACCGAGATATCCGATTTTATTTCTTCCTTCGATGTTGCCTTTGTCAATCAGGAAACACCGCTTGGCGCAGAGAATTTTTCGGGATATCCAAGATTCTGTTCGCCTTTTGAGGTCGCTGACGCGCTTGCGGGCGCGGGCTTTGATGTTGTGAACCTCGCGAATAACCACATGCTCGATCGCGGCGAGCAGGGGCTTCGCCGAACCAGGGAATACCTTGAAAACACGGTCGAGCTTGTCGTCGGAGGAGACGCCGACGGATATCGGATCCTTGAGCGGGAAGGAATCAAAATCGCTTTTCTTGCCTATACCTATTCGACAAACTGCGACGACAATATCGATGTGCCGCGCATATCCGAGGAGCGGATACGCCGGCAGGTGACGCAGGCGCGCGAGGCGGCGGATCTTGTTTTTGTCTCCATGCACTGGGGTGTTGAATATGATATCGGTGAATATGTCGAGTGTTTTCATCCCACGACGGCTCAAATCCAAATGGCAGAACTCCTGACGGAGCTTGGTGTGGATGTTGTCATCGGCACACATCCGCATGTTTTGGAAGGGATCGAGTGGAAAACTGCATCCGACGGACACAGAACGCTTATCGCCTATTCTCTCGGCAACCTTGTTTCCAATATGCGGTTCGATAAAACCCTGCTCGGCGGCATTTTGACTCTTGACATAATCAAAAATAAGGATTACACTTATATAAATAGGGCGCAAATTTATCCGGTTGTTTGCCATTATTCGACGGCATACACGGGGCACAAAATCTATTTTCTTCGCGATTATACGGATACCCTTGCGAAATCCCATGGAACCTGTCTGCAGCAGAACGAGAAACCATTTGGCAGGGAGACGCTTATCGCATATTATGAAAACAATATTCCGCCGGAGTTCCGGCCGGAGCATTACGCATAAAAAAGGAGACGGAAAAATGATCAATTTGGAAAAAGAAATCCGAGAACAGCCTGCGGTGCTTGCCGGCGTCGCGGCGGCAAATCTTGATACGATACGCGCGCTTGTGGATGAAATCCGTGCGGCGGATATCACGAATGTTCAGTTTGCGGCAAGGGGGACCTCTGATCATGCGGCGATCTTTGCGCAGTATTTGATCCATACGGTTGTCGGCGTTCCCTGCGGGCTTGCCACGCCCTCTGTCATTTCCAAATATCACGGAAAGCTTGCCTTTGAAAAAACATTGGTTATCGGGATCTCTCAGTCTGGCAAGGCGGCGGACGCGCTTGCGGTTATCGAGCGCGCGAACCAGACAGGGGCCTTGACGGTAGCGGTTACGAACGACGCAGCCTCGCCGCTTGCTAGAACTGCCAAATATCATTTGTATTGCCATGCGGGGCCCGAAACCAGCATTGCGGCAACAAAAACCTTTACCTCTCAGATGATGGCATTGGCACTGCTTGCCGCCGTGTGGGCAGGGGACGAAAGCTTGCTCGCGGCACTCGCCGGCGTTTCCGGCGACGTAGAAAAGCTGCTTACATATATGCCGGAAAAGCTGTCGCAGGTCGTAAAGGCGTATGAGACTATGCAGGCAGCTGTCGTGCTTGGCCGCGGTTTTGCTTATCCCATGGCCTGCGAGGGAACTCTGAAAATTTTGGAAACCAACGGAATCAAAATGCGCGGGTACGCGGTGTCTGATTTTCATCACGGACCGAAGGCGCAGATCCATCCCGGGGACGTCGCGATTGTCCTTGCGCTGCGCGGCGCAGTCATGGACGACGCGGTGGAAATGACCGAAGAACTTCTGAAAATCGGCGCGAAGGTCATTCTCATTACGGATGACGACTCTCTCTCGGAGAGGGAAAACATTTGCGTGCTGCGTATACCGAACAGCACGACATATTCCGTGCCCGATGCGCTCTCTGCCTTTTCCGCCGCTGTGACGCTGCAATTGTTTGCGCTCGAGCTAGTGCTCGCGCGCGGAATTGATCCTGATGCCTCGAAAGTGCTGAAAAAAGTTACGATTACAGTTTAATAAAGCGCTGTATTTGATATCAAAATATGCGGCAATGTGCCGTACGGAAGGAGAAAAGAAATGAATTTTGACATGCTGCACCCGGCCGATCAGATCGTAATGATCATGAATCGAATCTATTATTATGGAATGACGACGACCTCGGGAGGAAATCTTTCCATCCGCGATTCGGAGGGAACCGTTTGGATTAGCCCCAGTGGGATTGACAAGGGAAGCCTGCGACGTGAGGATATTATGCAGATTAAGCCGGACGGTACGATCGTCGGCATCCACAGACCGTCCTCCGAATACCCGTTCCACCTGGCTATTTATAAAAAGCGTCCGGATTTAAAGGCTGTGCTGCATGCTCATCCTCCGGCTCTTGTCGCGTTCAGCCTGCTTCGCAAAATTCCGGATACTTCTATCATTCCCGACGCCAGATTCCTTTCCGGTAAAATCACGATTGCCAAATATGCTCTCCCGGGGAGCGCGCTTCTCGGCGAGAAAATTTCGGCGGAATTTGAAAAGGGTATCAACACGGTGGTGTTGGAAAATCACGGTGTGGTCCTAGGAGCGACCTCTCTCTTCCGGGCCTTTATGAATTTTGAAACGCTCGATTATTGCGCAAGAATTCAAATCAACGCAAAAGCGCTTGGCGGCCATATTCATGGACTTTCCGAGCGTCACATGGAAATCTATAAAAATAAAACGGCACCTAGCATGGAGGAGTTTGTACCAGAAACGCATACAAGCGAGGCGCTTGGCGTACGTCGCGATATGTGCGAGCTCATACACCGCGCTTATGGCAATCAGCTTTTCACGAGTGACCAAGGGACCTTTTCCTGCAAGCTTTCGGACGGCTCCTTTATCATCACTCCTTATGCCAAAGACAGAAATTATCTGGAACCCGAGGATCTTGTCTTGATCCGGGATGGCAAATGCGAAGCGGGAAAAACGCCGTCGCGCTCTGTGAAGCTTCATTCGATTTTGTATGAGAGAGACCCCGATATCAAGTCTGTCATCGTGGCGCATCCGCCGCACATCATGGCGTTTGCGATTACGGAAGAAACGTTTGATGCCCGTTTGATTCCGGAGAGCTATATTGCTTTGAAAAACGTGCGCAAATATCCGTTTGGCTCCTCCTTTATGCAGCCGGAGCTTCTTGCAAAGGAAATTTCCATTAAAAATCCTGTCGTCATTATTGAAAATGACTGCGTCATTGCGGCGGGGACGTCACTTCTCAATGCGTTTGACCGGCTTGAGGTTATGGAATACAGCGCAAAATCGCTCGTGGAGGCGGCAAGCCTCGGCGGAGAGGTTATCAAGATCAATCCTGAAGAGGTAAAGGAAATCGAGGTCGCCTTCAAGCTTTAATTCCTGCGGGATACGGCTCCCATAAATTTTAGAAATAGAGAGGACAATTGGCATGGAGAAAAACTATTACGGAGAGCTCAGCATCATTGGCATGAAGGGCAGCGAAAAATTTCTTGAAAATGTCGACTGGTATCTGCATCAATGGCGTAAGGACAAGGAAGGAACGTTTCTTGTCAACGCCGATTGTCCCCGGTTCGGCTCCGGTGAGGGCAAGGGTATCATTCATGAGACGATGCGCGGCCATGACACCTATATTTTTGCGGATGTATTCAACTATGGCGTGACGTATAAGATGTATGGCATGAATGTTCCGATGAGTCCGGACGACCATTATCAGGATCTCAAGCGGATTATCTGCGCAATCGGCGGAAAAGCGCGCCGTGTTTCCGTGATTATGCCGATGCTCTACGAGGGCAGACAGCATCGCCGTACCTCAAGGGAGTCCCTCGACTGCGCGATGGCACTGCAGGAGCTTGTTTCTATGGGGGTTTCCAATATCATTACCTTTGACGCACACGATTCCCGTGTTCAGCAGGCCATTCCGCAGAGTGGCTTTGACAATGTGCGCCCTTCCTATCAAATGCTGAAGGCGCTCGTCAGAGAGTTTCCGGATATTACCTTTGACAAGGATACGCTGATGATCGTCTCTCCGGACGAGGGCGCGATGTCCCGTTCCATGTACTATTCTTCTGTGCTCGGCCTTGAGCTTGGTATGTTCTATAAGCGCCGCAATTATACCATTGTCATTGACGGGCGCAATCCGATCGAGGCGCACGAATTTCTCGGCCGTTCCGTTGAAGGAAAGGATATTATCGTAGTCGATGATATGATTGCGACAGGCGAGTCCACTCTTGATATCGCGGAACAGCTAAAGGAAAAGGGCGCGCGCCGCGTGTTCATTTTTGCCACGTTCGGACTTTTTACGGCGGGCTGTGATAAAATTGACGCCGCCTATGAGAAGGGCCTGCTCGATAAGATTTTCACGACAAACCTCAATTACCGGCCGCAAAGCATTATTGACCGTCCGTGGTATGCGGAGGTCAATATGTGTAAATATGTTTCTTATATCATCGACACGCTGAATTCCGATTCCTCTATTAGTGATCTTCTTAACCCTGTGGGAAGAATCCACGCTCTTGTGGACCGCGTACAGGCGGCGAATAACGGAGAGCTTCGATAAATTTCACGTTTGCCCGAATATTCTAATAGGAAGGAAAAATATACATAATTTACTGACATCCAAAAGAAAGAAGGTTTTTCTATGTCAAATAGCAGTTCCCTTACAGAAGCCTATGAAAGCCTGCCGAAGCTTGCGAAAATTATTCTTCAGATTTTCTTCGGCGCCTTCATCGGCGGGATTTACCGCATCATCCGGTACGTGGAGACCAGAAATATCGTAACGCTTGTAGTTGGAATTCTGGTTTTGGTCACGTTTATCGGCAATATCATTGCGTGGATCGTCGATTTGGTGACAGAAATCACAGTCGGACGTATTACCGTTCTCGCGGACTGAAACAAAAAAAGAGAGATTTGCCAACGCCAGATAAGGAAGTTTTTTAAAGAAAAAAATGAAGTATCTTTATTGATACAACAAACGCCGTTTTCCTGCTTATTGCGGTGTGAGTATAAAAACCAATTGGAACACGGACATGACGAACCCCTGTATCGTGTGGTACAACGGCATTCTGTATGATATAACCTGCGTATACACATTCGAGGGCTACAAGAGGATTTGACCCTATATTGCAGCTGACGGGCAAGGCAAATAGGTCCTTTAAGCACAAACGGCAAGCGCAAAATGCGCTTGCCGTTGTGTTCTGTATTGCACTTTATTCGTTTATAAGTGAAACAATCCAACGAATCCAACCTTTAATGCTTGAGGAACGGCGAACAAAAGTACTGTCGCTTTCAACCTGATAAAGCTCTGATTGCTTCATAATATTAACTATTTCACTTGTTGACGGCATAACGCCATTTTGTAGATACAGGCGCAATGAAGCATTAAAAGCCCTATGTGACAATATGATATTACAATATGCTAATTGCCGTTGCTTAAATCCTAAATTAAGTATGCGTCTCCCAGTGTCACTTATCGAATACAGCGGATTTCCGCTTTCTTTTCTTTTTTCAAGCAATCCCAGATAGCGTGCCGCGTCCGTATAATAGTTTGTTTGTCTTGAATCAAAATCATATCTTTCAGTTACGTCTGTCCGGCTTAATTCCTGTGCGCTGACAAGTTCACAAAGATTGATAACTCTTTCAAAGTTATCTGCTTGTGGAAACGGCACCTTAGGTTCAACAGCAATAACAGCATTTTCCAAAACCGACTGAATATCAGAAACTGAAATTGCTGTATCTTCAATAGAATAATTTCTTTGTTTTACCAGCCTTAATGAATTATAATGATTAGGGTCATCAAATGTATATTCAAAAAGCCGATATATACCGTTAGAATATATAAGGAAAATAGGCCTTACGGGTTTCGTTACACGACTTTGCCATACGCGGAACGGATAATATAGCTGTCTTATCAAAAAATCTTCTGCAAGATCCAGCTTTGCTTCAAATATCGCCAAAGAAGAAACCCCTTCATAGGCTGCATCTATTTCAATTTGTGAATTATTTACATCAACTTTTCGAACGGAACCTGTTTTTGTGTCGCCAATATTGAAAGAAAATGTACCTGAACCCATACGCCCCGAAACAGTAGAAACAATGTCGCTATCATCCATAAATTCCGAAATTATTCCTGAATCAGCGGCGCAATTCAAAGCGATTGCTTCACTTGGAATATTGTTGCTATCCAAACTTTGAATATAAGTGGGTAAAGATACCTTGGTTATAGGTGAGCTATCCACTTCAAATTTATGGTATGCATCAAAATGCGAAATAATATAATCACCGCGTGTTACAGGCAAAATAGCTAATTGATTATCTGCGAACAATTTGGGCAAGTTTGTTGTATGGTCAAATTTTACCATTAACCGTGGTTCACGAAATTCTTTTATTTGTGTAGCGGAGATATTAAAAAATCCGTCGCTTCCAATATAACGCAAAATGTCGTATTTGTTAAACAGTTGTTCCCATGCTACATCATTCAAACTTGCATTACTCATAATTTCTCACCACAACTTCATCAACATCTCCGCGCTTGCTACCAACAGAATTGATAGCGCGTTTAGCCTGTACTATGGTAATATTGTATGCTGCATACTGTTCCAGAATAAAAGGTGTAGCTGAATTTGAAAGCATAAACTTGATACCGCGTTTGTTCAAATTATCGCAATATTGACGCAGGCGCACTTGGTCCTCTTTAGAAAAACCGCCTTTTGAATATCCAGTAAAGCTTGATGTTTCCGATATTGGGTCATACGGGGGATCAAGATACACAAATGTACCTTTTTTTATATTCGCTAAAACTTCCCCATAATCTACACATGAAAAATAAACTGTTGCCGCGTTGAAATAAGCACTTACTGCACGCAACACAGGCTCATTTACAATGTTTGGATTTCGATAATGGCCAAACGGAGAATTAAATTCTCCTGCATTATTAACACGATAAAGCCCGTTGTAACAGGTTTTATTCAAATATAAAATACGTGCTGCCCGTTCAACTGCTGATAAAGAACTGTACTTTTTTTTATCCCTGTCCCAATCGCGAACAGCATAGAAAAAATCCGAATCATTTTTATATTGTTTAAGTTCCTCTATCAACTCATCAACACTATCCTTTATAACCGTGTAGACACAAAGCAAATCTGTGTTAATATCATTAACATAGGCTATATTAGGTTGCAAATGAAACAGAAGCGCCCCGCCGCCGACAAATGGTTCACAATACGATGTAATTTTCTTTGGTAACAACGGCGAAAAAGTTTCAATAAGTTGTCTTTTGCCGCCTACCCATTTCAAAACAGGCGCGACAAGCTTGTTTTTCTTCATAGTAGGCGAAGCTCCTTTCCTTAAGACACAACAATTCATAGTTTATTGTAGCACAAGTTACACGCAAACTCAATAGAGAATTCCTGATTTTTTACGGTATCTTTCGGTATCGGCTTGCAGATTTAAGCGACAAATGAGCATAAAAAACGGAGGAAGCTCCTATTTTACAAGGGTTCCTGCCGTTCCCTATATTCTCCTTCTCAAAGATGCTTTTTATTACATTGTTCCGCCAAATTCCTTCCTTGGCCGGCGTTAGCTTTTCTCTTTTTTCATTTCGAAAAAATTTTTTGCAGCGAAGGAAAGATGTACGCCGGCGCTCACAGGTTCAATGTCATATCGCCGTTCTTTACCCAACCGAATTTTCTCGTCAGAAAATCAAACAACAAAGACAGAACGGCGGGGAGCACAAAGCAAACGAGGATGAGTCCTGTCCAATTCAGCGCCGTGACCGCGTCCGGATAGCCGTTCGACGTATCATACCAACCGAGGATCATTCCGATGGGACCGAGCAGCCCACAGGTGCCCATGCCGGAGTTGATAGCCGCGCCATACATTTTCAAGTCGAATACACAGGTGGCGAGCGGCCCGGTGATTGCGGAGGCAAGCGTCGGCGCAATCCAGATACAGGGATTTTTGATGATATTCGGCATCTGAAGCATGCTCGTGCCGATTCCCTGAGAGAGAAGCCCTCCCCATTTGTTTTCACGGAAGCTGATAACGGCAAAGCCTACCATCTGCGCACAGCAGCCCGCAACGGCCGCGGCTCCTGCAATGGCAAGTCCCTCTGACCCGCCCGCAGCCGCAGCGCTTCCGGTAAGTGAGAGCCCCGCGCAGACAGCGGCGCTTGAAATCGGGAGAGTCAGCACCACGCCGATCACCACGGAAACGATAAGCCCCGTGACAAACGGAGCCTGCAGCGCCGCCCATCCGATAAAGTCACTGATATAGCCGACGGCAACGCCGATATAGGGGGCAATGAGGATAGATAGTCCGCCGCCGACAAGAATGGTGACAAACGGGGTCACAATAATATCCACTTTTGTTTTTTTGGAGACGAGCATTCCGACCTCAGCCGCGATAATAGCAATGAAAAAGACCGCGAGCGGACCTCCGGCCGCGCCGAGTGTATTCGCCGCGTAACCGACCGCCGCCGAAGAAAAAATCACGAGCGGATGCCCGCCAAGAGAATAGGCGATGGCGGCTCCCATCGCCGGACCTGCCATCTGTTGGGCAAAGCTTCCGATGGTCGCGAGAAAGTCAAGGCCCGGAATCATTCCGAGCGCGCTGAAAATCGTGCCGATGAGAAGGGAGGCGAAGAGTCCCTGTGCCATCGCGCCCATTGCGTCGATAAAATATCGTTTGGCAAGCCGCCGCAGTATACTGCCGGCGGATTTTTTTTCTATGCTGTCCATTGTTTCGGTTCCTCTTTGAAGAAAAATATTTACTGACTATCATATCATCTCTGTGAGAGTATGTCAATAAAAAACGGAGTTTCTCCATTTTTTTTCGGTAAATTCTTGCACTTTCGGAAAGGATATATTATAATGAAATAGAATTTTTACCATCAAAGGAGCTCTCTATGCTTGACCGCACCAACTATACGATGCTGCTCGATTTTTACGAGCTGACCATGGCGAATGGATATTTTGTTTCCGGCAAAGCCGATGAAATTGCATACTTTGACGTATTTTTCCGTGATATTCCGGACGGAGGCGGCTATGCCATCGCGGCAGGTCTTGACGAGGTTATCGGATATATTGAAAATCTGAAATTTACCGAAGAGGATATTGCTTATCTCCGTTCAAAGAACATTTTTGACGAGAAGTTTTTGGAATATCTGAAGACCTTCCGCTTTACGGGAGACATATATGCGATTCCGGAGGGTACTCCGATTTTCCCGCATGAGCCGATTATGACGGTGCGCGCCCCTGCGATTGAAGCGCAGTTTATCGAGACGTTTGTTTTGCTCGCGCTCAACCACCAATCGCTGATTGCGACCAAGGCAAACCGGATTGTGCGGGCAGCGGGAGGACGTCCCGTCGCGGAGTTTGGCGCACGCCGTGCGCAGGGGGCGGAAGGCGCCATCTACGGCGCGCGCGCCGCTTTCATCGGCGGATGCGCTTCTACCTCCTGCACGATGAGCGACCGGGATTTTCATGTCAACGCTTCCGGAACGATGGCGCATTCTTGGGTGCAGATGTTTGACAGCGAGTATGAGGCCTTTGAAACATATTGCAGAATATATCCCGACAATGCGACGCTACTCATTGATACGTATAATGTCCTGAAAAGCGGGCTTCCGAACGCGATCCGGGCGTTCAAAAACGTGCTTGTGCCGCGGGGGATCCGGAATTTCGGCGTGCGTATCGATTCCGGCGATATCGCCTATCTGACCAAAAAAATCCGCGCGGCGTTTCTGCGTGAGGGCTTTACCGAGGCAAAAATCGTCGTTTCCAATTCGCTCGACGAATATATTATTCGGGATATCATCAGCCAGGGCGCGGAAATCGATTCTTTCGGTGTCGGAGAGCGGCTGATTACGGCAAAAAGCGACCCGGTTTTCGGCGGCGTATATAAGCTTGTGGCAAAGGAAAAGAACGGCGTCATTGAGCCGAAAATTAAAATCAGTGAAAATCCGGAAAAAATCACCAATCCGCATTTCAAAAAGGTTTATCGAATCTATGACAACGAGAGCGGGAAGGCGGCGGCAGACCTGCTTTGTGTGTATGACGAGGTTATAGATGAAACCGAGCCGCTTGAAATTTTCGATCCGCAGAATACGTGGAAGCGCAAAACATTTACCAATTACCATCTGCGTCCTCTTCTTGAGCCGATTTTCCGCGACGGAAAGCGGGTATATACCTCGCCGTCTGCCGTCGAAATCCGTGCCTACTGCGCAGAGCAGACGGATAAGCTATGGGATGAGGTCAAGCGCTTTGAGAATCCGCACAAATATTATGTGGACCTTTCCCGCAAGCTTTGGGAACTCAAACAAAGTATGCTTCGGATGGGGTCATAAAGATAGGAGGAAGCTATGACGTATTTGGGAGAAGTTGTTTCATCCGCATTTTCCATTATTTTCTTTATTGCTGTCATTGCAGCACTCGGCTATCTGGTTGGGGGAATCCATATCAAGGGCGTATCGCTTGGAACGGCAGGGGTTTTGCTTGTCGCGCTGATTTTCGGCGTAGTGGCAAGCTATGTTCCGTCCTTTGAAATCGGGGGGAGCACCATCTCGCTTTACAACGATGCACTGGCGGGTAATTTTAAGCTAGTGTCTCAAATTGGGACGGCGTTTTTTGTTACCTCAATAGGACTCATCGCGGGACCGAAGTTTTTCCGAACTTTCAATAAAAAATCGATTTCTTATATTTTAATGGGGATTATTGTGATTGTGGCAGGCGCGCTTGCGGCTGTGCTGCTTCTGGTCGTGGACCCGGATTTGTCCGCAGAAATGGCGGCGGGTATTTTGACCGGCGCCCTGACGAGCACGCCCGGGCTTTCCGCCGCGCAGGAATCCGCCGCAGAAAGCGGGGTTGCAGAGATTACAGCCGGGTATGGGATTGCTTATGTTTTTGGCGTTCTTGGCGTGGTTTTATTTGTGCAGATTATCCCGAAGCTTTTGCGGGTCAATGTCGAAAAGGAACGCGAATCCTTTCAGGCGGCCAATGTTATTTCCGTCAAGCCGATCACCCGCAAGCTGACGAAGCTTGATCCGTTCGGCGCATTTGCTTTCTTCCTTGCGATTTTTCTCGGTTGCCTTATTGGCTCCATCAAGATTCCCGGTATCAACTTTTCGCTCGGGACATCCGGCGGAACCTTGATTTCCGGTCTTATCGTCGGTCATTTCGGCCATCTGTTTGGCATTGACTGCCGAATCAATAAGGAAACGCTCCAGTTTTTCAGAGAGCTGGGTCTTGTGTTGTTCCTTATCGGCGCGGGCGTGCCGGGCGGCGTCAGCTTTATGGAGAATATTGCGCTGAAATACTTCCTTTATGGCGTCATTCTCACGCTTGTCCCGATGATTGTCGGCTTTATTGTCGCTAAATATATTTTCAAGCTCAGTATTTTCAACAATCTTGGTTCTATCACGGGAGGCATGACTAGCACACCAGCACTGGATGCGCTGATTCGCGCTGCCGGAACGGATGAGGTATCCTCTGCCTATGCTGCCACCTATCCGATCGCGCTTGTCAGTGTCGTGCTTGCTGCGAAAATTATTGTAATGGTGTTTTAATCCTGCTAAAAATTAAAGAATAGGAATGGAGAATATTATGAAACAATCTAAATGGATGTGGTGCCCCGGAGATTTTGAGCTTTATCACGGAATGCTCGTTCACAACAGACGCACACAGGGCGGTGTTTTTCCCCCGTCCGATGGGGAACCAGTTTCTGGACAGCATGGAACAGCCGCTCTTGGCCCCGTCTACTATCCGCCGATGTGGCGGGTCGATTCGCCGCGCAGAACCCTTTTTCTCTATAAGGTGGCAATCTTGGAGAAGCCGGAGACGGTGACTTTCTATGCGAATACCGAGCATGCCAGTATTCTTGCCGACGGTGTGCGCTATCCTGCCGGTGTTACCGTAACGTTGAAGCCCGGGCGCCAGATGGTCAAAATTTTTGCTTATAAGGATGGAGGGCTTCCCGCGGTTTATTGCGTTGGGGATACCTTTGCCTCTGATGAAACATGGCAGCACGGCTCTTTTGGACTCGGAGATCTTCCTGCCGGAACCAATGATATGTATACGGAGCTTTCTGACAATCCGGAAGTTTTCAAGTTCGCCTATGAGCGCATTCATCCGGTTTCTTCTGAAAAGGTGCAGGGCGGCATGCTTTTTGATTTTGGCTGTGAGCGATTCGGAAAGTTGATTTTTGAGAGGGTAACGCCGGCGGACGCAGCCTTCCTTATCGTATGCGGCGAATCCCGCGAAGAGGCGCTCGATCCGGAAAATGCTATCGTGCTAGTGCGTGCGACAGCAAAAGACGGCGGCTTTGTTTCTTCGGCTGTGGCATTCCGGTATGTGTTTGTGCCGGATTTCGGCGGCAGCTATGTGTTTTCTGCGGATTTTGAGTACCTTCCGCTTGAGGACAAGGGCGCGTTTCATTCGGATGATGCGCTAGTCAACAAAATTTGGGAGGTGTCCGCTTATACCTTGCACCTCAATGCGCGCGAGGGCTTTTTTGACGGAATCAAGCGTGACCGTTGGGTTTGGGGCGGAGATGCGTACCAGAGCTTTTTTGTCAATTATTATTTGATGAATGACAACGATATTGTGCGCCGCACGCTGCGAATCCTGCGTGGCGCAGAGCCGATGACCGCCCATATCAATACCATTCCCGATTATACGTTCTATTGGATCATGGGCATCTGGGAATATTATTTCCACACGGGCGATATTGACTTTGTCCGCGCACTTTATCCGCAGATGCGTTCTACCATGGCGTTTATCCGGAGCAGACTGGACGAAGACGGACTTTATACAAAATATAACGGGGATTGGGTTTTTGTCGACTGGTCCAAATTCGACAAGGATTCGGGTCCGTTTTGCGCCGAACAGATGCTGCTCTGTCGCGCCTATACCTGTATGGCAAGTTGTGCGGCGCTTCTTGGGTACGCTGAAGAGGAAATTACCTACCGGGCGGAAGCTTCTTCTCTTGAGGAAAAAATCAACGCGCGCTATTGGGATGAGGAAAAGGGCGGCTTTGTGGACGATTACAAAACCGGCAACCGGAATATTACCCGTCATGCCAATATCTTTGCGCTGCTCTATGATTTGACAAGTGAGGAGCGAAAGGCGAAGATCATTACCCATGTCATCAAAAATAAGGAAATCCGCCCGATTACAACGCCGTATTTTGAATTCTTTGAACTTGACGCGATGTGCCAAATCGGGGAATTTGATTATATGACGGATATGCTTCACAGCTATTGGGGCGGCATGATTCGTCTCGGAGCCACCACGATTTGGGAGGAATATTTCCCGGATAGAGAGGGTGCGGAGCATTATGCGATGTACGGGCGTCCCTATGGCAAAAGTCTTTGCCATGCGTGGGGAGCATCACCGATTTATCTTCTCGGCAAGTATGCACTCGGCGTGCGTCCGACCTCCCCGGCTTATGCGACCTATGAGGTAAGGCCGAATCTTATGTGCTTCGGAAGCATTTCTGGCAAGGTTCCGACACCGAATGGGGTGGTGGAGGTTTCCATGGATAAAACCGGCGTGACTGTGCGTGCGGATGTGGACGGAGGAACGCTTGTCATCGCAGATAAGACCTATCCCATTGAAAAGGGAAGCGTGTTGACGGTTCAATATTAAACGAGGAAGAACGGAATGAAGTCTGTTTTGGCGGATTTCCGTTCTTTTTTTGTGCGAAAAAACGTAAAACGCCATTTATGGCCGTTCATGTATAAAATGTAATGGATTCTAAAACTTTTCATGAATTCTATTGACAGGGAGTCGTTTTTTCTCATAGAATTGCTAACAGTGTTAGCGATATGACATGAGATATGTAAGAAGAGGAGGACAGCTTCATGGATTATGAGAAGCTTGCGGCGGAATTCATGGATATCCTGCCGAAGCTGCTTCAAATTCCCATGCAGAAGGATGCCGACAGGCTAGTGCGGGGAGAAATGTTCGCGCTGAGATATTTGTTTGAGGAAGGTCCGCAGACTCCGGGAAAAATCAGCGAAAAAATGAATATCAGCACAGCGCGTACGGCAAAGCTTCTTGCCGTATTGGAGGCAAAGGGATTTCTTGTTCGAGTGCCGGATGGAGCCGATAAGCGAAAAAGCCGTGTGACCCTGACGGAGAAGGGAGCGCGGCATATTGCCGCCCACAGAAAGCTTTTTCTGAGGATGGTCACCGACATGATGAAAGCGCTTGGAGAGCATGACGCGCTCGAATATGTGCGTATCACCAGGCGGGTTTTAGAAAATGCCGCCGTCGGAAAGGAAGAACGGGTTTTTGACCCTCTTTCCCATAAGGCGCCTGCACCGTCATGTGACGCTGCGGGGGATAGAAAAGCTAGCCAGAGCCTTTCATCGCCTGCTGAATGCGAAAAGGAACCATCCGCCGGAGAGGCGGGAAACTTCTCGACCGAGTTATATTCAAAGAAAGGAAAGGGACAGAAATGATTCGAATTTTCAGACATTTAAGAACAAAGGAATGGTGCTTTGTCATTCTCAGCGTTCTGTTTATTGTTGCACAGGTTTGGTTAGATCTCCGTCTCCCGGAATATATGACGGAAATTACCGCGCTTGTGCAAACAGAAGGCAGTGAGATGGCGGAAATCTATTCCGCCGGCGGGAAAATGCTGCTGTGCGCTCTGGGAAGCCTCATCACGTCTGTTGTTGTCGGTTTTTTTGCCGCACAAGTAGCCGCGAACCTGTCGAGACGTCTGCGGCGGGAAATCTTTGAGAAGGTAGAATCCTTTTCTATGGAGGAAATCTCTGGATTTTCAACAGACAGCCTCATTACGCGCTCGACCAATGATATTACCCAGATCGAAATGATTGTGGCAATGGGACTTCAGCTCATTGTCAAGGCGCCGATTATGGCGGTGATGGCGATTCTGAAAATTCAGGATAAAGGGACATGGCAGTGGTCGGCCCTTACCGCATGTGCAGTTGTGCTGCTCGTGACAACAATCCTCATCATTATGTTTTATTCAGTTCCAAAGTTCAAGCGGATTCAGGGGCTGACCGACAATCTCAACCGCGTGTCGAGAGAAAATCTCACAGGCCTGCGCGTTGTCCGCGCATACAATGCCGAGACGTATCAGGAAGAAAAATTTGACAGAGCAAATGAGGAGCTTACCGGAACCCATTTGAAGGCACAAAGGGCCATGCAGGTGATGAGTCCGATGATGAGCCTTGTCATGAATGGAATTACACTTGGAATCTATTGGATCGGCGCCTATTTGATTGATGCCGCGGGAATCTCCGACAAGCTTCCGATCTTCTCCAATATGGTTGTTTTTTCGTCGTATGCGATGCAGGTCATCATGGCGTTCACCATGCTCACGATGATTTTTATTATGTTGCCGAGAGCTGCCGTATCCGCGAAGCGCATCGAGGAAGTGTTGGATACGAAGCCCACGATTTTGGATGGGACTGCAAGCAGCGGCGAGGTCGGACTTTGCGGCGAGGTGGAGTTCCGACATGTCAGCTTCAAATATCCGGATGCGGAGGATTATGTTCTTCATGATATCAGCTTTACTGCGCATAAAGGAGAAACGGTTGCCTTTATCGGTGCGACGGGAAGCGGGAAAAGCACGATTGTCAATCTTGTCGCGAGATTTTATGATGCAACGGAGGGGGAGGTCCTTGTTGACGGAATCAACGTCAAGGATTATCGGCTGAGGGACCTTTACAACAAGCTCGGCTATGTGCCGCAGCGGGCGGTGCTGTTCTCCGGTACAGTGAAATCAAACGTCGCGTTCGGGGATAACGGGAAGCCGCCGGCGGACGAAACGGAGATCGCAGCGGCGGTCCGTACGGCGCAGAGCGCCGACTTTGTGGAAAGGCTTGAGGGGCAATATGATGGCGCCGTCGCGCAGGGAGGCGCGAATTTCTCCGGCGGACAAAAGCAGCGGCTTTCCATTGCAAGGGCAATCTGCCGTAAGCCGGAAATTTACATTTTTGACGACTCGTTCTCTGCATTGGATTATAAAACGGACAGGGTCCTGCGCTCCGCGCTGAAAAAAGAAACGGCGGGCGTGACGAGCTTGATTGTAGCCCAGAGAATCGGGACGATCAAGGACGCGGACCGTATTATTGTTATCGATGAGGGCAGAGCGGTCGGCATCGGAACGCATGACGAGCTGATGGCATCCTGCGACGTTTATCGCGAGATTGCCTTGTCACAGCTTTCAAAGGAGGAACTTGGCGCATGACACGAGGGATGCAGCATAAAAAAAGGGGCTTGTCAGAAAGACCCGTTAATTTTAAGAAATCCATAGGGAAGCTTGTTTCCTTCTGCCGCCCGTATATTCCTGCTATTCTTGTTGCGATGGCCTGTGCGCTCGCAAGCGCGGTGCTTACGGTTATCGGGCCGGATAAGGTAAGCGAGCTTACGGGACTTATCGAGGAGGGCTTTCTCTCCGGTATCGATTTTGAGGCGGTACTTACCATTTGCTATACTTTAATTGCGTTTTATGCCGCAAGCGCTCTTCTCGGATTGACACAGGGACTTGTTATGACGACGGTTAACCAGACCGTTTCCAAAAATCTGCGCCGTTCGATTTCGAGAAAAATCAACCGGCTTCCGATGGATTATTACAACAAAACCAGCTTTGGCGACGTGCTGTCCCGCATCACCAACGATGTGGACACGATCAGCGAAACGTTGCAGCGCAGTATCGTTCAGATGGTTTCCGCCGCGGCGCTTTTTATCGGGTGCCTCGTTATGATGTTCCGGACGAACTGGATTATGGCCGTCACTGCGATTGCCGCCTCTCTGATTGGGTTTGCGTTTGTGACGATTGTGACAAAAAGCTCCCAGAAATATTTTATCGCGCGTCAGGAATGGCTCGGCAAAATCAACGGGCATATTGAGGAGGTATATTCCGGACACAGTATCGTCCGTCTTTACAATGCGGAGGAGCAGCAAAGTCACGCTTTTAACGGAATGAATGAAAAGCTTTACGAGTGTAATTGGAAGTCTCAGTTCTTTTCGGGACTCATGATGCCGGTTATGAGCTTTATCGGCAATTTCGGTTATGTGGCGGTCTGTGTGGTCGGTGCGATGCTTGCTATGAACGACAGAATCGATTTCGGCGTGATTGTTGCCTTTATCATTTATGTCAGGCTGTTTTCAAGCCCGCTTTCTCAGATCGCACAGGCGATGACGAGCCTGCAATCCACGGCGGCAGCGTCAGAACGGGTATTTGACTTCCTCGAAGCGCCGGAAATGCCGGATGAATCGGAAAAAACAACGGTTCTGAAAGACGTGCGCGGCGAGGTCGAATTTGACCATGTGTATTTTGGGTATGACAGCGATAACATTATCATCCATGACTTCTGCGAGCATATCTATCCCGGGCAAAAAGTCGCCATTGTAGGACCGACCGGCGCCGGTAAGACGACAATGGTCAATCTTCTGATGCGCTTTTATGATGTCACAAGCGGAGAAATCAAAATCGACGGTGTGCCGACAAGCTCCCTTACGAGGGAGAACGTCCACGCTTTGTTCGGCATGGTGCTTCAGGATACGTGGCTTTTTGAGGGGACCATCCGGGAAAATGTCGTATACGGCAAGGAGAATATCAGTGACGAGCAGGTAGAGAGAGCTTGTCGCGCAGTCGGGATGCATCATTTTATTAAAACGCTTCCGCATGGATACGACACGGTGATCGACGACAAGATGAATCTTTCTGCCGGACAAAAGCAGCTCCTTACCATTGCGCGCGCTATGATTGAAAATGCGCCGATGATTATTCTTGACGAGGCGACAAGCTCTGTCGATACCCGAACGGAGGTTCTTATTCAGAACGCGATGGACAGGATGACGCAGGGCAGGACGTCGTTTGTCATTGCACACCGGCTTTCCACTATCCGGAATTCGGATAAAATCCTTGTGATGAAAGACGGAAATATTATTGAGAGCGGCAATCACGAGGAACTGATGGCAAAAGGCGGTTTCTATGCCGACCTATACAACAGTCAGTTTGAGGATGCTTCGTAAAAAATAAAAAGCGCGGTTCCGGAGAAACCGCGCTTTTTTCAGAGAGACGGATCTTTTCCCTGAAACATAAGTCTCTTAAGAGATTTTAAGGTTTTTTTAAGAGACTTGATAATTTTGCGGGATTTGGTATAATATAAATATTGAAAGAGATGAAAAAATCCTCCGAAAAAGCGAGGGACCTTTCCTTTTTATCTCTGCTTGGGAGGGCGTATGAGACTTATTGGAAACATTTTATGGATTTTATTATGTGGATTCTGGCTTTTTCTTGAATGGGCGCTTGTGGGACTTCTCTGGTGCATCACGATTGTCGGCATCCCGTTCGGCGTGCAGTGCTTGAAAATGGCAGGACTAATGCTTGCCCCGTTTGGTAAACAGGTTATCTACGGCGGCGGGGTGGTATCCCTGCTCGTCAACATCCTTTGGCTGATTTTCGGAGGCTTTGCCCTTGTTATCAGTTCGGCGCTGCTTGGACTTGTCCTTTGCGTTACCATTATTGGAATTCCGTTCGGTAAGCAATGCTTTAAGTTTGCCAAGCTTGCGCTTATGCCGTTTGGCGCATCGGTGGTACGTGTCTGAAAGGAAGTTCCGTTGGCTTTTCTTCTATGCTCCTCATGTGCGGCTTTTCTGTTTTGGAAAAGCCGCATTTTTCCATGCAGAAGGCTGGAACGCGTGTTTTTTTGCGTTCCCAGCGCTTCAAACGGACAAATTCGGCGCAAGCCCGATTTTTATCTTTCGAGAGGGCATGGCTTCATGATGTCCGAATTTTCTTTTCCGGCATATACTGTCGGTGAAGGAGGTGAAAAAGAAATGAATATGGGTAATTGCATGAACAGATGGAATGACCGTTCGCAGGGAAGATGCGGCTGTGGCTGCGGCAATTCAAATGCCGGGACGCTTTGTGTCGGAACCTCCGGGAACAGAGATACCGGAGCGCCGCTTGTAACGGATCTTGCCGGTGCGACGGAAAGAAACGGAAACTTTCGTAAAGTGTTTTGGACCGGAGAGAATCTTCAGGTAACGCTGATGAGCTTGAATCCGGGTGAAGATATCGGACTTGAAAGACATGAGGATACCGATCAGCTCCTTTTCGTTACGAGCGGCGATGGAATCGTTCAGACCGGGAACTGCCGGAACAATTTGTGTCAGTGCCGAGCTTCTGCGGGAACAGGAATTTTTGTTCCTGCCGGGACATGGCATAATTTGACGAATACCGGCACGACGCCCCTGAAGTTGTTTTCTGTCTACGCGCCGCCGGAACATCCGCGCGGTCTTGTCGAAGAAACGAAGCCCTGTGCCGCCAGGAGACGCTGTGGGTGCCGATCGTAAAAACAGAGCAGAGGAGGACTCCTTTCGGGGTCCTCCCTTTTTAAAGCAGAATTTCAACAGTGTGAACTTTCCCGTCATGGGGACATGGGAGCCGTCCGTGGAAGGGGCTCCCGTCAAAGGCAAAGACGGTCCCGGCGCCTGCCCTTGCGAATCCCAGACGCTTCCGGATATGTACGTCAAGGGTTGTGTCTTTTGTTTTTACGGTGTAGGATACGGTTTCCATATCCGGCGGCAAAAGCGGAGAAAAGACGATTTCCGTGCCTGTGTATGAAAAACCGAGCATTTCCGATATTGTGAGGCTGAGCCAGCTTGCCGTGCCGGACAGCATGGGGCCAATATTTTCTCCGGTGCGGCTGTTGTTGTACTGCGTGCAGAAGCGCGGATTGCCTTTTGTGATAAAGGGATGCTCCATGGTTTTATAGGGGAGTACGGTGTCTACCGCAAAATAGGCAAGACGGGAAAGGCGGGCCGCGGTCGCCGTGTCCGATACGGTTTTTGCCGCGCAAAGAGCGGCGCATGCCGCCATCATTGCCGCATGCTTGAACACACCGCCGTTCTCTCTGTCGCCGGGGAAATAAGCATCCGCAGCGCCTCCCCTGGCAAGCCGTTCGAGATGGCACGGCGTACATAGCTTGATGCCGGCGTCTGTGACAAGATAGGCTTCAATCCTGTCCAGCATGGTATGGATTTGCGCCTCACTTGCCACTCCGGATAAAATCGACCAGCTGAATGAGTTGAGAAAATACGTGCCGGGAATCTTTTCATCGGCGCTGAGCCCGTCGCCCGCAGCACCGAGATAGGTATAGCCGCCGTCTCTTGTTCCGCCGACAAGAACTCGCGCGAAAAAATCATTCTTCCAACAGCAGGACCTGATTTTCTCTGCAAGAGATGCGGAATATGCCTCCATCTTTTCCTGGCAGGAGGCGTCTCCCGCTAGTGTGGCGAGTTTGGCAATGTTGTCGTATGCGATTTTCAGCAGGAAAGCGTTCATTACGCTTTCGGAATAAGAGCTTTGCAGCGGCGCCCCGTAGGGCTCGCCTGTCCGGGCAAGCTGCGCAAGATAGCGTCTCTCCTTTTCGGGACCGTCGATCCAATCGTCGTCCACCTTCAGGCAATCGTTCCAATCCGCTTTGTCAAGCAGCGGCAGTCCGTGTGCGCCGACGGAAATACGTCCGCTGTAGGTGACGATGGCAAGCAGTGTTTCCATAACCGTACGGCGGCAGCCCTCCTTGCCGGCTATCGGATACGATTCGGAAAGAAACGCCGTGTCCTGCGTCAGGCAAACATACCGATAGACAGCTTGGACGAGCCATAAGCCATCGTCCGAGCACATGCCCGGCTCCTTTCCGGTCTCATAAAAGTTATGATTGGCATAGCCCATTTCCCATACGTTGGAGAGCCATTCGCCGAGCATCCCGCGGGCAAGCTCGTCTTCTCCCATGCCGATGATATAGGGAAGAGAGGCAAACATATCCTGTATCTCACGGAACCCGATTTCCCGGTACGCTTTCTGTGTCCATGCAAAGGAGCGGGACACATAGGATTGATAATACACCTGGAACGGCAGATTTCGGTTGACGTAGGCATCAAAGAGAGTATTTCCCGTTTTGACCTGCAGAAAACCGGCATAGCGCTCGGAAAATGCTTTCACACGGGCGAGCGCCTCCTCTGCGGCATGGGGCTTCCGATAGGTCTCGACAAGGCGGGCAAGCATTCCGGAGACGGTATCGTTTGAGCCTCCTTTTGTGATGGTCATGCCGACAAGACAGTCCGCGGCGCGCGTCCCGCCTGCGGGGAGCGGGAGCTTCTTCGAGATGGCAAAAAACGGGACAATCTTAGTCGTATGGGAACAGGAAAGATGCGCTGCGTTCTGCGGATGATACAGCGTTCCGTTGCCGATAAAATCAGAGTAGCTTGCTGTGTATTCATCCATGAATTCTCCCTCGGAAACAAGCAGGGCAAAGCGCTTATAGGGTTTTAAATATTGCGGGTGTGGGTTCGGCGAGAGGACTGCCGGCACTCCGTCTATTTTCCAGATGCCGCTTTCCCACGTTACGCTCGCATAAATAATGTCGTTCATCGCGGATTCCGGCGTGGCAAGTCCAAACATGCCGGTAAAGACGATTTTGATAATTCGTTCGCGGCCCGTCTTATTCTCAATGGTGACATGCTGCATCTCAACCGCCTCTGGCATTCCTTCCTCCTGCGGCAGGATAAAGATCGTGCGTACAATGCGAAGCCCGCATTTCGTTTCATACGTAATCACGGTATGGTTCTGTGAATGGCGGCAGATGGCGGAGCCGACATTGGTTTTCGCGTCGGCGGAATAAAAGATGACCTCCCCGTTTTCGATAAGATAGAACTGTCGGTTGCAGGGCTCGCCGTTTTCCTCGGGGATCAGATTGTAACGCGTAGACGTGACCTGTCTTGCCGCCGTCCCGCGGAAGGAACCTCGTCCGAGAGAATCGAGCGCGCCCTTGGGGGTGGTGAGAAGAGGCGATGAGAAGCCGATCCGATTGCCGATAAGAAGATTGACATCAAAGTGCGTGCCGATTTTGCCCGCTTTCAAATCGATCAGATGATCTCCATTTTCATCCAATTTGCCGGCGCTCCCGCAGACGGAAGCATATAGCGTGCACAAAGCCTCTGCGATTTCGGCGGGAAGCGGCGCTTCGCCCGGTTCGGTCAGGTGGCGCACGGTGTCGCCGAATAAAAAGAGGCTGTTTTGCTCCGAAAACGATTCGAGATAGCGGGCAGTCAGAGGAAAATTCAGGATATATTCGGAAAGCGGCGCGTAAAACGGGAGTCCGGCGGCGCCGATCACCTTTCCGGAAAGAGATAGGTAAGAGGCGCAGAACGCGCCGGTGACGGAACTGCCAAATATTTTGCAGAGCACGTCTTCGGGACCTCCCGTGCAGGATCTGGCGGTTTCTCTTGTGAGCTTCATAAGGAATGTCCTCCGGTTGCGTTTGAGATATTCATAAGAGATGCCCTTATTATATCACCGGCGGCGCTGTTTTTCAATCGGTTTATAAAGACTTGCTTTGGAAAAACGATATGCGGCAAGGCTTTGCCGCATATCGTTATTTTGAAATGTGTTTATCCTTGGGTAAAAGAGGAAGATATTCCTCCCACCGGTACTCGCGGATTGGCATAACAGGATGCTTTTCATCATCGAAGAGGAGAACTAAGGCGGGATGGATATCGTTATAATTTTCGGCAAAATAGTATCCTTGCAGTTTCCCATCGCGAATCAGCCGCCGTGCGACGGCGTGATAGCTGTAATATCCCATGCTACCGTGTCTTTCCAACGCCTTTTTCCGCGGGACCATCTAGCAGCCTTCCGTCTATGTCGAACCGGGAGCCGTGACATGGACAGTCCCAGCTTTTTTCATCCGGATTCCACACGAGCTCGCAGCCGAGATGCGGACATTTCACCGAGACAACATGCAGCTTGGTTTTTCCATCCGGCAGAATTTCCCGATAAACGCCGCGTTTATGCCCGCCGATTTGCACAATTCCGCCGTGTCCGGGCGGAATTGTGCGAGCGTCCCGGTTCGGTAGATAAAAAACCTGCTTTGCGAGGCTTCCGGCGGTCTGTATACCGTCCGAGAGGATGGCGGCAATTCCGACAAGCTTGCGGGATGGGGAAAAAACGGACGCATAACGGTTGGGCTTTCTTCGGATCAGATCGCAGAGGAGCTTTGCCGCGACCATGGCGCTAGTCATCCCCCATTTGCAAAACCCCGTCGCAACATAGGTATCCGGTGTATTCTTGGAAAAGCGTCCGATATATGGGATATGATCCGGCGTCATACAGTCCTGTGCGGACCATTGACACAAAATCTGAGCGCCGGGAAAGAGCCGTTCCGCTGCCTGCTTGAGCGTTTGAAAGCTGCCGCCGTCTGGATTTTTTCCCGTTCGGTGTCCCGCACCGCCGAGCAATATGACGCCGTCTCCGGCCCCTCGAAGAGAAAAGCCATCCTTGTCCGCTCCGTAATACATGCCGTGAAGGTGAAACGCGCTCTCCAGTGCAATAACGTAACTTCGTTCTCTGTGCATTCGCATAAAATAGAAGCCCGGCAAATTGATTTTGGGGAAATTTGTAGCGAAGATGAGCTTTTTAGCGTGGATGCTTCCCCCCGGTACTGTTACCGAACGACCTTTTATCGCAAGCACCGGGGAGTTTTCGTAAATTTCCAGTCCGGGGAGCAGCGCCGTGAGAAACTTGAGCGGATGAAACTGCGCTTGCTTTTCAAAACGGACGGCGCCCGCCGCCGAAAAGGGAAGCTCGGTTTCTATGACAAAAGAGGCGGGCAGTCCAAGCGCAATCGCCGATTCGGTTTCTCTTTTCAGCGCTTCCCTATCTGTAGAATACACATAGGCAGGGAGCGTTTCCATTTCGCATTCAATGTTTTTTTCGTTTGCGATTCTGCGGTATTCCGCAATCGCCGCTTCGCTCGCCTCCGCGTAGGCGCGCGCCGTTGTGAAGCCATGCGTTCGGATCATTTTTTCATAAATAAGTCCATGCTGTGAGGTGATTTTGGCGGTGGTACGTCCGGTTTGCCCGGAAAAAAGCGAAGCTGCCTCTAGCACGGTGCACCGTACTCCTTTTTCTGTCAGCATATAGGCCGTCAGAATTCCCGCGATGCCGCCGCCGATTATCAGAACATCTGTGTGACTATCCCCGGTAAATGAAGGATAGGAAGGGACGGATACCGTTTTCTCCCATAAGGATTTTGTGCTTTCCATGATACGCGCTCTCCTTTGGTTGTGTTTCGCGGTTACCTATCTGCGGATTTGCTGTCCGCGAGCTTTTGCACAAAATCTGCCATTTCCGCTTTGGAGTCGATGTTCTGCGCCCTGCGGATGACTTCCTCTTGCTGTATTTTACTCATAGTCGAAAATTTTTCCATTGCCGCTATATTTTGGGCAAAAGCCATGCCGAGTCCTAGTGGAATTTCGCTGTTTGTCAAATTTTTATCCATCATTTCCTCCCGCCCGTTTTTCATGTCGGGCATTTTTATAGATTTCGAAAAAGATTCCGGAGCGCCGCGATGAGGCGCCGTTCCTCTTTATTTTTTGCAGAACTCGCTTTCTCATTCAGAAATCGAAAAAAGTCTCCGCTTTTGGCGGAGACTTTTTTTATATAACCTTACTGTATCCCGGTGTGCCGGAACTGCGTTTTGGGATAACCAGAACGCCAGAGACTGTGTCGGCAGATATGCCGTTGACGGCCATAATTTCCGGAACCGTGGTGCGGTATTTTTTCGCGACGTCCCACAGCGTATCTTCCGCTGTCGGGTAGTAAAGAGTGAGTGAGGCGCCGGAGCTCCGGGAAATCGGCTGATCCTTGTATACATTGCTTTGCTTTATCATTTCCTGCTTGTGCTTTTCAAAAATTACATAGGGGATGAAGATTTCAAGGTCACTGTAAATGTTGTTTTCATCGAGTCTGCTCACAGCGGACATTACGAAGGCGTCGGCGATGTAGCCGAACGATTCCGGTATGCGTCCGGCTTCCGTTTGTGCGCGGAAGGGAACAGAATAATTGCGGCTTTGATAGACGCCGGCTCCGTTTGTTAGAATGACCGAGACCTCTGCGTTTCCGCTAAAAATCAGCTTGCCGGACTGCTTTTCGACGCTCTCCACCGAGGCGGTAGCCGTTGTGGCGACAATTTCATCAAAATCGGTGTCGTCGCGCGACGTGCTGCCGTCTGCCGTAAAGTTAAAGGCTTTTGTATAGAGCACGGTGTCGTATTCTAACGCTTCTGTTTCCTCAGCGCTCTCAAAATCCGTCGAATACATATCGGTCGTGACCTCGTTCTCTTCATTGCAAAAGACTCTGGCGAATACGTTGTAATTGAAGTCAAGCTCGACGGTGCGGCTTTCCCCAAAATTATTTTCCTGCGGACGGAATTCAAGAGAGTCGGTACGGACGGATGCGAAAGGAACACAGCTCTCTGTTACTCCCTCGGCTTCGATTTCGCCGGAAATCGGGATTTTTCTCGAGAACGCCACATATTTCGGTGGTACCGTGTTTTCAGCGTCAGCGGACTGCTCTGTTTTTGCAAGATAAAGGATGCTAGTAACGATGTCCCCTTTATAGGTGAGTTTGTTTTCCCCTGCACGCATATCGCTGATATAAGGGTCTAGCTCTACGGCGATGATATCCTCAATCGCCGGCATGGAAGCATCGATCTCAAGGTCTTCACTGATAGGCGTTGCGGTCTCTTCGGCGCTTGTTTCATAGACGCTCCAGATGGCGCGGTTGCGGTATTGTAGCGCCGCTTCCTCATCGGAGGTTAGTCTGCCTGAGACGGCCGGTACGGTGGAGGTGCGGCACATCACAGAAGCTTTGGCAACTATCTTCGCTTTCGCCGTTAATTTGCGTGGATTTTGAAGTCTGCAGGAAACATTGGCAATTCCCGGCTCAAACAGGATATCGCAGTCGCCTGCTGCGCCGGATACCGCCATCTCTCCTGAAAAATCCGTGTCGAATTCCGCACTTCGGATGTTGCCGTCGCTTGTCGCATAGACGATATAAAATTTGATCTTTCCGTCGTATTCTAACGTATCCGCCGAGAGATATTTGCTGCTCTCGCCGATTTTTGCGCTTACCTTGAGGAGTCTGTTGATGTCGGGAAGATAGTCCGGCAGATTGTACTCGGTCGAAACCTCCTTGGTGGTCGCGCCTTCAAAAGTTTTGGAGAGGACGCTGTGCCCCATATCGTTTTCGCTGTTTTGCATAAACATATCCATTCCTGCTTTCTCGGCGAAATATCGTAGCCGCCGGTCCTCGCCGCAGACAAAGGCGGATTTTATTTGATTCAAATTTATTCACGGACCGATGATTTTATGACTGCAGCACGGAATTTCCGATGAAAATCATGCCTGCGGAGCTAGCTCCGCTTTGCCTTCCTGCGCTTTTGGCTTTGTTTTGTACGCATAAAAAGAAAAAGATTAAGAATGTGGAGAGAAAAACTGTTCTTAAAATGGGGAGTGAGACAGATGCTTGCTGATTTTTTCCAGAGCCGCTTTTTCAATACGCGATACGTAGGAGCGGGAGATGCCAAGCTTTGCCGCCGTTTCTCTTTGCGTGATAGCCGGTTTTCCGTTCAGCCCATATCGCATGGTGATGATCTGACGTTCCCGCGGCTCCAGAAGATTGTTGACGATCTCAAGCGCCCTCCGGCTCTTAAATTTCAGGTCGAGGTCATCGGCAATGGTGTCGTCCACGCTGATGATATCGATATAGGTGAGAGGATTCCCGTCTTTGTCCGTATCAATGGTCTCGTTGATGGATACCTCACAGGAGCTTTTCTTTTGGGTGCGAAAATACATCAGAATTTCATTTTGAAGGCATTTGCTAGCATAGGTGGCAAATCTTGCGCCATTGGAAACATCAAAGGAATCGATTGCTTTAATAAGACCGATGGTTCCGACTGAGATAAGATCATCCTGATTTTTGCTTGTGGTATAGTATTTTTTTACGATATGGGCGACCAAGCGCAGGTTATGCTCGATGAGCTTTTCACGCGCTTTCATGTCGCCCTCACGCATCCTGCGGAAGCATTCTGCCTCTTGCGCGGGAGGCAGAGGCGGCGGAAAGCTCTGTGAATAGGAAACCTTGAGGAACAGGTATAGAATATTGGACATAAGCCATGACAAAAAATAGGACATGACGACCCTCCGAAATCCGCTGCAGAAGGCGTCCGCTGCGGAAATTCCGGCGGACGTTGCGAGCGGGACTCTTTTATCATATATATTCACAAAAATCAAAACCTTGCGTATTTTCTATTGCGTACCCCAATATTTTTGTGTATAATAAAGCTATGACAAAGGAGGTGCTCTCAGATGATGTCGGATATAATAGGGACAGTCATTCCCCTTCTTGTTTTGCTTGTATTTTTGATTGTCATCGGCATCGCTGTGTTTTCCGTTTTCAGAACCATTTCACAGGGAAAAAAGAATGCCGCCTGTCCGCGGGTTACCGCCCCCGCCACATTGGTTGCCAAGCGGCATTTGGTTCGCGGGAGCGGCAGCACAGCGAGCCGCACATGGTATTACATGACATTTGAATTTGAAAGCGGCGACCGTGCGGAGTTTTCTGTGCCGTCAGACGTATTTGGGCTTTCTGTCGAAGGAGATCATGGGAAGCTGATGTTTCAGGGAACTTGGTTTATCAGCTTTGAGAGGGAATGAAAAAGGTTTTTCAGGCGAGGCATGCAATGAAAGATTGGAACGAACCTATCTATAAATATGCGGTTGTGGACATCGGTGCGAACAGCGTGCGAATGAACCTCTACGACATCGATACGCGGACCGGCGCGTTCACGGTTTTTGCGTCTGCGCGCAGTATGCTAGGCCTTGCCGCTTATGTGAAGGATGAAATGTTGACGGCAGACGGGGCGGGAAAGCTGTTTTCTGTGCTGCGGGAATTTCTTGCGAGGGCAAACAGCGTCCCATGCGACGGTTTTTTTGCGTTTGCCACTGCGTCTCTGCGTGGGCTTGCCAACAGCGAAGAGGTCCTCCGCAATATCAAAGACAAGCTTGGCATTGAAATTGAGATTATCAGCGGGAGAACAGAAACCTTTTATGATTTTACGGCAATCCGGAACCGTTTTCCGTCGGTTTCCTGCGGAACCTTCATCGATATGGGAGGAGGAAGCACGGAGATTGCCGTTTTCGACGCAGACGGGATCCGGGTGCAGGAAAGCTTGCCTGTCGGGTGTGTCCGCTTGATGAAGAACTTCACGAATGCGACGAAACGAGATCCGTTTCCGGATGAAAAGGAAGTCGAGCGCATCCGGCAATATGTAAGGCAGACCATTTCGGCCTATCCAAATTTTCGGAACGTGGGCGGTACGGCATTTTTTATCGGGGGTACGGCACGTGCGTCCATGCGACTGCACGACGCGGATGCGAGCTCTGTTTCGGACGGCAGCACACTTTCCGTATCGGAACTGAAAAAAACAGCGGACGCCGCGATTTGCGACGCCCGCGCAGGAGGAAACCATATCCGGAGTGTGGTGCCGGATAGGGCAGCCACCATCATTCCCGGCCTTTTTGCCTATTTGGAGATTGCCGCGTATATGGGACTCTCTGGCTTTATCTTGAGCACGGCCGGGGTAAGGGAAGGCTATTTGATTGAGTTCATCAGGAAAATGCTTCCCCGAAGATTTCAAGAAACTTAAATTTGATTTTGTATTTCGGGCTTTCGCCGTCGGTAAGGATTTCAATCTGCTCCGGGGAAAAGCCCGTTTTGATTAGGGATTCCTCGGTCTTTGCCACATTCGTGCAAAGCGCCGGATACAAAACGCACCACCAGTTTTTTCCTTCGGCGGCACCAATCTGGATGCGAAGGGACTGGTAAACGCCGGCAGGCAGACTCATGGTTTCGTAATGACGGGTCGGATAATTTTCTTCCGATAAGATGACAGCGACGGGAAGATCCTCTCCGAGGCTTTCAAGCGTGTCGTCACATACCTCTCGGATATGGTCAAGATTATCGGTAATAACCGCTACCGCGTCCGTCGGATTTTCGGCGTTTGCCAGGAGCATTTGCATTTCTTCTAGCACGGCATCGCGAACGGCAAGCTTGACGCTTTGATCGTGTTCACTGTCGGAATTCGCAAGCACGTGAAGACGGACGGTGTTTTCATAGATCATGCGATCGTCGTCTGTGGGCATAAACCCACAGAATAGACAGCAAGCAAGGACAAGACAAGCAAAGGTAACGAGATATTTCATTTTAACCTCCTGTAAGGACAAATCCGTATAGATAGACGGAAGAGCCTTATGTATTTTTTTGTTTGGTATCCTTATTATTCCACCGTTTTATCGGTTTATTCATTAGATCAGGAAAAAATTTCCTCTTCTAAATGGAGCAGAAAAGATAAAGCAACTCCGGTATCCGCGGGGGACACCGGAGAATGCTTTCCAGTTTCATGAAAATCAGTTTTTTATAAATCTATTAAAAACAGCTTATAAAAATCCGATTAAAATCAGAGCGCAGTTTGATGAGATCGCTCAATCAAGCTGCGACGACTGCAACCTGAGCGGGGAGCGAATGCTCCCTAGTCTTTCGGCGGGGTTTATTCCACCGAAAGACTAAAACGGAGCGCGCCGCCTTTGTGGCGGGGAACGTCTGCTCTATGGTTATTTCGTCTTGATCGAGTTCTCATAGGACTCGATCATCTTTTTAACCATCTGACCGCCTACGGAACCAGCCTGCTTAGAGGTGAGATCGCCGTTATAACCCTGTTTCAGGTTGACGCCAACTTCGCTCGCAGCTTCCATCTTAAATTTGTCGAGAGCTTCTTTTGCTTCAGGAACAAGCTTTTTGTTGCTACTTGCCATTTTAAATCTCCTCAAAATTTATATTCATCAAAATGAATTGTAAAAACAGCGTGCTATGGTTCGACCGACCTTTAGAATCCGCCATGCGAATTTTGCAAAATCTGTGTACCGTTCACACATCTGTTGTTATAAAACGCGGAAAATTTTTTCTCCGCAGAACACGTACGTTTGGTTTGCCGCCGCGTTCTGGTATTATTATAAACTTTGCATTCTGTTTTATAAGTGGCAATTTTTTCAGTTTATATGCTTTGTTAAATAGACCTTGGTTGCTCAGTGTGGTTTTTCCTGACGCTTGAAAACGTTCATGCTTGTGCGATTGACAAACCATATAAAGAAAGAGGCGCTCAAAATACATAAAAATAAAATAAAACGGAGAGATAACACAAGAGGCGTTATCTCTCCATTCTTCTTTTTTAAGTGAGAACATGCAAAAATCCTTTCCCTTTTTCGGGAAAGGATCAAGCTTTTTCAAAATCCCAATCAGACTCTTTCCACCTTGCCTGCACGCAGACAACGAGAGCACACCGCAACGGTTTTATGAGTTCCGTTTACCACGGCGCTGACCTTTCTGATGTTGGGTTTCCATGTTCTGCTCGTTTTGCGGTTGGAATGGGAGACGTTGTTGCCGAACGTGACACCCTTTCCGCAGTACATACATTTTGCCATCTTCCTGCACCTCCCTTGGATGTTTGGATTATCTCAAACAAACGGATATACCTCCGTCTATGAGTTATCATAACATAGTAAACCTTATTATATCATAGCTTTTCCAAAAAATCAAGCTTTTTTTCTTTTCTGCTTGTTATTTTCCGAAGTGGGTTTCTATTGTTGATGAATTTCCGGTAAATACGCCTCAAGGCGGTGGATTTTGAACCCCTTGGATGAAAAGTTCCTTTCATATTCGGTCATAATATTATTATCTGCCCACTCGCTTGCATGAAGGTCGCGGGTGAGATTTCGAAGGTTGAACCCTACCGCCTCAAATTCTGCTACAGAAAAATCGAATAAATCCAAATTATCTGTTTTGAATTCTATTGTGCCGTCCGGGATAAGAAGCCCGGCAAGGCGAAGCAGAGAATCCCGATGGGTGAGACGCCTTTTTGCATGGCGAGCCTTCGGCCACGGGTCACAGAAGTTAAGATAAATCCGTGCCGCACAATGAGGGGGAAGCAGCTGAGGCAGATATTCCGCGTCACAGCAGAGAAATTTTATGTTGTGAAGCTCTATGTGCTTGGCTTTTTCTGCAGCGAGGAGGATAACATCATTTATCCGCTCCACGGCGAGAAACCCTATTTCCGGATGCTTTTGAGCGAGTTCCGTGATAAACGCGCCTTTCCCACAGCCAATTTCTAGTCGAATCTCAGACACGTCGGGAAAAATCTCTGCAGGAAAGACCGGCGTTGGTTGTCCTTTGTCAAATGGCAGAAACAATTCGCGGCATGCCTCGCGACGACGCTCTCCGTTTTTTCGTTTTCGTACCCGCATGACCGGACCTCGCTGCATGGATTCGGGATCTCTTATCTGGTAGAAGAGAGCGGCACGGACATAGCACGACTGTTATCCGCCCGGATTTGCCGAATGTATTTTATCATAAATATTGTGTTTTTTCAACAGGCAGTGAAGATTTTTGAATATAAAAAATGGGTGTTGGCAGGAGATTTTATGGATGTTAGGCCTCTTCGGACAGAATCGAAGCGCGTCACTCAAAAACTGTTTAACGAAAAGCTACGGATTTAATAAAGAAAAAACGGCGTTTTTTATGAATAAAATCAAAAGATTCGGAGAGAATACGTATTGTCGAAAGATAACAACATTGACAGATAATCATACAAATAAAAAATGTGCCGCGCAGCGGACATTTTAAATGAGAATCGGAGGTTATATTATGCTCGACAGAATTGCGCTTATCCTCACCATCATAGGCGCGCTCAACTGGGGAAGCATCGGTCTTTTCCGTTTCGATATCGTCGCATGGATCTTCGGCGGGCAGGATGCTCTTGTCAGCCGGATCGTATACACGGTTGTAGCTCTTGCGGGAATCTGGTGTATTTCTCTTCTTTTCCGTGAACGAGATACGGAAGAAATTACAGGCGACGTCAGATAAGGCGCTATATTTACAAAAATCCGGCAGTCCCTTCATAAAAAGAGACCGCCGGGTTTTTTTGCTCACAAATGGGTATATTACGCCTTTATTTTTATCATCTGTGCTCGGATTTCCTCGCACTTAGCATCAAGCTGTGCGTTCGGAGCAACCGGAACATCCAGGACGGTTTCGCCGTTTGCCCGGATAATCAGATGATAGGCTTTGACCTTATCTTTTTCCACCAATTTCTCTTCGTAATCGATTTTGATGTCCTCTATATCATAAAACCGAATTTCTTTGATGGTTTCGCTTTCGCTGTCTTCTGTCAGGGAAATTCTTTTTGTAGCCGCAAGAATACCGACCTCGGTAAAAAATAAGGCTGTTATAGCGTAGAGGGAGGAACGGTATTTTCGGTCATTTTTTCCGCGTCGATAAACCCATCCTTTTGTGTCTGCATCCAAGAGGAAGCTTCCGGTCAGGACGGACTCGATTTTGGCCTTGGCGTTGCTGGAAAGATGGAAGCGTTCCGTGATTTCTTTGGCGTATCCTTCTGCCCGCACCGATACATAGGCATCAATATCTTTTTCGCCGGAACGTCTGTACTGTGGAATCCACGCTATGCAGGCGCCGATGATTACGAGCGCGATTGCGGCGAAATCCTGATAAGGAACTAAATAAACCCAGAAAAAATAAGACAGCACGATCATGATAACACCGATGGCGAGCAAAACAATGCCTACATAAAAATGAGTGTCAGCGCCTTTGAAATAGCGCAGGTTCTTGCTGTAATCCATAAAATCCACCATGCTTTACCGCTCACAAGCGGCAAATCCTTTCTTAATTTCTCAGCTGCATAGAACAAAAGATGTGCGCAGAAATTGAGGCGGTCGGGCGTGGAACTTTGCGTCTTTTCGGTTTTCCCCGTTGAATCATGAAAAGAAGTTTTCTATATTATAAATAAAATTTCTTGTTTTGTCAATATTTATATCCAATTATGATATCAACTGTTCGTTGAGTGAATCAAATATTTTGATAGAAAATTGAATAAAAGACAAAAAACTGTCTCGTAGAGAATATCGCGTGCGTTTTGCAGCTATAAAAAAGCCGTGTGCCGCTGAGCGTGCACACGGGCTTCTATTCTTGAACCATAGGGCTTGATGTTGAAACGATTTATTCTGTTTTTTCAAAGGGAGCGGGCAATGCGCCTGTGTAGCGGTAAAGACGGATATGGGAATCAAATTCTCCGTTTTCTCCATGGTCCTCGGAGAAATAGAAGTACCCGTCTCCAAGGGAAGCCATGCCGGTGGTTCCGTATCGGAATTCGTATCCGTAAATTCCGGAGGCTTCGTCGAAAAGACCTGTCTGCCTAAGAGCGAGAACCTCGCCGACTTCACCGGCACAGCCGAGGAGCGGCTCCGTACGCGGCGCCTGCTTTCCATCGATGACGTATAAAGAATAGTTGGGATATTGTTCTTTTCTTCCGCGGTAGACCGCCATGAAAATATCTCCGGTATAGGCATCGTATTCCAGATTTTGAACACCGTATTCTGTATTCCCGGTCCGAACAAAATATTTCCCGTCGCAGCAGGCGGGCCCGCTTGTGTGGATGTTCTCTGACGAAAGGACGGCTTCGAAGGGAAGAATGGCTTCCGGACGATAGGAGAGCAGCACCTGATAGTCATTGTCGGTGCGGGTTTTGTCACCGTAAATGCCGTATGCGACAAACAAACGCATATCGTTGCTTTTGCCGGGCATAGGAGCAAAAGTAATCCCGTCAATGCCGGAACAGCCATGGCGATGCGCCATAGACTTGCCGTGCTCGGTCCAAACTGCCAGATAATCTTCGGTCGCTTCACGCAGCCAAACAGTGGTCACGATCCCATCGCGTGTGGCACTCATGTCCGGACGTGTAATTTTTTCTCCGTCAAAAATTGCAATATAAAAAGCGTTTTTGACTTGACCGTCGAGTCCGAGCTTTTTTAAGATTCCCCGGCCGATTTCGTCGTTTTTATATTCCAAAGAAGCATAAATTCGTCCGTCTGTCTCGTTATAGGCAAGGCAACCGAGATGCCCGGTAAATCCTTTCACAGAGCCAATGAGGTTCCCCGCCATGTCAAGCTTGATAAGAGCAGTGGTAAAAGAGCAGTAGATATATTGCCTTTTTTTGTCGATTGCAATTCCTTGGATATGTCCGGTACGCCATTTTCCGGTATAAATGGTCTTTGGCAGTGCAAAATGTCCCATTTTTCTTCTTCCCTTCTATGATTTTGCATTTCCGTAAAGGCATAAAGTATTCGTAATGCACAATTATTCCAGCAATCTAAGAAAATCTGACATAGCCATATCTCGCACCACGTAGCTGCGCGGCAGGCGGGTATTGGGATAATATTCACAAGTAGGATGTTCTGTCGTGTAGCAATATTCATACCCACATTCCGCGGCGACAAGCTCCGATAAACTATCATATGCACCGCTCGGATAGGCAAGCGCGCGCACGGGTTCTCCTGTCAGCTCTTCGAGCCAACGCCGGGATTCTGCGAGTTCGGCCTCGAGCGTTTCCTTATCGATACCGGCGAGGTTCTGGTGGGTTTTGGTATGGCTTGCAAAACGAATATGTCCGCTTTCCTGCATTTCAAGAATTTGTTCCTCATTCAAATGCCCTTCGGTGCCAATGAGGTCGGAAATGAGGAAAATGGTCGCTTTCATGTCATATTTTTCAAGGAGAGGCAGGACATTCGTGTAATTGTCTGCATATCCATCGTCAAAGGTAAGGACGACACAGGGCTCTCCTCTGGTTTCGGCGAGTTCATCCGCAAAGACGGTTTTATAGCCGAGCCGCTTGATTTCAGCGAGCTGCGCTTCAAAATCTGAGATCCGCACGAAGAGGTATTCGTTCGGACCATAGGTCTCATCGGATACCAGATGATAAAGCAAAACCTTGGTATTATCCGTATAGGAATACGGCGCGGCGACAGAGCTTCCGGCAAGGAAAAAAACGAGTATTGAAGCCAGAATAACAGCGGCAAAGGACACGAGTACGGCTGCCCGTGCCCGGGAGGCGCTTTTGGTGCCCTTTGGCTTTTGGAGCTTGGGGAGGGCAGATTCACTCGTTTGAAGCTGCTGTTTCATCGTTTGTGCCGATATTGAGAATCGGGAGGGTGCCGCCTTCACCGCCGACGTAGGTCGGCAACTTGCCGTCCCATTTTTCAACATATTTGTATTCAATCAGGTCAGAAGACAGGCTGTCCCCGATTTTCGCGTTTGCTTCCGCTTCTTTTTCTCCGGCGTACGCCCTTGCGTCTGCTTCGATCTTTTGTACTTCCGCAGCGGCTTCCGCCTCAATGACGGCGCGCTCAGCAGCGGCTTCTGCCTCCAGAATGGCCTGCTCCTGCTCAATCTGCGCCTTCAGCTTATTCTGTTCGGCGACCTGTTTTGCCTCTACCGCATCGGTGTATGTATCGGAAAAATCGAGGTTTTCAATCGAGGCGTCAATGACCTCAATGTTATAGGCTGCAAGCTTTTCGACCAGAATCGCTTTGATTTCGGAGGAAAGCTGTTCCCGGCTGGCAATCAGACTTTCTGCATTATATTTGGCGATGACGCTTTTTACAGATTCCTGAACTCTCGGTTCAATGACGGTGGAATAGTAGTCCTTGCCAATGGTTCTGTAAATGGTTTGAGCGTTCGCCTTTTCAATCTGGTAGTTTAGGGTGTAGATGGTGGCGACCTCCTGAATATCGCTTGAAAAGCAGGAAAGCTCCACCATAGATTTCTGAATGCGGTTGTCCATTTTGATGACTTGCTGCCACGGCGCTTTTGCATGGATACCTGCCTCATAGGTGTAATCTTCCACGCGGCCGAAGGACGTAACGATGCCGGTATGTCCCGTTGGAATCGATGTTATGCAGCTAATAGAAATCAGCGCGATGCCAAGAACAAGACATGCGCCACAGGCGGCGCTGCCCGCTTTTTTCTTTTTCGGAAACATGCCGTTTTTGCATTTTTTCAGCACAGAAATAATGATTCCAATGCTAGCGACCAAAGCCAGAATGCCAATCACAAAAAGAAACATAGAAACACTCCCATTCCGCCGTCTGACGCGGCTTTTGTATTTTAGAATATCAACGGTATCATTCTATCTTTTTTTCGCAGAGATGTCAAGACTTTTATGAACAGAAGCGCTTTTTAGAAAGATGGAAAAAAGTATTTTTCATTTATTCTCCAAGGGTTTTTAGTTCCTGTGTGTTTCTTTGTTTTCTGCTCTGATTTTGTATAACCTTCTCCTGCTTTGGGTAAAATAACCATATCAAAAAAAGAAAGGAATGCGAACTATGAAAAAAGTCGGAATCACATTTTTCATCTTATGCATGCTTCTTTGTCTTGGCGTCTCGGCAAGTGCTGCCGGGCTTTTGTCGCCCGCTATCTCGGTCTTGCAGGAGGAGACCGCTATGATAAAAACGGGAGTGGGGACCAACTCGGTATCCTTTGATGCAGAGGATTTTACGGAACTGCTCGGCGATGAAGATTTCCTCGCCATCGAAATTACCTCGCTGCCGGAGGTATCGGATGGAGTTTTGAAGCTTGGGGCCGTCGACGTGACGCCGGGGCAGCTCATTTCGTATGAGGCGCTCGCGGCACTCCGGTTTATTCCGGCGCAGGAGGGAGCGGTTGCCACATTTCAGTTCAAGCCGTATGGAGACCGTTATGAAAATTCCTTTGTCTGCACCGTCTGTATGCTGGATGCCTTAAATTTTGCTCCGACGGCAGCCGCGACGGAGCTTGACGCAAAAGAATCGATACCGGTGTACGCGACTTTGTCGGCGGAGGATCCAGAGGGGGATGCCGTGACGTATGTCATTGTAGAAAAACCGAAAAAGGGAACGTTGAAGCTTACGGATGAAATCGCCGGCAGCTATTGTTATACGGCGGACGAGGGTACGGCAGGGAAGGACTCCTTCACGTATATTGTCGTGGATGCCTATGGAAACCAGTCGGAACCTGCGACGGTGAATATTGCAACAACGGAAAATGGGACGGGAATCCTTTATACGGACCTTGCGGGCAGTGAATATCAGCTTCCGGCGGTGGCAATGGCGGAAATGGGGGTCATTGTCGGAGAACAGATTGGCGATGAGAGATTCTTTTATCCGGACAAAACCGTTTCCAGATCCGATTTTCTCATCATGGCAATGAACGCGATGGGAATCGATCCTACCCTGATTGCAGCGGATGAATCCGGCTTTGCCGACAGTGCTTCTTTTACGGAGTATCAGAATGAATATATTTCCGCGGCCGCAGGGCTGTCGCTTGTTGTCGGAATCGATACGGAGGACGGCCGATGCTTCCTGCCGAACGAGGCGATTACGTCTGCGCAGGCGGCAACGCTCATCAGCAGGATTGCGGCCATGGAAGAGTTGCCGTTTGGCGACGCTGTTTATGCCTGCGTCGGAACGGATGACGAAATATCAGACGATGGGTATGCGATGCTGGCGTCCGTCGGGCTTGCCTTGTCTGAGGACAGGGATGTCCGGCTGACGCGGGCGGATACGGTTTCTTTGCTTTATACACTGACCTGTATGCAATAGGAGGAAAGGGAGGTAAACGGGAAATCCTTCGGGATTTCCCGTTTTTTCTCGCAATCATCTTGACAAGAGGTTTTTCGTCATGCTATAATAAATCCGCTTTCATATGGATATTGGGATATAGCCAAGTTGGTTAAGGCACAAGACTTTGACTCTTGCACTCCGCTGGTTCGAGTCCAGCTATCCCAGCCATCATGAGTGTCTGATTTAGATGCAGGCACGAAAAAACGAGAAAAGCGGAGATTTCGAGAGATTTCTCCGCTTTTTTCGACTCTGAAGTTTTTCGAAATTTTGTAGATGCATTTCGGGCATTTCGGGTCTGTAGACAGATTCGAACCGGCGAAATGCATTTTTTGATATAGATTCCCCACAGAAGCAAAACCGTGGACAGATTCGAACCGCCACACACTTTCCGAAGCCTTTCAAAAATCCTTCCCGTTCAAAATTTATTTACAAAGCCATAGATGCAACGACGTTTTGGACAGATTTGAACTACCACACTACTCCACCTGCCGAAAACAAGGTGAATCCAAAAAAGATGCAATTTCAGTTTGGATAGATTCGAACCACCACATTGCTTCAAAAGCAATGTAAAACGCAAATACAAAATAGCTCCATCGTTTCAATGGACAGATCCGAACTATCGAAAACCAAATACTGACCTGCTGAAGACAAAGAAAAAGCCACGGATCATAAAACCCGTGGCAAAATATTTATCTCCCCGACAAACAGTAACAGGTTTATCGATGAGATAATTATATCACAAAACCGAGAACAAGTAAACCTATATCCTGTAAACAATCGTAAATATTCTTTCTACATAGCCAAATGCTTATCAGCCAAGCGTTTGGCTTTTTTTATTGCAGAAAGGATGATAACAGATGAATGCAATTATCTCAAAGGGCGACAAAACTGCTCACGTTCAACTCCCCGTAGAACGAAAACAGTTGGCTGGCGCTCTCTCGTATTTGGGAGCAAATCATACTTCCGATTACGACCTCAAATATAATGAGGAAAACAAAGACGGACTCAAGGTTTCGCTGGAATGCTTCGGTGTCGTAGAAAACGCAATTGCCAAGGCTCTTCCCGTTGGCTTCCGTTTTCACACGCTCAATGAGTCACTCACCTTGATGGGCAACCTCCCCTATCAGAACAGACGAGAGGTCGAAAACACAATCAAGGTTGATGGACTCGACTCCTATGAGCAACTCAACAGAATGCTGACCGAAGCCTATCCTCAGTCAGTTACAACCAAGTACTACTGTCCGCTGACCATTCAGGTTCATAGCCGAGATTGCTACGGTGACATCGATGAGGACGGCTATGAGGAAGATGCAGAGTTCGCAGCTCGGCACGAAGATCTGATTCGTCAGAAGATGTTGGAGTATAACGCCTATGATGAATGTAATATGGCAGAATATTTCCACGGCAACAACGGTGTCTCCGAAAAGCTTCGTTCCGCTGATTGGGATTTTGAGCGCAGAAACGGTGAGCTCTACGGATGTATCACCGTGCAGACCGCAGGCCCCCTCACAGAGGACGAGGAACAGGATCTCAAGGACTGGATCTCCGGTCAGAACTCGGACGGTCTCGGCGAAGGATTTGAGCAGAGAGAGATCTACCTTGACGGCACTCGTTACGGTGGCTTTATGTATGTGAGCCTTTGGAACTCCGGTGACGATTATTATATCGACAACCAAGACGAGTTCGAGGATCGCCTCATGTCGGACGGCATGACGATGGGTGGGATGTAATGGCTCTTCTGTTCTCCCACGTTCGTGTTTCAACTCCCGATGGCAACGAAGCGGAATTCCTCGTCAGCGGTATTCCCAGAGAATTTGATGACTTCGAATACTACACAGCATTCGAAGATTTCCTTGATGGCATTGAGGAAGACCCCGAAATCAGCGTACACGCTGAAGCCTATCTTTACGGCGAAGGTGAAACCTTCAAGGCATCCATTGAGGAAGTGGCATACTTCCATCTACGAATGCAAAATGATGAGAGATTCCTCTCTGGTCATTGCGACAATATCGAATCTGTTGACTTCACCTGCAACTACTCTCCCGATGAACTCTTCGGGATGGATTGGGGGTGAGTATGACAGAAAACTACTACGATGTACTCCTTGGCTTTTCGGACGAGCTGGATGATAAGAGTACAGAACTTTACAGTGTGAAAGAAGTGGCTGACTTCATTCATACTCACGGTGGCGGTTATATCACCGAAACAGATGGCACTCCACTACTTCAGATTGCATACGGTAATTATTTTGAAATTAGCGAAGAAAGTGATTTCTATAGCGATATCGAAGATAATACCTTACGCAATGAGGGCGAGGGTATGTGCTTCGTCTTCTGCAATGATATGCGTTACAAATACGCACTCATGGCAGAACTCCGCAAAGGCGAAGGCTTTGAGGACCGATATCAATGGTAAGGAAAGAGGTGAACCAATGAACTATTTTGATAAGAACGGCAACCAGATCAAGGCAGGTATGGATATCCGCATGGCAGACGGCAGCTTCGAGCGAGTCTATGAAACCACCGACGCCTATGGAAATCCCGACCTTGGTATCAACGCATCCAACGAGGAATATCTCGAAAGACATCCCTATGCCAGCCGAGAGTATTACTCCCTCTGCAATTTCGACATGAGCGAGGTTGAGATCGTCGATCAGATGGAACTGCCCGGAATGTCCATGGGTGGGATGTGAGAAAGCATATGGTAAATAGGAAAGAAACCAATCTCGACGGTGTCAAGGCAATGGCACGAACACTGCTTTACACCGACATCAATAAAACAGCCTATTCGCCCATAGTCGTTCAGCATCCCTTCACCAACACAGGTATCACTATGGTGATGAGAAACGGCGAACCGCAATGCATTGACATTACAGCAGACAGCAATGCTCTGCATGAATGGCGCAAGATGGTTTGTCAGCAGATCGATTCCTCCAAGAGCGCGTTTGAAATCTATATGATGACGAACAAGCCTTACGGAATGACGTTCCTCAAATACGCAGCTCATCACCTGTCCAAGAAGGATTTCTCACAGATCCTTGCGGATGCATGGATACGTTCAGAGAATCCGAATGACGATCCCAACCTGCCTCAAGCCAAGCTCCTATCGTTGTTTCAATCGGCAGAGCCACGGCATCTGATGTCCCAAGACGAACTGAATACGCTGAATGATCTTGACTCCACGGTAACCGTTTATCGTGGCGTTACTTCATTTAACGCTAAAAACGTTAAGGCTCTCTCGTGGACATTGGACAGAAGCGTTGCCGAGTGGTTCGCAACACGGTTCGATGAAGACGGCACGGTGTATCAGGCTCGGATCGATAAACCGCACATTTATGCCTATTTCGATGGCAGAAACGAGTCCGAAGTTATTGTGGATCCGAAATATCTGATGGATATCACGGAATCCGAATCGATGGATAACTCCTTCGATATCACTATGTAAGAAAGGAGATCAAGCTATTGACCTTTTTTGAAAAAGAGCTTCACAGGCTCTTTGACGATTCTGAATGTATTTCGGCTGATGCGGTTTTCGCTGGGAAGACAATGATTGCTCCTATCGGTGAAGATTTAAGAGCCAAGGTACAATTCGTCTACACGAATACCCACGCAAAGTATGATGCCTTGCGGCTGACCATCATCAACCGCCACGAAGGTACGGTGGATAGCGAAACCTTCAAGTTCAAGGATATCATCGGTATGAAGGGCGGCCGTGAACCCCATATATGGGAAGACGGCCAAAGGGTTGACTGGTATATCTATCATCCAACCGCATCCGATTACAACTTCATTACCGATGTTGTTGAGGACTATATCTCCATGTACGCCGACCAAGCATATCGCTTTGACGGTGGAATGGCCATGGGAGGCATGTAATGGAATATTCCTTCAGCCAATTGAGCAACATCGCCAAGAGCTTGCGAGAACGCTATCCCATAGGCACTCGCATCAAACTCATCAGTATGGGAGATGATCCACGTCCGATTCCGCCCGGAACCAAAGGCACGGTTGAGGGTATCGATGACATTGCTACCGTCTTCTGCAGGTTCGACAACGGCAGAAGCCTCGGTTTGGCATACGGAGAGGATCATTACAGAGCCTTAACGCAAGCCGAGCTTCTCGAAGAAAAGTGCGCACGGAATTACGACAAGTATTACGAGGCCGTCCACCGAGATATCTTTGCGGATGTAGACCTTGACCGCTTCGCCGAGGAAATCGAGAATGCGAATGACAACTACACCACCGAGATTTTGGGGCAGCTTCACGATAAGTTCGTCGAGATTTATGACACCGACAGTGTCGATGGTCTCGTCGGATTCATCCAAGTACCTGCTATCGTCGAATCCCTTCAGACAGGTGACTACTATCCTGCCCTTGTAACACTCGACTTGGACTCCTCCGGAGAACATTGGGGTACGTGCGTTATGACACCGACAGGCGTAATTGACCACGGTGTAACGGAAGAAACCGAAGCAGAAAAAGCCTTCATGCAGAATCTTGTGCCGTACCGATACTGGTACACAGTAAATTGCGAGAGCGACATCCATGTGGATATGGCAGAGTGTCCCGAAGATATTTGGGATATCATCTCCGCAGCCACAGGACAGACGTTTGAGCAGAACGGAGGTATGAGCCTCTGAGTAATCAAATCAAATATTTGGACATGTTCGCCGGCATTGGTGGGTTCAGATCAGGACTCTCCAAGTTCGGCGATTTTTTTGTCCCCGTAGGATTTTGCGAGATAGATCCCTATGCTCGACGAGCCTACGAAGCAATCTATGACACGAAAGGAGAACTATTTTTTGAAGACGCAAGAAAGATCGTCCCCGAAGAACTGCCGGATATCGACCTTATTTGCGGCGGATTCCCTTGCCAAAGCTTTTCTATTGCTGGAAAGCGAGGGGGCTTTGAAGACGCCAGAGGAACTTTGTTCTTTGAAATCGCTCGGATTGCCCGAGTTAAAAGACCTAAGTATCTGCTCCTTGAAAACGTTCCCGGACTCCTATCGCATGACAGCGGCAGGACGTTTGCGACCATCCTCAATGCGCTTTCAGAATTGGGGTACAATGTCGCATGGCAGGTGCTTAACAGCGCGAATTTTGGAGTACCCCAAGCCCGAAAAAGAGTGTTTCTTATCTGCTATCTTGGAGAAGAATGCCCCGGAGAGATACTATCTTTCACCGACGCAAATCCAAAAACTATTGTTCAAAAGCTCGGTGGCAGACAAGGCGACCGAGTCTATGACCAAGACGGACTGAGTTGCACTCTGACGAGCAACGGCGGCGGTTTCGCTGGAAATACAGGTCTCTACTCCGTAGGACAGCTTCCCATCAAATCCTTGACCAAATCGGGCTATCAGATTGCCGAACCCGGCGACAGCATTGATTTGGCATATCCGAACTTGAACACCCGACGAGGTAGAGTCGGCAAACAGATCGCACACACGATCACGCCGAATATCACGCAGGGTGTTTATTTTATCGATATGAACCCCGAACCCAAGATCACCGAGCTTGCCCGTTGCATTACTGCCCGACAGGATGCAGGTATCAGCAACCGTAAGGGTGAGCATTCCGGTGTCTTGGAAAAGGCAGAAGAAGGACCAAGAGCAGTCCTCACTCCCGATCGAGAAACCATTCGACAGCAAGGCAGACGAATGAAGGATCCCGAAGAACCCATGTTTACGCTCACCACGCAAGACCTGCACGGTGTAGCAGATAACGACAAGATCCGAAAGCTCATGCCCATTGAGTGCTGGCGATTGCAAGGATTCACGGACGAGCAATTCCACAAAGCACAATCCGCAGGTCTCTCCGATGCAAGACTCTACAAGATGGCAGGTAATGCGGTAAGCGTACCTGTTATCACTGCCCTCGGTGAGATTATTAAGCGAGTCCACGAGAACTCGCAGAAGGAGGCCGATAATGGCTAATAATGTCACAAACAAGTTGAGATTCGATAAATGCTCCAAGGAACGGTGTCGTGAAATACTCGAAGCGATTCAGATTGATAGAATCGGCCTTGGTTCAATCGATTTCAACAAAATCATTCCCGAGCCTTATTTTCCGTCAGATCAAGATTGTATCAATTGGCGAATCAAGAATTGGGATACAAAATGGGAAGCTTACGGTTACCGTGACGGAATTCAGTATGATGAGGACAAGAATGAAATTAGCTTCCTTACTGCAAACAGATCGGCAAGAAAAATCATTATTGCACTCTCCCGACAATATCCCGATGTTTTATTCGAACTGCGATACGCTGACGAGAATTTCGGTTACAACGTGGGAGAAATCAGCATTATGGCAGGTGAAGACTTCGATGGAAGAATCCCGAAGGATAACACCTATGAAGCACAGGAGCTTGCCGCAGATGTAATGGGCAAGAAACTCGCCTTCGATATCGAATCCGCTTCGGGTTACGTTCGCAAGATCGATGCGAATCTGTACGAATACTGTGAAGGTGTTCACGTCTCGCAATCATTCCAATGTGATCAGTCACTCGGACATCCCGTAGTCCTATGCTATGACTTTGACAACAGCAAGGTGTGGCTTGAAATGTATCCTCTGCTTGATGAAGATGACGATATGTATGAAGATATCAAGAACAGCATTCAAGCATGGGGCATCCATCCCTGTGAATCATGGGATGACTTCAACAGCTACGTTCAATGCCTTGGTGAGGATGCCATGGAAGCAGCCTACTACGATGAAGGGGGGATGACAATGTGCTGACCTTCTTTATCGGTCTGTTTGTTGGCGGCATCGTGGGAGTAGTCACGATGTGCCTCTTTCAGATCAACCGCAAATAACAAATAAACAATAAGGTCGTTTTGCAAAAGAAAAGCAAGACGGCCTTTTCTTTTTGCAATTCGGTCTTGGAAAGGATCCGAATGAACAGTTTTATGTCGTGGGTAGGCGGCAAAAAAGCCTTGCGAGATGCAATCGTAACAAGGCTACCAAACTCCTGCGACAGATACGTTGAAGTGTTCGGCGGTGGCGGTTGGGTGCTCTTTCATAAGACACCCGGCAAATTCGAAGTATACAACGACTTCAACCCCAATCTTGCAAACCTGTACAGGTGTGTGAGAGATCATCCCGACGAGCTCTGCGAAGAACTCCGATACTCTCTGAACTCAAGGACAGACTTTGAGCATATCCGAGAGGTACTCAAAAGCAAGACCGCTATCCCCGACATCAAACGTGCCGCCTACTTCTATCAGATCATCCGAGAAAGCTACGCATCAGGACTCGACTCCTTCGGGGCGCAACCCCACAATATGTGGCGTAACTTTCCGCTGATCACTGAAGCATCCCGACGCTTGCAAAGCGTTGTGATAGAAAACAAGGACTTCGAAAAGCTCATTTCGCAGTATGACCGTCCCAACACCATCTTCTACCTCGATCCTCCTTACTATGAAACCGAGGACTATTACGAGGATGTAGGCTTCGGACGAGCCGACCACGAAAGGCTTTGCAATGCCTTAATGAAGATCAAAGGCAAATTCCTTCTCTCGTACAATGACTGCCCCGAAATTCGGGAGCTGTACTCCAAAGAAGGAATCATGATCGAGTCCACCACACGCATCTCGAATATTGCCCAACGGTTTGATGCCGGAAAGCAATATCCCGAATTGCTTATTTCCAACTATGACACCCATGAGGAAGGAATCCTCTCAAGACAACTCACACTCTTCGACGATTTCGAAGAATCAGAAAAAATATTAAAGGAGCACAAGATTATATGGAAATCAAATGTAAAATAACTTTTTCTCTCCCCAAAGACCTCATGGAGGCTCTTGACATCAACGATGACACTCCTGTCATCGCTTCCATCTCGGATGGTCGGATCACGGTAGAAATCGTCGATGACGAGGATGAGTACACCGAGGATGACCTCTACGACGAGGACGATGGCGACTGTGAGGACGGTTGTGAGCATTGCGAATACTTCTGCCCCCACTGTGGCAAGTGTGTTCTCAACTGACCAGAGGTGACCGCCATGAACAAGATCTACAGACTCATCGGCAAAGAAGGCCGAACCACCATTCCTTTCGACATTCGTCTCAAGATGCGCATCGGCTACAACAGCCTCCTCTCCTATGAGATGAAGGACGAAAACACCATCATCCTCCGCCGTGAGAAGGTCTGCGACCACTGCAGCGACCACGGTGTCAAGGAAGGTTCTATCCTTGACGTGGTCAACAGCCTCACCGAAACCGAGCAGAAGGCTCTCCACAGATACCTCTCCATCAAGCTCTCCACGGGCAAGGAGCATCGATAATGCCTGTACCGTTATATCGCTACTCCTTCCGTGAAGCCAAGGAGCACGACGAAATACAGGAATGGAAGCAGTCCCATGCGGAAAACATCCGCTGCCGAGATGCAATCGACAAGATGGTATCGGAACGGTACAGCAACAATATCATGCCGAACAACATCATCAAGGATGCATGTGCCGAGTTTGGTATTGACCGTGTAGGATGGGTGTTAGCCACAACCGTCAGCGAAAACAGCAACGATGGCAGATACCGACCGGATACCCGTCGTTGGTCGATGCAAGCCTTCTATATTCCCAACGACTCACGCAATCATGAAATCGAGCTTCGAACTCACCCCGAACTGGTCAACGGCATGGTTGGACAGTACAGAAAATACCTGTCCGAGGAACTCGGAATCCTGTCCAAAGAAGCATGCCTTCCCAACAGCAACGGTGAGGACTATACCGAAAAGCTTCTCATCTTGCACACAGACGCTCTTGCGGAAGATTACAAGAAAGGCGAATATCAATACTTTTATGCCAACGGTGGAAACGGTTGCCGTCCCACCTCTCTTGGTCGCAAGATCTTCGGCTTCTTCCTTTCCGATGGCGAGAAAACACAGTTCGTCCGTGGAGATTTCATCGGCATTGCAGATCCCGAACAGGTTCCCGATTGGGTGAACGAAAACCTTGAAAAATACTTGCACGGACAGGAAAATACAGAAGACGGAGGTATGAAACTCGAATGAGAATCAATATCTATCAGATCGATGGTGACAAGGACACCAACAGAGTCAAGTTCGACAGCTATCACCGTACCCTTGAAAACGGTGGTATCAATCCTTCCATCTACAAGTGCGTATTTCATGGTGATGTGGACGGTGACCTCGAAGACGTTTACACGCTCTTCAATCTCCCCGACCACCCCGGCACTTACCAAGGACATTCGCTCTCCGTATCCGACATTGTCGAGGTCATCGGAGATAGCGAGGATGTCGAGGAAGGAAGATACTTCGTTGATAGCGTAGGCTTCAAGAAGGTTGACTTCGACTCCACACAATGTGCTGAAATGGACGGATTGCGCATGCTGATGATCCAACCACACAAGACACCCATTGTCACCTATGTCAAAGACGAGCTTGACGATCTCCAAAGAGCCGTCAGCGACCACTGCGAAGACGCGTATATCGAATACACCTATCCCTTTGACGATGACTGCATGGTTCTCGGAAATGAAGAAGCCAAGCTCAACGGCATGGAAGGAAATCGCAGACTCGGCAACTCAATCTATGCAGGCCCCATCTTTATCACACGAGATGACGGCGTGGGAGGTTTGTGCAGCCTCACCGATGAGCAGGTCATCAAGTATAGCGAGATGTTCGCTGAACCCCACGATATCAGCCCCGAAGAAACGCAGGCCGACGTTGGCTTTACTTTCTACGGTTGGTGATATCCCACCCGACAGGTGCGCAACTGTCGGGTTTTATTATAGATAAATCTCGAAGAAAGGAGGTCAAAGCATGGCTTCTAATGGCAAGAAAGGCTCCGGCAATGCTGCTCCCACACAGAACGAGCAGAAGAAACAGACTGCAGAAAAGAAGAACGATGCCGTTCAGCACGAAACCGAACAGCAGCCTGTTCCCAATATCAGCGTAAGGATCGACAAGCTCTTTGACGATGATACCAAAAAGCTCAAGGCGTTTGCTTCTGCAAATGTCGGCCCATTCGCTGTCCACGGCATTCGAGTCTTTGAGAACGAGAAAGGTATGTTTGTAAGCATGCCTTCTATCCCTTACAAAGACGGCCAAGGCAACACGCAGTATGACGAAGTGTTCCATCCTGTAAGCAAGGAAGCTCGTGATGCACTCGTAAAGAACGTAATCGACGAGTATAACCACGCGCTCGAACAGGCGCAGACCAACAGTCAGGCTCCCGTACAGTCGGGTGGCAGTCAGACTATGACGCAGATGTAATCTGCACCCACAATGGGGAGTGAGATAAAGTCACTCCCCATTTTCATTTTCCCGACAACAAAAACTCAAAACAAAAATTTCAAGAAAGAACGAGGTAATTAACCTATGAAAAAGCTTATCAACTCCATCAAGAACAAGTGCAACTCCGCCATCATCTCCGCAAGAACCGCCATCGAGTCCACCTCCGGTGAGGGCTATATCGACACGGGCGTGAAGATCATCATCGGCGTAGTCATCGGCGGTGTCATCCTCGCTGGTCTCTATCTCCTCTTCAACGGCACGATCATCCCCACGCTCACCACTAAGATCGGTGAGATGTTCAACTACGGCGGCTAATCCCGTCGAAACCCTCGGAAGGGGCGCAATCCGCCCCTTCCAAAACTAAATTCGGGAAAGGAGAAATCCATTGATCATTCAACCCATACACCCTATAGTCTCTCCTCCTGTGATCAATCCCATCATTCAGACCTTTGTGGCTGAAAACGTGATTGCGTGGGAAGCAGTTGTCCTCATCATCAAGATGATTCTCGTGGCAACTGCAGCCCTCGTGATAGGATTGTTCCTCAACAGGAATATGGAGAAACAGGGCTTCGTAACAAACAAGACCTTCACCTTGATCGCATCAACGGTGATGGCACTCGGTCTCTCGCTCCGATTCGGGTTAAGTGTATACACGTTCCAAGGAATATTCCTATTCTTCCTTCTGCTATACGCTTCCATGTCGGATCTCACAGACCGCCACGTGGCAAACCACGTTACAATTTCAATTCTTGCCTTGTCCCTCATCAGCGTACCGACCGTTGGATTTACCTCCATGCTTATAGGCGGTGCGGTAAGTGCCGCTATTCAGCTTGGCGTGACCGCATTGAGTGGCGGTGGATACGGCGGTGCTGACTGGAAGATCTCTTCTGCCTGTGCATTCTTGCTCGGATGGCAACGAGGTCTTGCAGGTATGGTGCTTGGTCTTCTTATCGGGGTTATTTTCACCCTCATTTATAACAAGATCAAAGACCGTGATATGCGAGAAGGCTTTGCTCTCATTCCGTTTATCTCTATCGGTATGATGGCGGTATTCTTCATCTAAAAACGCAGAAAGGAAACAAACAAATGAAACAGAAAAAGTCAAGCGGTTCTCATCCCGTGGGCAACCGCACAGTCGTCGGAATTATCTGCATTGTGGTCGCACTTGCAATTTGTTTCGGCATCGCACCCTTGGTCAACAGACTCTCTGACGGAAAGACCGAGATCGTTCGTCTGATCAAGGATGTACCTGCAGGTGCGACCATTGCTGAAACCGACATCGAGGTCGTAGAGGTCGGCAGTTACAATCTGCCCTCTACAGTGATCACCGACAAAACACAGGTCATCGGCAAGTGCGCCATGGTCAATCTCTCGGCAGGTGAATACCTGCTCCCCGGCAAGGTAGGAGATGACCTCAACAACGCACAGAGCATCCTTGAATCCCTTGATACCAAGCATAAGGCTATCAGTATCACCATCAGCTCTTACGCACTCGGCTTTTCGGGCAAGCTCGAAACCGGAGATATCGTCAGCATCCTCGTGTACGATGAGGAAGAAGACGAGATGTTCACCCCCTCCGAGCTCACCTACGTGAAGGTCATTACGACTACGACCGCCAATGGTGTGGATAAGGCAGATATCGAAGATACAAGCCAGCCCGTCACCGTAACACTCCTTGTAAACGCAGAACAGGCAGAAGTCCTCGCCTACTACGAGATGCACGGAGATATGCACATCGTCCTTGAATACCGAGGCGATGCGGAAACCGCACAGAAATATCTGGACGCACAGAATAAAGTATTCGGAGGTAACTGATATGGAAGGAAAAATTATCGCCGTGTGGGGCTCTCCTCACAGCGGTAAAACCACGTTCGCAACCAAGCTTGCGACAGCCATTTACTCCTCCTTCGAGTCTACGGTCATCACCCTGTATACCGACCTCGAAACTCCCGTTATCCCCGTCCTTTTTCCTTTTGACAAAAACGAGGATCTCGGCTCGGTAGGCTATCCGCTTTCCAAGACCGAGGTGGAACAGGGCGATATCATCAACAACCTTGTAACCGTCAAGGATATGCAGAACTTTGGCTTCCTCGGTTACAAGACAGGTGAAAACAAGTACACTTATCCCAAGTTCGGCAGAGCGAAAGCCGAGGATCTTCTCACAGAACTTTGCAGACTCGCCGATTACGTGATCGTAGATTGCACAAGCAACCTCTCTGAGAATGTAATCGCACAGACTGCCATCGAAAAAGCGGATCAGATCCTCCGACTCTCGTCCCCCGACCTGCAGAGCATCAGCTTCTTCCTCTCACAGCTTCCTGTCTACGGTGACAGCAAGTATCGACTTGACGATCACATTGTAGGGCTGAACACCCCCAACGTGGACGTATTCATGCCGATTGAGGAAGCCAAGACACAGCTCGGCGAGGTATCCTTCACCGTGCCTTTCAGCGCACAGGTCAAGGAGCAGATGCAGCAAGGCAAGCTCCACGTGAAGACGACCGACAAGAGATTTGAAGCAAGGATGCAGGACATCGCAAGCAAGGTGGTGGCGTATGGTACGGATTGAACTTTATGATCTCCTCGGAAAAACGCAGGAGTATATCGCCAAGTATTACGCCACAGCCTTGACAGACGAACAGAAGCACGACCAGCTCAAGTCCTATATTGAGAAATATATCCTTGACGGCGGCTTCATCGTTCACGGCTTCACCGAAGACAAGCTCATCGACCGCCTGTATGCGGAGATGGTGGAATATTCCATCCTCACTCCGTTCCTCGGTGCAGCTGACCTCGACGAGATCAACATCAACGCATGGGATGACATTACGCTGACCTACTCGGACGGCAGAATGGTCAAGCTCGAAGAACACTTCCGCAGTCCGTCCCACGCAATCGACATCGTAAAAAGGCTGTTGCATCATAGCGGAATGATCATTGATAACGCCACACCTATCGCCCAAGGCCACCTGCCGAACAACACCCGTATCACGGCAATCAAATCGCCTGTCGTGGATGAGGAAGCAGGTATCTCGGTATCTATCCGACTTCTGCATCCGCAGAGAGTTGACCGCGCCCACCTCGTTGAGAGTGGCATGGTCACCGAGGAAATGATCTCGTTCCTCGAAATGTGCATCCGCTACGGTGTTTCGGTAGTTGTGGCAGGTAGAACCTCTTCGGGTAAAACAACCCTCATGAACGCACTTCTGTCGAGCATCCCGGACGATAAGCGTATCTACACCATTGAGTCCGGCGCCCGTGAGTTGTTCCTCGTCAAGAAGAACCGCTTCGGAGAAACGCAGAACAACGTGGTACACACGCTGTCCCGTCCGAGCGAGAATGACGCTTACAACATCACTCAGGAAAACCTCGTTGTAGCGGCTCTTCGTTTTGACCCCGACGTTGTGGTCGTGGGTGAGATCCGAGATGCCGAAGCCAACTCCACCGTGGAAGCCTCCCTTACAGGACACACGGTAGTAACCACGGTACACTCCGGACCTGCAGAGTCAGCCCACGGACGAATCTCGCTCCTCTGTCAGAGAAGATTTCAGCTCGGCATGGAAGTATCCCTTTCGCAGTCCCGACAGGCGTTTCCCATCGTGGTATTCGCCCATAAATGCGAGGACAATAGCCGTAAGGTCATGGACATCACCGAGTGCGAAGTAACTCCCGAAGGAAAGACCTTCTACCGTTGCCTGTACCGTTACAACATCACGGAAAACATCTACGATGGCAACAAGTTCATCATCAAAGGCGAGTTTGAAAAGGTAAACACGCCTTCCGAGTACCTGCAGACACTCTTGACACGTTCGGGAGTACCGCAAGAGGAACTCTCTAAATTCACACGAAAGGAGATGACGGTTACAGCATGACCTTCGTTTACCTTATCTGCTTTTTGCTGGTCACCGTGGGAACGCTCTTCATTCTGAAGCTTACTCCCGAAAAGATCACAAACGACCTTATGCGATTTGTGTCACCAAAACAGACACTGCGAGATAAGGTACTGACGGCAAAAGGCAAAAAGAAATCCCGTAAGCTCACAGTAGAGCTCAACCGCATCCGAGATGCGCTCGAACAGACTGGTAAAGGCGGTCAGTTTACGATTGCCTGTGCAGCCTCCATCCTCCTCATGATTATCGGTTGCGTGGTCGCCATCATGATCGACAACGCATTCCTCATTCCCGTATTCGCCATCGCATTCGCACTCATTCCGTTTGCCTATGCCAAGCGAACCGTGAACTTCTATGATAATCACATCAAAGAGGAACTGGAAACCGCACTCTCGATCATCACGACCTCCTATGTCAGAACCGACGATATTGTCACGGCTGTCAAGGAAAATGTGCAGTATCTCAAGCCTCCCGTTAAGGACATCTTCGCCGGATTCGTAGCCGAAAACATGATGATTTCCTCCGATGTGAAGCAATCTATCCGACACCTCAAGGAGAAAGTCAGCAACTCGATCTTTGACGAGTGGTGCGATACCTTGATTGCTTGTCAGGATGACAGAACTCTCAAGGACACGCTGATGCCCATCGTTGCGAAGCTCACCGACGTCAGAATCGTCAACAACGAGATCAAGGGTATGCTTTCCGCAGCCCGTACCGAGTATTGGATGATGGCAGGTATGGTGGTTGGTAACATCCCCCTCCTGTATCTCATCAACAAGGACTGGTATGCCGCCCTTATGTTCACGACCCTTGGCAAGATCGTACTTGCGATTTGCGGGTTGACGATTGTCATCACCGCAATGTTCATGTTCAAGTTTACGAAACCTGCCGAATACAAGAAGTGAGGTAGCCCATGGAAATTGCATTACAGTTAATTATTTCAACCATCGCCGCAATTGGCCTTGCGTTTATCCTTGCGGATGTATTCAAGATTCCCAAATATCCCGTATCCAAGGCAATCACAAGCCTTGGAAAGCGGAAGAACAAGAAAACAAATCCCCTCGATATCTGGCTTGGTGACCTCGCCAATCTGATTGCCTCCAAGCTCCGACTGAACGAGTATAAGCGACTCCAGCTCAAGATCGACCTTGAAAGTGCCGACATGAGTATGTCGCCCGAACAGTATGTGGCAAACGCCATTGTCAAAGCACTTTTCATTGGTGTATTTGCTATTCCTTTTCTGTTTTTCGCTCCCATCATCTCGGCACTCGTTGCCGTGATTGCGGTAGTCATCTACTTCAGCGAATACAAGAAGGTTGGCAATATCATTAAGGAAAAGCGCCGTCAGATCGAAGCAGAACTGCCTCGATTGGTCTCCAACATCGATAAGACACTCGCACACAGTCGTGACGTTCTCGGCATTCTCGATTCCTACCGTGAACACGCAGGTGAGGAACTCCGCCGAGAGCTTGACATCACAGTTGCGGATATGCGATCCGGTAACTATGAGGTGGCTCTCACCCGACTTGAATCCCGTGTAGGCTCCTCCATGATGTCCGATGTTACGAGAGGTCTTGTCAGCGTTATCCGTGGCGACAAAACCGACGTATATTGGGGCAACCTCGTCCTCAAGTTCTCGGACTATCAGCGAACCCTCCTCAAAAATGAAGCCAACAAAGCTCCCAAGAGAGTTAGAAAGCTCTCGATGGCACTCCTGTTCTGCTTTATGCTGGTATACGTGGCAGTCATCGGTCAGGTGCTTATCACTTCACTCGGAGGTATGTTCGGATAATGAAAAAGCTCTTCAACAAAAAAGGCGAAACCTATATCGACGTTGCCATTACGGTCATGATCGTAGCCTTCGTCCTCGTATTTGCTGTGAATATGGTGTCCCTCGTGGCTCTGAATCAGAATATGAAGACGATGGCTGACCAGATCGCAGACTATGCAACCGTGCAAGGCACGACGGATGTAGGCTCGTATATCAACGACCTGCGAGATAAAACAGGCATTGACTTCACCTATTCCTTTTCGGGTACGGACTACCACAGCGGTCAGAAGGTGCAGCTCGGTGATGTTATCGAGGTAAGGCTCACCTACAGAGTGAGTTTCCTTGGCTTCGGTGAATCCATCTTTCCCGTAACTATCAATGCCTCCGCAAGCGGTATCTCACAGGTCTATTGGAAGTGAGGTCACTTTATGATTAGTAAAATAAAAAAACACATTTCTTCTACTGAAGGATTAGCCTATGTCCCTGTTTGCTTTCTCGTTATGTTTATTTGTCTGCTTACTTCCATTGTCATGCTATATATGGGGCTTATGGCACAGGTACAAATTCAGAAACGAGATGTGAAGTTAAAACTCGACAACCATATCACACAATATGCCGTGGAAGCATTCGATTCCATTAAACAGGGCGAAAATTATATTGAGGCAATTAACCTCTCCAAACTTCAACAGACTGCATACGCAAGTCTTGGCTTTTCCGCATCAGACGTAAGCTACACCTACGAAAACGGCAACTGCACAATGTCAAGACCGACAATAACAGTGCTTTCGGGCGAAGGCTTTGGTCTTTCAGCAACCTATATCGCCTCTTTCCCCATCGTTTGGAATAGTAAAACTTATGCGGATCTTGAAGTGCCGTTGACAGTTATAAGCTATTATAAATTCAAATAATATTCTTTCGCGTTTGGGCTGGATATTCAGAAAATTTTGTGGTATTGTGGTGTTGAAAATATATATGAAAGGACTTAACAACATGAAAACATTAAAAACCATTCTAAAAACCAGCTTGTTGCTTGTAATCGGCGCAACACTTATCACCGGAGGTATGTTCGTTTACGCAAGATTCAAAGGCTTTAGGGTCGATCCCGTTGAACCAACGAACCAGAAAAACGAACTTTGCATCTATGAATGTGAAGAAGGAAAAGCTTCCATCGACAGTGAGATTGCAAGACTTATCGGCTACCGTAATGAGGGCATCGAAAATTATTTTCCGGATATGACACATGAGGAAGTGGCAGATCATGTGGAGCAGAATCTTCACACACTTATCGCCAAACTGAAAGAAGATGGCTATACCGATGAAGCAATCCGAAAGGGACAGACCATCTATATTTATTATTACCTCGGTCAAATCGGTTGGGATTACTCAACCCTTTATACAAGAGAAATCGATCAAGTTCAGAAGATCGTCGATAAGGACGGAAACTTCCTCTTTGCGGAAGGTCAATGGCAAAAGGTTTATGCAAACTACGGCAAAAGATAACAACAGCAGAATGAAAGTTCTGCTGTTGTTCTTTTTCAGAAAGGAATTGAAATGAGAACAAAAAAAATATTATGGGTATTTCTCTCGGTACTGATGATCGTGTCGATGTTTTCCATGAACGTTTCGGCTGACCTTGCACAGAATACACCCGATGGTGCGACAGCAATGCTATACTGTGTCGATGAAAACGGCAATACGCTTGCTACCTATTACTATTGGGGTACTTCATGGACATCGTTTACGGAAACAGCACCGTCCATTACAGGTTATACGCCGGAAAAGAGTTCCATCAAAATCACACACGGCTTGCTTTTTACCAAAGAATACACCTTGAATTATACGAAAAATTCGTATAAACTGACAATTTATTATCAGTATGCAAATGGTGATACTGCTGCTTCTACGTATACGGCAACAAAAAAATATGGAGATTCCTATTCTGTAAGTTCCCCATCAATCCGTGGTTATACACCAAGCAGTTATTCTGTGTATGGTACAATAAGAGCCAGTGATACCACAAAAACTGTAACTTATACGGCAAAGACCTATACCGTAACAGTCAACTATCAGTACGCCAACGGCAAAACGGCGGCTGCCTCGCAATCGAAAAGCGGTGTGAACGGTACTTCATATAGCTTTACCTCACCGACTGTTTCGGGATATACGCCATCACAATCGATGGTGTCGGGTACGATCAATGGCAATCAAACCATTACCGTAACGTATACAGCAAATCCTGTTACACCAAAATATACGCTGACCATCAACTATGTATATTCAACGGGTGGTACTGCCTCAACTTCCTACACCTCAACGATGGAATCGGGTTCAAGTTACAGCGTATCTTCTCCTACGATTTCGGGGTATACGGCAGATAAAACCACCGTCAGCGGCACGCTAACTTCGAATACAACGGTAACAGTAACGTATACGAAGAATCAAGCAGTGGAAACACCGACCACGTATACTTTGACCATCTACTACAAATATGATTCTGGTGGAACTGCCTCATCGACCTACTCAAAAACGTATGAAAAAGGCACGTATTATAATGTGACATCTCCATCGATTAGTGGATATACGCCGGATAAATCGTATGTTTCGGGTACGCTGAATGCCAATCGAACGGTAACGGTTTATTACAGCGCTGATGAGGAAGAAGAACCTGCAATCACGTATTATACGCTTACTATTTATTATAGATACGCATCGGGCGGAACGGCAGCATCAACCTATTCCAGATCGTATTCGTCGGGTTCGTATTATAGCGTATCCTCACCGAGTGTCAGCGGATATTCTCCCGACAAATATTCCGTTTCGGGTACGTTGACATCGAATAAATCGGTTACAGTTTATTACACCGAAGATATTGTTGAAACGCCAACGTACACACTTACCATCTATTACAAATACGCAGATGGAACAACAGCGGCATCAACGTATTCCAAGACTATGGACAAGGGTTCCGTATTTTCTGTCACCTCACCAATAATTGAGGATTATGTGGCAGACAAATCGGTTGTCAGCGGTACACTTTCGGGGAATAAATCCGTTACCGTAACGTATTCGGTAAGAACGCCGGATGTGAACTTTGAAGAGGACGGCGGTTCGGAAAACTATACGGCAGGAACAACGGTCATTTCTTCCTTTGCCGTAAAAAACGGTGCGTATAACATCAAGCCTATGATGAACTGCGATATTGCTTTCCGCGCCTACTATATCGAAAACGGCACACAGAAAACCGTTGCAACCGATATTTGGGATAACTTCGTGATTCCGAAGAACGAGGAAGGACTTATCTATTTCATGTGGGATGTTCCCGAATCTCTTGCAGGGAAAACGGTTTACTGTGAGATCAGCTATGGAAGTCAGACAATGAGCTTTTCCAAAACCGTCAAGGCAAAAACAGAATCGCAAGTTCCCAATACTCGATATGAAACGGAAAAGCCAAGCGGATTTACGAGTAAAAACGCAGGTTCGGCTTCTCGCGTAAGTGCAGAATGGGAGATTTGGGAATATACAGACGGCAGTTATGAAAAGGTGAAATATACACTTTCCATTTCCGCAGGCGTGGAGATCACACCCGATAGTAATTCCTTTTCTGCGGTGTACGAAAACGGAAAATGGACGATGCGTTCGGGTTATGGCTATACGATCTCTGTTAAAATGAACGTATCTGCAACAAGCGGTGCGGACTATACCAAAGGACAATGTGCTTCGGCATATTTGCCCGAATATGAGTATTCCAAAACCAAGAATGAATACTGTACGTTGGAACTTGTAGATGGTACGTTTCAGTTTGCCCCCAATACGGCTTCTGCGGAATCTGCGAGAATCGTATTCATGCCTGTATGGTATCCCGATGGCGATTATACCGTGAAGGTGGTCATCACCAATGTTTGGACACCCGCAGGCGTTATAAGCGTTACGGGAATCAGCAATGCGATCACCGTTTCGGGGACAATATTTGATGATTGGTTTGTTGGGGCTTAAGAAGGACTATGAAAAAAATCTATATCTGTTCAATTTTGCGCGGTGCGAGGGAAGACTATATCCGTAAGGTTCGAGTGTACTGCGAATATGTCGCACGAGAGCATAGGATGATCCCCATCGCTCCGCACATTTATCTGACACAGTTTCTCGATGATGAAAAAGCAGAAGACAGAGAGTTCGGTCTAAAAGCCGGACTCTCTCTGCTTTCCGAATGCGATGAACTGTGGTACTTCGGGGATCAGATCACCCGTGGGATGACGGATGAGATATGCTTTGCAATCGAACACGGCATTCCCGTGAAATATATTCCCGAACATCATTATGAAAAATATTTATCAGAAAGGATGAACACCAATGAAATTCAACTTTAAGAAAATTGCCTTGGTCATGCTCATTGTCACGGTACTCGCTTGTATGATGAGCGTATCTGCTTTTGCGGCTGGAACAGGCGATGTTGCAGGTGCAGTCGAGGATACTTGGAAGGAAGCCCGTGGTCAGATCAAGGACGTTGTCAACAACGTTATCTTTCCTGTAATCGACCTCATCCTTGCCGTCCTCTTCTTCGTGAAGGTCGCAACGGCATACCTCGACTACAGAAAGCACGGTCAGTTTGAATGGACGGCTCCTGCCATCCTCCTCGGTACGCTGATCTTCTCCTTGACCTGTCCGTTGTATATCTGGAACATCCTCGGTATCTGATGCATGACGGAGGTGAACCCTATTGGAATGGATTCAAGATTTAATTAACGGCTTCAGCGATGCAATAAGCAAAGCCCTGTCTTCCACTTGGATGAGTGTATCCGACACCATTTGGGAGAAGTTTATGTCCTTCATATACTCGATGGTGTATCAAGCACTCGCAGATTTCTTCACCTTGATGACGGAGATCGGTGCGAACCTCTTCGACCTCGATTGGGTAAAAGCGGCATTACACTTTTTCAATTTGTTCGGATGGGGCTTATTTATTGCAGGTTTTGTCGTTGCGATCTTCGACACGGCAATTGAATATCAGACGATGGGGCGACTCAACATCAAAAAGCAGGTACTGCCATTCCTGTATGGACTCTTGGCAGTTAACCTATTTACGACCGTACCTGTCGAATTATTCCGATTCTCGGTGAACCTCCAAAACACCTTCGTAAAGGATTTGGCTAACGAAGCAATCGGAATGAACCTTGACGTGCAGTATTGGGCTCACCAATCCTTGGGAATGTTCAACCCTGCAACCGCAGGTATGTCACAAAACATTCTGCTCGAACTGCTCATGATCATCTGCCTTGGCTACTGCGTGATCAAGTGCTTCTTCTCGAATATCAAGAGAGGTGGCATCCTGCTCACACAGATCGCTGTAGGCAGTTTTTATCTTTTCAGCCTTCCGAGAGGAATGACGGAAGGATTCACCAGTTGGTGCAAACAGATCGTAGCCCTTTGCTTCACGACCTTTATGCAGACAACGCTGCTCATGATGGGCTTGATTACTATGCAATCCCACGCACTCCTTGGTCTCGGTGTTATGCTGGCGGCTAATGAAGTTCCCCGTATCGCACAGCACTTCGGCCTCGATACAAGCACGAGATTCAATGCCATGAGCGCAGTCCACACAGCCACCACCGCAATCAATTTGACACGTGCCATCGCACACAAGTAAGGGAGATAACACATGAAAAGACAGTATTTATATCCTCAAAACATGAGAACAGAAGCCAAACTCTGGTTTTGGGGCTTGAAGGATATCATCATCCTTGCTATCGCCCTTACCATCTCGGTGGTATCGTGGGCGAAGCTCGGCTTCGTACTACCTGCGGCTCTTACTCTGGTCTACGGAGTTCTGTCAATGCGCCTTGATGAAAACTCGGTGCTTGACTTTATCAAAAGAGCCGCAAGGTTCTTTATAACCACACAGCAATATTTCGAATGGAAGGAGTCAAGATATGGCAAATAAGAAAATGTCAACCGCCGAGCTCGTCGGGATCAGCCACTTCTCAAGGAATGGTCTCATGACGCAACGATACGGTGAGGTGGTTTATTTCATCGTTCAGCCTACCAATATCTCGGTGTTGAGCGAAACCAGTATCGCAATCAAGATCAATCATTTGATGCAGTTGCTCTCACAGCAACCCGACATCGAGATCATCTGCTCTGATGCACGTGAGAACTTTGAGTTTAACAAGCTCTCGTTGGCGAGAAAGGCAGAAAAGGAAGACAACCTCAAGGTACAGTTGCTCCTTCGTCGTGATATGAAATTCCTCGATGACATTCAGCTTCAGATGTCCACCGCCCGTGAGTTTATGTTCGCATATAGACTCACTCACGAGAGCGAGGACGGTGCGTTGGCAACCCTCAACCGCATCGAGAAGCACATCTCGGATCAGGGATTCGAGGTCAAACGTGCAAACAAAGAAGACATCAAGAGATTTCTCTCCCGATACTTCGGTCACATGGTCGAGGACAGTATCGACGATGTGGACGGCGAAAAAATGATCAAAAAATGGATCATTCTCGATTAATGAAAGGAGATGCAACCATGGCCAAACCTCAAAAAAACAGATGGCAAAAAATTTGTAAATTCCTTGCGGAATATATGACACCCGAAGATTCCTATAAAGCTGGCGCACTGTACGAAATTTTTCTCAAGGATCATCCGATCGATATTTTTGACGATCCCCTCGCAATGCGGAAGGATTTCGAAATGTGCCTTCGCTATGAAGTTGAAAAGGAAAACGGTTTTCTCAAGCGTGTATCTCACGGCGTTTACACTGTCAGAACGGATCCGCTCGACCGAGGTGTAAACTTCAGCAGAAACAATAGCGCCGAGCCTTCAGATCCACAGGCTGTTCCCGTGGTCATTTCCTTGGATGAGGTACTTGACAATAGTGTGGAAATCGCTAAGAAAGGAAAGAAATTTTTTTCTATACTTGAAAATCAAGACTTGCCGACCACCATGCAGCTTGAGCTTTCTAAATTGAAAAGCAAATTCATGCGTGATCTCGACGATGTAATCACGAACATTACAGTTGTGATGGCTTGGTGTGAAGATAATCTTGAATGCCTTGAAGAAGAATCTTCTCTCACTATGGATTTCTGCTGAAACAAAAATATAAAACACAATTAAATCAAAAAGTAAGCCATGTTCTGGTTTTCGGAATATGGCTTTTCTTTTGGGAAGGACAAAATGGCAAAGAAAAAAACTCTCCCGTCGGAAGTCGTTACAAGCGAAGCATATGTAAAGGACTTCTTTGACATGGTCGTGCCTACGACCATTAAATTCAATGTCGATCACTTTGTATGTGGCGACAGCTTCCGTTGTGTTTGGGCAATCAAGGAATATCCGCCCAACACTACGGATCAGGCCATCCTGTCTCGCTTCGGGGATAAGGAAGCCGTAACCCTCCACATGTACACCCGATTCGTGGACGGACTCGAACAGAGAAAGATCCTTCAGAACGCAAGCCGCAAAAATAAGATGCTGGCGAATTCCAATGACCTTGAAGACTCTGTTATGGGCGAAGGTAATCTCTACGATGTAGTCGAGCTGATGAACGACCTTCGCAAAAACCGTGAGCCTCTTCTGCATTGCGCTGTATTTATCGAGCTGTCCGCAAACAGCCTTGAAAAGCTGAAAGAGCTTCAAGCTGACATCTCGATGGAGATGACTCGTGAGAAGTTGTCGGTGGACAGACTCACGCTCCGACAGAAGGAAGGGTTCATTGCGTGTATGCCGTGCGGTCACAACGTATTCGGCACACAGTTTGAACGAGTCCTTCCTGCATCTGCCGTGGCAAACTGCTACCCGTTTAACTATTCGGGTAAGACGGATCCCCACGGATTCTACCTCGGCAGAGATAAGTTCGGAACGAACATCATCGTGGACTTCGACAGAAGAAGCGATGACAAAACCAACTCCAATATCCTCATCCTCGGTAACTCCGGTCAGGGTAAGTCGTATCTTCTCAAGCTCATTCTTACCAACACGAGAATGTCCGGAAAATCCGTCCTGTGCCTTGATGCAGAACAGGAGTATAGGGATCTGACCAACAACCTCGGTGGTTGCTACGTTGACCTCATGAGTGGTCAGTATATCATCAATCCTCTCGAACCCAAGGAGTGGTCGGACAACGCCGATGACGTGGATGACGATGCCCCCGAAGCATTCCGCAAGGCGACTCGTCTCTCACAGCACATCTCCTACCTCAAGGACTTCTTCCGAGTCTATAAGAATTTCAATGACGCTCAGATCGATACACTCGAAATCCTTCTGATAAGGCTCTACGGCAAGTTCGGCATTCACGACAACACCGATTACGACAAGCTCAAAACGACAGACTATCCCATCATGGCTGACCTGTACTCCATCGTGGAAGATGAGTATATGAAATACGAGAAAGGCACGAAGTCTCTCTTCACCGAAGACCTCCTTCGGGAACTCTGCCTCGGCCTTAACTCCATGTGCGTCGGTGCTGAAAGTAAGTTCTTCAACGGACACACCAACATCAGCGATGACAAATTCATCTGCTTTGGCGTTAAGGGTCTCATGGATGCAAACAAGAAGCTCAAGGATGCCATGCTGTTCAACATTCTCTCGTATATGAACCACAAGCTCCTCACGAAAGGACACACCGCAGCCTCCATCGATGAGCTGTATCTCTTCCTCACCAACCTCACGGCAATCGAATATATCCGTAACGCCTCTAAGAGAGTGCGTAAAAAGGAATCCTCAATCATTCTTGCATCGCAGAATATCGAGGATTTTTTGTTGCCCGAAATCAAAGAGTTCACTAAGCCTCTGTTCTCGATTCCGACTCATCAGTTCCTCTTCAACGGCGGTAACATCAATGCAAGAGATTATATCGACGCTCTCCAGCTTGAAGATAGTGAGTTCGATCTCATCAAGTATCCCGAACGTGGTACTTGTCTTTTCAAATGCGGTAACGAAAGATACCTCTTGCAGGTGAAGGCCCCCGAATATAAGGCGAAGCTGTTCGGAGAAGCTGGTGGCAGATAAGCCAAGGTCAACCAAGGCTTTTGAGAGTCATAAGCATGGGTGGCACAGACACCCACCCTTCTTCTCAACACCTCAAACTCTCAAAGATGTACCGAGTGTTTTGAACCGCAGAATCGATTTGAGAGAGTCTCTCACGGGTTAGAAATAATACCGCCGTCGTCAAAGAAAACGGCTCACGCAGAAAGAGGGTGATTGTCGCATTTTGGGCAGCCGTTGGCAAGGTGGCACTAAAGGTGCTTCAGTTCCTTGTCGGAGATAAAAAAGGCAGAAAGTTTTTGGGCTATGTCATTGGCATAGTTCTTTTTATTGTCCTCATTCCCGTCATAGCCATCTATGGCTTGTTCGGGTGGCTCGGTGCAGGTGAGGTTGCCGACATCGTCGGGTATGATGCCATCTACAAGAACCTACCCACTGAGATCTGTGAACAGATGGAAGCAAATGAAAATCAGTTACAGATGATTGAATCCGTATTCACGGTAAACGAGCTGACCGAGGACGATATCAGCAAAGCAAAACTTATCTACCTGTCCTACCTCACGGACAGATACAGTGAGGAAAATTTCTATCAAACGTTAGCGGATTGCTTCCTCACGGTCAGCGAGGAAAGCGACCTGCTCACCAACATCTCCTCTGCATTCGGCGTCGAGTTTTCTGACGCCGACAGAGATCAATTCAACGAATATTTTGGAGGTGATTCAAACGAATCCTAAAATTAGATTCAACAGTAAGGATCCTGCACCCGATGTAAAACCGTTCAGACTTCGTGCGGTTGAAATCTTGGATGAGAATCAGTGGGCTGTGTTTTCCAACAGGCTCTTGGATGATTATGATTTTATTGCCAAGCATTCCGATGCATTGTGTGTAGGATCCGATGGCGTTACCAACGCTCTCCTCGTCCTCAACAAGCAGACCGAGGAAGGAATCCTCGTCAACAGCGAGGGTTCTTCCTATGCGAGGTACTCTGCGTATCTGCCTTTCGCCGGACACATGCTTGATTATTATGTCAACATGATCGCCGACTACTGCGTGACCGAAGGAACGCTGAATACAAGCGATGGAGCTTGGGCTATCTCCTTCGATGAACTGTACAAGCATCACAATGAGGTCGACATCACTGAGGGCAACGGCATCGACGAGTTGGTACTGCGAGAGCTTCAGATGCGAGATGAGGTCGCCGAAGCCATTCAGACCGAGGATGGTTATGAAATAACCTATCACCTTAAACATTGTCCTCAGTGCAATGCAGGTGGTATCGAAGCAGGGTTCTCTCTGCTCTCACTTCTCGGATGTACGCTTCAAGATGTTCACTTCATCGAGAAGGACGGAAGCGATATCGTTGCAACCATCACGGAGCTGAACGCAAACATGATTACCGAACAAGGCCGTGAGGAATGGGCAGACGTTCTCTCCACGAAGGTCGGCAAGATCTTCAATCATCAAGGTCAGATCATGATAGAGCTTGAAGACTTCGACAAGCTCCGTCTTCAGTCATTCGCCTACGCTTCCCACGGACTCGCTGAAAATTCGTCTGCGTGGTTCAAGGATCCCGACGAACCGAAACCCGATTTCACAAACAACCATTACGAGGTAGTCGATCAAGATGAGTTCGAAATTGCTTACGCAAAGCACATCCTGTGGCTCAACGATCTCCCCGGAGGTAAGCAACTTGATATGAGTGGCTGTCACCTTGATGGAGTCAACCTCGCCAACAGAAAACTCTTGAACTCCAACTTCTCGGATGCACTTCTCGTAGGATGCAACATGGACTCGGCAGAACTTTGCTTCGCAAATTTCTCCGGAGCCTTCCTTGATCACTGCTCAATGCAGTATGTGAATGCCGATGAGATCAACTTCCGTGGAGCTACCTTGAAGGAGAGTGACCTCTCCTATATCCTTCTTTACGGTGGAAACTTCGCTCACGCTACGTTCTATAAGAGCGACCTGTTCAATTGTAACATCGGCAACACGTGCTTTGAAGGAACAAGATTTGTGAATACTCCCACGGCTTGTGAAAACATCGATCTTGATTTTAAGATTACGGATGCCGATTGGGTAGCCAGCAATGAAGGACAGGTGATGCAGTAATGGCTACGATGGACAATAAGTTTTCCACCATTCAAGTCGAATACGAAACCGAAAAGCTCGAAGCGGTTCGAATTTATTTGCGAGATAAGAACTCCACGGTAGAGCGAGAACTCGCAGATGCAATCGAATCCGTCTTCAAAAAAGTTGTTCCCGTTGCAGTTCGGGGATATATCGAAAAGAAAAATGCTCCGCCTCCGAAGCCTGTAACTTCGGATCAACAGAGCGAGTAACAAACAATTCTATTATTAGTCAGGAAGACATCAAAACACGTGCTAAAAACCGCCCAAAGTTAAGGGGGTACGAAAAAGTCTCGGAAATCGTCAGATAAGACGATTTTCGATTGGAAAGCAGGTTAAAGAGGTATGCCGCTCACGGCAACCTCCCCTCACATCGGACGGCAGAGCCGACCGAATTTGCGAGAAAAACAGAGATTTCGAGAGCTTTCAAGAGATGCCTGTTTTCTATAAAGGTATTCCAAAATCGCCTGTGTGTGCGAAAAATTGACTTTTTGGACTCCATTTTGGCTGAAACGGCGGTTTTTCGCGGGTTTTGGTATTCCATTGACGTATTCCATTCAAGAAAGTGAGGTAAATTGCAAAAATGGACAATTCTGAAAATCTCGACGAGATGCTCCAAGAACCCGTCAAAAGAATCGGTGTCTATATGACTGAGTCAACTCATGAGATGGCAAAAAGGCACTACAAGGAAACTGGTTGTAAGAGTGTGAGTGACTATATTTGCAAGGCTATCCACTACTACACAGAGCTTCATTCACTGAAGGATTGCTCCAATGTCATCCCCGACATCATCACCTCTACGCTCAAGGACATCACAAGAGAGAGCGATAACCGTCAAGGTAGATTGCTCTTCAAGATGGCTGTGGAGCTGACGATCCTGCAGAATATCATTGCAGCCAACAGCAACATTGACGTGGCTACGCTCGAAAGAGTGCGTGGTATCTGTGTCAATGAGGTCAAAAAGCTCAACGGCATTATCAGTTTCGATGAAGCAGTCAGATGGCAAAGCTGATATTAAAAGTCAACTACTACAAGCCCGGTCGTGCCAAGTCGATGGGTGGCTACGCAAAATATATTGCTACCCGTGAGAACGTTGAAAAGATTGAAGACAGGTCTCTAACGCTGAAAAGCACAGAAAATCAAGACGAGTTGATAGAAAAGCTCGTCAAAGATTTCCCTGAAAGTATATTCAGCGAGGAATATCTATCGTATCAAGAAGCTCCGAACAGAGCCAATGCGAGTGAGTATATCACAAGAACTCTCGAAGACAACCTGCCTTTTATCGTTGACTCTCCGACCTACGCCGACTATATTGCTACCCGTCCGAGAGCCGAGAGGATCGGCTCTCACGGACTTTTCACTTCGGGTGATGAGCCTGTGGTGCTGTCAAAAGTATCACAGGAGTTGAACGAACATCAAGGAAACGTGTGGACGTTCATTGCTTCTCTCAAGCGTGAAGATGCTGAAAGGCTCGGGTATGATAACGCTTCCCGATGGAAGGACATGATAGGTAGCCACGTTGCGCAGATGGCTTCGGCTATGAAGATTCCGATTGAAAACCTCAAATGGTACGGTGCTTTTCATAACGAGGGGCATCATCCCCACGTGCATATCATGGTCTACTCGAAAAATCCAAAGGAAGGTTATATCAATAACTATGGAATTGAGAAGATACGTTCAGAGTTCGTCCGAGATATTTTCGCTCAACACCTCACGAGTCTGTACGAGGATCAGACCGAACTGCGTCAACGTTTGAAGACTGCAGCCAATGAATTGATCCACGAAATTCTCACCAAGGCAGAAGGAAGGACCATCGAGAACGATAGCATCGAGCAAAAGATACTGCTCCTCTCCGAGAAGCTCAAGAAGACAAAAGGCAAAAAGGTCTATGGTTATTTGAGCAAGGACATCAAGAATCTCGTGGATTCTATTGTGGATGACCTCGCCAAGGATGATACCATCTCGGAACTGTACGACCTGTGGTATAATCTGAAATATGAAATCCTTGGTATGTATTCGGGCAAACGGCCTCCGAAGATACCCCTGTCCGAGAACAAAGAATTCAGATCCATCAAGAACAGTATCATCAAGGAAGCCTCCTCGCCAAACTACGATCCCAACGTAAAAGTCCACTCCTACCCAAAGGAAAACAGAGTGAGTGCTACCGCAGTCACTCGTCTATTCAAAAATCTCTGCAACATCTTCCGTGACAAATTCGATGACGAAAACAGAAGAACCATCTACACTCCTGCCGTCGACAAGCGAATCCGTCGTGAGGATGAAGCCAAGAGAAATGCGGAACTCATATACGATTAAGGAAAGGAGATGCCATGCCGTATATAAATTTCACAGAACAAGAAAAAGCATCAGCGAATGCTTCAAGCATCGTTGAATATCTGACCGCCCACGGCGAATCGGTCGAAAAAGTCGGACGCGAATATGTTTGGGAAGCCCCGTCGGGTAAAGTCTCAATCAACGGAAGCGAATGGTTCAGTCAATACGAACTCGTCGGTGGCGGTGCAGTCAATTTCGTTCAAAAGTTTTTCGGGCTGTCCTATCCCGAAGCAGTCCGAAGTCTGCTCGGAAGCAACGCAGGTGAAGAAGTCATCGGCGAGAGAATGCCTCCGAAGATCAAGCCCAAGAAACCTTTTGAACTGCCCGAAAAGCATCCCGATATGCGTAGAGTCTATGGATATCTGATGCACGAGCGAATGATAGACCGACAAGTCATCAATCGCTTTGTAGCAGACGGACTCATCTATGAGGATGCAAAGTATCACAATGCCGTCTTCATTGGCAACGACAGGAACGGCAAAACCGTCCACGCACACAAAAGAGCGACCTCTGCCAAATCCGATTTCAAAGGAAATCTGGAAAGCAGTATTGCTGAATATAGCTTTCATTTTGATGGCTCATCCGAATACCTATTCGTATTTGAAGCTCCCATTGATATGCTGGCCTATATCTCCATGCACAAGAAAGGATGGGATAGCCACTCCTACGTTGCACTCTGCTCCACAGCAGACCGCGCAGCTCTTCAAATGCTGAAGGACAATCCTAACCTCAAGACTGTCTATCTGTGCCTTGACAATGACAATGCAGGCCAGATCGGTTGCGAGAGAATCTCCAAGGCAATACACGAGCTTGGAGAATATTCCGTGTGGAGAGTCCCTCCGCAGAACAAGGATTGGGATGAGGATCTCAAGGCTCTCAACGGACGAGAAGCGATACCTGCCGAGCAGAACAGCACAGCCGAAACACCAACAAACATCGACTTGACAATGTAAGTCGGAAAGGATTCTATGATCAAAAACAATATTATTTTACGCACGAGGTATCCCATTGCTTTACTACGATTCCAAGAAACGTGATAACCCCGGCGATTACTTTCCGTTGCCGAAATCCATATTTCATCTTGATTTGTCCGCAGGGGAGATAGTCGTCTATGCCTACCTTATGTACTGCGAAGATCGCAAGACATTTCAATGTCATCCGAGTTATACCACGATAGGCAGTGCGACCGGCATGAGTAAAAACACAGTGAAAAAATATGTTGAGAGCCTTGAAAGGAAAGGGTTTATCTACACCGAACCCACCAAAGTCAAGACGAAGGATGGACGAACACACAACGGCAGTCTCTTGTACACCATTCAACCTATCAAGCCAATTGAAGAAGCATACTTCGAAAGGCAAATAGCAATTGCCAATGCGCAACACCAAGCGAGATTGGCCCTTGAAAAATTCGAAAAGAAACACGGAAGGAGATGAAAACCAATAGGTAGTATAGAAATATTAATCACAGTTGCCGCTATCATGGGCGGTCTTTTTATATTTATCACTCTTGCATCTCACCTCTATGGACTCAACAGCATCAAGAGCAAAACCGTCGGACATGGCCAGCACGGCACTGCTCGATGGGCATCCAAGCGTGAGATTAAGGACACCTACACAAAAGTCCCTTACGAGCCGAGCAAATGGCGTGAGGACGAGAAGTCCAGACCGACAGAGCAGGGGATAGTGGTAGGATGTGAGACGCTTGGGAAAGAAACCATTGGGCTGGTGGACTCCGGTGATGTTCACTGTATGATGATCGGCGCAGCAGGTGTCGGTAAGACAGCGTATTGGCTCTATCCCAACATTGAATACGCTTGTGCTTCGGGAATGTCTTTCATGTCCACCGACACCAAGGGTGACATCATGAGAAACTACGGATCCATCGCATCCAAGTACTACGGATATAATATCTCTGTTATTGACCTTCGAAATCCGATGAGATCCCACGGAAACAACCTGCTTCACCTCGTCAACAAGTATATGGACTTGTATGCCCAGCATCCCGAAACGATTGCATACAAAGCCAAGGCTGAAAAGTATGCGAAAATCATTTCAAAGACCATTATCCTGTCGGGTATGGATGCAGGATCCTTTGGTCAGAACGCATACTTCTATGACGCGGCTGAAGGTGTATTGACAGCCTCTATTCTTTTAGTATCGGAGTTCTGTAAGCCCGAAGAAAGACACATCGTATCGGTTTTCAAAATCATTCAGGAACTGCTTGCGCCGAGCAATAATAAGCAACAGAAAAATCAGTTCAACTCTCTGATGGCACTTCTACCCGATGACCACAAAGCGAAGTGGTTCGCTGGCGCAGCTCTCAATACCTCGGAGCAGTCGATGGCGTCGGTAATGTCCACCGCACTCTCCCGACTCAACGCATTCCTTGACTCCGAGCTTGAAACCATCCTGTGTAACGATACCGAGATTGATGCCGAGAAGTTCTGCTCTGAAAAGTCTGCGATATTTATCATAATGCCCGAAGAAGACTCGTCCAAATACTTCATGGTCAGCCTTATCATTCAGCAACTGTACCGAGAAATCTTGGCAGTCGCCGACGAGAATGGTGGTAAGCTAAAGAACCGTGTAGTATTCTATTGTGATGAGTTCGGTACACTCCCCAAGATTGAATCTGCCGAGATGATGTTCTCGGCATCCCGTTCTCGTCGAGTTTCTATCGTTCCGATTATTCAGTCCCTCGCCCAGCTCGAAAAGAACTATGGCAAGGAAGGTGCAGAGATTATCGTGGACAACACCCAGCTCACCGTATTCGGTGGCTTTGCCCCCAACTCTGAAACTGCGCAGGTGCTATCCAAATCCTTGGGTACTCGCACCGTTATGTCAGGAAGCGTGAGTCAGAGCAAGAACGATCCCTCACGTTCACTACAAATGATAGAGCGACCGTTGATGACGGCAGACGAGTTGAAGTCTTTGCCAAAAGGTACGTTCGTTGTAACCAAGACAGGATTCAATCCTATCAAGGTCAAACTGAAGCTCTTTTTCAAGTGGGGGATTCAGTTTGAGGACAAGCCATTCGTTGTCCCTCTTCGAGATAATCAAAACATCAAATACGCCAACAAGGATGATTTGATGACGGCTGCTCATGAGAAGTATAACAAGGATTCCAAGGATGATGAAAATGAAATCCCTTCGAACAGCTACCCGTTTGAGCAAGAGGAAAAAGAAAATAATTATCTCGAAAGTAAAAAGAGTGTACGATGTTGGCAGGACGTGAAAATTCACAAACCTGTAGACGACAACAATTCAAATTAATAATCAACCGTTGGTATGCAGAACGCCTAAAAGAAGTACCGAAGATTGGGCACTGCATTAATAACCATATGTAACTGCACATGTGCGACTGTCTTTTTGTGCCTACTACTTCTTGTTGAGTATTCCGCCCGAGACTGAGCACCTCGACCGCACAAATTGAGCACCGTTACCGGCGAAATTGAGCACGGTCACCGCAGCCGTTGAGCAGCACGGTAAAATGTAGATATGTACCCTCCAGGGTGCAAATTTCTACAAGGAGGTCAACCATTATGACCAATTACCGTGAGATTCTCAGGTTGCACAGCCTGGGGCTCAACAAAACTGAGATTGCGGCCAGTCTGCACTGTGCTCGCAACACCGTGGCCGCTGCCGGATGAAATGTCCGACAAACAGCTGGCAGTGCTGCTGTTTCCCAGCGCTTCGGGCAAACCTGCGTACAAGATGCCGGATTACGACTATGTGTATCGGGAAATGCAGAAAAGCGGCGTGACGCTGAATCTGCTGTGGCTTGAATACTGCGACCAATGCAAAGCAGCCGGAGAAATTCCGTACCAGTCTACCCAGTTCAATAAGTACTACAGCGACTATCTCAACAAGACCAATGCCACAATGCATCTGAACCACAAACCGGGAGAAGTGATGCAGGTGGACTGGGCAGGTGATACCGCTTCCGTAATTGACACGGACACTGGAGAAGTCATTCCAGCATATGTGTTTGTGGCAACGCTGCCTTACAGTGGCTACAGCTATGTGGAGGCGTTCTTCTCCATGAACCAGGAGTGCTGGACTGCCGCCCATGTCAACGCCTACCGGTATTTCGGTGGTGTCACGCGGATGATTCAATGTGACAATCTGAAAACCGGCGTAGAAAAGCACGGAAAAGATGCGGTGGTTCTGAACAAATCCTACCAGGAGCTGGCGGAACATTATGCCACTGCCATCGTTCCGGCCAGAGTCAGGGCACCCAAAGATAAGGCAGCTGTGGAAGGAACCGTAGGGATCATCTCCACCTTTATTCTGGCGGCTCTGCGGAACCGGCAGTTCCTGTCCTTGCCGGAGCTGAACGAAGCAATTTGGGAGCGTCTTGAGGCGTTTAACAACAAACCTTTTCAGAAGAAAAACGGCAGCAGAGCCAGTCTCTTTGCGGAGGAAAAGCCGTTCCTGCGACCTTTGCCGCCCTATCCATTCGAGCTTGCCACCTGGAAAAAGGCAACCGTTGGTCCCAACTACCATATTGCCGTGGAGCGGATGAACTACTCGGTTCCCTTTGAGTATATCCGCCAGAAGGTGGATGTGCGTTTGACCAGGGCAACCGTGGAGGTATTCTACAATGGGAGCCGGATCTGTTCCCATCCCAGGCTGTACGGCAAATTCAACCAGTACAGCACCATTCAGGAGCACATGCCGCCTGACCACCAGAAATATGTGCAGTGGAACGGGGAAAGGTTTATCCGCTGGGCCGGTAAGGTTGGCAGCAGCACGGAATGTGCTGTCCGTGCCATTCTCAGCAGCTACAAGGTGGAGCAGCAGGGGTATAAATCCTGCCTGGGACTGCTGAAGCTGGCTGACAAATATTCTGCACAGCGGCTCGAGAATGCCTGCAAGCGGGCATTGGAGTTCACCCCCAGACCTTCCCTGAAAAATATCCAGGCCATTCTTGCCTCCGGGCAGGACAAACTCCCCACGGAGCCGGAGCCCACGTCTTCCTCCCAATACGGTTTCACCCGTGGCGCTGACTATTATGACAGGGGGAAAAAGAAATGCTGACAGAGGCAACGATTACAAAGCTGCGTGAAATGCGTCTCAGCGTAATGGCCAATGCTCTGAAAGACCAGCTGGCAGACTCTCAATTCCAGAATATGGCCTTTGAGGACAGGCTGGGGCTGTTGGTGGATGCGGAATGGAATGCCCGTAAAAATAACCATCTGCAAAAGCTGATCCGCCAGGCCAGCTTCTCCGAACCCGGCGCTTGCCTTGAAAATGTGGAATACCTTCCAGACAGGAATCTGAAGCGTGAGGAACTTCTACGGTTTGGTACCTGCGGCTATATTCAGGAGCACCACAACATCATTCTGCTGGGAGCGACAGGGAGCGGCAAGACCTATCTGGCATGCGCGCTTGGAATGGCGGCAGTCAGACAGTTCCTGACAGTCAAGTACATCCGTCTGCCGGATCTGCTGGTGGAGTTTAACATTGCCAGAGGCAACGGAAGCATCCGAAAGCTCCTGGCTCAGTACAAGAAGTACTCGCTCCTGATTATTGACGAATGGCTTCTCTACCCCCTAAAGGAAACAGAAGCCAGAGACCTCCTGGAGATTATGGAGGCCAGGTACAAAAGGGCTTCTACGATCCTGTGTTCCCAGTTTGACATTCCGGGCTGGAGAGAGAATCTCTCCGATCCGATCCTGGCAGACGCAATCTGTGACCGCATTGTCCATGACGCCTACACCATTGTCATTGGCGGAAAGGAGTCCATGCGGAAGCGGAAAGGCTTGCAGGAAACCTGAGGTAAGAGCCTGCGGCTCACCGGGCTCTGCCCGGATCCGAGGTTTAACGCATTTTGGTTTTCCAGGAGAGTGATTGGGATGGTGCAACAAAAAAGAGAGCGATGCTGACGACATCACTCTCCTGCCAAACCCCATACACGGTGCTCATGTCGCTCCTCAGCGTTGCACTATCCTCCGATATGGCTAAAAGCAAATTAATGATACCAAGCACAGCATAGTCTGTCAATATTCAATCCGAGCGGTGGCACTGCTCAATCTGGGCGGTGCCATTGCTCAATTTCAGCGGAACGACTGCTCAATTCCGCCGGTCGAGGTGATCTCGGGGAGCGGTGTACGCACTTGTCACTTTAAACAGATCAAAACTAATAAACGACAGTTCTTACAAAAACAGAACCATTGCGCCGTATGTATCATTAAGAATATTTTCGCTTTCGTTCTCGATCACATAATCGCCGATATCAGAACTGGTTATCGATTTGTTTCAATTATGCTTTTTCTTCACCTAATATTGATTTCGCAAAAGCTGATATGCCAACGCTGAAAAACTCATTGGTAACGTGCTCTTGTTCAAAAAACGTGATTATTTGAAGTGCTGTATCTTGTGTCGAGTTTTTTGCTTCAATATGATTTTCTGTCTTTTTGATACAAAAGAAAAACAGCTTTCGTAACCCCAAAATAAGTCTCCTCTTTCTCCAGTAGTGTTCACATAGTAGAATGAGCACAAAGAGGCGACGACAGAGGATGATTTGGGGATTACGATTGAATGTATTTTAATATTTGGTTAAATAACGAGAAATAAGTTGAGATTCTTTCTCATTAAGTTCTATGGTTGAGTTTATTCTGTTAATAATAGTCTGCTGTGAGGCATTATTCATCGCATCTCTCATTGCGCACATAAATATGTTTTCCATCATTTTATCAATAATTTTATATTGTTCAAGAAAAGACGGATTATCTATACCATTCACACAAGTATATTCTAAATATCGTAGCACAATATTTTTGTGTTCCTTGATTACCCTCAGTCTAATAAAATCATATCCTTCATCTTTCATATTTTCAAGTGAACGATTGATAGCCCTATAGCCAATCAAATTATTTGAGAAGTCTTTATATTCTGGATATGCTGTTATTGAATCAATATGACATCGCAATAATTTTAAAGCTCTTGGTTGATCAAAACAAAAAGCAATTTCTTTTTTTGCCTTAATGAAATTTAAATATATCGGTGATGTTGTGGCTTTAATAGCTTTTAGATAGTCATTAGAATCCACTAAAGAACTGCTAAATTGCCCATTCTTGTTATAATCCAAGACAAAAAAAGAGTCATATTGTTGGGAATATCCAAATGTCATTTCGTTGTTGTTTGCACTATTTTCTCCATAATAATTCGTATGAGGCAAATACGCTTCATTGACCCTATGGATTGCATAATAACCATGGTTTAAATGTTCTAAAATTGTATGTGTGATTGCTTCGGGATTTTTAAATTCAGCAGAAGAAATATCAATTTGTTTTATCTCAAACCAACTGTTATCATGGAATAACGATGACATATTACAAAAATAGTTATCCAAATGAAAATCTAAATAATCTCGATTATTTTGCTTATTATGCAAACAAAGATAATTTGAAATTACATAATTTAAAAAAGTCGGATGGCTTTGCATTAAATTAAACATATACGCATGAATTCTGTAACTTCGTATTAATGGAGTGGTTGTTATAGATAAGGCAATATCCTTTGTTTCATTGTAATCATTAGGGTTGTTTGGTATCACGTTTTTTGTCATATATTTTATATCTCCTTATGCAATTTTTCATGATATAAATAATAACGACTTTGAAAAAAAGAAGAATGGCATTTCAGAAGGAATGGTGGATATATTTTACACTAAAGAGGCGATGTTGTCGCTATTTTTTATCTGTTACACTTCATATTATACTTCCCAATTACCCCAGTTCTCCCATATATCTAAATCAAATTTATTTTGATATGAATTGAGATTATACACGGCGTTAATACATTTGGTACACAACCATCTAGTTATATCTTAGAGAGAATTCGCTTGAATGATTCCAAAAGGAAACGCTTTATTATGATAACAAATAAATTGGAATTTTTAGGATATGGTAATGCCTTTCTCATATATCTTCTCCATATATTTCATGTTTTTATTTCAAGTAAACGTAAATCTTTTTGGTTAATTATGCTTAACAAAGAGGTATTTTTGCTTGTCTCAATAAACTTAATCTTATCAATACCTCTTTCAAGTATCCACTGCAACATTTTTTCTTCAATGCCTCTGCCAAGAGCTCGACAAGATAACGAGAACAAATCAACATGAGCACTTTCCAAGCCAATAGTTCCAACAACTCCAAGATTAGAGAATCTGTCAGACAAACAAACTGCAAACAATTCGTAATTTTCTAAAGATGCTTTATTTTTCAATTGATCAACTGTATATCTCGTACCATTGGTACATTTATTAGTTCTTTGTGTTAGTTCAGATATACGAGCCAATTCACACTCTTTAACCTTATGTATGTCAAGAAACATTTCCAATGATTCTATGTACTCTTCGTAGGATATTGTGCTATTTTGAAGTTTAGTTCTCAAAATATTTGATTTATATGTACTTGTCCTTTCTTGTACTGTTTTTAAATCTAGATTTCGCCTCAAATTAAAGCAAGAAAGCTCATTATAAATAGTATCTCTTTGATACAAAATCGATCTTACCTCTGGCAATATCGATTTTACAGATTCAATTTCAAATATAGAATCATCCACAAAAACTATACTGTCCAATCCAATATTCAAAGTCTTTGAGATATCTATGATGTTGTCAGATTTATTTTCCCAATTACACTTAAAACAAACTATATTTTCTTCTCTCAATACCATACCAGTATGTTCTTTAAATACACACATTACATCAGCTTCATCATTCTTGCTGCAGACAGCAAGAATGACACCATGATAATACAATTCAAGCAAATATTTTTGAAAGTCCTGGAATGGTCTCCCTAAACCACTCGCTCCAATTTTTATCCCTGAAATCTGATCTTCAGAAAGGATTCCTCCCCAAAGCACATTATCGCAATCAAGTACCAGGCACTTTCTCGTATTTCCATTGTAAATCAAATCCTGTTTTTGTATTTCATCTACCATGAAATGAATTAATTCTTTTGAATACGGCACATTCCAACGATACTTTCCCTTTATGTCATATGCATTTTTTATACCAACAGTTGCAATCAAACGCTTTAAATCAATGAATGTATCTTCCTGAATCAAATCGCTTATTGTTAGATTAATTCTATCAATCAATCCATCGAAAGCTAACAACATTCCGTAATTGTTATTTTGAAACAGATAATAATCCTCAAATCCAAACCAAATAATTCTAGCATAGCTATGTGATTTGATATATGAATATAATTCGCTACTCTTCTGTACGCAATCACATTCGATAGTTGTTTTTGAAATTTTCCCCACAAACAAATCATTCGATAAATCGTTATATAGAGTCTCGTAATTCAAACATACTACTATAATATCTGCTGTCTTAAATTTAGTAACATCAGTTGAAATATCTTCAAAAGAAACGGTATTAATCTTCACATCACAGGAATGGTTAGAAAAACAATATTTAATATATGAGCGAAAATGTGGTTCAAAACATATATTGCTAATCAAAAGTATTTGCTTTTCTTCCACTTAGACTTCCTCCTTCTTAAAATTAACCAATTCGTTATGAGTTTGCAATATGAAGATTTTCCAATACATCAAAAATCTTTTTTACCGAGTCCATTTCGCTAATTAACAGTTTTGAATCTGGTATTTCGCAATCAAACATCTCTTCCAAGCCGACAATTATTTGAATAAATGTTATAGAGTCCATTCCTTTGTCAACAAGATTTTCATCAATTTGATTCAAATCAATCTTTACATTTTCAGTTTTATTAACTACCTCAATAATTTTTTCTATTTGAACTTGTCTCATTATTTTGACTATTCCTTTCCGCTGCGCTATAAGGCACAAAAGAGAAATAAAATCTTGTGCGGTCAGGCAGCATTCAAAACACTGTGTTAAAATATTACTTGGGAAAGCAGACACACTACACAAAACGTGGAGGTGAATGGCTTGGCTTATGAGAATAAATTGTATAAAACTGTAAATCGTTCAGTTATCCATTTATGGGTAACAAGACAATTCTGTTTTATCTTCCAAGATTAGCTCAATAAATGTGCCATTTTTTAAACAACCAAAAACCACCTTTCTTTTATTAAGAGCTGGAGCAACAATTGGCTTTGAAAATATTTTTCCAACCTTCATTTTCTTAAAATTCTCAATTATATTTCCACCATCTTCTTGAAAACAAATATGATGATAGCCGCACTTGAAATTATACACACTAGATCTTTCATCTATTGGTTCAATCAGCTCAATTTTTATAGAATTATTAAAATCCTGTAGGAAAATTATTTTATTAAATTGTATTAAGTCGACAACAAGATTTGCACATTGACAAAAACCAAGACTTTTATACATTGAACTATCTTTTTCTATGTCATTAACTATTATTCCTATATGGTGTATATGCATTTTTTATCCAAACAACCTGTAATTATTTTCTATTTTTTCAATATCTTCGTTTGTTAAGTCATCTTTAATTAAATCAAACATGCAATCCGCTTCGATACGATGCTTAAAATCACATTTCCATGGTTTACGCTCTTTTTCCGAAAGTCCATATGAATCCAATAACCTCTCGCCTTTCCTGCTCCTAAATGCCTCTACATATTCGCTTAACATAGCATCTTGAAACACTTGATTGGTAAAATAAAAAATATAAAAAACAAATTCATTGATATCGTACTCTGAACTTAATTCTAATAACTTGTTTAACGATATATCTGTCTGATTATTTTTCCACAACCAATATACATCTTTGAACATGCTATAGTTTATACAATTATGAAATGCTAAGTGATATAATGAATTCATTTCTTTATAATGATGGAGAACAATTTGAATCATAGTTTTTATTGGTGTCAATGATTTAACTTTGATGCCAAAAACATCAATCTCCATTGTATCCGATAAAAAGGATTCTACATCAATTCTCTTCCCCTGATATTCTCCCCAAAACAAATCAAAATTCAAATCCACATTCACCTCATATCCCCGTTTACCAAACCTTTTTATCCACGGAGACACTTGGTGTGAATGTGATAGCATCAATATTCTATCCCTTCTCGAAACAATCTCTGAAGAAAAACCATTCGAATTTAATACATTTTCGAATTTTTTTAAATTTTTTCTCGGAATCAATATATCAATGTCACTGCTTTTACGTGCACCAGTCTTTTGATATGCTAAAAGCGACAATACTTCACCTTTTAGCACGACATATGTATCATCTTTTATTATTTCAAAAAAATCCTCGAGGGCTTTATACCTAAACTGTGATAATAATTGAAATATACTCTTCGTATCACTGCTTAACAACGTATCATTACTATTCAAGTTTTTACCTCCGAATTATCAAAAAACAAGATAAAAAATAACATACAACCAACTCAGCACGCCATGTAATATCGCAAGCAATACAGATTTGTGTATATTAAAAGATATAATCATTGCTAAAACCGAACCAAAGCTCACTCCCCATTTTATCATTCCCGTGCCAAGATTACACTTGCCATTTTGAGTATTCTTAATTTTCATTTTTATGACCATTCCTTTCCGCGCGTTCCAAGACACAAAAGGATCTGAAATCCGAGTGCGTCACGCAGCATTCAAAAATTTGTGTTAAAATATTACTTGGAAAGTAGACACACTACATAGCACGCGAAGGTGAGTAGTATGGTATCTGCCTGCCGTATTTTATGTGTGCCAAATGCTCTTTTAAGCACAAATAAGTATGACAAAGTACCCTGTAAACTTATCTTTGGAGAGACGTTACTTCAATCTTTCAGTGAGCATTCAATCCCTGTCTGTTTTCTCAAATATTTTTTGAGGGGATGTGTTTATGCTTAAAATTGTTTACCAATCTGCTGTGGAACGAATGTCCACAAATCCTTCATCTACGCTTGTATCGCTTCCACTAATGAACACAGAGTCACTACCTACAAAAGCAAACACTTTTCTACGTTTACAAAAGATTTGTATTTCTGTGCCGAATAGCTTGCCGCAAATAACTGCAAGGACGTCTGTATGGAGTCCACGGGAAAGTATTGGATTCCCGTTTACAACATTTTAGAACAATCTTGCAACGTTGTGCTTGCTCACCCAAAAACGTTAAAGTAATTAGGGGAAAGAAGCTCGACAAAAAAGACGCGAAATGGATCGCGGATATTTTCAAGCACGATCTTGTTTTAGGAAGCTTTATCCCTCCCACGGATATTCGTCAGCTTCGGGACTTAGTTCGTTATCGTTGGAAACTTACTAATTTCGTTGTTGGTGAAAAGAACCGTGCGCAAAACTGTCTCACCGTTTCCAACATCAAATTAGATGACGTTTTCTCCGACGTGTTTGGTAAGGCGTTTTCTAACATCATCTCTCGTATGTTGGAAAATCCTTCTGAAAAAATCACCGATGTAGCAGATTTCAGGACAAAATGCATGAAGGCGACCGACGCAGAAGTGCTTGCTACAGTGGACGGTGAATTTTGTCCCGAACAAGCCGAAAAGCTTCACACTATCCGTTCTCACATGGATAGCCTTGAACTGTGCAAGCTCAATGTTGAGGTCTTAATTCTTACCGTTGCAGAAAAGTATATTCCGCAGATTGACCTCGTTTCTACGGTGCCGGGCATCCAGACGTTTGCCGCCATCGGCATCATTTCCGAAATCGGCGCGGATATGTCCGTGTTTCTCAGCTCCAAGCATCTTTGCTCGTGGGCTGGTCCTACTCCGCAGAACAACGAGAGTGCCAGCAAGAAGAAAAACACTCGCATTGCTCGCGCAGGGGACTATATCAAGCCACTACTTGTTCAATGCGCTCTTTGCGCCATCCGAAAAAAGAGCAATCCCGAGATCTGCAAGCGATTGCGAGAATGCTGTTAACTGCTATCTACAACATTCTCAAAAAGAATAAGCCTTACAATGCTGACCTTTATGCTCGGTCGAATAATCCACTTCGATGAATGAGGCTATCTTTATTCTCCAATGTTAAGGGTATCTTGTCACCCCTGCAACTTCTTAACCTATTTTGATATTGTTTTTTCGGTTACCCCACAGTAATCTTTGTTTTTATGCCTTTTAGTCGGTGAGGCGTTGTTTGTTTATTTCAAACTTCTTCCTTTCTACTACTTTCTATATAATGCTCAGCTTGTAGATTAAATAATTTACTATACTCACCACCGAGTCCCATCAATTGCTCATGACTTCCACATTCAACAATCGTGCCATTAGCAAGATGAATAATATTATCGCACATTCTCGTCGTCGAAAGGCGATGCGAGACGATAAACAGAATATTACTTTTAAATCTCGTAAACATCAATCTTACTAATTCTGTTTCTGATATAGGATCTAACGCACTTGATGGTTCATCCATTATTGCAATTGGAGCTGAATTAAATAGTATACGTGCAATAGATAGTTTTTGCTGCTCTCCTCGTGAAAGTTCTATACCTTTTTCAAATTCATTAGAAAGCTGTTTTCGCATTTCTGGATCCAAACCATATATTTTTTCATATAGATTTATTTCTTTAAGAACCAAATCAATGTTAATTTTTTCCTTTTCATCTATATGGTTTAATGAAACATTTTCATATACGGAAAAAGGATATACAAAATAGTTTTGAAAAACAGCGCCGATTGTTTTCCTCAAACTATTTAAGTCATATTCCCTATAATTTATATTATTCAGTAATATTTCGCCTTCAGTCGGATCATATAATCTTAATAATAGTTTTATCAAAGTTGATTTTCCTGCGCCATTATGTCCAACTATTCCAATTTTTTGCCCAGACTTAATCTTAAATGAAATATTTCTAAGTACATATTGTTCGCTATTGGGATATCGAAACGAAACATTCTTAAATTCAATCATTGAAATGTCATTTATTATTTTTCGATTACCTGATTCAATTGCCTTATGTCTATCTAACACTTCAAAGATATTGTCCAAATACAGACTATGTTGCTGAAAAGACGGAATAAATTGAAACAATCCACTAATAGTAGCAGTTACAGATTGACTTCCATTAAGTAAAGCAGCAAAACTGCCAACAGTTATTTGACCTAAACTTATACGAATTATTATGTAAAATATACTTATTATTGTCGATAATAAGGTGATTGATTGCGGTAAAACATCATATAACATTAATTTACTTTTATTTTCTCGATGACTTGTTTTAAGACCGTCAAAAGCCTTATCCATCATATCAAATAAAAGCACTTGAATTTTAGAAGTTCTAACATCCTGCGAATAATCCTTTAAATTCAAGACACGATGTACATAATCAATTTTTCTATTATGAGACACCTGAGACATATTGAAATTATAGTTAGTTTTATTATTTGCAATATTAAACAGAATACCAACTAATAAACTCACAATAGAAAAAAGCAAGATAAATAAATCAATTTGCAAAACAATACTTAAAGAAGTTACCAATATAACACTGCTTTCAATGATATTAAAAAAAGTATGAAAAACCGCTAATGGTCTTCCATCAACTTCCCGCATTGCTCTATTGATTTTTTCATATGACTCATTATTATCATAGTTTGCAATATCTATTTCTGTCAGTTTTTTATACAAAAGTTCTCGCATTTTTTTTCGCAGCAGCAAGGATTTTAATGGAAAAAAAGACTTGTTGTACCACGAGATAAAGATTTGCTTACTAATAACCAACAAACTAATAATTATAGTAATGGTCAAAATTTCTTGCATAGGTCTATTTGTCACAACCGCATCGATCATATACTTAAAATACCAAATTGTGAATAATGGATCAATGGTAGAAAGCAACACCGACTTAATTAAAGTCACAAAAAAAAGGGAGGGGGTTGTTTGTTGTACTATTCGCAAAGCTCTAAAATTATTTTGAATTATATGCTTTATTTTCATTCTCATTCTCCTATACAGCAAGTAAAATTTTGAATATACTTGAGGGTGAAAGCACCCTCAAGTATATTAATTTATAATCGATGAATTATGCACAGGTTTACCAGCTCAAAATCCGAAATTTATCATATTAGTACAAGGATATCCAATTACTCTGACAACTTTTGCCAGTGCAACCGCAAAGCATTTCAATTTCATCCAATTCATCACTATCTTTAAGTAGTAATTCGTCTAGCAATTCAATAAGTTCCTGAACTTCTGTTGCTTCGTCCATATTTTACCTCCTTTAAGTATTCGTAATCAACAACAATCACGTTATAGTAATCATTCCGCTTTCACACCTTTTGCCGGTGCATCCACAAAGCATTTCAATCTCATCTAATTCATCGCCACCAGACAAAATTAATTCATCCAGTAATTCAATAAGATCTTGAACATCCTTATCTTTGGACATATAAACTCCCTCCCGTCATTTGTTTAGTTTTAATAATTTGAAAATATTTTGACATGCTTTTTGTCTCCCCTGCTTATTTCCGTTACTTGGCTTATAAACATAGGCAAAATCATCGATATAAATTCATTACTGCTAATTGTATATATGTTCATAACATCTCATTGAGCAACATTTCGCACGCATTAGAAACATCAGCGGTAATTTTCGCCTCATACAACGGGATTTTTTTGAACAATTTATATAATTCTATTAAATTGTTATCAATTACCGTTGTTTGTTGAGAAATTATTTCTCTAAAAAGTTCTTTTTTCTTTTGTTCAAAGCTAACTTTTGTTACTCGATTATCCACACTATTTATTTCGGGGAAAATGATTGCTTTTACTTTTCCTTGTATTGGATTTACTCGACCATATCGTTTTTCACAATCAAGGTATATTTCGTGTTCTATCGTCTTTGATGAATCATAGGCAGGGAACTGAATGCTCGAGTTAATGTAATTGAGACTTGACAGTCTAATCTTTGCAAACAATGGAACCGATTTAACAATAATGTCCTCACCTTCAGGCAACACAAACACTAAATCATCATTCAAAGGATTCATCCCCTTCTCTAGAAGGTTAATATATAAGGTTGATTTGCCACTGCGCCCGCGTCCAACGATTAAATAGACACAACCATTTTTTTCGACAGCTGCACAATGTATTCCCATATAACCTTGTTTATTTGCACAAACATTTACAACATTTCTTATCGCAGACGGTATTAAATATTGAAGAGTCGGTTTATCTGGGCATATTACGGTTTCAGAATTATTATCTAATGAAAAATCAATTATACTTCTAAAAGGAATGTGATTAACGATAATTTGACGATTATATATTTGATATAATTTATTTCCCATATCGTTAGAAAATCCGACAGAATCTTTTAAAATAAATCCGCCAGCTTCTGGAAAGCGCGATATTCCTAAATCCGAAAAAAGTTTTGAGTCTTGAATAGCAACTATATAACCTTCTAACCCTTCATTATCATCTAGAATATATCTTGGCTGGAAATAATTGCTCAGATCAATTTCTAGATTAGACATCACACCGATTTTGCCAAATACAGTCGATATGCTGTTACAATATGTTTGGCTTATTTGAGGCGGAATTCTAACAAACATACTGGAATCTATACTCATAAGTTCTCCTTCATTTTACATTGGACAATAGAATGGTAGTGGTTCTCCGTTTGGACACCAAGGATCTTTCTCAAATACTTTTCCATATGCTAATTTCGAACGCATATAGCATCTTCTTTCTGAACACTTATCAAACATTTTGCATTTTTCGCATTCCGTACCTACATAATCTATTGGATTCGGACATCTGAATTTTTTTAATCTATCTGAATTCAAAATGTCGGCTAATGTTTGATCTACTATATTGCCTATTTCTGCACTTTTTTCACCGATTAATGTATCACAAAAATACACCAGTCCATCGTGAGAAATGTTTAACATAGTAGTTGAGCCTTTGCACTTATGTCTATGTGCCGTTAAATAAGTCAAAGGTTTACCAAACAATTGCGTATAATTGTTATCAAAATAAATCTCTCTATTAGTAGTAGCATACTTTGTTTGAATTTTATACACCATTTTTTCCAAATCTCTAATTTGAGATTCGCTTGGATATAAGTTGCTTACATCTTTTCCACAAGATGCGAATACAATTCCTGAAATAATCTTTGTAAAACCCAACTCAACCATTAACTCCGCCCATTTCTCATAATGTTCAACATTATATTTTGTCAAGACTGCTCTAGCATGCATTTCAATTCCCATTTCTTTTGCGTACTTTGCAGTATCTACAAGGCCATCAAAAGTTCCTTTTCGACCAGATAAGAAGTCAACGGTCTCTCTATCATAAGAATCGAAACTGAGTTGTAGCATATTTAATCCCGAATTTACAAATCGTTGCAATCTATTTCGAGGAATCCGCGAACGAGTAGAAATTCTAGCATGCAAACCATTTTTATATGATATCTTCATATACTCTTCTAAATCGCTGCATCTCACTGGATCCCCTCCACCATAAAATACTACTTCGCACCCTAACCGCTTAGCTTCTTTAGTAATCTCATCCCACCTATCCAAATCAATTCTATTATAATTTTCAGATGTTGGTTTTGCATCAGCAAAGCAATATATACATGAGAATGCGCATGTTGGTTCTATTGCAAAATTTATTTGTTTGAGCGTGTCTATATTATGGTTGTATCCATCCATCCTTTCTATTTCATTGATGATATTCAAATCATATAAAACGCGAGTGTTTAATTTTTCAGAATGAAATTCAATTCTATCAATCAATACCGTAAAAAGTTTTTGTAAAATCTGCGATGCATCTCGATTAATAAGTTTTTCAATATTATATTGTATTTCTTCGACCGTTTGACTTCCGTTGAACTGCACAATTATCGGATAAATTCGTTTATCAATATTTACTGAAGGTAAAAGTAGCCTATTTTGACCTTTATCAACAATTTGCAGTTTTCCTTCATTAACTTCCACATGGAAGTCATCCTTGAGATACGGATATTTTTTCAAATTTGTCATAGCAATCCCTCACATATATTAATGTTTTTCTATAAAGATTTGGCAATTGATATATCGATTTATACCACTCTTTTTTATTACAAATGAAACCTGTTTGTCTAAAAAGTTTATACATTCGTTTTAAAAATTCCAAACTATCATTGCACTCATTTCGTTCGTTTTCATAATATTTCTCAATATAATACTGAAGTCTATTATCGTCGATATTTAACAATAACTGAATTGCATTTTTTATTGGAATGTCAAAACTTATGTACATAGATTTATTTGTTAACTGTCTAAAATGAGTTGATATCTCTTCTTGTTGTGCAATATAATTAATTAATCTCCAAAGATTTATTAATGTTAAATCCGATACATTATTTATTAATAAATTTTGTTTATCGATTAGTGAAATTTCAAAATACTGATTTTCAAGTTCACAAGTTGTATTTTGAAAACGATCTAAGCCACCATATTCTAAAAGCACCCCTCCTTGTATAATATATTTATTCATAAATCCATGTATTTCCTCAATTGAAATTCCCAAAACGCCTTGTTTGTCATATATTGTATTACTGCCAGATTTTCCATCAATACAATTCTGCCTCTTCAAATAGCGTAATTCATTAATAATTTTAATTTTTTCATGATTTACAATTGTGTTATCCAATTGTTGGAGTCTGTGTGTAATTTTCTCTATTGAGTTCACAAACATATCTCTAAGATTATCATAGATTGAAATTGGCGAAGAAAACCAAATGCATGTGTAGTATGAAGTAGTCATTGCATTGAACAACATAAAAAATGGTTTACTATGAATATCTTCAAATAAATCACGTCTAATCATCTCTAGTAAGCAATGTTCCGACAAATGTGCTAAAGATGTATTTTGATCACTACAAAAACCAACAGGAAAAAACATTGCTGCTATTGCCATTGTTTCCGATGGTTCATAGCAGGTTATGTATTTTTTAATTATTCTCTCCATTATATACTTGTTCCTCTATTAACTAATAAGTTTGAAAATCTTTGATACCATATTTGCACATCGGATCCTTATCATATAGTTTTCTATACGCCAACCACACTCTAAAATAGCACCGCTTATTTATGCAGTAATCAAAACTATCACACGATGCACATTGAGTTCCCTCAAACTTTTTTCGATCAGGAGCAGTTAGTTTTTTATAAGACGATTCACTCCAAACATTCATAATGGATTGCTTAGTCAAATCCCCTACAATCATTTCATCTAAATACATTAAATTTGCGCAATAAGTAACCTTTCCATCTGATCTTATAATCATACTATTGGTCATTGCACCACAAATTCCACGGCTGTAATGTTTATACTCCATACTGTAAGATCTTGATTTCACATACTGTAAAATAACTTTAGATGCATAATCAATATGTAAATTAAAGCACTGTTTTTTTAATTCATCTATCTTATTTGTGAGGTGGATTATTTCATCTTTCGATGCAAAAAATGCAGAATCATGTCTGCCACAACTCATACCATATAAATTGAACGAAATTACATCTACGTGTAATTTTTCGCAGAGTTTTATGAGTTCTGGTATTCCTCCAATATTTTGTTTAAGAATTACACATCTAACCGTTATTTTAAAACCCATATTCTTAAAATTACGTATAGATTGTATAATTTGGTTATAAGCACCTCGAACCCCCATAAGTTCATCTGCAAGCCGTTCTTCGCAGGAATCCAGGCTTATTTGTATTTCTCTCAATCCTGCATCATAAAGCTTACGAACCATATCAGGACCAACCAAGTTTTTAGTAGATAAAAAACATTCCATTCCGTGTTTTATCACATAATCTACATATTCATTAATATTCGTAAGCGCAAAAGGGTCACCACCCGTTAATTCGATATGTTTAATTCCTAATGTCTCTGCTTGGTCTATTATACTTTCAAAAAGTTTCAAATCCATGTGACATAATTCTTCACCAATAGCATCTTCATCTGCCGCAAAACAATAAACACAACGTCGACCACATTTTTTTGTAACAGTAATTGACAACAAATCTGGCTTGCTCTTTTTAGGGATGATATGATTTGATTTTCTCAAAACATTTTCTCTTGCTTTATAGTCATTTAGGGTTCGACGCAATTCAGCTGATAATTTATAATTTTGTCTACACGGATTATCTGTAATATACGGAGTGAGTAATTGAATAAAGGTTTCTGTGTCAGAATGCTCAATTGAATAACGATTCAACATTTCGTTTTTTATATCACATAACTGATTATTTTCAGTCAAAACAAGTAATAATTTAAGCAGTTCTGCATTAACTGTCATCGGAAATGCATTTAAAGAACCATTAAAAATCAAGATTCGGTTGTTTACATACCGAATATGTGTATCGCAATTAACGTAAATTTCATTATTCATCAAATATAGTCATCCCTTTCTACAACATTCAATTATATGTCTTTTACTTTTTTCTTAAAAATAATCCCCTCCATTTTATGTGTGCTCATATAACAACTGCCAATCGAATTATACATTTTTACACATCGCAAACAAACGTTTTCTATTCTCAAGATTAGCATCAAAACGATTCCATATATCAACTATCGATTCAAAATTAGCATCTCCCAAAACAATATTTCTCCCTCCAGTAATACAAAATATAGCCTTACCCTCTGCCGAAAAAACTAAATTCATTACTCCCGATTTGAAACAACTTCTTTCACCGAAAGATGTGTTTTTACATCCTGTTATAATAATAGGTTCCGCACCGCATTTCATTAAATATAGTTTTGTTTTTTCACACTCCTCTGGTTGTGTTGTATTAATAACATAAATTTTGTTAAATCTATATGCAAATTCTTTAATTGGAAAGCGTAACAAATCGTAGAATTCGACATTCTCTAAAAATAAATCCAATTCCACTTCAGCCTCTAATAATTTGCGCAAATTCTCAATTGATTTTATAGTGTTCTTTTTATGATAGAACTGAATCTTTGTAACGCCACTCTGGATAATTGAATCAATATCGGAATAATCCTCTATAGAATCCAACTTGATTATAGTAGATATATTGTTCTTTTTATTTTCTCGAATAAATGGCATTATTAATTGCCATTTATGCACATTGGTCCCATTATAAAATATTTTTTCTGTCCCGCCCGCATAGCAATCACTGTGAATTCTCTGAGCCACATCTGCCTTAATATATCCCGTCTCTTCATTGTATACTTCTATAACAACGTTTTTAGGGAAACTATATTTCTTTTTTCTATAGTCAAATGGCATCTCCCCAAATTGATGCGTCAAATTTTCCAACACACCCTTTTCATATTTATTTTCTTGTGGTATATCCGTAAATATAAAATTATATTTAGTTAAAACTGCTTCAATTAATTTTTCAGCCTTTTCTCGTTGAACGCCTCTTTCAATAAGATTTGAAACAATGTTCTCAACTGTATATCCTTCGCTAACAAGCTTAATTATAGCAGCAACACTATAGGGAATAATTTGAAACCAATTAGATTCAAATCTGCCATTTATATTTTTAACATTATATAGATACGCTTTATTATCGCGCTTTAAATAGATCTCATATCCTTCTTTCAACCACATTTTTATCTCCTTATTTCATGACATCAAAATCAAAGTAAAAACAAGAATGATTTGTGCTAACCCATATCGTTTAAATAAAAACTACAATCATTATTACCATTTTGTAGTTTGATGTAGAAACTAATAATAAGCAGCAAGTTCAAATATCACACAATATTTATCTTTTATTGTCATTATTATGTTCAACCAGTAGCTCCACAATCTCTAATATTTTCCTTTGTTCTCTTGAAGGAAGATCCTTGATCATAGCATACAACAAACAAGATTTTTCCTTAAACGATGCATTTACAATGTCACAGAACACTGAATCTGCCGATACGTCTAAAGCGTTCAGTATATCGACTAATTTTTCACCTCGTGGAAATGAAAGCCCTCGTTCAATTGAAGAAATATAGGTAACAGAAACACCAAGCTTGCTTGCAAGCTCGGACTGCGTTTGACCAGCACGTTCTCTACTCTCCTTTATTCTCTTACCAAATAGCAAGTACAATTCTTTTTTATTCATCAAAAACACCTACCGCTTGCAATCTGTCACCTATATTATAAGTACAATGTGGAATTTAATCAAGCAGTTACAGTTATTTGTTTATCGGCAGATTAACAGTAATTATTTTCAGACAAGATTGCACACATAACAAAAGCGAAACCTGTTGCAATCAGGTTTCGCTTTTGTTATGTGTTTTCTATATTATTAAACGATTGCTTTCTTCTTGCAACCATATTCGCTCTAAAAATGCTAGGATTTGTACCAATCTTTTCTTCAAATTTTCTGCTGAAATGTTGCGTTGTTTTAAAGCCGCATTTTGAAGCAATCTCCTTGATTGGTAAATCTGTAAACTCGAGGAATTTCTTAGCTACGGCTAGTCGATGATACCAAACATACTCTATTGGTGTCATTTCTAATTCATTTTTGAATAACTGTGTCAAGGACGAATGGCTTAATGAAGCAGCTTTAACAACATCCGCAAGAGTAACAATATCACGGTAATTGTTTTCTATGTAGATTACTGCTTTCTTAAGATGAGGATTTAAAATCTTTTTCGCATTTCCTATAGGATCATTTTGTTCGATCAATCCGTATGTTCTCTCTAAGAACAACATCAATTCTATAAAATATGATCGGCTTCTACAAGACCAATACCAGTCCGACTGTTCCTTCAATTCATTTTTGAGCATAGAGAACAATCTCCTAAGATTCTCTACATTATTATCAAACGCCGGAAATACATATCTATTCTTATCAGTAAAAGGCTTCAGTAGAAACATATCATGCGTGAGAGCAAGTTGCTCATAGTTGCCACTATGAACTCGAGAAAAAGTCATATTGATATTCAAAAACGTTGGCTTGAAATAAACCGAGTCGCATTTCAGACCACGTTTTTTTAACAATCTAGGAGATTCTGATTCATCAAAGCATACGAAGCAAGGCCCCATAGCTTCGAACGAGGAATCACCCACTTGGAACTTTACAGTACCTTCATAAATTATAGACCAAAGAAAGCATGAATCCTTTATGTCAAGATCTTTTAATGGGTCATCTTTCACGCATTGTATCGGGACAATCTTACCTGCATTATAATTGCGTCCAAAAGTTTGTGGCTTCATCTTATCACCTTTTCAATCATCACTAAACCTTATCATATACCATTATAACGCACTTTAAAATTTATTCAATATACATTTCGCAAAATTTATCCATAGATAACGAATATTTATTTTCAGACAATATAAATATTGTACTATCATACCTTATGCTACAAGTAAATCATTCCAAATATGTAATTACCTATATTTACCTTATCTTTACAACAATTATTTTCATTAAATTTTCCAATAGCAATTCCGCAAACTAATATCGTGTCTTCAGCTTCAATCTTTATATATTCAGCACTGTTCTCTTGCCTACCATACAGCTTCCATATCCTTTATCTGTTGCTGATTTATTCATTAGGCATCTCTTTATCGAGTCTGTCTAAGAACGAATTGAGCAAACTAATCTCAAGTTGTTTCATATTCATTAGACTTAGCTGTATGTTTTCAAGATCTTTACTAGAGTACTTAATTACAAACTTTGAATAGATAAATCGAATCTTATCAGACAAGGCAACAACTTCAGCATACGCATGACTTAGCGAATCATCCCATTTACATTGATCCTCAATCGCTTTGATTCTCCCGAACATACACTTCTTATGTTCCCAAATCATGCGAAACACACGTCGATCTCGGCGTTCATGTGGAATGCTACCATCTGCCATTTTGTCTAAATACATACATATTAGGTCATACACAATAATTCCATTTACAAATCCTGAATCTTTCAATGGATAATGGTCTATGGCAGAGGATAGGTACTTCTTCAATTCTTGATAAATGGTGGCCAAATTCAATTCCTGAATATCGTTTTTTGCTTTTACCGCATAAATGGCGCCATAAGAGTTCTTATCACACAAGACTTGTAATCCTTGCATAAAACATTTTTGTGGCGTATCAAAAACAGTAAATATCCATCTTTGATCGTATGCAGCAATTGCTAAGGTCTCATCTTCATCATCATAACCCACAATCAGACCATTATGATTAAAATGTTGTTCCTTATACCAACTCTTTCCCTTCACATAATAATCATCCACACCACTAAAGGCAACATAATAACCGTCATCCAGCATTGTTTTTATAAGCTCCAAAGCACAGCTTCTCGCAAACCTAGTAGTTATTCCGTGTTTCTCGAGGAAAGGCATACTCCAAATATTTCCTGTATGTAAGCACATTTCTGGAGTTGTAAAACCTTGTAAAAATTTACGAGAGCATTGCCAATCTACTGTATTATTGTAAAACCAATTATCAGATGTCATATTCTGTTTTGCAGGAATACCAGAACTCGCTAAATAATGGTATGTTGAATACATTGGTTCAACATAAGGTAACAGCACTTTTCCCACGATTGATTACCTCCCATCGTTCAAAAAATCTTTTGCTTTTTGGCATAATTATATCTAGGCTAGTAGCCAAATCAGCCGCTATAATATCCGCTAATTGCTTATCGCAATGGATATACTCAATTTCAATTTCATAGTCAATCATACCCAAGTACATACTTGTATCGAAACAGATCTTACTTCCTTCACCAAAATGTAGCTCTTTTCTCTCAGTAACCAAACATCCTTTTAATTCAAGATCCCCATTGGTATCGCCAATTCTAAACGATAATGGCAAATCTTCGAGTGTTCCTGCATATTCATCACTACATAACAATGCATTCTGCTCGTCTCTATGACATTTTATTTGCCATTTTAATTTCTCCCCAACTTGTCTAACGCGTACCGTTATATTTCTTGTATTTAATAAATTATCTTGTGTATCGTAGTAGTAATTAATTTGGATGTTATTGCCCCTTATTTCAAACTTCGGCTTCAAGCGCTCCAATATACTATTAAATTGCTCTTTACTCATTAAATACTTATATTCAACTTCTTTTAGCATTTCGCATCACCTTTCCCGAAGCATTTTTAGGTATTTCATCCACGATATCAATCACATCAGGTAACTGATAGGATAATAAAAGTTTCTTGCATATACAAAACACTTCGACCTTATTCAATGCAGTTACAACTTTAATATGTATTTTCTCACTAACAGTATCATTTTTCACACCAAATGCTAACACATCAATTATTCTTTCGTCCTGTTTTAGAGCATTCTCAATTTCTTGCGGATAAATGTTCATCCCAGAACGTATTATCATATTGTCCTTTCGGCATTTTAGATACACTCTACCAAAATCATCGATTTGAGCAATGTCACCTGTATGGAGCCATCCATCATAAAGTACACGACTTGTTGTCGGCAAATCATTATAGTATCCCTTCATAATGCTTTTGCCTCTCAACAGCAATTCTCCATTCTCGATTTTAATCTCAAGCGAGGAAAGAGGCACACCTATTGATAACGGCCTTTTGTCAAACTCTTCTGGTGGAAGATAAAAAGCCCTTGGACTTGCCTCTGTCAAACCATATACATTGTAAATGTCAGTTTGCGGAAATGCCTTACGTATAGCATCTGCTGCTCTTTGTGTCATACATTCGCCGCTTACTGCAATAACTCTCAAAACAAAAGGAGTTTTACTCTTCATATTCAATGCAGACAAATGATAAAGCAACGTAGGAGTCCCGCAAAGAACAGTGATTCCTTTATCCCTTCCAAATCCCAATATTTTTGATGGAACAAAACCATCAGCAAAAAAACTGATTCTCACACCTTTAATTAGCGAAATCAATAGTTCACCTGTCAGCACCGCACAGTGATACACTGGTCTTGCTATGAGAATGTGATCTGAATCGTTTATTTGAAAATACTTTTCGATATCAATTAAATTAGCAATAAGATTGTTCTCGGTAATCATAGCGCCTTTGGGATTACCAGTTGTTCCTGATGTACACATTATCAATGCGACATCTGACAGATCTTCGGATTCTGGTTCGAATTTTGATAACTGTACGATTCCATCCTGTGTTATAAGATGTGATAGTTTTGTTATATTAATAATACGTTGTACATGTTTATCTCCGTATTTTTTAGACAAAGGAACTGCCGTCTTACCTGCATAAAAACATGCAAGCAATGCTATCGCCGTATCCAAATCCGAATCACAGAATAGTCCGTACTTATCGTATATTAACGTATTTCCAAGTGCTTCTGCTCGATCTATAATTTCCAAAAACGAAAATGACCTGTAATCATCTGATATAACCTGTTCCGAATGTTCGAGCATCCTATTTTTTATAAACTCGTATAACACAATTATCCCTCCGTATACTTGTCAACGAGTGAATAGATACTTCCCACCGTTTTTAGGTTAGCTGGATCCAAATCACTTTCGTCAAATTCAATATTGAACCGTTCTTCCAAGTCTACAACAAGCTCAACTAAACCTAGACTATCAATTCCCAAATCTCCCTTAAGTTCCATCTCAGCAGTAATCGTTTCCGAAAATTTCTTCTCCATAATTATCGAATTAACAATATTCCTTGTATCAATCATCGTTACATCTCCTTTTTTCACTTAATTAAAATTTTCTCAACTTCGAATTCAACACGCTTAAAGCACACATCCTCAGATAAAAGTGTAGAAATAACAACCCCATTATTATCACGCGCTATCGTCACATACAAATCATGTAGTTTTTTCTGAAGTTGAACATCTATATACCGATTTTTTTCTTCCGGTCTATCCCTTACGCGTCGTATGGCTTCATCAACTGGAACATTTAAAAAGAACGCCACATTAGGTTTGAGTATTGACTTTGCAACATCATATATCCATGTATCCCCCTCAAAACCTCTTGCTATTAGATTTGCCAAACAAGAATAAAAGTATCTATCGCTTATTACTATGTACCCTTCTTTCAATTTTTGAGATATAACTCGATTTGTATGCTGTACGCGATCAGAAGCACATAAAAGAGACAGAGCTCGATAATCGAAGGCATCGTGTGTTGGAGAATCCATATATGTCCTGAAAATCTCAGAATTACGCACAAAATCCGTCGGCTGCTTAGTAAGATATACTTTGTGTCCCTTGCTTTCAAGCCAATCAACAAGTCGTTTTATCTGTGTTGTCTTGCCACATCCATCAAGGCCGCAAAACGTTATTAGTTTTCCTTCAAACTCGTTCTTTTGCATCTCAAGTTGCATGTAATAACCTCCTTCTGTTACTGCAAAATATCCAGTCGTTGTAATCCAAGTCAAAAGAATATCTCTTTTCCTGTTGCGGATCAATAATCTGGTTCATGAAAGATAAATCGTTTGGTCGAATTTTATTCAAAAGTTTTTCCACAAACGAATTGCTTATACAGAACAGTTTCTTTGTATTGTAGAATGTATAATAGCACTCTTTGTGTAGTCCAACCTCATCAACCCTCTGAATCAATTTTTCACAATAATCCTCATTCAAATGTTGATTCAAGTACATATATATATCGCAATATTTATACAAAGATATATCTCTACCCATTTCCACCCAACTCATAACTGTTGCTTCTTTATATAAGTGAGCACAAAGGTGAAGAAGAAAATCTACATCATTAAGGGTAGATATAGCATCAAAAATCAAAGGTTGCGTTTTCTCCAGAAATGTCCGAACAATCGATTCATCCATTCCGGGGCTAAAGCCAAGACTAAAATTAACATCAATCTCTAGATACTTCATGCCTGGCATATCCACTTCCTTTACAAAAGGCACTGTTTCGCCTCGGTTCATACGTGAGGATATGATTTCTTTTCTGTCTGCAGGAACAAAAATCTCATTTTTGATATTCCCTTGTTTGAAATCGTACTTCTTTAGGATATTGGAAAGCTCTGTAACATGTTCAGGATCGATCAATATATCTATATCGTTTGATGTCCTTAGTCCATGTGGATACAACCCAACAAGATAGGCCCCCTTTAAAAAGGCATACGGAAAGTTCATATGAGTACATGCTTTCGCTAACGATTGTGTCGCTTTAATAAAACTCTCTGTTTTCATTGAATTGTATTCGTATATGGCTTTTAATGAATTCCGAAATTCTCGGTTAACCTTTTGTAAAAGTTCGTTTCGCAAGAGTGTGAAATATGCGATAGCACCAACTCGATTAAACAACAATTGCCCCAAAATGTACGGATAATCCATTTTTTCGCCCATTAGTTCGATTAGAACATTTTTCTCCGCTCGTTCCCCTTTAATTGTTTCAAGAATAAATTTGTTTTCGTTCTTCATTGCTCATGCCCTCCACTAAATTCATATAGTACTTATTGTTGTTTTTCAATTCATCATGAGTTCCTTGTGCAGCAATTCTGCCGTCTTTCATTACAATGATCTTTTTGGCTCTTAGTACTGTCGCCGGCTTATGAGCTATTACAATAACCGTTAGGTTCTCAAATATCTTATTGATTGAATCATTTATAATATCCTCAGACTGCTTGTCCAATGCGCTTGTAGCCTCATCAAAAACAATAATCTGCGGATGACGCAAAAGCGCTGCAGCTATAGAGAGGCGTTGCTTTTGTCCACCTGATAATTTCACGCCACGTTCTCCGATTACTGTTTCAAAGCCATTAGGTTGTTCGGTAATGAAGTCATAAATGTTTGCCATTCTACATGCATCTATCATATCTTTCTCCGTTGCATCTTCATTTGCAATTAACAGATTTTCTCGTATTGACATATTGAACAGGTAATTATCTTGCATCACAACCCCAATAAGGTCGGACATATTTTCAGTACTTATATTTGTTATATCTTCATCATCAAAAAAGATTGTTCCAGTTTCCTTTTCGTATAATCCCAATAAAAGTTTGGCTAATGTCGTTTTTCCGCAACCAGTCTTTCCTACGATTGCAATATAGTCCCCCTTGTTAATTTGCAAATCCACATGTTTCAAAACAGATTGGCCGTTTACGTAAGAAAAACAAACATCGTCAAATCTGATGCAATCATTTAACTTCTTCATACTAACTAAACCTTTACTCTCTTCTGGAAAAGAAAATGTTTCAAATACACGTTCATAGTATGGAGAATTTGTTTTCAACGCTATCCGCTTAGCATTTACGCTTTCCATTGATGAAAAAAGCATCGAAAAATACTCCGAAAACATTATCAAAGTCCCAACCGATATCTCCTGCTTTGCAACAAAGAATGCACCGATCATATAAACCAAAACCTTCGTAAGATAATTGCTCTTGAAATCATTAAAAACCTCTTTATACGCCCAAAAGCGAATCGACTTTAGTCCTAACGTTGCTAAAATCTCCTGAAATCCTCTGAAGCGTTTAATAAACACTTCTTCTGAATTTTGAACTTTTATTTCCCGCCAAAATTGAAGTGAATTATGCGTTGAGGTATAGTATCTACTATTAACGCTACGGATTTCCATGTTTATTTGCTTTGTACCGTTTCCTATCAAAGTATCTACGATAAATACGATTGGCAAAACAAGAATGCAAAGCACAGTCATTCGCCAACTAATCGCTATAGAAGTTATAACAGTAAATGTAAGCAATAAAATCCCATACAAATAATTTACAACTTGTTCTCCAACAAAATCACCAAGAGCATCAACATCGTCTATCATCCTCATTTTCAACTCTCCGACATCCTTTTTTTCGATAAAGGAAAATGGAGATCCTCTATATTTTGCAAAAACATCTTTTCGAAGACGAAATACAAATGAATTATGTATGCAATTGTTCATTTTCAAGGACAATCCATCAATAATAGTTCTTATAAGAAAAGCTCCAAGCATGCCAACTACAACGATCCAAAACTTTTGACTATCCCTTTTATACATAACTTCGTCAACCAAAATTTGAAAGATTTTCGGTGATATAAGAGATATCGGAATCGAAATTAGATTTAAGACAATAAGTCCGATAACCGCCCATCTTACATGGTATATGTACCCTTTTATATTCTTTAAAACATACAATCTTTGTTTCATATTAATCACCTCCCAAACAGAACCATATAGGTTGGTGATTTGCGTATCAAGCTTTCATGCGTTCCAACGGCTTCTGCGGTATAGTTATTGATAACTACGATTTTGTCACAATCTCGTATAGATTCAAATCTGTGCGACACAACCAAAACTGTTGCTTTTCCGAGTATTGTTTTTATCGCTTGCAAAACGACCTTTTCCGTTTCTACATCAAGAGCCGACGTGGCTTCGTCCATGATAATGAATTCTGGTTTTCGCAAGAGCATTCGGGCAATCATCAATCGTTGTTTTTGTCCTCCAGATAAATTATGTGAAGTTGCGCTGATTACTGTGTCCACCTTTTTAGGCAACGTATTCACTATCTCCAATAGTTCAACCGCTTGTAAAGCAGAATATATATCCTCATCTGAATATTCTTCTCCAAGATTCAAGTTGTATCGAATCGTATCTTCAAATATCATTACATCCTGTGATACCACACCTAATCGTTTCCTCAACTGCGCTTGATTGATTTGGGGTAACGGTATCCCATTGATTAATATATCCCCACTGTTTACCGGATATAATCCAAGCAACAACGAAGTAACCGTTGTTTTTCCATTGCCACTCTGACCCACGATACCAACCTTTTCGCCAAAGTTAATAAGCATATTAAAATCCTTTAGAACTGGACTTCCTTTTTCATACTCAAACCCAACATTTTTAAATTCTACAGTATTGATTCTTTTAACCTCTACATGACCGCTTACATCTTGTTCTAATTCCAGTATTTCTGTCACTCGATCAATACTAACTTTCCTGATATACCAATCTTGCCAAATCCTCAATATCCAATTAAATTTTCTATGCAACAAAGATACATACTGGATTACAGCCAAAAACAAACCTACACTCAAACTATCGCGTAAAACAAAAAATACAGACACACCATAAATGCTTATTGTTGAGAGTATGTTTATCAGTTCGATATATTTGTTCACAGTAAAACTGACTCCTCGTGTTTTATTGCCGAGCAAAAGCAGTTTTTGTATGGGCGCTATTATCTTTTTCTCTGCCCAAGAAAAAGCGTTTAATATTTTAATTTCTCGGATACCTTTTAATACCTCGTATAATCTTCCAGTTAATTCCCCGGAAAGTTCTCTACTTGCCCGTGAATATTTTTCTGTAAATCTCCCGCCAATCCTCGTAAACACAATCGGCAATATTGCTGCAATAACTAAAAGAGCCGCAATAAAGCCATTTATCTGTGCTACAACAATAATAATTCCTGCGCACATGAAGACTGAATTGATGAAATGAAAAAGGTTCCTTTGAACAACGTGAATAAACTGCTCGCTGTCATAATCAATTCGTGTCATAAGATCACCACTGTTCATTCTGGATAAATAAGAAGCTTTCGAATAAATTACGCTTTTAAACATTTCATTCTTAATATCAAGAATATAGTGGTTATTTAGATACTGCCAAACAAATGCGTAAATAAAATTGAACGCTGTTGATATTATAAACAGTATACAGTAATCCCTAATTACAATAGGCAAAAGACTATAATTGCTTCCATACAAAACATCATCCGTGAGCCTTGTTAAATTCAAAGGGAGAAAAACAGAAACCGCATATGATACCAAAATGCAAATTTCCGCTATAAGAAAAGCGATTAGATATCTTTTCCCAAATTTCCATATGTAATTTAACCTACTAGTTTTTTCACCATACATTATTTCCACCACCTTAACCTGTCGTTAATTCTTCTTTGCTCATATGTTACCACAAGACACATTTTGATAGTTTTCCTCAAGGCACAGATATGTGTACTTCCGACTTTTTTACACTGTGCTGTTTCCAACTGATTATACTTTGTTTCCCATCATTTCATAACATCTTCAATATATTTATAGAACGCTAAGTACGGGTTATAATATTAAAAAATATGTCTAATCAACACGAAAAAGAGCGAGGGGATACAGATGTATGTTTATTGGCACAATCAACAAATTAGATGTAAACAGAACAGTACTGGTTGAAACTCATTATGTAGATCGATTCGATCCTACATATTTGTCAAACGACTGCTTTAGCATCGTCATAATCAAAAATGGTAGTCTAACAGTACGAATAGAAGATAAGTACTGTCACATTCCTGCTCCTGTAGCCATTTGTCTGGATGAAAAAAAGAACATCAAGGTTCTTTCAAACAGTAGTTCCGATGTCCGAATCATCAAGTTCGATCCACAATTTTTAAATGTGAATATGTTCATCGACACAATACGTAGTTGTAAGTACGAGCATTTATGTCAACAACATGCATTCTTTCAACTCTCACCATTTGTCACAGATGATATTAGCAAATCGTGTATAAGAATTAGTAAGGATGTGCTCAACAAAATCGAGAGTTCGTTTGACAATCTAACGAAAAATCTTGAAGAACAAGCTGATTGGTATTGGTCATGTCGCGCGAGATCGTACTTTATCGATATAATAAATATTCTTGAAAGAATTTATCACAACTTTTATATAGAAGAATCCTATGACGTTTGTATAAAGGTTGCTATTTCAAGTGAATTCAAACGTTTACTTACATACATCAATACCCATTTAGAAGAAAAGCAGACATTAGATTCTTTATATTCAATGTTTAGAATTAATAAGAACCAAATAGAAAACTTATTCAAGGAATATCTAAATACAACCTTTTACGATTATCTTAGAAATCGTAGATTTGAAGAAGCTACATACTATTTGCGTTTTACCGAATTAGACGGCGAACAGATTGCATCACGAATCGGACTTTCATCATCTCAAAACTTTTGTAAATTTTTCAAAAAAATGAGTGGTACTACACCAAATTCTTTTCGAAAAGAAATGGTTGCTAAAAGAAAAAACGACGCAGAATTATCTGAAATAATTTGCCAGAGAAAAAATTAAACAGGTGGAGCAATACGCAAACGACTCCACCTGTTGTTTTATTTTAGAAGAAACAAAAATGTAATTTGTCCATTTTTGTGAACACGCACTGTTCATTTTGAGTTTACCACTTCAAGGCAGAGCAAAATGAACACAGAGGATCGAGACATACACAGTATAACAAACGAAACATTGACAATTAAAAAAGTACGCGACAAAAGTTGAAAAAGATGAGTTGAAAATATTAGAAAGTGACCATCTAGAAAAAGAGCGTTATATTGTGATATTTGCGACAATGTTTTTTATATATCAATCATAAGATGGAAATCCTTTTGATAAGGTACAATAAATTTCGCAAAAAGAAAAGACATGGTTTGCAAAAGTCTGGTAGAATGAAGTTGCGACACGCCATTCTGAAAGGAGACAACAAACCATGTCCGAAAAGATTGTACAGCTAAATGAGGAAGTTATCAAGGGGCAGATTAAGGAACTGGTGCGCGGTAGCGTAGAGGAAACGCTCAACGAACTGCTGGAGGCTGAGGCAGAGAAACTGACACAGGCAGCCCGGTACGAGCGCAATGAACAGCGCCAGGGCTACCGCAGCGGGCACTATAGCCGCAACCTCACCACCACTTCTGGGGATGTCACTCTCAAGGTACCCAAGCTCAAAGGGATCTCCTTTGAAACTGCTATTATCGAGCGGTACCGCCGCCGGGAGAGCAGTGTGGAAGAAGCTCTCATTGAGATGTATCTGGCAGGCGTATCTGTCCGGCGTGTAGAGGATATCACGGAGGCGTTGTGGGGCAGCAAGGTATCTCCGGCAACTATCAGTGAACTGAACAAGAAGGCGTATGTCCACATCGAGGATTGGCGCAACCGTCCCTTACAGGGCGGACGGTACCCATATGTCTACGTAGATGGGATCTATCTGCGCCGTAACTGGGGCGGAGAGTTTGAGAATGTAGCCATTCTGGTGGCGATTGCGGTAAATGAGGACGGCTACCGTGAGGTTCTTGGTGCTGCCGAGGGCATGAAGGAGGACAAAGCCAGCTGGGTCAGTTTCTTCCAGTGGTTGCGAGGCCGTGGTCTGGATGGGGTTAAACTGGTGGTTGGTGACAAATGCCTTGGTATGCTGGAGGCTGTGGGAGAAATATTCCCTGAAGCCAAGTATCAGCGCTGTACGGTACATTTTTACCGCAATGTGTTCTCCGTAACACCCCGCTCCAAGGTAAAGCACGTGGCTAAGATGCTTAAGGCGATCCATGCTCAGGAAAGCAAGAAAGCTGCCCGCGAGAAAGCCCAAGCCGTGGTAGAAGAATTGCGCTCCATGAAGCTAAAGGAAGCAGCTAAGAAGGTGGAGGATAGCATCGAGGAAACGCTGACATACTGCGATTTTCCCAGCGAACACTGGAACCGCATCCGTACCAATAATGTTATTGAGAGACTGAACCGGGAAATCCGACGCCGCACCCGTGTGGTGGGCTGCTTCCCGGATGGTAACTCTGCTCTGATGCTAGTCTGTGCCCGATTGCGTCATGTAGCTGGTACTCAATGGGGCAACAAGAAGTACATGAACATGAA
>QALR01000019.1 GCA_003150035.1 Clostridiales bacterium
GGTTTCCATGTCGCCGCCTGTCGTTACCCATACCATTTCTGCGAATGGCTGTGTGATTGCTCCGGCGACAAGGTTTATCTTATCCTTGCTGATCTCGCCGGACGAGAGTATAATACCCCTATCTAAAAGAATGTTATTATTCATGTGTCCTCCTTGTTCTGAATGGTGCCCGTGGTGCCCAAATGGTGCCCGGACGGGAAAAATGAAGTTGTAAGGTCATGCGGACACAAATAACAAGATACGAAAAAAGCCCTTTTTTACAGGCTTTCGGGACATATTTTATACGGACTTGTGCGGAGATATAAGGGGTTTTATCCGTTTAACGCCCCTCGAAATCAGTTGTACCTCCGGGTACCGTGGGTTCGAATCCCACCCGCTCCGCCATGAAGCCAGCAATGTGAGCGCATTGCTGGCTTCTTCCTTTTACTGAGAAACCAGCCCAAGCCCGCTCAGCATCGCGTCTGCCGAAGACAGCTTCGAGCTGTATTCGAGATGAGCATAGATGTTTGCTGTCGTTGAGAAATCGCTGTGACCGAGCCACTCCTGAATCTGCTTCATCGGCACACCGTTCGCCAAAAGCAGCGAGGCGCAGCTATGACGAAGGTCGTGAAATCTGATCTGACGCATCCCGCTGGCTTTGAGCAACTTCGGGATGCTCTCCGTTACATAGTGTGGCTTGATCAGATCGCCGATTTCGTTGACACATACATAATCCAGATACTCGCGGTTGTAGCTGCGACCGCAGAGACGGCGGTTTTCCTTTTGCTCTTCTTTCAGAGCCAGAAGCCGCTCTCTGACAAACGGGACAAGCGGAAGCGTTCGCAAGCTGGACTTTGTTTTCGTCGTATCAGCCGCGACAAGAACTCGCTTGCCGTCAATGTCGCAGGAAGTTACCGTGTGCCGGATCGTGATGGTGTCATGCTCGAAGTCAATGGCATCCCATTTGAGTCCGATCACCTCGCTGCGCCGAAGCCCGTAGAATGAGCCAAACAGAATCGGCATTTCAAGCTTGGTGCCTTTTGAGGCTTGCAGGAGAGCGTTTACTTCATCTGCATCGTAGAAACTGCCAATAAAGCGATCCTTCTTCGGACGCTCTACTTTGTCTGCCGGATTGGAGTCAATGAGATCAATCTTCACAGCGTACTTCAAAGCCTTGTGGATGTTCGCGTGATAGTGGATAACCGACGAAGCGCTGACACGCTCAAGCTCTTTCAGGTAAAACTCCTGAATGTCTTTCGCCGTCAGGTTTTTGAGGGTGATTTCCTTCTCGCGGAAGTACGGCGCGATGATTTTCTTGACTGAGGTCGAGTATGAAGCAAAGGTTGGGACGGCAACCGAGCTTTTGATTACCTCAAGCCACTTTTCCATAAAATCGGCAAACATAATGTCGCCGCTCATGACTTTCGGTGTCTCGGGGACGAAATTGCGCCGGGCATCCATCAGGACAGCCTCGGCTTTTTTCTTGTTTCCCTTAATCGTAATCCTCATTGAGTCTATGTGCCAAAAAATCCCGTGAAATTCACGGGATTTTAGCTTAAGATTCTAACTGACGCCCTAGAAAGCCGGCGGCCGTCTGGATGAGCTTTACTTCTGTATCGGTCCCGAGCACCTCGGATTTCCCCTCTGTGCTCCCTACAGACACAACACATCCGATAACGTCTCCTTCTGCAAAAATCGGCATTGCACAGGAGACATAATAATTTTGAGTATCATCTGTCAAAAAAATCTTATCCTCTGTATGACTCGCCGTATAGAGGCTTCTTCCCTCTATGATAGTTTCCAGATCTGCGGAATTTTTTCTCTCTAAAAATTCCTTTTTGGAAATTCCCGCGCATGCAATAATACAATCTTTATCACACACGGCAACCGGGATATTGCAGGTTTTATATAGCGTTTCCGCGTAACCAGCGGCAAAATCCATAAGCTCTCCGATCGGGGAATATTTTTTAAAAATCACTTCTCCCTCTCTGTCCGTATAAATTTCAAGCGGATCTCCTTCGCGGATACGCATGGTGCGCCGTATCTCCTTGGGAATCACAACTCTGCCGAGATCATCAATTCTTCTTACAATTCCTGTAGCTTTCATTCTATATAATCCTCCGTATTATCAAAGTCATCGGCGTACACCGAGTCAAATATTTGAAATATTTTCAATGATATTTTCCGCAATTTTCGGTGATTTATACAGAATGAACCAAAAACATTTTTTATAAGTTTGCCTATAGAAGAAAATCCGGTGATTTTCCCGTTGTGAGTTTTAATTTTTAAGAGATTTTTCCTTTTGGGCCGAATGCTTTACCACACAACAAAATCTTTTATATGGAATTTTTACTGTAATCAAAACCTTTTTCCAAATAAATATACCAAAATCCTTTCAGACCAATTGAGCTCATAGAAGCTTTATGTAGCACATAACAGATATTTTCTTTTTTGTTCAAACATACCGGTAACCGAGCGGTCCACCCGTATCATATGCTCATAGTCAAGATGCTCGACAAAAATACCGCAGGAGCGTACCGCCCGCAGCCCGTGCAGCAGGGAGATGATACTTTGTCTTTGTTCCTGTATAGAAAGATGGTAAAACCATTGACGCAGGTTATCAGAAAATATTGTAGAATGCTGATAAAAAAGGCTGAATTTCTCTGCTTTTTCGAGTAATACTTCGTATATCTCTATGTAATCTTTTGCATATAAGCATTCTTGGCCGTCCGAGCTTAGGATATTATTTAGCCGCTCCAATATAGGCTGAGGCAGCGTAATCTGAGTCAAACTTACCAGTTCTCCTGAGGCGGCAATTCCATATTCTACCCCGTTATAAAGAATCTGCTCTCCCAAAGCAAAATTCGAGTTTCCGCGGCATACCAAGCCAATCTGCGGAGACCTCATGCGATTCACCGAATGATATCGGCAGAAAACGCCCGGAAATCCGGACTCAAAGAAATCAAAAAAGCCAAAAGTTCGTTTGATTTCCGATATAAGCTCTCGATGAGAGGAAAATGCCGCAACATCTATTTTCAACCGTCCATTCCTTTTTTGAAGGTCCGGTTCCGCCTCACCGTCGCATGCAGAGGGGCTAGAAAAAAGGCCAAGGGAAAGAGCAAGAAAAGCTCTTTGGGCCGGATAATTGTCATTGATCAGCCGACTGTCAAGCAATACTGCCGTTTTTTCGACTTTTTCCAAGTCTTCCGGATGAATCCATGCGACCGCGCATTGACAAGCGCCATGTATTCTCTTCCAAGCCATTTGCAGTTCCGATCGATCCAATTCACTTTCTAAATCCCAAGTAATAAAAATTTGATCTGGCTCTGTTCCCTGTATTTTCACAATTTCCTGTACCATTCTATGAGCCAGCACGATCGTCTCCTTCTGATGCACCAAAAGCCATTTTGTACAACGGTCTTCACACAAAGATTTAATACTTTCCTTCTGACGCGCTAAAAAAGGATATCGCTGTGCTTGATTTTCCAATATTTGCGCCACTTCCTCAGCAGAGGGAGGCTCATAATACACATCTTCTCCCATATGCGGAAGAAAGGTCCCGTTTTCAATCTCTGAAAAACAAAACAAAAGCTCCGAATCAGACCGGATATCGCCTAGGTCCTGCCGTATACGGGCATAAAATGATTCCTGCGTATACAGAGGCGGTCTTACTATATAGCCAGCATAATTGGGACCAATATCCGAACGGCGGAACATGGAAGCGTATTTCTGCGGTGCGTACTTTCGATAAAGCTGTTTCAGAAGCGCAAGGTCTCTCTTGTGCTTTTCATAGATGCGCATCCCCTCTCTGGGATGACCGCCCCGCTTTAAAATATGATGCAAAGCAAGATACAGGAGACGCAAATCCACCTTACCCGTTTCCTGCGTCAAGCAATTTCTGAGATGGTAGATAGTCGGATATCGCCTTGTCAGTTCCTTTCTTTCCGTGACAACATCTGAAACAAAAGACATGGCATGATCCTTCCCATTGAGTCCTTGCCCAATTCTCTCAAAAAAATCCGGATCAAGAGAAGATATTTCGGAAGAAAAAAGCTCCTGCAAACGTTGAATCCATATCGTCGGTGAAGTCATTGCAGCGGTGAACGTTTGACGTTTTCTTGAGATTCCCCACATATTTCTATGCTTAAATCGAATCAATTTCCCATTTATATCACAAACAGAATAGCCAACATCATACAAGCCGAGAGAAAGACCGATTATATAATTCGACACTTTTTTCATTCACCTATTGACATCCTTTGGTTTTTATTATATACTGATAGTAGCCTAACTTTCTTTATATGTTTTCAAGTTAAATCTGGGTAAATTCCCCAGCTGGAGTGTCCAGCCCGTCGATGGACGTTTAACAAACCGCTTTCGCGGTTTGTTTTTTTATGGCTACGTCTATTATTCATATATACGTAAAAAAGTTGCCAATCTCACGTTTAAAACAAAAAAATTCGCTGAATTTTGCTTTTTCGCAAAATCAGCGAATTTCCATCGTGTCGTTACTATTACAAAGCATCACCGGATAGATAATGCCACTATCTTCAGCAATTCCAAATTCGGGGCTGTAATCACATACGTTATATCATCCTGTGACATCACGCCCTGAATTCCATTTTTAGTCTCTAAAACGCAATATGTTTTTCCATCAATATTTTGATTATTCTCTTCCGGAAGATTTTCTATCAAATACGCCGGTGCCGTTAAATACACGTTGACCTCGCATCCATTATCCAAAGAAACCATTACCAATTCTCGGTCAGGAAAAGCGATGTAACGTATCCGCAAGACAGAAAAAGTCCCTGCCTCTTCTCGAGGATACATGGCGCCGGTTTGCAGTTCCTGCTCCATTTCCTCAAGGCTGTCAAAGGTTTTTGTATTTTCTGTATAAGAAAGCTCTAGCGCCCCCTCTCGAATGGGCCCGCTTTCAGCAATGCTTCTCAGGTCCTCCAAGACCGGGAAAAAGACGGACATAGGGTTATAATAGGAATGTACCATCATACCCAAAACAACCGCGCCGAAAATTAAAACCGCCGCAAGCAAAATTTTGAGAAGCCTGCCTGTCCCTATTCCTCGTGCGTCCGCACAGGCTCCTCCAGAATGAGAGCCAAGCAATTTTTTCATGCGGCGCTGATATCGCTTGGAAAAAACAACCTCTTTGTTCAGTTCTTCCTCTGACGGAAGCTTCGAAAGCTCATTGTCGTGATCTTCTTGGAGCGCCTGCCTTAAAAGATCATCAAAGCGCATTTCGTCTTTTCTATCCGTTTTCAAAATACCGATCTCCCCCTATCATTTTCATAAGCATCCGCTTTCCCCTATATAAGCTGTCACTGACCTCACGCGCGGATGAAATCCCCAAAAGTTCAGCAATTTCCGCATTCCCATAGCCATGAATATACTTTAGCTGAAAAATCATTTTTTCCCGCTCTCCAAGTCTGTCAATACAAGAAAGCAACACCTCATAACACTCATTTCCTAAAACATAATCTACCGGAGACCCGTTGATTTCTATAGCGGCAGCTTCCATCATTTCCTCATGTCCCGAATCGCCCAGAGGAGTCCGTTTTCCTTTTCTTACAAAATCGATCGCTGCATGCTTGGCCAAAATCACCAAAAAAGATTTCAGTTTATAGGGATTTGAAACATCTATCCTGTCAGCTATCTGGATCAGCCTTACAAAAAGATCGTGAGTCAAATCTTCCGCATCGGACTGACTGGACACCTTCTTATGAATGATATAAAATATGGTCTTTCCATAATGTAAATAAATATATTCGATTTTGCGTCTGTCCTCCTCGCCGCAGCATGCGGCGAGCAATTCCATGAACATTCGCAGCACCTCGCTTTGCTTCCCCGAAAACGCATAAGAACAAAATTCGAACATTCCCCGCGCAATATCGGACTAGCAACAAGAAGAAGATCGAATCCAAATACAAAAATTGATTGTTTCATGTGTTAAAATTATATCATAGCCATTCTGATAAGTCAATAGCGGAAATGAAATGTTTTTCCCCCGCATATTTGTCCCGCAAAGTCCATATATATGTACTGATATATTTGGAAAAGGGGAGGCTTGACTTGAAAGGGATTGTCGAGGAAAGGGCAATTAAGCTCGGTGAATATATCGTTGAAAACAAATACACCGTTCGAAAGGCGGCGGCGAAGTTTGGAATCAGCAAATCAACCGTACATAAAGACGTCACGGACAGACTGAAAACCATCAACCCTTGGCTTTATCGCGAAGTCGGACGCGTGTTGGAACAAAACAAGCAGGAACGGCACATGCGCGGCGGTGAAGCAACTCGTCAGAAATACATGCATATCAAGGGATAAAAAATTCGCCGCCATGGCGGCGGACGATTCAGATTCATGGAAACAAACCGGCGCGGCAAAAGCCGCGCCGATTTTCGTTGTTTTATTCCCTTTTGGAAAAGGGAAAGGCGTTTATATTCTTTTTCTCTCCAAAAAGAAAAAGAACATAAACGAAGGTGTGGGGCCTATCGGCCCCGCCACTGAAAACTGTATACCCGCGGCTTTTCCAAATGGCGTCGCGAACACAGAGATGCGCTCCCCGTCAATCGCCGCACGGGAACTACGGTGCGGACCTTTCCCACGCCCGCGAAATCAAAGGCTGAAAGGAACAACGTCCCGAACCGCATCCTTCGCAGAAATCTCCTTATCACCGTTATCCGTATCTATGAGATGATAGCGGTCATTTCCCATATGAAGCTCTTTCATATAGGTAAGCTGACGCAGGCCGTGTCTCGATTCGATTCGCTCCGTCAGTGCATGACGGTCTTTTTCCTCCAGCGCGTAAACCAGATCCACCGACGCCTGATCGATGGCCAGAATATCAAGAGACGCAAGGATTCCGATATTCGGCGTGACCACAGGCTCCGCTTCAACGCCCTCACAGTCACAGGAAACCGACATATTGCGCAGTACATTGATGAAACTGATATGATCACCAAAATAATCCACCACGGATTTTGCGGACTCCATCATGCGTTCCATAAACTCTTCTGTCCCGATGCTCCATTGATTATCTGATCCCGGTATCGTATGGATCATTGCCTTTCCGATACGGCCGTCCGCACATCCAATCCCGATGTTTTTGCCTGAACCGCCAAAGCCGCCCATGGCATGGCCCTTAAAATGGGTCAGGACAAGTAGGGAATCGTAATCTGTCAGGGTCTTTCCCACATACATTTTGTCAAACCACTTGCCGCCGGTAACAGGCAAAGTCGTAGTTCCTTCCGCGTCCATAATATCAACCAGGCAAAAGGTCCAACCATTTGTCTTCAGGGTTTCCCGGTGCTGTTCGGTGGTGTAACGGCCGCCTTCATAATAGGAATTTGTCTCTACAATAGCGGCGTCCGCAAGCTCGCCTTCGACCAAGGCTTCCACCCAAGGGCGCGGTATGATATTGGGTCCATGAGGCTCACCGGTATGCAGCTTAATGCCAACCTTCCCCGTCATATTGCCGCCGACGCGGCGGAAAAGCTTCCGCAGCCCTTCGGCGGAAAGGTCTCTTGTAAAATAAACAACGGACTGCTCTCCGGTGCGGTCAGCATAAGGAATATAGCGATCGCCGCCGATACCCGGTACAGGCTTTTGATTTTGCATTTTGTATTCCTCCCTACAATTAAAATTCATCAAAGATCCCGCTTGCTTAAGAATTTTTTGTTCTTGTACCTTCTTATCACATAGCAAGCGATATCTTACTTTATGGATATTATATCACAAAAATCTTATCGTGGTATCCATGATAGTAAAAATTATCCGAAAATATCTATGCTTTTCAACATGAAGCACGCCTCTTCCGGAAAAATAGTCTCTCCAATCAAAAATCTCTATGCGAAAGATTTTTCCCATAGAGATTTTCCTTATGTCCTTCAGCCTTTTTCAAACACTTCGTTCTCAACATACCGTATCGAACATATACGCGTTTCTCTTCTGCAAGGCAATCTCCGTCGTCGATTCTCCCAACAGTGATCTACCGCCGATAATGTCCCGATTGACCCAAAGATATAGAAATGCTATGCACAAAACAGCCAGCACGCATACCGGAAGGATCCATCGCTTCTCTCTCTTCACTTGCCTCTCCCCCTTTTATTAAAAGCTGTTACATTTTCAGAATATCCTCTTTTTGTGAAATCGGGAAGCGCGTCCGTGTAAAATCTGTGTAAAGGCCGCTTTTTCCATAAACGAAAACGCAGGACTCATCCTAAAGCCCTGCGTTTTATTTTTTCTCTCATAGAGTATTGGCACTCACCATTTCCCGCCAACTCGGCACATTGCCACCATCATTGGCAAGCACGGGTTCTGCAAGCTCCTCGATGGCGGAAACAGCACCGTCACAATAAGCGAGTAATCTCTCGCGGCAGCTTTTCATGCGCTGCATAAGGCCCCCAAGTCTTGCGTCCTGCACCTCGAAGCCATATGTCTTGTTGACTTTATACCACTGCGTCCGATATGCCCGATAGAAGCGTTCGAGGCGTGCCAAACATTCGGAGTATTCGTTTTCGGCAAGCGCGCGAAGCCCTGCCTTGTCTCCGACAGCATAGAGTGTGCGTGTCTTCTCCGACAGAGAGAATTTTATCTCCAGTACATCACAAAGGTAAGCCATTGCTTCAAACAGCCAACCGAAGCCGGCGCTTTCCGCCGCGCGCTGATGAAGTCTTTTCGCATACTCCGGATATACACCGCCATCCGCACCCTCGGCGTTGAGGTCCAAAATTCCAAGGAAGGGATCGTTATACAGGCGGTTTTTGCTATAATTGGCAGAGCCGACCATGGGATTCTCCCCGAAAATATGGTTAGGAAGATCTAGCTCCAGAAAGGCATCATACGCCTCCCCGGTGACAGCGCGGAACTTCTCCCGCATCTGATCCTCCGTCATACCCTCGGCTATCGCCACCGCATGCATCAATGCCGGAAGCACCGAAAAATACGGGCATTCGCCACCATTGTCTCCCCACATAGTAAAGAACGCATGACGGATTCCGCCGCGAATGCAGGCCGGAATCGCAAGCTCGTTGCGGCGAATGCTGAGTCTGTTATGGGGTGCAAAGCCGCCCCATGTCCAAGCGCCTCCGGCGAACCAGACCTTATCGGAAAGCATTTTTGACGAACGAATCATATTCTCATAATAATCCGCACTGTCTGCGTAATAATCCCAATAGACCAGCGCCACATCCGCAGGTACTTTTTTAATGACCTCTTCAGGAAAATGGATGCCGTCGCGGCGCCGATATTCACCGTCGGTCAGACGGAAGAACATATCCTCCCACATCATCGGCTCGTAGCCATACCGTTTTGCGATCTCACATACACGCATCAGATGGCGCAGCAAAAGCTCATAGCGGTCACAGAAGCCGTGCCTGTCCAGATATTTGCCGAGCCCCACGCGATACGCCTCGTCCATTCCGATATGGATCCGGCGGGAGCGCAGGCAGTTCGCCATGGAAGCGAACATACGCTCGATCAGCTCATAGGTGCGCTCATCATCGACGAGAAGGATATCATCACAATCCTGTATTTTCTTGTATTCCTGCCAACGGAACGCCGCATTCAAATGCGCCAGCGTCTGAATACACGGGATAAGCTCAATCCCGACGGAGGCGGCATACGCATCAAGCTCGCGCAGCTCTTCCGCCGAATAGCGGCCGCGCTTATATCCGAAATACGGCTCTCCCCCCACTTCATAGGTATCCTCGGTATAAAGCATTGCACAGTTATAGCCCATTCCGGAAAGCATCTTAAAGAATCGCTTCAGTCCGTCAATATTTGGGACGGCACCGCGCGAACAGTCAATCATGACGCCGAATGAATCAAAGTTTTTCATATTTTTATTCCTCCGCAAAAGATTATGCTCATTATAACAAAGGAGAAAAATGAAGTCAATACGCAGATGAGTTTTCTCTTTTCTGCCGAAACGTCATCGCGTCAAAAGAACCGGCGAGGTTCCCCGTGCCGGTTCTTTTCATCTTATATGTCTTGCCTTACTTTTATTCTTTTTTCTTTTTCACGACAAGCACGATAACCACTGCAATAACCACAATAACAATCGCTACAATTCCGATAATCACCCCGGTTGAAAGCCCGTCTCCCGAAGTCCCTGTCGTGTCGGAAGTATCTGCCGTATCAGAGGATGTCGTTTCAGCTGGTGTGTCGTTTGTGTCTGCTGTCGTTTCCTCCGTTTCCTCCGGCGCTTCACCCTCCTCATACTGAGCATAAATCGTTACAGCGTCCGTAGACTCGATAATTTGAGTAAAATCAAACGGCACGGTGCAGGCTTCGTCCGCATACCAAACCACATGCATACCCTCTTGCTCTTCCACGACCGGCACATGGAACGTCTCGCCGACTACGCCATAGCCCGCAGGATTGACACTGGAATTGACAAGTGTCGCTCCTACCACATTCAACTGAGCCGCGCTGCCCTCTTCGACCCATCTTGCATAGAGGATCAGCTCACCAGCCTCAGCTGGCTCCGAAACCTCATAATACTCTGTGTAACCAGGATCAGTATACCAACCGGCAAATACATAGCCGGTTTTTCTCATGGGGAACTTGATAACAATAGGCTCTCCGGCATCCATCGTGTATTCATACGCTCTATCATTATCTGTCAAGCCACGGAAGAAAGAAATGACGCACTTTGTCGGATCGGCTTCTTTTTTCGTCGTAGCATAATCTTCATAATAGAAGTCGCCACCCTCCATGTGATAAATAATCCTGGTATAATACCCCTCGGATGGCTCCAAGCCGCCAATCGTACCGCCATACCAGCCATCCTCATTTACCTCGACATCGATCGTCTGCAAAATATTGGTATATTGCCAATCGCTTGCGAGCTGCATAGAAACACCGGTCAGCGTCTGCCCATGAAGATCCAAAATCTGACCTCTCATCGTAATGCTGTCGGAAAGCGGCACGATCGAAATAGTATCATCCGGATAATCACCGGTCTTGGTCCCCGTTACTCTAATGCGCATCTCATGGCCGGCGTCATCAAGGATTTCAATCTTTAACTGGAAGAATTCATTCCATCTCTCGCCGACACTTGTGCTCCAGGTATCACTGCCGGGGAACTCATAGTTTGTGCAGTCAAATACCTGGCCTGCGACACCGAACACACCGGAATTATACGGGTACGAAACCTCCTGTCCCTCACCTAAGGGTGCCAGCGCCGCGACTCCGATATCGGCTCCGTTGTTGCCGCCGTTACTGCGATCATACACCTTGGCATAGGTCTCATCCACGTGCCAAATAATGATGCCGCGCGTTCCGTCGTAGTTTGTCTCACTGTCAAAATGCTCTGTACTCTCGTCGAAATAACGGTTTTCGAGCAGATAATATTCATTCGGATTCGGTGTCTCGATCTTCAAAATATTGTATTTGCCCTCCGTGCTCTGACGGGAATAAAGTGTGTATTCGCCATCCCCAATCGTGGTATAAGGATACATCTCTAAACCAACGATATGGAAGGCATCCAGATAAGAAGGACTCTCTCCTGTATGTTCGTCGGAATTTTTTCCAGCAGAACCGTTTCCCGCCATGACAGAAACCTTACCGGCAGGGGAGTTTGCACCGCCCCAGCTCTTATTGGTATAAAGGTCAATCGTCCCAAGGAAATGGCCAAGCTCATGACAGAAGGTTCCAACCGTGAGAGGCGTTGTGTCGTTCATCATCTCTCCGACCTTGATATATCCGCCAGACATAACCACACCATCTGCGGTAAGGGTAGAGCCGATCCAAAACGCATGATTGCTTGGCTCTTGCGTGCTGTTTCGGGTCGCCTCATAGCCTGCGCAGACAAAGGCAACGGCAAGCTCTTGAGCCTCGACGGTTCCATCTCCATTCTTATCAAAAACCGTGAAATCCACATACTCGGAGGCCGCGGTAATCGCTGCACCAACCTCTCCGCGGTTGGTGCCGCCGGGATGTGCTACATTCACCGTAACCTCGACAATACCGTCATTCGCCACGTTGTTATGCTCTTCATTTACATAGTTTTCCGTCGCCGGCGTAAAGCGGAAATTTCCATCGGAAATAGTTTCCCAATAAGACTTCATGCTCTTCTCACCGTCGCCGAAAAGCATCTCATACCAGTATGTATCGTCTGTCGTCTTGATAAAGGTCTGCGTCCCGCTTTCCGGCGCATAGTTGATTTTAATGACGAGCAGAGGAATATCCGTCCACCCGGAATATTCCCAGTCTGCCGTCTCTTCCGACGGGGTTGTTGTCACCAGCAGGTTGACCGCAGATGCGCCGAACGGCAGCATCATGACAAGGAACACCGCCACAAGGGATGCAGCAAAAATTCGTGCAAGTTTTTTCTTCATACTTTTCTCCTGTTCTTATTTTGTTATTTTTTGCTTTTTATGAAAAAGAATATATATTATCGCAACAGCGGCTATCACAGCAGCTGCTACAATAACAATCAGCCAAACATTGTCCCCGGGATTTTCTGTGACGACATCCGTATCCGTCGTCTGAGACACTGAGGTTTCTTCAGAGGACGTCGGTTCCGTGACCGTTGTTTCCGGAGGCTGTGTGGTTGCCGTCGTTTCCGGCGGGATAGATTCATCCACAACCCACTTGGCCCAAATATCGACGCCCTCCGTGTTTTCCGCAACGGCTGCAAAATCAAATTTCACGGTAAGCGCTTCATCTGCATACCAGCCATCGAATATATAGCCGTATCGCTCTGTAATATCAGGAACAGCGAAGGTGTTGCCAACCTCTGTCGCAAAGGTCATCCCGTAGCGTGAAGTGGCATTATGAATGCGAAGCTCCGCCGCGAGGTCCTGTTCTATCCATTTTGCATACAAATTGATATCGATGCATTCCGTCTGCGTGGAATTCAAGTCAAATCGCTCCGTGCAAGCCTCATCCAAATACCAGCCCCCGAAAACATATCCTGTTTTCTTCATGGATCGAGTCACGGCATCTGGGATGGTCTCCCCCGGTTCCAATTTGACATCATAAGAGGTATTCGAATCATTTTTCCTCATATAAAGATGGGCAATATAATAGCCGCGCTCTGTCGGAACAATCTGTGTTGCTCCCTGCGCTGTTTTTTCACTTCTTCCATTGCTGCCCTCGGCAAAAGCCGTACAATAGTATCGGCTGTTATCCTCCAATTCCTCGAAAGTATAACTAAAATTTCCCGCTTCGTCCGGTTTTGTATAAATGATGACAGCATTCGGATCCGCCGTGTAATCCGCTTCCGAAGAAAAAATGAACCCACAGGAGGTAACGTTGCCTCCATTCAGATTGCCAATGGTCGCGGAAAACGTCAACGAAGAGGTGGTCGAATCTGATGCATACACACTCAAAGAAGGCGGCAGGACACATGCCCCGGTAATTTTGATCTGCATCTCATCCGCACGTTCCGACAGAATGTCGATTTTTAACTGAAACTCAGATGCCTGCTCCTCCGTCAATTTCGTATAGGCCGTCCCGCTGACGGGAAATTTATAGATGCTACTATCAAAATGATAAAAGCTTTCCTCAGCCTTTTCATTATAGAAAAAACCATAAGGAACAGAAAGTCCGCGCGTCCCCATCACCACGATGCCGGGATCATGCCCGCTGCCCTCGTTGTTGATATATCCCGCCGCTATCGAGGATTCGTCAATATGCCAGATAACAATGCCTGTGGCGCCGCTTGATATGGCGTCAAACATTTCACTTTCCGTTCCACCATTCCGATTCTCAATCAAATAATATTCACTCGGGTTCGGCGTATTGATTTTCAAAATGTTATAGTCGCCTTCTTCGCTTTGTCTCGAATATAGCGTATAGGTGCCATCCGTCACCGTCTGCTCCTCTATAAAGCCCAGCATAATCGAATGATAAGGATCCATATATGCCGGACTGCTGCCGCTTCTCTCCCCCGAATAAGAATTGTGGCTTCCGCTTGACATCAAAGACATGTCGCTTGCATAATTCCACTCCCGGCTATCACCGTCGTGGTTGGTATCATAGAGATCATAGGCACCTAGAAAATGTCCGAGCTCATGGGCAATGGTTCCCACGGTGAGGCCCTCATCGCTGCTTCCATATTCTCCCACTCTTACAAAGCCGGTTTTTCCGCTTTGCTGCACCATGACCCCGTCAAGCTCACAGCCCGATCCAATCGTATAATGCGCATGCACCGAAAACTGGTCCCGCGTGCTTCCGTTATAAGTAGACGAATACTCATAGCCGCCGCATACAAACAAAATCGCAAGCTCTGTGTAATCGATATAGCCGTCACCGTTTTTATCAAAACTCGCATAGTCCACATATTCGTCGGACGCTTCAAGCGCCGCCAGTCTTGAGAGATGGTCCTCCGTATCGACCGTTCCCGTTGCGCTGTTTGGATGCTCATAAGGGATGGTCACCGTTACGACGCCGTCGTCCGCGCTCCCCTGTGCAGAAGCGTCGGCATAGGTTTCCTCTGCCGGATAAAAATAGAAGCTTCCGTTTGAAACCGTCTCATAATAATTTTTCAGCGATTTTCCCGTATCGGAAAAGCACATCTCACTCCAATAGGAATCAGTGGTATGTGTCCATTGCTCACCATTTTCCCTGACGGTTTTTGCGTCGATCCCTTCTATGTAGGCGTCTTTCCCATCTCCGTCCGCATCATAATTGATCTTAATAATCAAAAGAGGAATGGGATCAAGGTCGACATCATCCTTCTCCAATTTGTCTAAAACCCATGTATCCTCCGCCTGCACCACTGCCGGAACAGCCGCAAGCAAAAACAGAACGGCAAGCAGCACCGCCAATCGTTTTTTCATTCTCATCCGCTCACTCCCTATTTTTAACAGGATGATCTATTCAGGATATACCGACATTCCATCGGTTTTTCGAAAAAATGCCGCCGTCCGTTTTACAAATAGGCAAATACAGCGACGCAACCCAATATCAATAGAAAGACAAGCACTCCGCACAGGATTCTTGTCAATCTTTTTTTCATCTGTTGTGACACATGCAACTCCCCTTATTTTTGATTCGGTCGAGTAACCCGCAGCGATTCCGTTCGTCGGAATCTGTCGGAGCGGCCCTATCGGGAACCGGCAAATTTTCTTATCCTATACGTGGAATATTATAGCTCGATTCGTGGAAAAAGTCAATCGGATTCGACATGCACTCCGTAAATTTGTCTATTTTGTCGAAAATATAAGGATTAGATTGTTCAGGTTATCCAATCAAAAAAATAGGATAAAAAGAGCAATTTCCTCCATAAGGAAATGTTGGCAGAATCCTAAGAAAAAACAGGAATTTCCATCTTTTGTCCCAACACAGCGGGCGCTCCGTTCGGCACGTGGCGGCACACGGAGTCCGCTTGCTTTCTCCCAAATACTATCGCTGCTATTTTCTGCCACTAGAATCGTGAAAAACGGCATATTCCCGCGTTCTCTTTCGCCTTCTTTGTCTAAGAGAGAACGGCAGACACAGACCGGCGCTTTCCGTTTCCATGCGAACTTCCCGGCGCAGCCACAGTACACAGGCAAGATTCAGAATAGTCATGACCGCCACGGAAATATCCGAAAATGTCCAGACGACACCTTGCGTCATGAAAGCCCCAAGCGCTGATGTCGCGCAGTAAGCGAGAAGATAAACGGTTTCCGCTCTTTTTGTCTTTATAAAGTACGCAAGGCAGGTTTTTCCATAATACGCCCAGCATATCACCGTCGCAAAGGCAAATAACAGGATAGACGCGCTGATAAGATACGCCGCCTTTTTTCCGTAATATTTGGAAAAAGCATAGATGACAAGCAGCATGCCGTTATCCGTAATAAACTCTCCGTCACAGGCAAGAAGGATGACAAAGCCCGTCAGCGTACACATGATAATGGTATCGAAAAAAACCTCAAAGATTCCCAAAAGCCCTTGCTTTGCGGGAATTTTCGTATCGGAATTCACATGCGCCATCGGCGCCGTGCCGCATCCCGCCTCATGGGTAAAGCAGCCCTTGGCAACGCCATGCCGCAAAGCGCCGGAAAGAAGGAATCCGGCGATACCGCCGCCGGCCGCGGAAACCGAAAAAGCACTCCTCATAATCTCGCCTATCACCTGTGGAATCTCGGATGCATCCAATAGAATCGCACGCACGCACAGAAACAGATACAGCGCGCTCACGACGGGAATCGCAACCGATGTCACACGTGAGATTCCGCGAAAGCCCCCGAAAATGACGGCGGCGCAGATAAGAGCGGTAGCAACCCCAAAGATCGGCTTTGAAATATGAAAGGTGGAAAACGCGGCATCTGCGGCGGCATTCATCTGCACAACATTTCCCATTGTGAAAGAGGAAAGCAGTCCTAACGCGGCAAAAACAGCGGCGAATATGCCGCCCGTTCTTCCGCCGATGCCATTTTTCATATAATACATCGGTCCGCCGACCGGCTCCGCGCCGTTATAGGAACGATAACGCATGGCGAGTACAATTTCGGCATATTTGAGTATCATGGAAAGAAACGCGGATATCCACATCCAGAAAAGAGCCCCCGCTCCGCCCATGACAATGGCAACTGCGACGCCGACGATATTCCCCACGCCAAGCGTTCCCGCAAGAGAAACGGACAGCGCGCGAAGCGGCGAGCCTTTCCCCGCCCCTTCGCGGGAGATCGCAAGCTTCATCGTTTTGACAGGATGAAGAAGATAAAATCCGCCGAGATAACCCGTAAAATAAACGCCACAGGAGATAAGAATAAGCGGCAGAAGGATGCCGACTCCCACATCCCCGATATTCTTTAGGAAAGCCAAAACACGCACCTCATTTCAGGACATTTTTCTTTCCTAATATATATGTGACAGCATCCTGAATCTTTCCGGATTCTATTTTTCCTACTTTCTTCGACAGAAAGGGATGCCTGTCAAATCGATCGTTTTGTTCAGCACGCATAAAATTAGCACTCGGCATTTTAAAATTATGAATTTAATGTTAAAATTAAAAATTTTTTCAAAAAAGACTTGATTTTTTTGGGCAGACGTATTAGAATATGCGTAGCAATTAGCACTCAGGCAATATGAGTGCCAACAAATCGCTAACCAATTTATGATATAAATCAAAATGGAGGAATTGCATCATGAAATTGAAACCCTTGGCAGACCGAGTTGTGGTGAAGATGGTCGAAGCAGAGGAAACGACCAAAAGCGGGATCATCCTGACCGCCTCGGCAAAAGAAAAACCGCAGGTTGCGGAAGTGATTGCGGTGGGGCCCGGCGCAGAAAAAGACGGCAAAATGATACCGATGTCCGTAAAAGTTGGCGATCGCGTCATCACGAGCAAATATTCCGGAACAGAAATCAAGATTGACGAAACGGAATATATTATCGTTTCGCAAAATGACATTCTTGCGGTTGTAGAATAAGATTTGGAAAGAGAGGAATCATCATCATGGCAAAAAATATTGTATATGGCGTAGAGGCCAGAGACGCACTTCTCCGCGGTGTGGATAAGCTCGCGGATACTGTAAAAATCACCCTTGGCCCGAAAGGCAGAAACGTCGTGCTCGACAAAAAGTACGGCGCGCCGCTTATCACAAACGACGGCGTTACCATCGCCAAGGAAATCGAGCTTGAGGACGCCGCTGAAAACATGGGCGCACAGCTCGTCAAGGAAGTGGCAACCAAGACCAACGACGCAGCAGGCGATGGTACCACCACCGCGACACTTCTCGCACAGGCTCTCATTCACGAGGGCATGAAAAACGTTGCCGCAGGCGCCAATCCGATGATTATCAGAAAAGGTATTTCCAAAGCCGTCGACAAAGCCGTTGAAAGCCTTGTGAAAAATTCCAAGAAGGTCAACGGTTCTGATGATATCGCCCGTGTAGGCACGATCTCCGCAGGAGACGAGGTCATCGGCAAGCTGATTGCCGACGCCATGGAAAAGGTCACGGCAGACGGCGTCATCACGGTGGAGGAATCCAAATCGGCCAATACCTACTGCGAAGTGGTAGAGGGCATGCAGTTTGACCGCGGCTATATTTCTCCGTATATGGTAACCGATACGGATAAAATGGAAGCGGTTATCGACGATGCGCTTATCCTGATTACTGACAAAAAGATTTCCAATATTCAGGACCTGCTCCCTCTGCTTGAACAGATCGTCAAGACAGGGCAGAAGCTCGTCATCATCGCAGAGGACATCGAGGGCGAAGCGCTTACGACGCTTATTCTCAACAAGCTGCGCGGAACCTTTACCTGCGTCGGTGTAAAAGCACCCGGATTCGGCGACAGACGTAAGGAAATGCTGCGCGATATCGCTATCCTCACAGGCGGCGAGGTCATTACAAGCGAGCTTGGACTTGAGCTGAAGGATGTCACCATGCAGCAGCTCGGACATGCGCGCCAGGTGAAGGTCAACAAAGACAACACCATCATCGTCGACGGCGCCGGCGATTCGAATGAAATCAAGTCCCGCGTTGCCCAGATTCGCGCCGCGATTGAGACCACCACATCCGAATTTGACAAGGAGAAGCTCCAAGAGCGTCTTGCTAAGCTTGCAGGCGGTGTTGCCGTCATCAAGGTAGGCGCTGCAACCGAGATCGAGATGAAAGAAAAGAAGCTGCGCATCGAGGATGCGCTGAACGCAACCAGAGCTGCTGTCGAAGAGGGTATCGTATGCGGCGGCGGCGTTGCCTATCTCAGCGTTATCAAGGATGTCAAATCGATTCTCTCCTCTGTTGACGGAGACGAGAAAACCGGTGTAAAAATTGTGCTCAAGGCTCTCGAGGAGCCGGTGCGTCAGATTGCGGCGAATGCCGGCTTTGAAGGCGCTGTCGTCATCGACAAGATCCTCTCGAGAAATAAATTCGGCTTTGGATTCGACGCCTATAATGAAAAGTATGTCGACATGTTTGAGGCCGGCATCATCGACCCAACTAAGGTGTCGAGATGCGCACTCCAGAACGCGGCGTCCGTTGCTTCAACGGTTCTCACGACAGAAGCGCTCGTCGTGGATATCAAAGAACCCGAACCGGCAGCACCCGCAGGCGGTGCCGGTGGCATGGGCGGAATGTATTGATTCGACTCTAAAGAAAATATCGTCAAAAATTAGTGCGCAATTCTAAAAAAGAGGCTCTTCTCGCTAAGCGAGAAGAGCCTCTTTTGGGTTTTCCAGCACATAAGCAGAAGATTTATCAGAAGGCTATTAAACGCTCCCGAAAAAAAGGTAGAGTAAATTTCGCATCAAAACGAAAAAATATCCCTATACGGAAACCATTATAAAATAAACGGCATCTTACGTATTCAATATTCACCGTTATTTATAAGAAAAGGCGCTTGTGCAAGTTTTGCCGCAAGCGCCCTATTTTATCGATTTATCTCGGGATTATCTGTTCTTTCTAATAAATAGTCAATGGATACGTTAAAATAATCAGCAAATCGAATCAGTGTCGAATAGTCTGCTTCACGTTCCCCATTTTCATATCGGCTAATGCTATTCTGATTCATATTCAGATCCATGGCCAATTTTAACTGGGATATTTTATGCTTTTTTCGAAGCTCTTTCAATCTCATTAGGTATTTCTCCGATTTTTCAAAAAAACACTTGACATTAGTATACCAAAATGGTATAATTAAAATATCCCGTATTGGTATATTTAAAAAAGCAAGCTCAAAATGACCCGTCGAGGTAATTTCATGTTAAAAATCGGAATCGTTTTGTCTGGCGGCATGAGTAAAGTTTCTTATGAAATCGGATGTTTGCATGCTATTTTTGATCGATTTCGCACAGAGGACATTCGTTGCATCAGCGCAGCATCCATCGGAGTTTTGCCAGCCTATGCGTTCTCCTGTGGCAAAGAGACACAATTGGAAAATCTTTGGAAAGAAATCGGCGAAACGGAATACAGTCGCTCCATGCTTAAAATTTCTCAGAATCCCAATGTAATTGATAAATTCAAATCTTTGATTGCATCCGATGATCGATTTACTCAAGAAACATTTTCCACAGTATGGAACTTCACAAAACAAAGTGCAGAATACATTCCCTTGAAAAATCTCACCGTTAGAGAAAGAACGGATTATTTGTTAGCCTCTGTTACACTCCCGATTATAAACAAGGGGGTTCGGATAAAAAATAACGTATATTTTGACGGTGCCTTTTTGGATAATATCCCTGTCTACCCATTATTGACACAGGATTTAGATTTTATTTTCTGTATTTACTTTGATGGTTGGAACTATCAATTTGAAAACCAGGAATTTGACAAGAAAATCATCAAGCTTCATCATTTCCCCAAAAAAAGCGGCCTTGATTTCATAATCTATGATTCTTCAAAAATTGATCAAATGATTGATTTTAGTTATACATATACGTCCAATATTATTGATAAAATATTTTTTTCTGACAATAGGAGTGACATCTATAGCCGGATCAATATTCAAAATACGCAGCAGAAAAATCGAATTACTTCAGAAATTTTGCTTACCAATTTAAACAGGGTGATGCTCAGACTATCTAAAAGAAATATTTTATAAAAATAATTTTATCTTAGGAGGAGAAAGTTATGGAAAGCACAACGAAAAGACAAGAGAGCGAAACCAAATTTTGTAAAGAATGCGGTGAAAAAATAGCCAAAAAGGCGGTTATTTGTCCACATTGCGGCTGCCAGGTGGAAAGCACTGCAAAAGAATCGCCAAATGTTATTATTCAAAATAGTAACAGCGCAAATATTAGCCCTGCAATGATGGGTATACACGCAAAAAACAAATGGGTAGCCCTGTTGCTTTGTTTTTTACTAGGAGCCGTAGGAGGTCATAAGTTTTATGAAGGTAAGATTGGCGCTGGGATTTTATATATCTTTACCCTTGGCTTTGGCGGCCTTGGAGTTTTAATCGATTTTTTTGTCATCTTATGTAAGCCGAACCCTTATTACGTGTAAGATTTGGAGGACATCATGCGAATGTATTGCAACAAAGACGGCTGCCAATTTTATGATACAGAACCGCCGACAAACGAAGGCAAGCCTGCAATCAAGAGAGGAGCGCTTCTTCCCCTTATATTCGGAATTATATCGTTGTTATTAGCATTTTTATTGATTTCAACAGGTGTTCTGGCAAGAACAGGAATCACTGTTGTTGCTGAAATATCTGATACGGCCGCATATAACTATATGGCAGCCTATTATTTATTTTTTTCTGTTTTAACATTGCTGTCCATCACTGCCGCAATTATCTCATTTATTATGTATGCAAAAAGTAGAAAAGAGAATTTGGATATAGCAGGGCTAATCATCTCAATTGGCGCAATAGCAGTAACTTGCATAGGAATGATATATAATTTTTATATGCTCGGCACCGTATATTGATTTTATCTGCAAAAAGACCGTATCGAAACAGATTTGATACGGTCTTTTCATTTTTTGAGCCAACAGTCTCTTATTTTATAGAAAAAATTTTTCCTTGATACCAGGCAAGTGCACGGCGCTCCAAGGCCTTTACAAAAGAATCCTTACCGTTGCAGTATCCTTCGATATCATACGGATACCGGCGGGCAAGCTCTTTTTTCAGTTCCCCATAGGCATATGCCTCTTCAGTATGTGTGCGCAGATAATCTCGAACCGCCAAGTGACGGCGGATATCCTGCTCGTTCTCTACACCGAAAATATGAACCTGATGCGTGCGCTCCGCTCCGCCGCGCCGCAAGTATCGTCTTCCTGGAATACCGAACTCCCCCATATATTCATATCCAAGCATGACAAGCGTCTGGCGCTTGTTATCCACCGCCGCGATATGACGCACCACCGGCATGATATCGATGACAGGCTTTGCCGCAAGCCCTGGCACCGCTGTACTGCCAATATGATAAATCGCCACAAGCTCTCCTGCAAGCGCATGGACAAGCTCCTCGCTTGCCGTCTCATATAGGGCGGGCCAATCCGAAGAATACGGAGTAACAACAACGTGCTGCATCATCCGCTCTCCCTTCCCCAAATGATCCATCCGCCGCGGCTATCTGTCGAATAGAGAAGATCCTCTGTGTCCTGCGGCATAACGAGCCTCTCTCCCGTCTGGCGAGAAATGATCCATCCGCCAAACCGATAAAAGCATCCGGTCTCAAGAGTATCCAGATACTCCTCAAGCGTGATTTTTTGACGGTAAATCAGCTCTGCATGAGGAATGCCGACATAGCGCAGGTGCCATGGCTCATAATCGACCCCGGTCCGTTTTTCTCCCCACAAGGGATACCGGATGATAAAGCCATAGCGGTGCGCGTTTTCTGCCATCCATTTTCCGGTTTTAGACATAATAAACCGGCGTTGGGCGTAGCCATCCACCTTGATATCCGCCGCAAGTCCGGAATGGTGCTCGCTCTCGCCCGGCTTTGCCGCAAAGGGATTGACCCCGTAAATAGAGGACTGAAAGGCGAGCGTCCGATATACGCTTGTAAACAGAACCGTCTCCCCACACGCCTCCTCACAGGCGCAGACAAGAGTCCTCAGCGGCGCCGCCATCTCTTCTGCCACGAGATTCTTCTCATCAACCGGAACTAGCCCCTGCTCCCTATCCTGCGTAACGGGATGATTCACGCCAACCAAAATCAGACTGTCACACCGCACGGCGTCGCAGTCCGCAACCGTATGCAGAATTTCCGGGGAAAAAGCGGCGAGCAGGTTTTTGTCCCGTCCTCGCACAATGTCGAAAAGCCCGTAGGTATAGTAATATTTATAATTCATCAGCCTGTTTTTCAGGCTTTTTTTCGGGAGCGGCATTCTCATTCCTCACTTTTTGTTCGTTTTTTCGATAAGGGGTTCTGGCGACCGTCGCCACGACGATTTCAGAATATCCCGCCTCTCTGGCAAGGCGGGCAAGCCTTGCGGCGGTGCTCCCTGTAGTGATGACGTCATCCACAAGAATCAGTCCTTCCGACTTGCGCGTCCACCCGCGCCTTAACGCATAGCTTTTTTCCGCATTTTCAGCGCGCTTGTCCGAACTTAGCAGCTTCTGTTCGCCAAGGCGGCGCGCATGACAAAACAGCTCCGTCATGGGAATCCCCAAAGTGCTAGAAATTCCCTCGCAAAGAAGCTGCGCTTGGTCAAAGCCGTATACCCGAATGCTTTTTGGCGCTCGCGGAGCAAACGTCACAGAAAAACGAGAAAGCCGTGTTCCTATTACGCCCTTTACCGCCGCCGAGAGCTCCCGGACAAGAAAATCCTGAAGCACGCGCAGGTCCTTCTTTTTCAAAAGGGAAACCACACGTCTGGATATCTCATCGTCGTATTCAAAAAGATGGACGGCACACGTCACGGCACCGCGACAGACCTCCGGCATACAGCGGCACTGAGTTTGCTTCTTTCCACAGACCCCACAGGGGATCCGCCCTCGCTTTTCATATTCTAAACGGCATTTCTCACAGAATACCGCATCCCCTTCGCCGGCGAGCACTTCGCCGCAGAGAATACACTTTCTGACAAAGAAAAGCCTACGCAAAAAGTCAGTCATACCGGGTGAGCCAATATCCAAGTCCGGTATACCGCTTGGTTTGCCGGTTGTTTTCGATCATTTTGTTTGCCACCTCTCCATCTCCGACTAAAATCACCATCTGCTGCGCACGGGTGATGGCCGTATAAAACAAATTTCGCGTCAAAAGCTTCGGCGTATAACGGTAAAGCGGAAAAATGACAATCGGATATTCGCTTCCCTGACTTTTATGGACAGTAATCGCATAGGCAAGCTCCAGATCCTCGGTCATCATAAAATCATATTCCGCCACGCGCCCGTCAAAATCAATATGCAAAACCTGAGAAATCATATCAATGCTTCGAATCACGCCAATATCGCCGTTAAAGACGCCGAAGCCCGCGACACCGCTTTTACTCCATGGGATATCGTAATTGTTTTTCGTCTGCATGACTTTGTCTCCCTCACGGAAGATCATATCCCGGAATTTTCTTTCTTTTTTATCCTCCGACGCGGGATTTATCGCCTCCTGAAGGATAGGATTGAGATAGCCTGTCCCATTTTGACCCTTTCTGGAAGGCGTAATCACCTGAATACCCTCATAAACGCTTGCCCCATAGGCGCGCGGAAGACGTGTCCTGCAAAGGTCCGCAATCACCTGCGACGTTTTCTGCTCGTCCGCACAGGCAAGATAAAAGAAATCGCTGTCTTTTTTGGAAAGATCGATGGGCTCACCGCGATGGATGAGATGGGCGTTGGTTACAATCAGGCTTTCGCTCGCCTGACGGAAAATATGCGTCAGTTCGACGGTCGAGAACCGGTCGCTTTCCAAAATATCTCGGAACACATAACCCGCCCCCACCGGCGGAAGCTGATTGGCGTCCCCGATGAGAATGAGCCTTGCTCCGGGACGAATAGCATGCAGGAGTGCTTCCATAAGGAAAAGATCGATCATCGATGCCTCATCGACGATGATGACATCCTCCTCGAGCAGGCTGTTCTCATCCCGCCGGAATGTATGCCCGGATTCACCGGTAAAATCCATTTCCAACATCCGATGGATGGTTTTTGCCTCCTTCCCCGTCACCTCAGAAAGCCGCTTGGCTGCTCTGCCAGTCGGCGTCGCAAGCGCAATATCTAGCCCCATGCTCTCAAAAATCCGAATAATAGCCCGAACTACCGTCGTTTTTCCGGTTCCGGGACCTCCCGTGAGAACGAATACCGAATTTTTCACAGCATCCGAAATCGCCTTCTTCTGAAGCCGCTCATATCGGATACCGTTTTCCAGTTCTGCTTTCTCAATCAGAAAATCCAAATTATCCGCATCCGAGATATGGTCTGTGCGCTCAAGCATGTCCATTTTTGCACAGATATATTTTTCGGCTTCAAACGCGCGCGGAAGATACAGGCAGGTGCGCCCTCCGATTTTTACCGCGTAAAGCTCTCCTTTCGCAACTTGCCTTGCCAGCTCGTCCTCCGCTTCCTCCTCTTTGCAGGAAAGCAGCGTTGCCGCCGCCGGGACCAGCTTGTCCTGCGGGACGTAAACATGCCCGTTTTGATTCATGTTATAGGAGAGAACAAAAGCAAGTCCCGCGGCAATCCGCTGTGCGGCATTTTCCGCAATCCCGAGGTCATGCGCAATCCTGTCGGCCTTCTCAAAGCCGATGCCATCGATCCCGCTGCACAGAACATACGGATTCTGCCGGATAACCTCGACGGCACCGGAGCCCCATTTCTGATAGACTTTCATCGAGCACGAGGGACTAAGATAGGCATCCAGAAACAGCATAACACGACGCATACCGAACTGCGCGCGGAAGTTCTCTCCGATTTCCGCCGCTTTGCGGCGGGAAATGCCGGGAATATCCGCTAACCATTCCGGATGCTGCTCCAATACCTCCAATGTCTCGTCCGCGTACTGCTCCACAATTTTTTTTGCCGTTGCGGGGCCGATTCCCCGAACGGCTCCGGAGGAAAGGTATTTCAGAATGGCGGCCGCCTCCCTCGGCAGCTGCTTTTCATAAAATTCCACCTTAAACTGCCTGCCAAAGGAAGGATGCACCGTCCAATTTCCAAGCGCCGAAATCGATTCTCCCTCACAGAGATAGGGCATAGAGCCAACCAAAACAAAGCTCTCATCCGAGGGTGCCGTAAGCTCACAGACCGTATAGCCGTTCTCCTCGTTCTGATATATGATTTTTTCGACAATTCCTTCTATCGAAAGAAGGCTCGTCTGCTCATCCCTATTCATTTTCAAGCTCCGCTGCGCCGAAATTCGGCGCCCCCTCATATCAGTCGATATGTAAGATTTTTATGATTCCTGCTCATTTTTTGCGTGATATCGATCATTTCCTCTCTGCTGGCATCGGTTTTTCGGATATTGACCACAATGCGTATCCGTTCCAGATTTGATGACATCAGCGCACAGCGAATATAATACTCAAGACTTTCCACGCTTGCGTAAATGTTGATATCTCCGTTTTCCTCCGAGGAAACTCCGGATCGTATAAGCTCCCGTCTGCCAAGGTGCGCGGCAAGCGCGCATATCAGCATATAGAGGCCATAAACCGCTGCCGCCCCTAGCAAAACCGCAATCAGATATTCTCCCGGTGACAAAATAAGCTCCCCTTCCCATTCATACGTTCTTACCGTATTCTATGAAAAGAAGGCCTATTTGGTGATTATCCCACAAATGCGCCCGCTTTTTCCCGCAGAACTTCCGCAATGTCCGTCTTTTCCCACGCAACATTCAGCTCTTCCCTGCCAAAATGCCCGTAGGCGGAAAGAGCAGAATAAATCGGGCGACGCAGCTCAAACGCATCGATAATCGCCGCCGGACGAAGATCGATCACCTCACGCACGAGCGACGCTATCCGATCGTCCGCAAGCTTTCCGGTTCCGAACGTATTGACATTGACCGAAAGCGGATTCGCAACGCCGATAGCATAGGAAATCTGAACCTCACATTTTTCCGCAAGAGCTGCCGCGACAATGTTTTTTGCGGCATAACGTGCGGCATAGCTTGCGCTGCGATCTACCTTGGTCGGGTCCTTGCCGGAAAAAGCGCCTCCACCATGTCTGCCATAGCCGCCGTAGGTATCGACGATGATTTTTCTTCCGGTCAGCCCGCTGTCTCCCTGCGGTCCGCCGATGACAAACCGCCCCGTAGGATTGACATAGATTTTTGTGTGCGCATCGATAAACTGTGCCGGAACAATCGGTTCGATTACGGTTTCCACGATGTCAGCGCGGATTTTTTCAAGCGTCACATCCGGGTCATGCTGAGTAGAAACCACAATATTATCCAGTCTTACCGGCGTATCTCCCTCATATTCAACCGTAACCTGTGTTTTTCCGTCCGGACGAAGATAAGAAAGCGTTCCCTCCTTGCGCACCTTCGCCAGTTGCTTTGCCATATCCGTCGCAAGAACATAGCCAAGCGGCATCAGCGTCCTCGTTTCGTTGCAGGCAAAACCGAAAACCATGCCTTGGTCGCCGGCGCCGACGTCATATTGGTCGCTTTGCTCCCCGAGCTTCGCCTCAAGGCATTTATCGACGCCCATCGCAATATCCGGCGACTGCTCATGAATGGAATTGAGCACAGCACAGGAGGAAGCGTCAAAACCATATTCCGGGCGATTGTAACCGATATCCGCAATCGCCGCTCTGACCGTTTCCGCAATATCCACATAGGCGGAAGTCGTGATTTCTCCCATCACCATGACAAGTCCGGTCGTTGCACAGGTTTCACACGCTACACGTGCCATCGGATCCGACTCCAGAATTTTGTCAAGAATGGAATCCGATATCCGGTCGCACAGCTTATCCGGATGTCCTTCCGTTACCGATTCTGACGAAAAAAATTTCTTTTCCATTTTTGTCTCCTTTGATAAAACAGATTCTGGTAGGCAAGCGGAAACAAAAAACCCGCTTCCGTTTGACCCGAAAGCGAGTTGTAGGTATGGGAACACTCATCTGTCGGGAATTGGCACCTTGTCACTATCTGACAGGTTGCCGGGCTTCATCGGGCCAGTCCCTCAGCCGCTCTTGATAAGCTTGTTTTTCCAGTATATCATATGACAGACGGAATTGCAAGATATTTCGGCAAAAAATCAAAATTTTTACCACAGCTTGAACTGACCGTCCATTGCTACAATCAAAAAGACCGTACACACGACAAGAATCAGCGCGCCGCAAACCAACATAGCGATCGTTTTTTTATCAAAGCGAAAATTCTCCGGAATCCCTTCTATGACTCTCGCCCTCTTCATAGCGGTGGAAAGAGGCTTATACAGGATCAGCACAATCGCAGCATTCATTATCGTTTTGATGAAATTAAACGGCAAAAGCAAAGGCAGCATCATCTCCTGAACCGCCTCTACCTCAATTCCGTAATAAATCGGCGTCACCCAAAGGTTCATGAGCAGCATACAGAGCGTTGTCAGAAGAACGGATGCGACAAGTCCTGACACAGCGCCCGAAAGTGTTTTTTTCAGTTTCGGTGCATACCGATAGATGGAACTTCCAACCGCAGTAAAGACCGCACTGGAAACAAAATTCATGAGGAAGCCCCATGGTCCCGTTCCACTGGCGGTCACCATTTCCAAAAGGGAAACAAGCAAGGCAATCGCCACACCGGACACCGGGCCGAAAAGCATGGCGCATATGGTAATGATGGCATCCTTGATGTCAAGCGTCAAAAATCCGCCGATTCCGCTGATACGGAACACATATAGACTCGCATAGGCAAACGCCGCAAACACGGCGAGCACGACATATCGTCTGATGTTATGTTTTTTCATTCTATCCTCCCAAAATTCTGATTCGGAAAGATAAAAAAGCCCCCTTCTGCGAAGGGGGACGGCGCGGGGATTTCCGCGTACATTTTTTATCTTTTCTCATCCGGACTATACCGTCGGTGCAGGAATCACACCTGCTCGGCGCCGTTTCGGCGTTCGCGGACTATACCGCCGATGTGGAATTTCACCAACCCCCAAAGACATTTCCGCCGCCGGAAGCAGCGACGGTTCTGCGGGAAGGGACGCAACCCGCCCCTTCCCGCAAAAAGACATCATTATCCTTATGCAATGATTTCAGAAACGACGCCGGAACCGACTGTTCTGCCGCCCTCACGGATAGCAAAACGAAGTCCCTGCTCGATAGCGATAGGCGTGATGAGCTCAACGGTCATATCGACGTTGTCGCCGGGGCGGCACATCTCAACACCGTCGGGAAGCTCAATAACACCGGTAACGTCGGTGGTTCTGAAATAGAACTGCGGTCTGTAGCCGGCAAAGAACGGTTTCTTACGTCCGCCCTCTTTCTCGGTCAAAACGTAAACGTGACCTTTGAATTTCGTGTGAGGATGAATGGTGCCGGGTTTGCAGAGAACCTGACCTCTTTCAATCTCATCCTTCTGAATACCACGAAGCAGCGCGCCGATATTGTCGCCCGCCTCCGCCTGATCCAGAAGCTTCTTGAACATCTCAACGCCGGTAACGGTGGTTTTCTTTCTCTCCTCGGTCAGACCGATGATTTCGACCTCGTCGCCGACTTTGACTGTACCTCTCTCAACTCTGCCCGTAGCAACCGTACCACGGCCTGTGATGGAGAATACGTCCTCAACGGGCATCAGGAACGGCAGATCGGATTTTCTTTCAGGAGTCGGAATATAGCTGTCAACAGCATCCATAAGTTCCAGGATGCATTTGTACTCAGGCGCGTTGATGTCCCTGTTGGCAGATTCCAGAGCCTCTCTTGCAGAACCGCGGATGATCGGGGTGTCGTCGCCCGGGAAGTCATACTGAGAAAGCAGGTCGCGAACATCCATCTCAACCAGTTCGAGAAGCTCCTCGTCATCTACGAGATCACACTTGTTCAGGAACACAACGATAGCAGGAACGCCGACCTGACGAGCGAGCAGAACGTGCTCGCGGGTCTGCTGCAGAGGACCGTCGGACGCCGCAACAACAAGAATCGCACCGTCCATCTGAGCCGCACCGGTAATCATGTTCTTTACGTAGTCGGCATGTCCGGGGCAGTCTACGTGCGCATAGTGACGGGAATCCGTCTCGTACTCAACGTGTCTTGTGTTGATTGTGATACCACGCGCTCTCTCTTCGGGAGCATTGTCGATCTGGTCGTATGCGAGAAACTCAACGTTGCCGTTCTTCAAAGAAAGTACCTTTGTAATAGCGGCGGTAAGCGTCGTTTTACCATGGTCGACGTGACCGATGGTACCAATGTTAACATGGGGTTTTGTTCTTTCGAATTTAGCCTTTGCCATTGAAAAATCCTCCTTAAATTTGCGAATATTCGCGGTGTATTTTTAATTATTTTATTTCGTTTCGTTTTCCTCCGTCCGATTCGGACAGACCCCTCTTATTTGCCAGCTTTTCCGGCAATGATGTCCGCTGCGATGTTCTTCGGAACCTCAGCAAAGTGGCTCGGTTCCATCGAATATTGTCCGCGGCCCTGCGTCTTGGATCGCAGGTCCGTCGCATAGCCGAACATATTGGAGAGCGGAATCATCGCGGTAATCTGCTGCGCGCCCGCGATTGGCTCCATGGACTGAATCTGTCCGCGGCGCGAGTTGATATCGCCCATAACGTCTCCCATATAATCGTCCGGCGTGATGACGACAACCTTCATAATCGGCTCGGTAAGAATCGGTCCCGCCTTTTTCATCGCGTTCTTGAACGCCATGGAACCGGCGATCTTGAACGCCATTTCCGAGGAGTCAACCTCATGGTAAGAACCATCATACAGCGTTACTTTCACATCGACGACGTTATAGCCTGCAAGCACACCCGACTGCATAGCGCCCTGAATACCAGCGTCGACCGCGGGAATATATTCCTTCGGAATCGCACCGCCGACGACCTTGTTGATAAACTCATATCCCTTGCCGGGCTCGTTGGGCTCAATCGTAATCTTGACGTGACCGTACTGACCTTTACCGCCGGACTGACGTGCATATTTGCAGTCTTCATCTGCGGATTTGGTGATGGTTTCCTTATAGGATACCTGCGGCTTGCCGACGTTGGCCTCGACCTTAAATTCACGCAATAGTCTATCTACAATGATTTCCAGATGAAGCTCACCCATTCCGGCGATGATGGTCTGACCCGTTTCCTCATCCGTATAAGCGCGGAATGTCGGATCCTCCTCCGCCAATTTCGCAAGCGCGATGCCCATCTTCTCCTGGCCGGATTTGGTCTTAGGCTCAATGGCAACCTTGATAACAGGCTCCGGGAACTCCATAGACTCTAGGATAATCGGATGCTTTTCGTCGCAGAGCGTATCGCCCGTCGTCGTATTCTTCGTACCAACAACAGCGGCGATATCACCGGCATAAACGCGCTCAATATCCTTGCGCTCATTGGCGTGCATCTGCAAAATGCGCCCAAACCGTTCTCTCTGTCCTTTTTCGGTATTAAGTGCCGTTTCACCCGCCCCGATGCTTCCGGAGTAAACACGGAAGAAGCAGAGCTTACCGACATACGGGTCTGTCATAATCTTGAAGGCAAGCGCGGCAAACGGCGCATCGTCAGAGGAAGGTCTCTCTTCCTCCTCATCCGTATCCGGGTTGACGCCCTTAATATGCGGGATGTCTGTCGGAGCCGGCATATAATCGATGATGGCATCCAGCAGCTTCTGCACACCTTTGTTGCGGTAGGATGTTCCGCAGACAACCGGTACGATCGTGTTAGCAATGGTCGCCTTACGCAGCGCTTTTTTCATCTCATCAGCAGAAATGTCCTCGCCCGCACAGTATTTTTCAAACAGCGCCTCGTCGGTTTCTGCGATGGATTCGATCATCTGCTGTCTGTATTCCTCTGCAAGCTCTTTCATATCCTCGGGAATCGGCTCGACACGGATGTCCTTGCCGAGATCGTCATAATAAATATCGGCCTCCATATTGATAAGGTCAACAATACCGCGGAACGTATCCTCCTTGCCGATAGGTAATTGTATCGGCACGGGATTTGCTTTGAGGCGGTCCTTGATCATCTTGACGACGCGGTAAAAATCCGCGCCCGTTATGTCCATCTTGTTGACATATGCCATTCTCGGGACCTGATATTTGTCAGCCTGGCGCCAAACGGTTTCAGACTGCGGTTCCACGCCGCCCTTGGCGCATAGAACCGTAACCGCTCCGTCGAGGACGCGCAGTGAACGCTCTACCTCTACCGTAAAGTCCACGTGTCCGGGCGTATCGATGATATTGATACGGTTGCCCTTCCAATAACATGTCGTGGCGGCGGAGGTAATGGTAATACCTCTTTCCTGTTCCTGCTCCATCCAGTCCATTGTGGCGGCACCGTCGTGAACCTCGCCAAGCTTATGCGTTTTTCCGGTATAGAACAGAATTCTTTCCGTTGTGGTTGTTTTTCCTGCATCAATATGGGCCATGATACCGATATTTCGTGTAGATTCAAGTGGGTATTCTCTCGCCATATTTTTGCTCCTTCAACTTTGTATACATAAAATTCATATTTTCAGATGATACCATCGCGGCATCAATATCTGAAATGCGCGAACGCTCTGTTTGCCTCCGCCATCTTGTGCGTTTCTTCTTTTTTCTTTACCGCACCGCCGGTATTCCCAAGCGCATCGATGATTTCCGCAGAAAGTCTTTCCGCCATTGTCCGCTCGCCGCGTTTTCTCGCGTAAAGAACGAGCCAACGGAGTCCGAGTGTCTGTCTTCTTTCGGCGCGGACCTCCATCGGAACCTGATAGGTAGAACCGCCGAGACGGCGAGCCTTAACCTCAAGAACCGGCATGATGTTGTCAAGCGCCTGTTGGAAAGCTTCCAGTGCGGGCTTGCCTGTTTTGGTTTCCACTGTCGCGAAAGCATCATAAACGATCTTCTGGGCAACACCCTTCTTGCCGTCGAGCATGACGTTGTTGATGAGCTTTGTCACGAGCTTGGAATTGTAAAGCGGATCCGGCAGAACATCTCTTTTGGAAATTTGACCTCTTCTTGGCACTGCTATTCCCTCCTTCATTAAAAATTCATGATATCATAGGTACTCGAAAGTTTCCTCCCGATCGTGCGAGCTTCCGTTTTTCAAGATGCCCTGTCCTGCAAAAGGATCATAAACAAATCTTTTCAAATTGGAGTCACATGCGATCAGAATGCTGAAATACCCCGTTCGACCTTACTTGCCGGCCTTTTTGCCGCGCTTTGCTCCGTAAAGAGAACGACCCTGCTTCCGGTTGGCAACGCCCTGTGTATCGAGCGTACCGCGGATGATGTGATAACGCACACCAGGCAGGTCGCGCACTCTTCCGCCGCGAATCAGGACAACGGAGTGCTCCTGCAAATTGTGCCCGATTCCAGGAATATAGCAGATAGCCTCCATCCCATTGGTGAATTTCACCTTGGCAACCTTACGGAGAGCGGAGTTCGGCTTTTTCGGCGTGGTCGTATAAACCTTGGTGCAAACGCCTCTCTTCTGCGGAGAGCTGAGATTTGTCTGCGACTTCGTAAGGGAGTTGAAGCCTTTCTGCAAAACAGGCGCCTTAGACTTGTACTCCTTTTTCTCACGGCCATTGCGAACGAGCTGATTGAATGTTGGCATGTTAAACCTCCTTTTTCCAGATTTTGATTTTGTTTATATCTACCACCGAACCCCTATCGGGTCTCGGTCGTATTCCTTATTTCAGGACAACGCAAACAGCGCAGTCCACATCGATACCGCACAGCGCTCCGAGCTCGGACTTTGTGTGCATAGAATCGAGCTCCACGCCGTAGGCGCGGCAGAGTTCCTTCACGGCAGAAATGATTTTCCCCTCGGCGTCGGACGCCAGAAAAACTGTTTTCGCCGTTCCGCCCTTGATATGCTTTTTCGATTGATTGAAGCCCGCTACCATGACAGGCCCCGTACTGTCAGACGACATTCCAGATCCACAATCCTTTCCAGAAATTGATGCGTTCAAAAAATAGAACGATAAAAAGACAGTATTTTCGCATATATAGCTATCGTATATAATATCACCAAATAAGGAGATTGTCAACGGAATTATCAAAAATTTCAGAAAAATCCTTTCAATTTTTCTTTCCGGCACACTGCGGAACCAGAATTTCTCTTTTCCAATCCCGGCAGAACCCTCTGTTTTGAAAAAAGGCAGCCGCCTCTCTCCACAAGCAGAGAAAGACCCGCGGACTCACGCCTGCGGATCTTTCCGGATCTATACAAAGTCAACTTTTTGTAAAAATCCGTTTATCAGCTTGCCGTTTCTTCGGCGAAATCGTTTTCCGCCTCCGGATCGTCATTTTTGACGACCTCGATATCACGGTACACCTGAAGTCCGGTTCCCGCAGGAATCAGCTTGCCGATGATGACGTTTTCCTTCAAGCCGACGAGATGATCCACCTTGCCCTTGATGGCGGCCTCCGTAAGGACTCTCGTCGTCTCCTGGAAGGAAGCGGCGGAAAGGAAAGATTCCGTCTGCAGCGCCGCTTTGGTAGTGCCGAGCAGAACCGGGGTTGCGATAGCCGGGCGGATGGTACGGTCCCCAGCGGCAATCCGGCGTTCGATTTCATCGTTCGCTTCATTGAATTCCGTAACGTCTACCATGGTTCCGAAAAGCAGATCCGTATCGCCGCTGTCCTCGATGCGCACCTTGCGCGTCATCTGTCTTGCGATAACCTCGATGTGCTTGTCGTTGATTTCAATATCCTGTATCCGATAAACCCTTTGAACCTCGCGGATGATATAGTCATACACTTCGGAAAGCCCTTTGATTCTTGTAATATCCGTCGGCGCAAGATTGCCTTCCGTAATCGCGTCCCCGCGCGTCACAAAATCGCCGGATTTGACGAGGATTTTTGTTCCGTACGGCACGGCATATACCACGTCCGTTCCGGTTTCGGCAGCATTTCGGATGATAATGTTCCGCGAACGCTTGGCGTCCTGAATCTCCGCTACGCCGGAAACCTCCGAGACTGTCGCCGTTTTCTTCGGACGTCTCGCTTCAAACAGCTCCTCTACACGCGGCAGACCCTGTGTAATATCGGAGCCGGCAATACCGCCCGTGTGGAACGTTCTCATCGTGAGCTGCGTGCCGGGCTCACCGATGGACTGCGCCGCTATGATGCCGACAGCCTCGCCGACGCTGACTTTCCTGCCTGTGGCAAGGTCAGATCCATAGCAATGAGCGCACACACCGTATTTGCATTTACATTTCAGGATAGAACGTACATGCACGCGCTCCACGCCAGCATCAACGATCGCCTGCGCCTGTGCGGCAGTAAGCATATCGCCGTCGCGCGCAAGAATCTCTCCGTCCTTCGACACAACGTCCCCGATGACAAATCTGCCAGGCAGTCTGTCGATGAGCGGCTCGATGATTTCGTTGCCGTCCTTGACGTCAGAGACCCAGATGCCTTCCTTCGTACCACAGTCTTCCTCTCTGACAATGACATCCTGCGAAACATCGACAAGACGTCTTGTCAAATAACCGGAGTCCGCTGTTTTCAGCGCCGTGTCGGAAAGCGACTTACGGGAGCCGCGCGCGCCGATAAAATACTCGAGCACGTTAAGGCCCTCGCGGAAGTTCGCCTTGATCGGGATCTCCATCGTTTTCCCGTTGGTCGCGAACATCAGTCCGCGCATACCGGCGAGCTGTCTCATCTGCGCGATAGAGCCGCGCGCGCCGGAATCGCTCATCATTTTGATGGAATTGTAGCGGTCGAGGCAGTCCTGCAGCGCCTGCGTCACGTCCTTTGTCGCCTGCTCCCACACCTTGATGACGCTGCCATAACGCTCGTCGTCGGAAAGAAGGCCTCGGCGGAAATTGCGCGTGATCTTTTCCACATCGTGCTCCGCTTTCGCAACGATTTCTTTTTTCTCAGCAGGGACCGTCATATCAGAGACAGAGATGGAAATAGATGCCTTCGTGGAATATTTATATCCGTTCGCTTTGATATCGTCGAGCACCTGCGCGGTCACGGTCGGACCGTGTGTTTTGATGGTGCGGTCAACAATCTGTCCGAGCTGTTTTTTGGCAGTCGGGAAGTCGATCTCAAGCTTTAACAGGTTCTCCGGCTTGCTTCTGTCCACAAAGCCAAGATCCTGAGGAATCGGCTGATTGAAGATAAGCCGCCCGAGCGTCGCGTCGATTATGCCGGTATGCGTAACGCCGTCAATTTCACGGGATATACGCACCTTGATAGGGGCATGAAGCCCCAAAAGCCCGTTTTCATACGCCATCATCGCTTCATCAAAATCCCGGAAAATACTTCCCTCGCCCGGCTCGCCAGGACGGTCAATGGTGAGATAATAGGACCCTAACACCATGTCCTGCGACGGAACCGTAACGGCCTTTCCGTCCACCGGCTTTAAGAAGTTGTTGGCGGAAAGCATGAGGAATCTCGCTTCTGCCTGCGCTTCGCTCGAAAGCGGGACATGGACAGGCATCTGGTCGCCGTCAAAGTCGGCGTTGAACGCCGTGCAGACAAGCGGATGAAGCTTGATTGCCCTTCCCTCCACAAGCACCGGCTCAAACGCCTGAATCGACAGGCGGTGCAGCGTCGGCGCGCGATTGAGCAGGACAGGATGATCTTTAATCACATTTTCTAGCGCGTCCCAGACCTCTGGGCTCGCCTTATCCACTTTCTTTTTGGCGTCTTTGATATTGGAAGCGTTTTGCGTTTCTACAAGACGCTTCATGACAAACGGCTTAAAGAGCTCAAGCGCCATTTCTTTTGGCAGTCCGCACTGATAAATTTTGAGCGTCGGTCCGACAACGATAACGGAACGCCCCGAATAGTCGACACGTTTGCCGAGCAGGTTCTGACGGAAGCGTCCCTGCTTGCCGCGCAGCATCTCGGAAAGCGACTTGAGCGGACGATTGGAGGATCCCGTCACAGGTTTGCCGTGACGTCCATTATCGATGAGCGCGTCCACCGCCTCCTGAAGCATTCTTTTTTCATTTTTGATGATGATTTCCGGGGCAAACAGCTCCAAGAGCTTTTTCAGACGGTTGTTGCGATTGATAACCCTCCTGTAAAGATCGTTGAGATCGGAGGTGGCAAACCTGCCACCGTCGAGCTGCACCATCGGCCGGATTTCCGGCGGAATGACCGGAATCGCTTCCAGAATCATCCATTCCGGCTTATTCCCAGACTTACGGAACGCCTCGAACACCTCAAGCCGCTTGATAATACGCAGCTTTTTCTGTCCGGACGACGCCGCAAGCTCTTCTTTGAGCTGTTCAGAGGTTTTTTCAATGTCAATTTCCTGCAAAAGCTCCTTGATCGCCTCAGCGCCCATACCGACACGGAAATCGTTTTCATATTTCTCATACATCATGCGATATTCCGTTTCGGTCAGCACCTGTTTCTTTTCCAGAGGCGTATTGCCGGGATCGAGCACGATATATTGCCCGAAATAGATAACCTTCTCAAGCAGGCGAGGCGAAATATCAAGCAGCAGTCCCATGCGGGAAGGCGTCGCCTTGAAATACCAGATATGCGATACAGGCGCGGCAAGCTCGATATGACCCATTCGTTCTCTGCGGACTTTTTTTGTCGTCACCTCGACCCCGCATTTTTCACAGGTTTTTCCCTTGTAGCGCACTCTCTTATATTTGCCGCACGCACATTCCCAATCCTTGGTAGGCCCAAAGATTCGTTCGCAGAAAAGGCCGTCGCGCTCGGGGCGCAGCGTTCGGTAGTTGATGGTTTCCGGCTTCGTTACCTCGCCGTGCGACCAGCTTCTGATCATTTCAGGAGATGCGAGCCCGATTTTAATCGAATCAAATACGTTTTTACTCATCTTTGTCTCTCCTTCCCATCATTCTTCATCGTAGCCGGTGTCATCATCGGCGTCTATGCCGTCAAAATCAAAATCATCCTCCGCTTCGGCAAAATCCTCTTCGATTTCATCCTCATCGACAAGCGTATAGGCGTCCTCGTCGCCCTCCTCAAGCACAGTGGGACCGACATCCTCCGCCGTGATGAAGCCCGCTCCCTTGCCCTCGTCGGCATATTCCTCGCCGATCCGGGAAAGCTCGATCTCCTCGCCATTCTCATCGAGAACGCGGATATCCAGCGCAAGAGACTGTAGCTCTTTGACAAGCACCTTAAAGGACTCCGGAACGCCCGGCGTCGGAATATTCTGGCCCTTGACAATCGCCTCATACGTTTTGACACGTCCGGTAACGTCATCCGACTTGACCGTGAGAATCTCCTGAAGCGTATAGGCGGCGCCATAAGCTTCCAGCGCCCAGACCTCCATCTCGCCGAAGCGCTGTCCGCCGAACTGCGCCTTGCCTCCTAGCGGCTGCTGGGTAACGAGCGAATACGGCCCGACACTGCGCGCGTGAATCTTATCGTCGACCAAATGATGGAGCTTCAGATAATACATAATGCCGACCGTTACCGGGTTGTCAAACGCCTCACCGGTTCGGCCATCATAAAGGATCCTCTTGCCGTCGACGGTTTTCAGCTTTCTTTCCGCGATTTTTTCCGCAACCCACGCCTTATTGGAGAGCTTATCCTCTCCAACCTCTTCATACCGACGCTCGCCGGTTTCTTCGTCGACAACCTCTTCGTAAAACTTTTTATTCGTCAGCGAATCGCTTGGAAGCACCTCACGGTAAAGTCCGGCTTCCGTCATCATTTCGGTGATGTCGCTTTCCTTCGCGCCGTCGAACGCCGGCGTCATGACCTTCATACCGAGGCGCTTTGCGGCAATGCCGAGATGAACCTCAAGCACCTGCCCGATGTTCATTCGGGACGGAACGCCGAGCGGATTGAGCACAATATCAAGTGGGGTCCCATCCTCCAAAAACGGCATATCCTCCGGCGGCAGGATGCGGGATACGACGCCTTTGTTTCCATGTCGTCCCGCCATTTTATCTCCGACGGAGATTTTACGCTTCTGCGCGATATAGACTCTGACCGATTTGTTGACGCCGGGCGCCAGCTCGTCGGAATTTTCACGGGAAAACACGCGCACATCGACGACAATGCCGGATTCTCCGTGAGGCAGCCGCATAGAGGTGTCGCGCACCTCTCTTGCCTTTTCGCCGAAGATGGCGCGAAGCAGGCGTTCCTCGGCCGTCAGCTCTGTTTCTCCCTTCGGCGTTACCTTGCCGACAAGGATATCACCCGCATGGACCTCTGTGCCGTTGCGGATAATGCCGTCCTCGTCGAGGTCCTTGAGCGCGTCCTCGCCGCAGTTCGGAATATCTCTTGTGATCTCCTCCGGACCAAGCTTGGTATCTCTCGCCTCAAGCGTATATTCTTCAATATGAATGGAAGTATAAACATCGTTGCGCACAAGGTTCTCATTGAGCAGAACCGCATCCTCGTAGTTATAGCCTTCCCACGTCATGAAGCCGATAAGCGCATTTTTTCCGAGTGCGATCTCTCCGCCGGATGTCGCAGGACCATCGGCAATCACGTCGCCCTTTTCCACTCTGTCGCCCACATTGACAATCGGACGCTGGTTGATGCACGTTCCCTGATTGGATCGCTTGAATTTCAGCAGCTCATAGGTATGATTGCGGCCGGAGTCCTCTGCAATGACGACTTTATCCGCCGTCACCGTCTTGACATAGCCGGATTCCCTGGCAAGAACGCAGACACCGGAGTCGATGGCCGCTTTATATTCCATGCCGGTTCCGACAATCGGGGAATCCGTCGTGAGCAGCGGCACCGCCTGCTTCTGCATGTTGGAGCCCATGAGCGCGCGGGAGTTATCGTCGTTCTCAAGGAACGGGATAAAGCCCGTCGCCACGGAAATCACCATCTTCGGCGACACGTCGATATAATCCACCAAAGACGCATCCACCTCGACGATTTCGGCACGGTCGCGCGCGAGCACGCGCTTGTTGACAAAATGCCCCTGCTCATCGATCGGCTCATTTGCCTGCGCAATGATATAATTGTCCTCCGTATCGGCCGTCATATATTCCACAGTGTCGGTCACCCTGCCCGTCGCCTTATCGATCTTACGGTAGGGCGCCTCGATAAAGCCGTAATCGTTGATTCTCGCGTAAGTGGCAAGGTAGGAGATAAGTCCGATATTCGGGCCTTCCGGTGTTTCAATCGGACAAATTCGTCCGTAATGCGTATAATGCACGTCGCGCACCTCAAACGAAGCGCGGTCGCGCGAAAGTCCGCCGGGCCCAAGCGCGGAAAGACGGCGCTTATGCGTCAGCTCAGCCAGAGGGTTGTTCTGATCCATGAAAGAGGAAAGAGGCGAGGAACCGAAGAACTCGCGGATCGCCGCGACGACCGGACGGATATTGATAAGCGCCTGCGGCGTCAAAGAATCCGCATCCTGAATCGTCATTCTTTCCTTGATAATTTTGTCCATGCGCGAAAAGCCAATGCGAAGCTGATTCTGAATCAGCTCGCCGACCGCGCGGATTCTTCTGTTGCCGAGATGGTCGATATCGTCCGGCGTACCGATTCCATGCGACAGACAGATAAGATAGTTGATGGAAGCATAAATATCATCCTTGGTGATGTGTTTCGGAGAAAGCTCCGCCGCGCGCTCCTTTGCCGCTTCCTTCAGCGCGGAAAAATCTCCACCCGCCGCTTCCAGCATTTCGAGCAGCAGGCTGAGCTTCACCTTTTCATGAATGCCAACCTCGGAAAGATCGCAGCCAACTACCTTTTCCGGATCTACCATTCCGTTTCCGAAAACTTTAGTCTCTTTTTCCTCTCCAATATAGACGTACGCCTCGTTGACGCCAGCATCCTCAATAGAGGTCGCCTCCTCAAAAGACAGCGTCTTTCCCGCTTCAAACAGAATCTCACCTGTGATCGGGCTGATAACAGGGCGGGAAAGCGTTCTGCCGGAAAGTCTGCGGCCGAGCGCGACTTTTTTATCAAATTTATACCGGCCGACGGCGCCGAGGTCATACCGCTTCGGGTCAAAAAACAGATTGTTGAGCAACACCTGCGCAGACTCAACAAGCGGCGGCTCACCGGGGCGCAGCTTCTTGTAAATTTCCTTTAAGGACTCCTCATAGGCGGTCGTGCCGTTTTTCTCCGCCTCCGCCTGCATGCCGTCCTTTTCCAATGTTGTCGTGATTTTCACATCATCGCCGAACAGCGCGCGCACATCCGTGGACGTGGAAATCGATTCCTCCAAGGCGCGAATGAGTATGGTCACAGGGATTTTGCGGTTCTTGTCGATGCGCACATAGAAGACGTCATTCATATCCGTCTCGTACTCGAGCCATGCGCCGCGATAAGGAATGATCTGCGCCGTGAGCATACACTTGCCGGTTTTATCCATTGCCGACGTATAATACATGCCGGGAGAACGGACAAGCTGCGATACCACGACGCGCTCCGCACCGTTGATGACGAACGTACCGTTTTCCGTCATCAACGGGAAATCCCCCATAAAAATGTCCTGCTGCTTGACTTCGCCCGTCGCATTGTTGGTCAGTCTTACGGTCACACGTAGGGGAGCGGCATAGGTCACATCGCGTTCCTTACACTCCTCCACGGGATACTTCGGCGTTTCGTCGATGGAAAAACCGACGAATTCGATGACAAGGTTTCCGGAATAATCGACGATCGGAGAAACATCCTGCAGTACCTCGGATATTCCCTTCTCGACAAGCCATTTGTACGATTTCTTCTGAATCTCGAGCAGATCCGGCATCTCCAGAATCTCATCGATCTTGGCGAAGCTCATGCGCACATTTTTGCCAAGCTGCTGGGGTTTGATCCTCATAAAATCACTCCAATTCTAATTTAAGCTTGCCTTTACTTTTGGTAAATATGATGATATTTTTCCACAGCCTGCAATACCGCACTTCAAAAAGCAGAAAAAAGCCCGTCACATCGGCGTTTCTCCAAAAAAGGCGATAATACAAGCAATTGTAATGCAATTTACAAGTATATCACCGAAAAGTCAAGTTGTCAATAACTATTTGTCGTTTTTTTCAAATAATATTGACTTTTTTATGCAGCCCGAATATAATATTTTTTAAGATACAAGAAAAAACTGCCTGAAAATAAGTGAAAATGATAAAAAAGGAACGAAAACTTTATGGAATGGACATCTCTCAACGATTTGCGCGAGCAATTTCTGAAATTTTTTGAATCAAAGGGGCATCTCAGCCGCGGAAGCTATTCTTTGGTTCCGGAGAATGATAAGTCTCTGCTTTTGATTGTCGCAGGAATGGCGCCTCTCAAAAAATATTTTACGGGGGAATTGGAGCCGCCCCGCCATAGAATGGCAACCTGTCAGAAATGCATCCGTACAAACGACATCGAGCATGTGGGCTATACCGCGCGCCACGGCACCTTTTTCGAAATGCTCGGCAATTTCTCTTTCGGCGATTATTTTAAGGAAGAGGCTATCACATGGGCGTGGGAGTTTCTCACGGACGTTTTGAAGATCCCCGCCGACAGGCTGTGGCCTTCCGTCTATCTCGAGGACGACGAGGCCTACAGAATCTGGCATGATAAGATCGGCGTGCCGGCACAGCGCATCGTGCGGCTCGGCAAGGAGGACAATTTCTGGGAGCACGGACAGGGCCCCTGCGGTCCCTGTTCGGAAATTTATTTTGACCGCGGAGAAAAATACGGCTGCGGCAAGCCGGACTGCCGTCCGGGATGCGACTGCGACCGTTATATGGAAATCTGGAATATTGTTTTCTCGCAATTCAACAACGATGGAAACGGAAATTATACCGAGCTTGCCCACAAGAACATCGATACCGGCATGGGACTCGAACGGCTTGCCTGCGTCATGCAGGGCGTCGACAACATGTTCGAGGTCGATACCATTGCCAACATCATCCGCGCCGCAAGCGAAAAGGCAGGAATCCCTTATAAAACCAACGAAAAGGCGGATGTTTCCCTGCGTATTATCGCGGACCATGCGCGCGCCTGCGCGTTTCTTATCGCCGACGGCGTCATGCCCTCCAACGAGGGACGCGGCTATGTGCTGCGCCGCCTGCTGCGTCGCGCCTGCCGCCACGGCAGAATCCTCGGCATCGACGGTCCGTTTCTCTGTGACATGATGGCAGTCGTCGCTCGCGAGAATGCCGCACCCTATCCGGAGCTGACAGAAAAGCTGGATTATATCCAGAAAATCACCCGCATGGAAGAAGAGCGCTTCGGCGCAACGGTGGAAGCGGGCATGAACCTGCTTGAGCATCTGATAGCCGGCGCGATTGCCACAGGCAGCCTGCTGCTTTCCGGCGCGGATATTTTTAAGCTTTCCGACACTTTCGGCTTTCCGCTGGATCTGACCCGCGAAATCGCAGCGGAGCGTGGAATCGGAATCGATGAAAAAGGCTTTGAGGAAAAGCTCACGGAACAAAAAGAGCGCGCCCGCGCCGCCCGCGGTAACATCAGCGGCTGGGACGACAGCATGAGGGCCCTTGTCGATACTTCGATAAAAACCGAATTCGTCGGCTATACGGTGCTCGCCGCCGAGGCAAAGATTCTTTCCATTATTAACGCAGAAACGGACGAGCTCTGTGATATAACCGGGGAAAATGCCGTTATCATAACGGACAGGACACCGTTTTACGGAGAGGGGGGCGGTCAGGTCGGCGATACCGGCATCATCACAGGTAAAAACGGCCGCGCGCTCGTCACCGACACCAAAAAAACCGACGGCGTTTATCTGCATGTCTGTAAAATAGAGTCCGGGTCTTTCTCCGTGGGAGATCCCGTCACGCTTACCGTCGACCCGTCACGTCGTGCGGCTATCGCGCGCAATCATTCCGCAACCCACCTGCTTGACGCAGCACTGCGCGAGGTACTCGGCACTCATATCCGTCAGGCGGGCTCTTATGTGGACGACAAGGAGGCGCGCTTCGACTTCACGCACTTTGCCGCGGTGACCCGCGAGGAGCTAACCAAGGTCGAGCGGCTTGTCAATGAAAAGATTCTCGAGGATCTCCCGGTCACACCCTTTGAGACCGATATTGAAAGCGCAAAAGCCTCCGGCGCCATTGCGCTCTTCGGTGAAAAATACGGAAATATCGTCCGCGTCGTCAAAATGGGGGATTTTTCCTCTGAGCTTTGCGGGGGAACCCATGTCAGCAACACCGCAAAAATCGGTATGTTCAAAATTACAATGGAAAATTCCGTCGCCGCAGGCGTAAGACGCATTACCGCGGTGACAGGCCTGAATACCTACGAGCTGATGCTTCAAAGCGAGGCCATCATCACCTCCGCGCTGAAGGCGCTGAAGGTCGGCGCCCGCTCGGACATTCTTATGAGAATTGCCGCGCTCGGCGAGGAAATGAAAGCCGTGAAAAAAGAATTGGAAGCCGCATCTACAAGGCTCGCATCGGCAAAAGCCGATACAATGGTCGCCGACGCCGTGAAAGTAGGCGGCATCCGGACGGCCTCCATGCAGACGGAACTTCCGCTTCCGGTTGTACGGTTTTTGGGAGACGATTTGAAGAGTCGATATTCCGATCTTGTCGCGGTGATTGCCTCCCGTGCCGCCGACAAGGTGACACTGGTTTGCGTCTGCGGCAAAGAAGCTCTGGCAAAAGGAATCAAGGCTCCCGACATTCTCTCGGGACTTGCCGAATATGTCGGTGGCAGCGGCGGCGGACGTCCGGACAGCGCGACCGCCGGCGTCAAATATCCGGAAAGGCTTTCGGAAGCGCTCTCCGCTCTTCCTAAAGTCGTAGAAGCCCTGATAAAATGAACAATAATGAAAAGAGGATGGACATGAAAGAAAAAAAAGAAAAAGTCAAAGGCTTCTGGAAAGACTTTAAGGCGTTTATTTCCCGGGGCAATGTCGTGGACATGGCAATCGGTGTCGTCGTTGCAGCATCCTTCAAAGACATTGTCACCAAATTCACCGATGCCTTTATCTCTCCTTTGATCGCCATTATCACGGGCGGAACGGATTTGAGCTCCCTCAAATGGATTTTTCGCCCAGAGGAACTGGACGCAGAGGGGAATGTTCTTGTCGAGGAAATATCCTTCGGGTGGGGTTCTTTTTTGCAGTCTATTGTGGATTTTCTTATCATCGCATTGGTACTTTTCCTTGTTATCAGAATATTCACAAAAGCCATGAACAAAGCCAAAGAGCTTCGTGTTTCCAAAGAAGAGAAAGAAGCGCTTGAGAAGGCAGCGGCAGAAGCCGCGGCAAAAGAAGAAGCGGAAAAGAAAGCGGCGGAAGAGGCGCGCCGTGCCGCCGAAGCGGAAGCTGCCGAAAAAAAGGCACGCGAGATGGAAACTGTCGAGCTTCTGCGCGAAATCCGTAATTCCTTGGCCAACAAATCCTAACAAATGCCGCAGCGCGGCGGGAAGGAGCAACGAATATGCAGGAGAACTGTCTTTTTTGCAAAATTGCAGCGGGTGAGATCCCGTCAAACAAAATCTATGAGGATGAAAAAATCCTTGCTTTTCGGGATATTCAGCCGCAGGCACCGGTCCATGTGCTTGTCATTCCCAAGACACATATTGCCTCGGCAGACGAAATTTCTCACGGAAACAGCGGGACCATTGCCTATATCTTCGAAAACATCCCGAAAATCGCAAGGCTTGCCGGAATAACGGGCGGATATCGCATCATTTCCAACTGCGGTCCGGATGCCTGCCAAAGCGTCCCGCATCTGCATTTTCACATTCTCGGCGGCGGAAAGCTTGCCGAAAAGATGGCATAACATTTATAGCTTCGGTTACCGGCTCTGTCCTTCATGCCGAAGCGTACAGTATCAAAAACTGCTTCGGAATTTCATTTCTGTCCGGGAAAAACTGCGGCAGCGTTTGAGAGGACATATCGGATAAAGACGCAGGCAGTTTCGCCTCCGCTTTGCTCTTTTCAGCAGGATCGATCTGGACCCGCAAATGGAAAATGCATTTTCCCGGAAATTCTCTCAAAGAACCTCTCGCTTTACATCCTAAATTCAATTGCAAAAACGGAGTATTGACTGACATGTATACGTATGAATTTGAAAGAATCCAAGCCGAAATGCGCGGCTGGGGACCAATAGGCGGCAATCGATACGGTACAGAGGACTACCGCGCCATTATCCAAGCCCGAGCAAAAAACGGATGGCGATACGTCGGCTTTCTCCCCGCCGTACAGAGAGGAACCGGCCATGTCGAGGAAATCGACCTTATTTTTGAAAAAGAACTCGATTCTTAAGACCATTCGATACTTACTGGTAGACTGAAAATATAGAACCCCCGCCGGGAAAATTTCCCTGCGGGGGTTATCTATATCGACCGCCGCCATCTTAGTATATCAGGCGGTCAAACTCTTTTTAATTTCGCATAGGTTGCCATCAGTTTTTTGGTTCCAACCGTATCAAAAGCGATTTCGTATAGAATATCAGCTCCCATCTCACGGACGGAAAGCACAGTACCCTCACCGAACATATAGTGACTCACACGATCACCAACAAGGAAAGTTTCTCCCGATTTTGTCTTACCGACGTTTCCCGTCAGCGCTGATTGGGATGTGAATTCATTGGAAAGCACATATTTTTTGGATTTCTCTGTGAATTCTGTCCGAACTTTCGGCTTCGGTGCCGGGGTCTCCTCCGTTTTATATTTCTCATCGATTTCATCCAGAAAACGCGATTTCGGATTATACTGCGTCCTGCCGTATAGAAGCCGTTCACGCGCGCAAAGCGCGTATACTCGCTGCTCTGCCCGAGTAAGAGCTACATAAGCAAGACGGCGCTCTTCCTCCAGCTCATCCGCGGAAAATGCCGACATCTGGCTCGGAAAGATTCCCTCTTCCATTCCCGGAAGGAATACAACAGGAAATTCCAGCCCCTTAGCGCTATGTATGGTCATCAATACCGCCGCTTCTGCACCGCTGTCGTAATTGTCAATGTCCGTGACTAAAGCAATTTCCTCCAAGAAAGAACTCAGCGTCGCATTCTCATTCTGATTCTCGTATTCGACTGCATTGGAAACAAACTCCTCCACATTTTCCCGCCGTTCTGAACTTTCACCGTTTTCCTCAGCGGCGAGAAGCATTCCCATATAACCGGATTTTTCAATTACGGCACGGACAACTTCGGAAAGTTTTTCGGTCTGTGCCATTTTCTGAAGAGAATGAATCAACGTGACAAACGGTGCAAATTTCCCCTGTGCTTTCGATACCGACGGATATTCATCCGCATGCTCCATCACACTAAACATGCCGCCTTCTGCCGTCCCGGACTCTGCAATCGCGCGCACCGCCGCCATCGTAGCATCGCCGATTTTACGCTTAGGCTCATTGATGATGCGTTCCAGCCGCAAATTATCGCTCGGATTGTTCACCACACAGAGATACGCTAGAATATCTTTAATCTCCTTGCGCTCATAAAAGCGTCTGCCGCCAATGACCCGATAGGGGATGCCGCTTTTCATCAGCACGTTTTCAATGCTGTTGGATTGGGCGTTCGTCCGGTAAAGCACGGCGAAATCACTGTATTTGCGTTTTTCCCGGATCACAAGCTCCATCATCTTGTTGACAATAAACTTTGCCTCTTCGTTCTGATTGTCAAACTGTTTGATAAAAACCTTTTCCCCCTCACCCTTTTTGGACCAAAGCTCTTTGCCGCGCCGTCCGAAATTATGCCGGATAACCGAATTTGCCGCGTTTAAGATACATGAGGTTGAGCGGTAATTTTCCTCTAACTTGATTACCTTTGCGCCGGGCACTTTTTCGTCAAAATGCAGAATATTTTCAATCGTTGCCCCACGGAATTTATAGATGCTCTGGTCATCGTCTCCCACGACCATCAGATTCCCGTATCCGCCGGAAAGAAGCAATGCCAATTCAAATTGTGCATAATTGGTGTCTTGAAATTCATCAACCAGAACATAGTGAAACTTATTTTGATAATGGTCGCGCACCTCTTCATTCTGCCTGAGCAGCAGAACGGTCTTCATGATAATATCATCAAAATCCACCGCCATAGACTCCTCAAGCTTGCTCTGATACAGCGTATAAATCGAGGAGACCTGCTGAAGTTTGTAATCGCTTCCCACCTCAGCATCAAAATCATGCGGCGTCATCAGACGATTTTTTGCCATACTGATCTGATTCATGATGAATTTCTGCGGGATGACCTTGTCATCGATATTCATCTGCTTCATGCAGTCGGATATTATCTTTTTAGAATCCTCCGTATCGTAAATAGCAAAACTCCTGTCAAACCCGATTTTATCGGCATGGGTACGGAGAATCCGCAGGCACATGGAATGGAACGTCCCGCACCAGAGATCCTTCGCCGCCTCTCCGATGAGTTTTTCCAGACGTGTTTTCATCTCACCCGCAGCCTTGTTGGTAAAGGTAATACTGAGGATATTCCACGGTGCACAGTCTGAAACGGAAAAGGAATCCAGCAGCCTGTCCAGCTCCTCGCTCCCGCAGGACTCTGCCTGCTCAAGCCCCCGGACAGTCTCCTCATCACAGGGCAACGGAACCAAATCGGAAAAGTAAGCGTTTCCATAACGGAGTATGTAAGCAATTCGATTGACAAGCAACGTGGTCTTTCCCGTGCCGGCCCCGGCAAGCACGAGAAGAGGCCCGTTGATGGTATATACCGCCTCTCTCTGCTTTTCGTTAAGAAATCCGAATTTTCGGTCAAAAAGTGCTTTTTTCGCCGCAAGATATCGGCTCTTCCATACTTCGTTATCTTGATAAGACATGATTATACCTTCCATTTCCTAAATAAACTCGTCATAATTTTTACTGTCCATTATAATATAATTATACAATAAAATTTCCCCAGAATCAACATAAAATCGGATTTTTTGCGAAAAAGAACATGCTAAAATCTTCCATACGCAGCAATTTATAAATAAAAAATTCCGAAAAAAAGCACACGGAAGCTGTATTTTCCGCGTGCTTTTTCTCAAAAATCATACTCCATTTTTTAGAAAGTATCGCTCTTCTTTTTATTCTTTGACATAATGAAATAAACGGCAGCGCCGGCAATGGCGAGCGTGCACACCGCAATGATAATCGGAACTACGATGTTCGGCGTGTTTTCCTCACCCTTCACAACAAAAATCCTTTCGGCTCCGGTCAAGTCGGCTCCGTCGATGGTGACATTCAATCCCTTTCTGTCATAATCACCCAGCATCGAAACTGCTCCCGCATCATTCACAATCACAAAGTCCACATCATAATCCTCCAAAGAAGCATCCAATTTCAGCGTCAGCTCCATGCCTGATACAATGGAAATTTTGTTTCCGCCAGACAATAGCTTAAAATCATACCCTGACGATACCTCAACGCCTGAATACTGAGAAATCAAGTCTTTATAATGTTCAAAGCGTTCAACCGGCATCACACCGATTTCAAAATCGAGACTGCCGGAAGCCGTGCTTCCCGTCACAAACAAAGAACCGCCGGTACTTGTAAGTGTTTTTTCTACGCCATCGTTTACCGTTCTTGTCGCTTCTGAATAGCCACAGACGCTACAAGTTTTGGTTGTGACCCTTCCATCCACAACAGCTTCTCCGAACGTATGTCCGCCGCAGGGATCCACAGAGCTTTCCACTGCGCCACAGAGCGTACATGTATGCTCCTTCACCCCATCGGTAATACAAGTTTTTGCCTCTACCACATTCCATTCGCTCCAGCTATGAGCACTCGGGTCTGCCGCCACCGTTCTTGTTTCAGTTTTTCCGCATCCTGTACAGGTATGTATTTGCGTGCCGGACGCTTGACAGGTTGGCGCCACAGTTGTCGTCCACACGCCATAAACATGTTCCGTCATGGCAATAGGCTGCGTCTCCGTCTGACCACACAGAGAGCATGTCCGAGTCTGAGTTCCCTCACTTGTACAGGTAGCATTTTGTGTTGTTCTCCACACACCCCAGCTGTGCCCGCCGCCTGTGATAGATTCCGTATCAACGGCACCACAGGTAGCACAGACGCGTCTTTCTGTCCCGGCAGAAACACAAGTCGCCTCCGTTATCGTTTCCCATTCGCCCCAGTCGTGTCCGAGCGCCGGAATGACTTCTGTTTCAACTTCTCCGCAAATCACACAGGTATGGCGTCTGCTGCCCGCTGTCGTACAGGTCGCAGTGGTAACCGTCGTCCAGCTTCCGAAGAGATGCTCCAGAGGAAGCTCGCGGATCTCCGTTCTGTCGCAAATCGGGCAACCATATATAGCGGAGCCATGTTCGGTGCAGGTGGATTCCTCCAGCACCACCATCAGCTCGTAATCATCCGGATCATGAGAGCATTGATTGTCCGCGGTACGAACCGCATTACACCGCCTGCATCTCTCGACATATACGCCGTCGTCGAGATAACGGTCGCTCCAATCATGGCCCAAAGCGGGGATGAGACTCTCATAATGCCATTCATTGCACATGATACACTTTACACTGCCGCTGCCTGAGGTCGTGCAGGTCGGCTGCACGGCGGGATTCTGACCAGGATAAGATCTGACATCGGTGTAGTCATAGATATGATCGATAGGAAGAATTTCCTCTCTTTCTACTACGTACCCGCATATGGTGCAATAAGTTTCCTTGGAGCCTGCTTCCGTACAGGTAGCTTCTTTGACAATTCTTTCCACCACATTGGAGTGCGTGCAAATATATACATGCAAAGCCCTTGAAGCTGTGTTGAAGGAAAGGGTGGTCCCATCTGTCTCTTTGGCGCTTCCAGAAATGGTTAGCGTCTGGTCGCGCGAAAGCAGGCTGAGATAAGATTCGTCAACCGAATATTCAATGGTAATTTCACCGTAAGAACTCCGTGGCTCCGTCCTCTCCGGAATCCGGATGGTGACGTTGGTTCCAGAGCTCGCAGAAGTAATCTCCGCCTCATCGTCAACTGTAACTCCAAACAAATAGCTAGGGAAGCTCAAAGAAGGGTTTCTAAGAATCGCCCCTCCTGTTGTTATGGTTACCGTTCCTCCACTGATGCCATCCTCCGAAGTGGTAGCAATGCCAATCGTCACAGTAAGCTTATCTGTACTCGCATTATAGCTCTGCCTTGTTACTTCTGCCGTCATATAATCGCTGTCCGCGGCCATCAGGGTAAGGCCGGAATGACGATGTTCTTCGCACGCTTCATCCGTGCAATTCGCAGGGCTTTCAAATCCGTATGTACCGAGCGCAAGGAAGCAAACGGAAAAAGCCAAGAGAAATGCAAAAATTTTTTTCATAAATTTTCTCCTCCGTTTTTACGTTGATATACGTGCCGTATCCTCGATAGAACAACCGCGCGCAAGTTGCCGGATGCGCGATTTTCAAGTTCCTTATTCTTTTCAAAGCATATCACAACACGGGTGCGGTACCCGAAAAATCCCCGCTCGGCACGTTTTCTCCAAAGAGCGAAAAATTCCGAATATAATTTATTCGGAAAACAGTCCTTTTCTCATTATATCTTTTTTTCGGTATTTGTCAAGCCGTTTTGCATATCTTTCATTCGGAATCACCTCCATGTGCCGTTTTGCAATACTTTTTCTGATGATATCCGAGGAAATCGCTCCTTTCTCCCTTCATTTTTTCTTAAATTTCTGGTAAATTTGCATTTGCTCTTGTTTTATTTCGAAAGTTGTAATATAATGTAGAAAAAGAAAAAAACGGCTTTGCAGCCGTTTTTTGTGCTATCCCTGCCGCGGAAAATTCAGCACCAAAAACGGCGCAGGCGCAAAGGAAAGGAACGGTTCCTATGAATTCGAACAGAAAACCAACAGGACAGACTACATATGAAACGCGGGAACGTGCCGGCGGTACCACGCAAGGCCGTCCGTCTCAAAACCAGCCGCGCAAAAAGAGACTTCGTTTCAAGCCTAACAAGGAAGGCATGTTGGCGCTCGCTATTCTCGTCTTGATTGTTGCTGTCATTATAACCTTGGTCATACTGACCATTCGGGCGATTGTAAACGCTGTTTCCTCCGGTGGAGAGGAAACATCCTCCTCCACCACAGAATCCACCGCCGAGCTACCCTCTGTCAAAGCATGGAACGATGGCTACACACAGACGAGCGTTTCTTCCTCCGACATTGCCTCCGGCAGTCTGATCCTTGTAAATTTTGAACAGTATTATTCCCTGACGGATTCCATAACCCGAGAGCTCACATCTCTCTACGGTTCCACCGGGCATAACAGCCTTTTCGTCCTCCGGGACGCCGAGGTGAGAATTCGCCGGGATATTTCCGCTCCCATGCGGAACATGCTGACAGCACTTGTCGAGGCCAACGCCGACACCCTCGGGACCGACAGCTCCCACGATCGCGTCATTATTTCGAGCGGATACCGCAATACGGAAAAGCAAGCCGAGCTTTATAACGATTCCATCGGAACGGAAGACGAAAATCTCGTGGCAAAGCCGGGATACAGTGAGCATCATACCGGCTATGCCATTGATCTCAACGTTTTTACTGTGGATGGAAAAACAGTGGAAATGCGTGAAAACGAGCAGGCATGGCTCGAGGAAAACTGCGCAAAATATGGATTTGTCATCCGCTATGAGGGCAGTAAATTTGAAATCACCGGCATTCTTGATGAACCATGGCATTTCCGCTATGTCGGCATCCCTCACGCGACCTATATGATGGAAAACGGCCTTTGTCTTGAAGAATATCTGGAGCTTTTGAAAACGGACTATACGTATCCGCAGAGTCCGCTCGAGATTTCGACAGAAGACGCAGAATATCTCGTCTACTATGTTCCGGCATCCACCGATTCCACGACATTTGTCCCGGTTCCACCGGAGTCGGTCGGCACCTATGAGATATCCGGCAACAACGTGGACGGTTTTATCGTAACGGTAACGAAAAATTAAAAGAAATTTCTACTGCGCAACGAAGCCGTTTTTTCGCAGTATTTTGAAGCTTCCCGCCCAACTTTCGGCATGGGCGGGATTGCTTTTTTCTATATCTTATGATATAAATATAAATGGCCCATAGGCAAAAGGAAAGGCGCTTAAATGAATATTCAACTGAAAGAAGCAACAGAGGCAGACTTGCCGCAGCTGCTTGCCATCTGTCATGCCGCTGCGGGGACGCCCGGCAGTACATGGCATGATGAATACCCGAATGCAGAGGTCTTGTCGGAGGACATCCGCGGACATTTCCTTTATCGCATCATGGCAGACGGCCAACTGATAGGACTTATCGCGCTCGGACCATTCGGAGAACTTGACGTGCTCGCCGACCCGTCCGACGGACCCCATCCTCATGATCTGGCAAGGTTTGGAATCCATCCCGCCTATCAAGGAAAAGGGCTTGCGCAAAAGGCGCTTAATGCGGCGCTTGCTCTGTGCCGAGAAAAAGAAGCAAGCGCCGTTCGCCTGTTGGTAAGCCCGTCGGCTCTGCCCGCCCTTGCTATCTATGAAAAAGCCGGCTTCGAGCGCATCCGGCTTGTACACCTGTGGGACGAGGACTACCTGTATCTCAGAAAAGCATGGGAGCAGCCGTCAGAAGCGCCCACGGAGGAAACATGAACGCAAATGAAATTTTCGCACGCTTTTCCCCTCTTGTTCAGGACTTTATCTATGCAAACGGATGGGAAACGCTCCGTCCGATCCAAATTGAAGCGGCGCGCGTGATCTTTGAATCGGACGACAATCTGATTCTCTGCTCCGACACCGCGTCGGGGAAAACGGAAGCGGTATTTTTTCCGATTCTTTCAGAGATGGAGCAAACGCACACCGGCACAGTCGAGGTCCTTTATATCGCGCCGTTAAAAAGCCTTATCAACGACCAATTTGAACGAATCGACACGCTGCTTTCGGACAGCGGCATTCCGGTTTTCCATTGGCATGGAGACGTTGCCTCCTCTCATAAAAACAAGCTGATAAAAAATCCGGCGGGCATTCTGCAAATCACGCCGGAATCGCTCGAGAGCATGCTCATGAACCGTCATTCCGATATCGTTCGGCTTTTCGGCGGACTGCGGTACGTCATCATCGACGAGATTCATACCTTGATGGGCGCCGACCGCGGCAACCAGATTCTTTGTCAGCTGGACAGAATACGGGAAATCATCGGCTACCATCCGCGCAGGATCGGGCTTTCCGCTACCATCGGCGATCCGGAGCTGGCCCGCGAATGGCTCACCGGCCATTCGGGAAGAAATACCCAAATTCCGCCGTGCGGCGCGGGAAAAAGCAAATGGCGTCTCGCACTCGAACACTTTTATATAGACGAAAACACAAAAGAGCGGGACTCCTCCCCCGCCGAATATCCCGAAAAACGGATAGACATCGACGCCGGGTACGAGTACCTTTATGACTGCGTTAAGGATAAAAAAAGCATCGTTTTCTCCAACTCGCGCGAAGAAACGGAGTATGTCACCGCTACCCTGCGCCAAATTGCCGAAAGACGCGGGGAGGAAGATATCTTCTATATCCATCACGGAAATCTTTCCGCGGCCATCCGGGAGGAAGCCGAGCAAAAGCTCAAAGAGGAGCGGCCCTGCGTCGCGTGCGCGACCGTCACCCTTGAGCTCGGCATCGACATCGGAAGAATCGAGCGAATCGCCAATATGGGTGCGCCGACCACGGTTTCAGGCTTTCTGCAAAGACTCGGACGCAGCGGCAGAAAAACGGGGATCCCGGAAATGTTCATGATATTCCGGGAAGAAAAGCCCCTGCCGGATACCCCCTTGCCGCAGCTGATTCCGTGGGAGCTTATTCGCGGCATCGCCGTCGTGGAGCTTTATCTGGAAGAAAAGTTCATCGAGCCGCCCTCCGTCAAGCAAATGCCGATGAGTCTGCTTTTTCAGCAGACGCTGAGCATTCTTGCCTCCTCCGGAGAAAATGCGCCGAGACAGCTTGCGGAAAAGGTGCTCACCCTTTCGCCCTTTGCCGGCGTGGACAAGGAAGACTATCGGACGCTCATGATCGCCATGATTCGGGACGGCTACATCGACATGACGGAGGAAAACGGACTGATTCTCGGACTTAAGGGCGAGCGGCTTACCAAAAGCTTCAAATTTTATGCCGTTTTCAAGGACAGCGAGGATTACTCCGTCAAGCATGAGAGCGAGGAAATCGGAACCATCAGCTCCCCGCCGCCTGTCGGCGACCGCTTCGCGCTTGCCGGGCGTGTCTGGGAGGTCGAGGAGCTCGACCTTGCGCGCAAGCTCATTTACGTGCATAGCGTCGCGGGCAAGATGCAGGTGGAATGGCCCGGTGATTACGGAGAGAGTCACACCAAAATCCTTGAAATGATGCGCAAGGTTCTGGCAGACGACCGCGAATATCCCTACCTCAAGCCAAACGCGGCAGAGAGACTCGCCGCGGCACGCCGGGTGTTTGCGAGCGCCGGCATGAAGGAACATATGCTCGTCTCGCTCGGCGGAAATACCAAATGCCTGTTTCCGTGGCTTGGCACCCGCTCCTTCCGCACACTGCGCAAATATCTGCAAAAGAATGCTGCGCTCTTTGGCATTTACGGCATCGAATACGACGGCTGCTATTATATCACCTTCAAGGGCGATCGTTCGCCGGAAGAGCTTCTCGCCATGCTGAAAAGCCATATCACGGAAGAGCAGATTGACACGCTTTCCCTCGTCGGGAAAAGCGAGCTGCCCGTGTTCGAGAAATACGACCCCTGCATTCCGCCGGAGCTGCTCCGGCGCGCCTACGCCGTGGACAAGCTGCGTACAGACGAAATGAAGCGGCGTTTCTCTGAATAAATATGCCCTTGCGGCAAAGAATCACGCGAAAAGGGAAAGCCCTTTTCGGGTTTGAGAATCTGCACCCTTTCCGCGCTTTTGTTTATTTTTTCGTAAGAGAAAGGAGGTCGCAATGCCGGTTTGGAACCCTTGGCATGGCTGCCGGAAAATCAGTCCCGGCTGCCTGCACTGCTACGTTTACCGCAGAGATTCTGCCTACGACATCGACAGCACAAAAGTCCGGAAGAACGCCGATTTTGACCTGCCGGTCCGATTGCGGCGCGACGGGACCTATCGGCTGCAGTCGGACGGCGCACCCGTCTATACCTGCTTCACCTCCGATTTCTTTTTAGAGGAGGCAGACGCATGGAGGCCGGCCTGTTGGGATATGATAAAGCGTCGCTTTGACCTTTCTTTTTTCATTGTCACCAAACGAATCCACCGTTTTTCCTCCTGTATCCCGGAGGATTGGGGGGATGGCTATCACAACGTCACCGTCTGCTGTACGGTGGAAAACGACGAAATGGCAAAGATGAGACTCCCAATTTTTGAAAAGGCTCCCATCGCACATAAGGAAATCATCTGTGAGCCGCTGCTCTCTCCCGTTGATCTTGCGCCCTATCTTTCCCCGGCTATTCGGTGCGTCACGGTCGGAGGGGAATCCGGCAAAGACGCCAGAATCTGCGATTATGAGTGGGTTTTGGATATTCGCAGGCAATGCCAAAGCGCGGGCATTCCCTTCCATTTCAAGCAGACCGGCGCGAATTTCCGAAAGGACGGCAGGCTCTACCACATTCCGCGAAGCCTGCAGCATGCGCAGGCGAAGGCGGCGAACATCGACCTTCCGGGGGACCTCTCATCTCAATAAAAAGCGGGAAAAAGCAGCTTTCCCTTTCAAAAAACGGCAAACAACACACCTTTCTGGGGGCGGTGCACTTGACAAAGCCAAATGCTGTTTATATAATAACCATAAAAGAAAACTACAGGAGGAATACGATGAAGCAATGTATGGATGCGGAAAACCTGCACCGCAGGCTGAAAAAAATTATCGGTCAGGTTCAGGCAATCGACCGGATGGTGGACGAGGATATTCCCTGCGAGGACGTCCTCGCACAAATCAACGCGGCAAAATCCGCGCTTCACAAAGTCGGACAGGTCGTGCTTGAGGGGCACATTCAGCATTGCGTCAGAGACGGCATTGAACACGGCGACGCGGATAAAACCATTGAAAGCTTTACCAAAGCGGTCGAACGATTTTCCAATATGATATAAAATTTTGGCAGTCAAAAGACTGCTTTTTTCTTTTCGCCCTTGACAACATATACCCATATGGGTATAATGAAAGCAGAAAGTATACCTATATGGGTATCAAGGAGGTTACTCTGTGAAAAAATGGACAGAAAAAATCGAGCATTTTATGGAACTCGGCGGCATGAAAAAGGATATTGTCCTGCTTGTCATATCGGGAATCTCGCTGCTTGTCAGCCTGTTTGATCTCCTGCCGCTTCCCTTTGACGCCGCATGGATCGCCATTCTTTTGTGCGGCATCCCGATTTTGGTAGAAGCTATGATCGGGCTTATCACCGCGTTTGACATCAAGGCGGATGTTCTGGTTTCCATGGCGCTCATTGCTTCCGTCTGCATCGGTGAGGACTTTGCTGCGGGCGAGGTCGCCTTTATCATGCAGCTCGGCGCACTGCTTGAGGACCTCACTGTAGCGAAAGCGCGTGCGGGCATTGAAAAATTGGTTCGCCTGACTCCTCAGACGGCACGGCGGATCGGCAATTCAGGTGAAGAAATCATCCCGGCGGACCAAGTTCAACAGGGAGATATTCTCCGTGTCCTGCCGGGTGAATGCGTACCGGCAGACGGCATCATCCTCACCGGCGAAACGGCGGTCAACGAAGCTGTCATAACCGGGGAATCCCTGCCAGCGGACAAGGCGGCGGGGGATGCGGTTTGCAGCGGTGCCGTCAATCAGTTTGGCGTTTTCGACATGAAAGCGACAAAGGTCGGAGAGGACAGCTCCCTTCAGCGTATGATCCGGCTCGTTCAGTCCGCTGACGCCGGGAAAGCCAAAATCGTCGGGATTGCGGACCGATGGGCGACATGGATCGTCGTCATCGCGCTTGCCGCCGCTGTTCTCACAGGAATCATCAGTGGAGAAATCATCCGTGCTGTGACGATTCTGGTTGTGTTCTGCCCCTGCGCGCTCGTGCTGGCCACCCCTGCCGCCATCATGGCAGGCATCGGCAACGCGACAAAGCACGGCTTTCTTGTTAAGGAGGGCGATGCCTTGGAGCGTCTTGCCCGCGTTACCGACATCGCCTTTGACAAAACGGGGACCCTTACCTATGGAAAGCCCGTCGTTACAGCAGCAAAAAGCCTTTCTCCGGACTTCACGGACGAAAAACTGTTTGCCATAGCCGCCGCGGCGGAGCAGTTTTCCGAGCATCCGCTCGGAATTGCCATCTCTGAATGCTACAAAAAGCAATACGGCACCATTCCCGCAGCACAGGATTTCCGGATGATGCCGGGGCTTGGTGTCGCCGCCATCACAGGGGATGGCGAGATTCTCGCAGGAAATCCCAAGCTGCTGAACAAATTCGGGATCACACTCCCAGACGCCGCGCTCTCTGAGACAGACGAGTACCGGCGGGGCGGCTGCACGGTGATTTATGTCGCCGCAGACGGCAAACTCTGCGGGTATCTTGCGCTTTCCGACACGGTAAGAGCAGAAAGCGCCGAGGTCATCGGTTCCCTGAGCCGGCTTGGCATTCGTTCGGTACTCCTCACGGGAGACAATGAAAACGCCGCAAACACCATTGCGGAAAAGCTCTCCATCGCCGAGGTCCACGCAGGCTGTCTGCCGGAGGATAAGCTGCACCTCATCGATTCCATGCACACGGATCCCAAGCGTTCGGTCTGCATGATCGGAGACGGCGTCAACGACGCGCCCGCCCTGAAGCGGGCGGATGTCGGAATCGCCATGGGCGGCGTCGGAAGCGACATTGCCGTTGATGCAGCGGATATCGCGCTTATCAACGATGAAATAGAGGAGCTGCCGCATCTTATGGCGCTGTCAAAGCGCATGATGCTGACCATCAAAATCAACATCTGCTTTTCCATGGCACTCAATTTCCTCGCGATCTTTCTTGCCATCCCTGGCACATTGACGCCCGTTGTCGGTGCGCTTGTACATAATGCAGGTTCTGTTCTGGTGATTCTGCATTCCGCTCTTCTTCTGAAATGGCGAAAGCGGAAGCTAGGGGCGTCCAAGGCTTCGTCGAAATCGGTACAAACAACAAAATAAAAGGTCACCCTCTCGATGAATTGTCAACTTAAGTGCAACAGATAGAGAGATATTGGTCAAACAAATCTTGTGGTGTCTGGAAATGTAAAACTTTCTTGGGCCTGGCGTTTATAAGCGCCAGGTTCTTTTTTAATGTTGCAGGGCTCACTCTCGAAAGGATTCTTCCCTTGGGATAAAATTCCCGTAGAAGTCCGTTCAAGTTCTCGTTTGTACCTTTCTGCCAGGCGCAATACGGATCCGCAAAGTACATATCACAGTGCAAGGCCTTCTCTATTTCCC
>QALR01000002.1:0-7102 GCA_003150035.1 Clostridiales bacterium
TACACCCTTGACCCTTGGGTCATCCGTTGGGAGCAGTCCATTCAGAGGGCGCTCCTGTCCCAAGATGAAAAAGTACGGTATTTTGCAAAGTTCAACCTGGAAGGTCTGCTCCGTGGCGATTACCAAAGCCGCATGAACGGCTACGCTATCGGACGACAGAACGGTTGGATGAGTGCAAATGACATTCGTGAACTGGAAAACCTCGACCTTATTCCAGACGAGGACGGCGGCAATCTCTATCTGATTAACGGCAATATGCTCCCGCTGAAGGATGCCGGGGCTTTTGCAAATACAACCCCTAACGATGACGGAAAGGAGGAATCCCCGGATGAAGAAATTCTGGAACTGGACGAGCCAAGCGGACGCCGATCCCGCCGCAGAGCGAATTCTTGAACTGAACGGAACCATTGCCGAAGAAAGCTGGTTCGATGACGATGTTACCCCTGCGATGTTCAAAGAAGAATTGTTCAGCGGAAACGGTCCTGTCACCATCTGGATCAACAGCCCCGGCGGTGACTGCATCGCCGCAAGCCAGATTTACACCATGCTCATGGACTATAAGGGCGATGTGACCGTAAAAATTGACGGAATTGCCGCCTCTGCCGCATCCGTCATTGCAATGGCTGGAACGAAGGTCTGCATGGCACCTACGGCACTGATGATGATTCACAACCCCGCGACAATGGCGTTCGGTGACCATGTGGATATGGCAAAAGCCATTGATATGCTGAACGAGGTCAAGGAAAGCATCATCAACGCCTACGAAATCAAGACTGGTCTCTCCCATACCCAGCTTTCGCACATGATGGACGATGAAACCTGGATGAATGCGAAAAAGGCCATTGAACTTGGGTTTGCGGACGCCATCCTCACCGATGAAAAACGCAACATTGAACCTGAAGCCTATGCCTTTTCCGGCAAAACCATCGAGAAGGCACTGATCAACAAGATATCGGCAAAGGCACAGCCTAAGTCCACGCCAGCCCCCAAGGGTCGCAGTGTGGATGAACTCAAGGCACAGCTGAATGCCATCAAAAACTACATTTAAATTGGAGGAAATGAATTATGACTATCGTAGAAATGCGCGAAAAACGCGCCAAGCTGTGGGCCACGATGGAAGGATTTCTGGATACCCACCGCAACAGCATGGGTGTGCTGTCTGCTGAAGACGATGCCACCTATAACAACATGGAAAAGGAACTTAATGATCTCACCAACGAGGTCAAGCGCATGGAGCGCCGTGACGCGATTGAAGCGGAACTGAGCAAACCCGTGGGCAACCCCATCACCGAGAAGCCCCAGAAGTCCGAAGCTGAGAAGAAATCCGGTCGTGCCTCCAATGCGTACAAGGAGGACTTCGGTCGGCACCTGCGTGGCAAGCTGATCGTTCACAATGTACTGTCCGAGGGTGTGGATGCCAACGGCGGCTATCTCGTTCCCACCGAATTTGAGAAGTTCATCGTGGACGCGCTTCAGGAAGAGAACGTGATGCGCAAGCTGTGCAAGGTCATCACCACCGCCAACGACCGCAAGATTCCCGTTGCCGCTACCCATTCCGTTGCTGCATGGACAGCTGAGAACGCCGCCTACACCGAAAGCAATCCCACCTTCACTCAGAAGACCATCGACGCATACAAGCTGACCGACCTTATCAAGGTGAGTATCGAGCTACTGGATGACAGTGCATTCAATCTGGAAGAGTATATTGCCCGTGAGTTTGCCTACGCCTTCGGCGCTGCCGAAGAGCAGGCATTCTGTGTGGGTACCGGAACCGGTCAGCCTACCGGCCTGTTTACCGCAAACGGTGGAACTGTGGGTGTCACTGCCGCCAGTGCTACCGCAATTACTACGGATGAGGTGATTTCCCTCATTCATGCGCTGAAATCCCCCTATCGCAAGAAGGCCAAGTTCCTCATGAACGATGCCACCGTTGCTGCTCTCCGCAAGCTGAAGGACAATAACGGTGCTTATCTCTGGCAGCCTTCCGTACAGGCTGGTGAACCGGATAAGCTGATGGGCTATGAAATTTACACCAGTCCTTATGTACCCACCCTTGCCGCAGGTGCGCTGGCTATCGCTTTCGGTGATTTCCAGAACTACTGGATTGCAGACCGCACCGGCAGAACTGTTCAGCGTCTGAACGAACTGTATTCCACCAACGGTCAGGTCGGTTTTGTCGGCACGGAGCGTGTGGATGGCAAAATTATTCTGCCTGAGGGCATCCAGCTTCTCAAGATGAAAGCTTCTGCCTAAGAATGGAGGTGGCGGTGATGATCGATTTACTGGACAGAGTCAAACAAAACCTTATTCTGGAACATTCGGAGGATGATGGCCTTCTGATGAGTTACATCACCGCCGCTGTTTCCTATGCGGAAAGCTACCAGCATCTGCCGGAAGGATTCTATTACGAAAACGCTATGCCGCCCACAACCGAACAGGCAGTAATCATGCTGACATCCCACTTCTATGAATCCAGGGATGGCAGTACGGGCGGTTTCTTTGCCGATAATGTGCAAGCCGGACGGCAGGTTTGGGACACTGTAAATCTGCTTCTCCGACTGGATCGGAGGTGGCAGGTTTGAGTTTCGGAAAAATGAATGGCTTTGCCGACATTGTTATCACGAAAAACATTAAGGACAGTGAGGGCTTCACCACCACGGCAGATGAAGTCCTCGCTTCTGTCCGTGTGTACCGGGAAGGACGCCACGGCAGTGAGCGTTGGGCAAATCTCGCTGCTTTCTCTGAGGCAACTGACCTGTTCCGTTTTCGCTGCATTCCCGGACTTACCGTTACCACCGACTACATCATCGTTTCTGGTGGTGAACGGTTTGAAATCACCTCCGTGGAAAATGTGAAAGGCCGTGGAATGTACACAGAGGTGCTTGCAAAAAAGGTGGTGGCTTCAAATAGCTAAAGTGGATATTAAGATGCCAGAGGATTTCCTGCAGCGTATCTCAAGGCTTGGCTCGGATTTTGACCCTGTGGCAGAAAAGGTACTGGAAGCCGGAGGTGAGATTGTTCTTGCCAAAGCACAGAGTAACCTTGCATCTGTGGTTGGAAACGGCACAAAGTATGAATCCCGCTCTACCGGCGAACTGGAGGATTCGCTTGGTTTGTCTCCCGTTAAGCTGGATAAGGACGGTAACCACAACATTAAGGTGGGGTTCTCCGAGCCTCGTTCAGATGGCGGCAGTAACGCAAAGCTGGCCAACATCATCGAGTACGGCAAGCACGGTCAGCCTGCAAAGCCTTTTCTGAAGCCTGCCAAAACTGCATCCCGTTCTGCCTGTATCAGTGCGATGCAGGATAAATTCGAAGAGGAGGTCAGAAAGAGATGAGTATCCTATCAGATATACAGTCTGCTTTGGAGCCTTTGAAAATTCCAATGGAAACCGGCGTGTTCAAAGATGATGCCCCGGATAAGTACATCGTGGTAGTGCCTATATCGGATACCTTCGACCTCCATGCAGATAATAGCCCCGGCTGTGATATCCAGGAGGCGCGGATTTCCCTGTATACCAAAGGCAGCTACACCAAGGAGAAAAACGCAATTGTCCGCGCTCTTTTGGGTGCAGATTTTACCATAACCGACCGCAGATATATCGGTTATGAAACGGATACCGGCTACTTCCACTACAACATGGATGTGGCAAAATATTATGAATTGGAGGGATAATTAATGGCTACTATCGGTCTTGATAAACTGTATTACGCCAAAATCACCGAGGATGAAACGGGTGATGAAACCTACGAGACCCCGGTGCAGATGGCAAAGGCTATGACTGCAGACCTTGCTATTGAAATTGCAGAAGCAATTCTGTATGCGGATGACGGCGCGTCTGAAATCGTCAAGGAATTTAAAAGTGGTACGCTTTCCCTTGGAGTGGACGATATCGGTGCTTCGGTTGCGTCCGACCTTACGGGCGCGACCATTGACGCCAACGGTGTGGTCGTATCCGCCAGCGAAGACGGCGGCACACCTGTTGCCGTGGGTTTCCGCGCAAAGAAGTCCAACGGCAAGTACAAGTATTACTGGCTCTATCGCGTCAAATTCGGCATTCCGGCTACCAACCTTGCCACCAAAGGTGACAGTATCACCTTCTCCACGCCTACTATCGAAGGGACCATCCTTCGTCGGAATAAGGTGGACAGCAAAGGCAAACACCCCTGGAAAGCGGAGGTCACTGAAGGCGATGCGACCGTGACCGCAGAGACAATCACCAACTGGTATCAGGAAGTGTATGAGCCTTCCTATACCACGCAGGCAGCAGGTTAAGGAGGACTGAACAATGGATATGGAAAGAAGTGCAAATATCATCATTGGCGGTGAGGAACATACACTGATTCTGACTACCAAAGCTACCAGAGAAATTGCCGGACGCTATGGTGGTTTAGAGAACCTGGGCGAAAAGCTGATGAAATCCGAGAACTTTGAGATGGCTCTGGGTGAGATTGTCTGGCTGATTACGCTTCTGGCGAACCAGTCGATTCTCATTCATAATCTCAAGCACAAGGACTCCCCAAAAGAGCCGCTTACCGAAGAGACAGTCGAACTGCTCACTGCCCCTGCTGATCTTGCCTCCTACAAAGCGGCAATCACGGATGCGCTCCTCAAGGGTACCAAACGAAATGTGGAAAGTGAGCCAGACTCAAAAAACGTGGCAGTCGGGTAACTGACGAGGAGTTATTTACCCGACTTTTGTATTACGGCATCGCTCACCTTCATCTGTCGCAGGATGAGGTTTGGGCGATGCCGTTTGGTTTGTTCCTCGATTTATGGGAATGTCACCGCCAGTACACCGGCATGGCAAAACCTAAACGAGAAGTTTTTATCGATTCGATTATCCCGGAAGGTATCTGAGGAAGGAGGTGTGTGACGCATGGCAGATGATTTTGGCTTAAAAATCGGTTTAGAAGGCGAAAAGGAATTCAAAAAGGCGCTTTCGGACATTAACCAGTCCTTCAAGGTTCTCGGCTCGGAGATGAAGGTTGTTTCCTCACAGTTCGATAAAAACGATGAATCCGTGGAAGCGCTCACCGCCAGGAACCAGGTGCTGAGTAAGGAAATCGATACGCAGAAACAGAAGATTGAGACCTTGCGGCAGGCACTTGCCAACGCCTCTGAGTCCTTCGGTGAGAATGACCGCCGCACCCAATCTTGGCAGATTCAGCTGAACAACGCTACCGCTGCCCTCAATAATATGGAACGTGAACTGTCAGCAAACAACGATGCACTGAATGAAGCCAACAGCGGCTTTGACGATGCCGAAAGTTCCGTGTCGGACATGGCGGATGAAATGGATGATGCTGCTGAAAACGCCGACGATATGGGTGATAAGATCGATGATGCCGGAGACAAGGCAGATAAATCCGGCGTTCGGTTTGAAAAACTCGGCGGGGTTCTGAAAGGGATCGGCACTGCAATGGGCGCTGTCGCAGTTGCCGCTGGGACTGCCGCCGTTGCACTCGGCAAGCAGGTCATTGATGCCTTCGGTGAGTTGGAACAGAATCTTGGCGGTTCGGAAGCTGTGTTCGGCGAATACGCAGCCGACATTCAGAAAATTGCGGAAGACGCCTACAAAAACATGGGCACCTCTCAGAGCGACTATCTTGCGACTGCGAACAAGATGGGCGCTCTTTTTCAAGGTTCCGGCATTGAACAGCAGCGGTCAATGGAACTGACCACGCAGGCAATGCAGAGGGCGGCAGATATGGCGTCCGTTATGGGCATTGATATGTCTGCGGCTCTGGAGGCAGTGACCGGCGCAGCCAAGGGCAACTACACTATGATGGACAACCTCGGTGTTGCCATGAACGCCACCACTCTGGAAGCCTACGCCATGTCAAAAGGCATCGATACTGCCTGGGCATCTATGAGCAACGCTGAAAAAGCGGAACTCGCCATGCAGTATTTCTTTGAATCTACGGAGCAGTACGCAGGCAATTTCGCCCGAGAATCGACCGAAACCATCTCCGGCTCTATCGGTCTTATGCAGGCTGCTGTGGAATCCTGGGTTGCGGGTCTGGGAAACGCCGATGCGGATATGCAGAATCTGACCGGAAATATGGTGGACGTCTTTAACGCGGTAGTAGACAATGTCGTGCCAGTCATTGAAAACATCGTCGAAGCCTTGCCTATTGCGACTGAAGGAATTTTGCAGGCAATCGGCGACCTACTGCCCACGCTGTTGGAAACTGTAACGCAGCTGTTCACGCAGATTCTGGAAACGATTCTGACTCTTCTGCCGCAGCTGATCCCAACGGCAGTAGAAGCCATTATGACCATTGTGGGTGCGCTGATCGAAAATCTTCCTCTGCTGATCGACGCGGCGGTACAGCTGATCACCGCACTGGTGGAAGGTCTTAGTTCGGCACTCCCGGAACTGATTCCTGCGGCAGTAGAAGCAATCACCACCATTGTGCAGGGACTTATCGACAACCTCCCGATGCTGCTGGACGCAGCTTTGCAATTGATCCTCGGTCTGGCACAGGGACTGCTTGACGCACTCCCTCAATTGATTGAGGCACTGCCAGCAATCATTACCGCCATTGTAGAGTTTATCATTGAAGCCATTCCGCAGATCATCGATGCCGGAATACAGCTTCTCACCTCTCTGGTAGAGGCTTTGCCGGAGATTATCGAAGCCATTGTTGCGGCAATTCCACAAATCATTGACGGTATCGTAACAGCGGTATTGGAGGGTCTTCCGCTTATCATCCAGGCAGGCATTGACCTGCTTGTCGCGCTGGTACAGGCACTGCCGGACATCATTGTTACGATTGTTGAAGCAATACCCCAAATCATCACGGGGATTGTGGATGCCCTCATTGCCAGCATTCCGCAGATTATCGAAACAGGCGTAACGCTGTTTATTTCGCTGATTGAAAATCTGCCTACCATCATCGTTGAAATTGTCAAAGCGGTCCCGCAGATCATTTCTTCGCTCGTACAGGCATTCACCGAGTCCATGCCCAAAATCGTGGAGGTCGGTGCGAACCTTGTTCGCGGCCTGTGGCAGGGTATCCAGTCTCTTGCCGGTTGGCTCTGGGACAAGGTGTCCGGGTGGATCTCCTCCATCTGGGACGGCATCTGCGATTTCTT
>QALR01000002.1:10784-17651 GCA_003150035.1 Clostridiales bacterium
AAGGTGTCCGGGTGGATCTCCTCCATCTGGGACGGCATCTGCGATTTCTTCGGCATCGCGTCTCCCTCCAAGGAGATGGGCTGGGTTGGAGAGATGCTGGTACAGGGCCTTGCCGGATCGATTGACGCCAACGGCAAGGATGCCGTAAAATCCGCTGAACACATGGCAAATGACATCAACGGTGTCATGCACGGACTGGCGGCGGATATGCAGACCGCTATTCCGAACAGCATCGATATTAACTCAACGCTGACTGGGCTGGACAGCATCAGTCAAACACAGAAAACACAGGCGTTCAATGTGACCATACCTCTGACCATTGACGGCTCGACTCTTGCGCGGATACTTGCGGAGATCCAGTGGTCGCAAAATGCGGTGTATGTACGAAATCTTGGAACGGTGTAAGGAGGGATATTTGTGGCAATTGAAATACTGGATAAAGGAGTGGTGGTTCGCGCCATCCCTCATGTACTGACGTCGTCCATCTGCGACAAACTGGATGGTACGCTGACCTTTGATTTCACTGTCCTGCAGGAAAATCAGCGTCCGATTCTGCCGGGTATGACCGTAAAGCACAATGGTCAGTACTACGATATTGTGCGGGTAAAGCGTGGATTTTCCGCAGGACTTGAGGTGAGCGTGGTCTCCTGTGAGCATATCTCCTACACCCTCAACAGTGAAAAGTACAATCTGGTGACCTTTGTCTTTGAGGGAATGCCGACCGATGGACTGACAGAACTGCTCACAGGAACGCCGTTCACGGTTGGGATCGTAGAACCATCCACGATGGTGGAATGTGCTTTTACAGATAAAAGTCCGCTGAACCGCCGTTCTGCGCTGATGCGGTTTGCGGACGCCTGCGGTGGTGAGTTGGAGTACGATGGTTATGCCATCAACATTCGTACCCATCGCGGAAGTCAGGTACGCATCGAACTGATGGACGGCACGAATGTTACCGGATTATTCGCTACCTACGATTCCAGGAAAAGCACTCAGGCATACGAAATACAGCTGTTCAAGCGGGTTTCGGTATCCGTGGGAGACGAGGTGCGAATACAATATCGACCTCTTTCCATTGAAGTGGAAACTCGCATCGTAGGGCTTACCTACAACCCGTTCGACCGATATTCCGTTCGGGTCGAGGTTGGTGACTATGTTCCGAATCTTCTGGCAGCAGAAACGGAACGGATGGAAGGTATCCGACAGGAGTTCCGTGCTGCCAACGGACGGATGGAATCGACGATAGAGTCCGTGGAGGGTGGTTTGTCCGAACTGACCCAGACGATCAACGGCTTTGATTTCCGTATTGAAAGTGCGGAGCAATCCACCTCTGAACTCTCTCTGAAGGTAAATGGCTTTGACACCCGGATTACAAATGCGGAAGGTTCAATCTCAACCTTATCTCAAACGGTCAGTGGTTTCAACACCCGTATAACCGATGCCGAGGGCAGCGTTTCCCAGCTTTCTCAGACCGTCAGCGGATTCAGTACACGGATATCTGATGTGGAGGGCAATATGTCCACACTGGAGCAAACGGCAAACAAGATAAGCTGGCTGGTGAAATCGGGTACTTCCGCGACCAACTTTACGCTGACTGACCGTGCAATCAGCCTGGTGGCAAGTAACATTGACCTCTCCGGTTATGTGACTTTTACAAACCTCAAGACCTCCGGGCAGACCACCATCAACGCCGGAAATATCACGACCGGAACGATTGACGCTTCGAAGGTAACGGTAACAAATCTGCAGATCAACAACGTGAAATATGGCAGCTACCCGATTATCACCTGTACAGGCAACTACGGCAACCCAACGGTTGCTGTCGGAAAAGACCAGCTTTCAAACAGTGTCAGTCCGACAAAACTCAGTCTTTATGGCACGACCATCAATGTCGGCGATGAAACCAGTACGCTTTATACCGTCAATGTGAAAGGCGGTTATGTAAAGATCACCTGCGGCAGCTATGTGTATATCGGTACTGCCAACTACTACGCCATTATGAACAGTAGCAGAGAATTTCGCCCCAATACATCCAGTTCCTCGTATCCCTTCTATCTTGGTACATCCAGCTATCCCTGGTATCACAGTTATATTACCAATCTGAATGTGGTTACTTCTGCAAAGCTGGGTACATCAACGAGTGCGAAAATCGGGTTCTTCGGAGCAACGCCGGTGGCAAGAAAATCTGTTTCGTCCTCTGCCACAGTATCGACACTGATTGCTGCACTTAAAGGCTACGGCTTGATCTATTAAAGAGGGATGGCGATGCAAATTTCCATATACGATATAAACTTACTGAAGTGTCGGTTTACAAGAGTCCTTGGTGCATCGCTGATTGACAAGCTGTCTGGGGAGCGGACGCTGAATTTTTCAGTATTGGCGTCTCGCTCTCAGACGCTGTCAGTTGGCATGACAGCAGAACTGGATGGGCAGTATTACAGCATCGTTCGGGTGTCTAAGAAAATCACAGGCGGCTTTCCCGTGACCACCGCACAGTGCGAACACATCTCCTACAAACTCAATGACGAGGCTTACAACCTCGTCACTTTTGTTTTTGAGGGTACTCCCGCAGAGGGAATGGCAGAATTGCTTTACGGCACTCCATTTTCTGTTGGCGTTATCGAAGCCACAGAACGAGTGGAGTGCTACTTCACCGATCAAAGTCCACTCAGCCGGAGAAACGCACTCATGCGATTTATCGATGCCTGTGGCTGCGAGGTTGAGTATGACGGCTACAAAATCAATCTCCGCAAACATCGCGGCAGTACAGTTCGGAAGCTCCTGATGGACGGTGAGAATGTAACTGACCTGTCCGTTACCATCGATAGCCGGGAAAATACGCAGTCCTACGATATTGCGCTGTTTAAAATGGCGGATCTGCAGGCTGGTGATGAAGTGAACATAACCTATACACCGATGGGCATTAATGTCAATACCCGCATTGTCAGCATAGAGTACGACCCCTTTTACCGCTATTCTGTGCGTGTGAAGGTGGGCGATTATGTTCCAAATCTCATGGCGTCCAACGCCACACAGCTTGATAAGGTGAAACAGGAGTTCCGGGCAGCGGACGGACGATTGGAATCTACCATTGAAACTGTGGACGGAAATCTCTCCTCACTGACTCAGACGGTGTCTGGCTTCGATTTGCGGATTGCCACCGCAGAAAATGAGGTCGCACAACTGTCACTTACAGTGAATGGATTTAATACCAGAATCACCGATGCCGAAAGCAATGTGGCACAGCTGTCTTTGACCGTGAATGGTTTTGATACGCGGATTGAATCAGCAGAAGGTGATATTTCCGCAATCAGCCAAAGACTGACTTCTATTACCACCCGTGTGGAGAATGCGGAAGGCAATATTTCTACCGTTTCTCAAACCGCAAATAAAATCAGTTGGATCATTGCAAGCGGTACGTCTTCCACCAACTTTACCATGACCGACCGAGCAGTGAAGCTGGTAGCCGACAAAATCGATCTGTCCGGCTATGTAACCATTTCAGCGCTCGGCACGGCAGGAAAAACCACCATCAACGGTGCAAATATTACGACGGGTACGATTCACGCTGACCGTATCGATACTTCCACTTTGCGGGTAAATACCATCTATGCTGCCTCCGGCAAGGTTAGCTTGAAAGAATACACCTCAAGCAATATGTATATCGGCGGAGACGGCACCTGGAACTACGACTACACCTATATCTTTGCCGGAGCGCAAATCAAACTGGCATCCTGGGACGGTGTCGGAACCCATGCATTGATTATTGATACCTCCGATCACTGTATTCGCCCTGCCACCATTGTTGACTGGGATTTGGGCAACATCTCCTATCCGTTCGGCGATGTCTGGTGCGAAAAAATCACGATCCGAAACAGCAGTAATGATGCGTTTATCGGTTACAACGGCGGCACCTTTGAAATTGTGGCAAACGGATCGGCGGTGAACCGTCTTGGCTCGTCTACCTATTATTGGGACACCGGGTACATTACAAAGCTGTATCTGAACTCTTCGTGTTACATTGATGCCTTTGGCTCAACGCTCCGGGTAAACGGTACGGCAATCGGTGGTTCAGACCCTAACATGGCAGGTAAAGAAGTACGGATGGGCGGCAGTACAAGTTACTACATTCTGGCAAATACCTCTCGTGAACTGCGTCCATACAGCACTTCCACATCATATCCGTGCTATTTGGGAACATCGTCTTATTACTGGCATTACGCCTATATCGGCTCCAACACTACGAAAATCGGGAACTCGACCAGTTCCAAGCTGGGGTTCTTCAGTACTGCTCCCGTGGCGCGTCAAACGGTTTCCAACACCGCCACAGTAGCTACGCTGATTACTGCACTTAAAAAATACGGTCTGATTGGATAAGGAGGTCACATCATGACAATTAAACTCAAAACCATTATTCTTGCAATTCCGGCACTGTCCAAGGTTACGGGAGGAGACCTTAGTCTTCGTCTTGCCTATCGCATGAAACAGAACATCACGGCACTCCAAAAGGAAGCGGACTTCTTCTCCGAACAGCGGCAGAAGATTTTTGAAAAGTACGGCACGCCCAAAGATGATGGCACCTATGCTTTTACGGAGGAAAACGAACCGAAAGCTATCGCTGAACTGGACGAGCTGCTGGAACTGGAGGTTTCCCCGGAGGCGGAGATCATCGAAATCCCCATCACGGAAAACCTGCATCTATCTGTAAACGACATCGGGCTTCTGATGCCGTTTGTTCATTTCATCGACGAATAAGGAGGGACAAGACTATGAAGCAAATCTGGAATGGCGTTCAAATTGCATTCTCTGCCCTGGGCGGCTTTATCGGCTGGTTTCTGGGCGGTGTGGACGGCTTTCTGTACGCTCTGATTGCCTTTGTGGTGATTGACTACATCACGGGCGTTATGTGTGCGATTAATGACAAGAACCTATCCAGTGAGGTTGGGTTCAAAGGAATCTGCCGAAAGGTGCTGATTTTCACACTGGTCGGCATCGGAAACATCATTGATGTCTATGTTCTGGGTGAAGCCGGAGTGCTGCGGACTGCGGTCATCTTCTTCTATCTTTCCAACGAGGGCATATCCCTTCTGGAAAACTCCGCACACCTGGGACTGCCTATTCCTGAAAAGCTGAAGGATGTGCTGGAACAGCTGCACCGCAAGGGAGGAAACGATGATGAATCTGAATAAACTCATTCTCACCGAAAATGCCTGTTACAAGGCAGGCGAGAAAATCGCGGTCAAGGGCATCATGGTACATTCCACGGGTGCAAACAATCCCTGGCTGAAACGCTATGTCGGTCCCAATGACGGCAAACTGGGTAAAAACCAGTACGGTAATCACTGGAACACCTATCACCCCGGCGGCAGAGAGGTATGCGTACACGCCTTCATCGGCAAGCTGGCTGATGGCACGATTGCCACCTATCAAACTCTGCCTTGGGATCACCGTGGTTGGCACGCCGGCGGCTCTGCAAACAACACCCATATCGGCTTTGAAATCTGCGAGGACGGTCTTACGTATTACACCTATTTCAAAAAGGTGTACCGTGAGGCCGTCGAACTTTGTGCCTATCTCTGCAAAGAATATGATCTGACCGAGCAGAACATCATCTGCCACTCCGAGGGCTACAAGCAGGGTGTTGCATCCAACCACGGTGACGTGATGCACTGGTTTCCCAAGCATGGTAAGAGCATGGATACCTTCTGTGCGGATGTGAAGACTCTGCTCAATGCCAAGGACGAGAACAAGGTTGACGACACCACCAAGGATGAAACGCCTGTGGAGTATCCCGCAAAACTGACCTCCGGCTACTACCGTGTGCGAAAGACCTGGAAGGACAGCAAATCCCAGGTGGGCGCTTACCGTATCCTTGCCAATGCAAAGAAGGCTGCGGACAAGAATCCCGGAACCTTTGTGTTCAGCAATGATGGAATTGCCATCTATCCTACAAAAGCAGGAGAAAACTACCGCATCCACACCGTTGTCAAAGGTGACACCCTCTGGGATATTGCCAAGAAGTATCTCGGTAACGGCTCCCGTTACCCTGAAATCAGGGAACTGAATAACCTCAAGTCCAACGTCATCTACAGCGGTTGGAAGCTGAAGATCCCCAATTAAGCATCAAGCCCATCGTTCCACTTTCGGAGCGGTGGGCTTTTCGTTGTTTATAGGGGGTTGACATTTTTCCTAAGTAGGCAGAAGGAACGGATTCCTTCGGAACGGAGGACTCTTTATGACTGACCTACAAAAGGAAAAAATTAAGTCTTTGCGTTTACAGGGCATCAGTTATGTAAAAATCGGTGAGATGCTCGGTATTTCCGATAACACAGTACGCTCGTTCTGCCGCCGAAACGGTCTGGGCGATACGGCCAAGAACACAGTTGCCTGCAAGCAGTGCGGAAAGCTGATAAAGATAATCCCCAAGCAAAAGCCACGAAAGTTCTGCTCGGACACTTGCCGGACTGCCTGGTGGAACAGCCACCAGGACTGCGTGGATCGAAAAGCGGTATATGCACACACCTGCGCTCACTGCGGTAAGGCTTTCACTGCCTATGGGAATAAGGATCGAAAATATTGTAGCCACGATTGCTACATTGCCGACCGCTTCGGAAAGGAGTGTGGCTGCTGTGACTGATGACTACCGTACCAGGTTGGAAAGCTATCTGGCATCCATGCTTCACGCAAAACGGATGCTGTCGATGGGGGTTATAACCCCGGAAGATTACGCCATAATTGATACAATGCAGCGCGAGAAATTTGGGATATCTTCGTGTAGTTTATATCGCGGGATTGACTTGATATATAGTGGTTTTAGAGGTAATATGTCACACTACGAGGAGGTGACAAAATGCCAAGAGCAATAAC
>QALR01000017.1 GCA_003150035.1 Clostridiales bacterium
TACTCTACGACCTTTCGTACGATAGGCACTTTGCTGGTTTCCTCAATGCAGCCCCCGAGGGGTGTATTAAAATGAATGGCGAGCGTATGCTCTACCTTCAGGCCGAGGCGGCGTGGCACATTTTTAGAGAATAGAAATAGGGAGATAGTGATTAAATTGGTATCTTTGCCAGAAGTATTAAAAGTATGATGGCTCACTTATATGAAGCAAATATCTAGATTTTCACTCATTGGTTCACTCATTGGACTACTCTTCGTGCTCCTACTCTCCTCGTGTAACGAGCTGACGAAGGTGCAGAAAAGCACCGACCTGTACGAGAAGTACTCCTATGCCAAGAAGTTTTATAATACTGGAAAGTACGAATGGGCCGCTCAAACGCTTGAGGAGATACTCCCCTATTTCCGCGGTAGTAGCGAGATGGAGCAAGCACTCTACCTCAAGGCACAAGCCTACTACAAGGCAAAGGATTATGTGCAGGCACAGACGGCTTTTAGCCAATACTATACGGAGTTTCCAAATGGTGAATACACTGAATTGGCACGCTTCTATTCGGGCTATGGCTTAGCTCAGGATATCCCCGACCCTCGTCTGGATCAGGCAAAGACCATTGCAGCAATGCAGGAGCTACAGCTATTCCTAGACTATTATCCACAGAGCGAAAAAGCGGAGGAGGCAAAGCAACTACTCTTTAGCCTTCAGGAGAATCTAGCGGAGAAGGAGGTGCTCAGTGCCAAGCTATACTACAACCTCGGCAATTATATTTTCAATAATTACGAGAGTTGCATCATCACCGCTCGCAATGCAATGAAGAGCTACCCCTACTCTATCCACAAGGAGGAGATGCACTACTATGTGGTGGCATCGCTCTATCAGATAGCCAAGAATAGTGTGGTGGAGAAGCAGCAGCAGCGACTGAGAGACCTCCGTGATGAGTACTACAACTTCATCAACGAGTTTCCCGAGGGAAAGTATCGCAAGACGGTGGATAAGTACTTTGAGTATGCCGAAAAGAACATTGACCCCAATGCGGACTGGCAATAAAATAGGATGACCAAATAGATAAGATAGATAGATGATGAAAAAGAAGACAAATACCCCAACAACAACTGTGACACGCGACTTGGAAAAGTTTAGCGAGCCTACAGGCAACCTATACGAGTCGGTAGTGATTATGAGCAAAAGAGCCAATCAGATATCTGCAGATATGAAGAGTGCTCTGGAGCAGAAGCTACAGGAGTTTTCGACCTACACCGACACTTTGGAGGAGTACACTGAAAACCAAGAGCAGATAGAGATCTCCAAGTACTACGAGCGTCTTCCTAAGCCCTCTCTCGTGGCAGCAAAGGAGTTTGAGGAGGGGGAAGTCTACTTCCGTAATCCACTGGAGCAGGTTGAGGAGGAGGAGGATCAAGGTCTCTAAATCACCTAATAAGTATAAGCAGTGGATAGATTGTCGCCACACCATGCGAGGTTGTGAGGACTGCTATTCACTGTTTTTTTTATTCAGATAAATAGATAACTCAATATGATACAGAGAAAACAAACCCTCTACCTCCTAGCATCAGGACTACTGATGCTAGCGATGCTATTCCTCACCTTTGCAAAGGTCACCACACAGGATATGGTCTACGCGTTCAAAGCGACTGGACTCGAGGACCTTTCGGGAGAGCTCGTACAGCCCTCCTGGGTGCTTTTCGGTCTTACCGCGGCGATTACTCTAATTAGTTTCATCTCCATTTTCCTCTACCGTAAGAGGGTCCTTCAGATGCGACTCACTATATTCAACCTGCTTATTAAAGTAGGCTTCTACCTCTTGGTCTTTTTAGTCTATCGTCCTAGCTTCATTGAGGCCATAGTAAATACTACTACCCAAGATTGGTGGTCTATGAGCATCACCCCTTGGCTGGCATTTCCTATCGTGGCAATGATATTTGATTATCTTGCTTACCGAGGCATTGCGGTCGATGAAAAGACCATCAGATTTATGGACCGCCTACGCTAAGGGGCGTTCCACCACTTGAGACTGTTGCACGAAGGCAAGCTGCGGCGTTGCTTTCGGGATTCGGGCTCGGTCACGTACGTGAGTACGCTCCCAGCACCCTCACCCTCAGCGCCTTGCATCTCATCCTTCGTGCAAAGTCTTAGCACATTTGAATCAAATGTGCGAGAATGGCACTTCGTGCAACATTCTCCACTTTGAAATACCATATATATTTGGTATCTTTGCGGTGCTTTGCGTAATCTCTGCTAGGAATTTATGTGTGACCTAGTTATATTGCGTTTAGACAATACTAATTAATATAAGCAAAAAGTACAATGGACTTAATCAAGCTAGTAGAGCAAGAGATGGCTGTAGGTAAGCAGCATCCCCACTTCAAGAGCGGTGACACGATCTCTGTAGCCTACCGAATTAAGGAGGGTGATAAGGAGCGTATCCAGACCTTCCGTGGTGACGTGATCAAAATCGTAGGTGAGGGCGACAACCGTCGTTTCACCGTGCGTAAACTTTCAAGCGGTGTAGGTGTAGAGAGAATCTTTCCTCTAAATTCACCCTTCATTGACGAGATTATCGTACACAAGGTAGGACACGTACGTCGTGCTAAGCTATACTACCTACGTAAGCTCACAGGTAAGAAGGCTCGTATCCGCGAGAAGAGAAGCTTCTAAAGCTTTCAGAGCTACAAAAGCTACAATAAGGGCTGGCTATATACATAGCCGGCCCTTATTATTTCTAGTCAACAAGAAAGACAAAAAGGACCTCGGCCGAGGTCATTATCATCTGTTTACACTACGATACGGCCGACTCGTCCGACCTGTCCGATCTGTCCGACTTGTCCGATAAGGCACCCTCAAAACAAGAGCTCCTTTCCAACAGCCCAAAACCTGTAAAATAAAGTGAAAAAACTCACCCGAAATAGGGCTGCGTAGGTACCCCCTCACAACCTACTGATATCCAACACTCTACAAAAGCCCCAACTGAGTTGCAACAAACCGATTGCTTAGTTGCATCTCGTCGATCGCTTAGTTGCAACTCGCCGATCACTTAGATACGGTCTTAGCAACCGCTTAGATACGGTCTCAATCTCCACCCTCCTAACCCATTGGTTTATAATACCATACAGCTACCCTTTGATTTCGCTTCTCCTCGCCCTAAATTGAGACAAATATTAACTCATTTTAAGCACTCAACCCAAATTCAACAACCCCATAATAACCTTATCCCCACCCACCATCAACCACCTTTCTCCTAGGGGTTATGCATTATAAGAGACTGTTGTACGAATGATGATATACAAGCTGTGAAGGATAATAGAGTAAGGACCTCGGCAGAGGTCCCTCTTAAATAGGCACAGGTCGGAGGGGCGTTAGCCCCGAACGACCTGTGTGCAAGAGCATATTCACCACCTCCCTTGACCCCGGCTGAGGGGTCAGACCTAGAGATAGGGTTGTCCGACCCCTCGGCCGGGGTCGCAAGGGTATTTTACACCTATCTATACACACAGGTTGTCGGCACTGCGTGCCTTGACCTGTGCCTATTTAGCACGAACCTCTGCCGAGGTCCTTAATCATAGACACCCCGCTAAAAACCATATGGTAAGAACTTTCTAATGCGTAACCCATGACATTTCTCCTAAGTTCTAAACCGAAGTGCATTATTTGAGGTGCTAGGGACTACCTTTTTCACGGCTTATTTGGTAGTTTAATTTCTTATGTCTAACTTAGCATTCGGAAAGAATATTATTACAGTAGTACTAATCTATGATAAGTAAGAGTGAAGAACGTAGGAATCAAATACTCGTAGGGGCATTCAAACTCTTTTGGGTGAAGGAGTATGCGGATGTCACTACGGCGGATTTGGAAGAAATAATTGGATTGTCTAAAGGAGCTATATACTATAAGGTAAAGAACAAAGAAGGACTATATAGAGCGGTCATTGACAAATTCGTCTTTGAACTTCTATCTAACTCCTTAGAGAGAGAAGAACTTGCATCAAATGAGACGCCATTTCTTAGCTTTATTATGAACGAATTAAATCTCATGAAAGAGCGGATGAATTCTGTAAGGAACTCCCTTATAGATGCGAATTCCACAGAGTATATCAACCTACTATCCTCTGCCAAATTTCATTACGAAGGGTTTAATGATAGGTGCAAAGCTTTGGAACAAGAAATAACACAAATGTGGCTAACATATTACGAGAAAGGTCTCTCTGCCGGAGAACTGAATCAAAGCATTGACCCGCCCCTGGTCGTATCTATGTTTCGATCTTTATACTATGGAGATTCGTTTATCCAATCCATAACAGGGAATGAGTTGGAGATTGACGAATTGAAAAAGAAATACTTACTGCTATATAATTCTATACGCTTATGAGAGATGTATACATCAATAAGATTGCGGTCTTTTTGCCTAATCAGCCTGTATCCAACGAGGAGATGGAGGATTATATCGGTCTCATTGGTGGAAAATCGACGAGAGTTCGGTCTATTGTCCTCAAACTCAAAACAAATGTGCTAAGAAAAATTCTATTAGGTGTTATTCTAGTTTTTCTTCCTACGTTATCAAATGCCCAAGACACAAAAGTTTCTTTATGTTTAAAGGACTCATTAGGGCAAAGTGTTGTCGGGACAAGTTGTTCCGTTTTTAATGCAAAAAAAAATGTCCTTGTTCTTTCTTCATGGAGTAATGAGAATGGAGAAGTCTCATTTCTCTTATCTAGCGATGATAGTTACATATTGAAAGTTTCACATATGGGTTCATTGCTCAAAGAACTTCATTTTGACATTCCTAAAGGGGTGGATAAGCTAGAGTTAGGCACCCTATACTTGAGTATGAACTCTGTGCTACTTGATGAAGTAGTTGTTCAAGGGAAAAGGGTTTCTCGAAAGGCCAATAACATTAAGGTAAACATAAAGGGAGGTCCCTTAGAAAATATTGGGACAACCATGGATGTTTTAAGGGAAATTCCTCGTGTTGTCATTCAAGGGGATGAGATTTCAATTTTAGGCAAGGGGACTCCAAGCATCTATCTTAATGGTCGCAAAGTACTAAATATTGATGAAATACTGAACATAAAATCGTCTGAAATAAAAACGATAGAAGTACTAGGAAACCCTAATGGTAGATATGGAATAAACGTCTCATCTGCTATTGTTATCACAACGTCCACTTCCTCTAAGGATATTTGGGGTATTGATCTTATGGATAGAGTTGGCTCAAAAGGGAGATTTTCAAATGCTCTTAATGTTACAGCATATCTCAATTTGCCCAAACTATCCATCAAAGTAGGTACAAATCACGTCTATGGAGAGAAGATGTATCATAAAGAAGATACCTATGACTATTCCATCCTAGGTAATCAGATCAGCAATCGCTCTATAACGGAGTTAAGTGATGTACGGAAGAATCTAAGCCTCTCGACAGAGGTAGTTTATCATATCAATGACAACCACAGTATCAATCTTTTTGCAAATTTAGATCCTACAACTCGCGGAAAAGAGCATCTTGATGGATTGCTGCACCACCACGATATGAATAATGGCTACACTGTCCAAGAATTCAATAGTACAACCCAAACAAACTCATCAATTGCATTCCTTGGTGGTGCGTACCACTTTAATACCACGAAGACAAAAATAGATTTTTCTGGAACATATTTCTATTTGAATCAGAATGCTAATCGACATCTATCAACAGAGCAAGAGGATAGTAACTTTGACCAAAAAAGTATCGCTAACAGCATAACCCTAAAAGGTGATTGCGAACAAAATCTTTCAAAAGTCTTTAGTTTATTCTCTGGGATAGAATATGTTTCCACACAAAGAGATGGTAAGTACAAAACCACGAATAGGAACACCGATTTTTTTAGACAAAAACAACTCACTGGATATGTAGCTTTACAAGCCAATATTACCAAAAGATGGAGAGCTCAGACTCAGATTGGGGTGGAATTTGTTGATTTTAAGTACTTTAAAAATGGAGCAATTGTCAACGGACAGAGTAAGCGTTCACTAAAATACCTCCCCACGATCTCCGTTTCTTACGAGAATGAAGACTTCTCATTGGAGTTATCTTATAACAAGACAATAGATAAGCCTAGCTACAATCAGCTTTCGGCTAACTACTTTATGAGTAATAAGTATCTAAGATGGGATGGAAATCCCACACTTAGAAACAGCTATGTGCACTCTCTAACAACAGATCTCACTTACGATTGGGCAAGCTTATCCCTCTCGTATTCTAGAGTAAAGGATGGCTTTTTTGAAGTATGTACATTGCTTGATCCCAAAAGTATGATTATAAAGATTTCTCCAGAAAACCTGCCAAATTATAATCAGTTTTATGCAGGACTTTCGATGAACCCTCAGATAAAAAGACTGGCTATTCTTGCAGATATTGGTTTACAATTACAGGATTTGATATATGGAGGAGTATCCTATAACAAACCCTTGATTGCCTATTCTTTTCGATTAAACTACACATTTCCTAAAGGAGTATCATTAAGATGCGGAATTTCAGGACATCTCAAGAATGGGAGTTATGCAACAGGAGAAACAAAAGGATACAGCAACTTTGATATACGCCTATCTAAAAGTTGGATAAGTGGCAAACTAATTACACAAATCTATGCTACAGATATCTTCAATAAAGCCTATGAAAGAATCCTACTCAATACAAATAATATCTTAAGACAGGATTACTCTCATGGAGGAACTAGAGGTATTTTCCTTATTGTTCAATACAAGTTTGGGAAAAGCAAAAAAAGCAGAGGTCAAACCCTTTCGAAAGAAATGATGCGACTGATGCCTCAATAATCAAATAACTAACTCTTTAAAAGTTTTCATTATGAAAAAGAAAAAAATTGACGTATGTGATGGCACTTGCACTGTATGTGAAATGCTTTACAAGAACCCTCTGTTTGTTTTAGGAAACATTTAAGAACGAACTTTAGAAGAAATATGGAATTCCTATAAAGCCATATCTATTTTTGACGGAAATATTTCGGGGAACTTCAACTCTCCGTGCAACTCCTGTCAACATCTATTTGAGTGTAAAGGTGATATATTTAAACATGTATGCTATGTAGATATTGTTAAAGTTCATGGAATGGAAAATGGGAATCAACCAGACCCTAAGTGTCCCAAGTGTAAGAAATGGAATTTGATATTATGAATACAGGAATAAAAAAGATGAGAATATTGAGGCAACAGGATGCAATGGACTGTGGTTTAGCATGTCTTTTAACTATATCCCTGGAGGTAAAGTCCCCATGGCTGTCTGGCTGGAAAATGATAAGTAAATTGCACTAGAAATTTGAATCTACTAATACCGAGAATGATATGAACAGGAAGAAACACCTCACCTTATTTTCAATAATATCTGTGCTACTCAGTGCCTTCTCGTCACTCAACGCACAACAAGTTGTAGGAACCATTATTGATGCCGATGGAGAACCTATTCCTTATGTGACGCTAACGACATTAGCTTCTTTAGAAAAAGATGCCGAAACGATCCAGATACACTACACCGACTCCCTAGGGTATGTCGCCTTTGACCTATCGGAGAAAGAGACCGCTATTCGAGCAACGTTCCAAGGTAAGGTTCTCTTTGAGGAGCTATTACCTGCCCCGCTCAATGGGATCATCAACCTGGGGAAACGCCAAGTCTCTATCTCAAATGAATTGGACGAAGTAGCTGTCACGGCAGTAAGACGGGCGGTTCGGATGAAAGAGGGAATCCTCACGTTCGACATCAAGCATACCCCAATGTATCAACTCAAAGGGTATAATGCCATTGATTACCTCAGAAGAACCCCTAGGGTAAGCCAGTCAGGAGATAGCTTCTTAATCGACGGCAACCCCGCAGAAGTGCGTATCAATGGGCAAAAAACCAACCTATCAGGTGGTACCCTTCATGACCGTTTGCTAGCTCTTCGCTCAGATATGATCGAGCGAATCGAAGTGCAATTAGGGCAGTCCGCAGATCTCGGAAGTGGTATTACGGGGGGATATATTAATATCGTACTGAAAGAGATCAACGGATATACGGGTTCTCTATCTGCCGACTTGGGCTATGCTGGCAACGCGATTAAAAATGGGAAAAAGCGTCCTGCCCACGATGAAGGACTTTATGCTCGCTTCGTATATGGCAACTCTCGTGTGCAAGGGTTTGCAAA
>QALR01000025.1 GCA_003150035.1 Clostridiales bacterium
GCCAAACGAAAAATTTAAACAAATTATTAATCAGAATTCTGTTGCATTTGCAAGTTGAATTCAGCACTAACCTAAAATGATTATGAAAAAATTGCACGAAGTGCCGTAACGGAATCCGGTTGACCGGAGAAAAAAGGAGGCATATCCTTTGAGCGCGTGACCGCTGCCCGGCTATCGCTTTGCGGGAAATGCCCCCGGCCATGAAAGAATCGGGACGTAATTTATAATCGGTATGATTCGGGGATTCGGTGAGGGAGTGCGACGGCAAAGGTTTCTCCGTCTGCAAGCCCTTACACGAACAAGCGGACGCCGCGCACTCCCTCGTGGGACGGGCTGAAACAGGATAAAGGGGCGCAGTCCGGGAGTTGTTCGTCTCGCCCGATGGGAGAAACGAATGACCACACCCCTTTATATTTATATCGACAAGGAGACAGGACCGACAGGCACGACGGTCGAAAACGGAGTGAACGGCACAACCGGGCCTGCCGCCGGAATGCGGAACATGCAGCGGAACGCGCCGACGGACGAATCCCGCGACGGACGATAAGCGGCAAGTATGAGATTGGAATCGTAACATATCGACCGGGGTGAAGTGAGTGCTTCGTGGATTATCCCGGCGTCCTCTGGGGGCCTGCCGCCGAACGGATCAGTCCGTTGCGGCAAGGCATAAAAAAACCGAGGGCGCATAGGTGCTGTTCCCGATCATCCGGCCTCGCGAGCCTTGTCCCTGAAACAGTCCTTGTGCGCCCAAGGCTGCCCCGATCACGTCGGGGCATACCATTGGACTGACAAGCTTTGTACCGGGACCCAGAACACCGTCAAAGACGGGCGCGAGTTCGATGATCCAGACAAAGGATGTTTATCCGTATGTTACACCACAAAGATACATAACTTTTTATTTTAAGTTATGATCCGTCGGAAAATGAGAAAGCGTGGGCCGTTGAAACTTATACTGTTTGAGGTTCTGGTAAGACCCTGAAGCATATAAGCACAAGAAGCCCACGCCTTGTGACGTGGAAACTGAATACCCCGCAAGGCATGGGCCGATGCGTAAGGGCTTGTCTTGTGCTTTGCCGCTTCAAAATTTACCAGATTTCAAACATGCAAAGCTAACAACCCACCGTATTCCGGCGAATCGTTGAATCAAATATACGAACTTAATCGCAATTCGCAACGCCGGGGTACTCGATTATTTCAGTTTTTATCAAATTAAACCCGATCCTGCTAAAACCCTGACCGATTGTATCAGGCCGCGCATGGCGGCTCTCCCTGAGAATGCAATTTTGTCCTGGCAAGCCGGGATCGTTCGTTTTTATGTAAGTGGGTGAAAAGGCACGGAGCAGAAAAGTCCATGCCGCGAGGGAACGGACTATTTGCCCCGGAGCGTGCGCCTCTGGGCACCGCACCTGTCGCTATCGGCAAATAAACTATCCATTTTAATTAGGTCTATCGATTCTATAACGACACAAATATACGGATTATTTTTTAAAATCAGCTTTATGCCACTATTTCGGAACCTTCAAGATGTTTAGTGTTGTCGTAAATGAACGTGATTATTGAGATTCTAAAAAGCAACCTTTTTTGAAAGATGCCACAATTAATTATAACTATATGATAATTAATAGAAAATTCGCGAAATTATTGTATATTTATCAATATTTTGATGACTTATAAATAAATTCATTGAAACTAATTAATTAATTTGAATTCAAATAATTACAGTAAATTTATGAAACATTATACCCATCAAAAAGGTGATCTATTCAATCAAGAGCGATTATCTGACTTTATTGACAAATGCAAACAAAATATCAGAAATGAAATTAACAGCGAAACAGATGATTACATTCTGAATGTCAGTGAGGATAGTTACATTGATGTAATAAAAGGCAAATATGAAATAATAATGCCTGAGATTGAATATGATAGTCTTTGTATTGATTCATTTGAGGCTGAAGTACCTACGAAACTATTGCCGTCCTATTCATTCTATGGTGATAACGATTATATAAAGAGAGACATTTATTGTCTCCATATTCCTGTTACAGGAAATATCAAACTATTACATTACTGTCCAAGTTCTTTTATGTTCAGTGGAGGCGGTGATTTTTACATCGACAACTTACAGCTTACAATGGAATATCTAACTTTCTCCGATAATCCTGAAGAAATAAAGCGGCAATTTGACAGTTCGATCGAACGATTGAAGAAAATGTACGAAAATCTTAAAAATGATATCGATTCATATAATTCTCATTTGTTAGAATTTATAAAATACGAATTTGAGAAACGGAAATCTCAACTTTTAACAAAAAACAATCTTTTAGCATCCATTGGATACCCTTTGAAAGAACGAGCGGATTCACATGGAACATTTTCAATACCTTCACCAAAATTAAGAGAATCGATTAAAGTCCAGAAACCAGTTGTTTCAGAAAGAGGGTACCAACCAGAGCCAACAATTGACGATGATGTTTATTATAAAATATTGAAAATTATCGATGATGCGGGGAAAAATTTTGAGCGGATGCCAAGTATATCTTCCGGAAAAGGAGAGGAAGATTTGCGAGATTATATTCTGTTTCTTTTAGACCCTCATTTCGAGAACGGTAATGCAACTGGCGAAACATTTAATAAGACCGGGAAAACGGATATTCAAATAAGGTATGATAGCTCAGTCGTTTTCATTGCAGAATGTAAGTTTTGGAAAGGGGAAAAAGCATATCTTGCAACCATAGACCAGTTGCTCGGATATTTGACATGGAGAGATACCAAAACATCTATCATAATATTCGTCAAGCAAAAAGACATTACCCAAGTGATAGAAAAGGTCAAAAACGCAACACCAAAACATGCCAATTATAAAAATATAGTTAATCAACAGGGCGAAAATTGGATAAATTATCGTTTTCATATTAACGGAGACTCTAACCGAGATATAAAATTGGCCGTTCAAATATTTCACATACCATAATTAAATGCCTATTTCTGCCTTTTGACATTTTTCACCGGCTGAGCCGCTTTCTCCTGCTCGTAAAGCTGTTCCCAATAGGCGCTGCTGTATTCCCACTTGCGGGACTGCTGAATGTAATACCCAGCGGCCAGCGTCGTGACCAAGCAGGTCAGGAACAGCCCGACGATCACTTTCAGCACGATGGGCGGCTGCTTGAGGTACCTGATCTGCCGGTCCATTTCATACAACGCGCTGCGGGCTTTCTGCTCGAACGGTTCCGTATCGACCCCGATGCACCGGTTCGGGAGTTCGTCGAATATTTCCTTCAGCAGAGCCGCCGTCCGGGCGGTCTGTTTGCCGAGCTCCGCCATGCGGTCGATCTGCCCGATCATCGCCTCGGCCAGCGCCGGGCCGTTCCCGTTCAGGTTCTCTCTTGCCTGCGCCCTGCGCGGCGCTTTGGGGTACTTGCTATCGGATTCCATAACCTTTCTTTTTCTTTTTACGTTTCAGATTTTCGTACCATTCTTCCGGCGGCTCGTCTTCCGCTACGGCGGGAGCGGGCCTGAACAACTCCCCGGCGGCATCGAGCACCGAGGCGGCCACCGTCCCGGCGAGACTCCTGCCCTCTTGGGGCCGGGCGACTTGGGAATAGATGGGAACCATCCTCGTCCCTTTCTGGCCCTCGGGGCGGATTCCGAACTGGTTGAACAAAGACCTCAGCCCGAACTCCCGGCCGATCTCCGACGCCTTGAACGTCTGCCCCCCGTATCCGAAGCGCAGGCCGTAGACCTTGCCCTGCTTGTTCTTTACCGGCTCGACCGATACGCCCTGCGACCGTAGGGCGGCGACGAACGCCGCAGGGTCGGGGTGCCTCCTGCCGAGCTCCCCGTAGGCGATCCGCTGCAGGCGTTCTTTCACCTGTTGCCGGAGCGGATCGGCGTTTCTCTTGAGATATTCCTTCTGGCGGTGTACCTCGTTGGCGATCGTCAGTCCCATTTCGCGGCTCATCTGTTCGGCCACGCGCGACGAGCGGTTGCTGATAAAATCGGTCTGGTAGACTTTCTGGTCGATGCCGATCCGGTTCGCGACCAGATGGATATGCAGGTTGTCGGTGTCCCGGTGCGTACAGGCGATTCACTGGTGATTCCGCAGGTTCATCCGCCCGGCGAAGTCGTAAGCGATCGTCTGCAGGACCTCCGGCGTCATTTTCGGCTCGTCCTGCGGCGCGATCCCGATCTCGAAGCGCAGATACTTGTTCTCGCAGCGGTAGTTCAGCCGGTTCACCTGCTCGAATTCCCGGTGGATCTCCTCCGGTGTCAGCGCCGAGACTATGTTGCTCGCGATCATCCGGTCCATTTTTCCCTCTTTCATCGCGTAGCGGATCAGGTTGCCGCCGTGCGCGACGGCCTTTGCTTTGGCTATCATGTCCGGCCGGATTAAAAGAATCGGGAGACCAGCTCCCTGCTGACCGTCAGATGCCGCTCGATCTCATGGAGCAGTTGCGGGTTGCGGTTCCTGACCAGATTGGCGATCCGGGTGAAGTTGGCGTTGTGCAGGATCAGGGCCCGGAAAAACTTCTGTTCTTCGGGCGTCAGTTTCGGGACGGCTAGTATCTTCCCGTGCAGGGCCTGTTCCCGGCAATACTCGGAGAGTGTGCGTCCGGCCTTTCGGGCCAGCGCGGAGATGATTTGCTTTTCGGCGCTGCTGCACCTGAACTTGATAAGGGATGTTTTCATCGTGTGTGTTTTTAAAGTTTATGGATTTCGTGTACATCTGTGTACAGCCGAGAACGGAGTGATTGCGTCCCCGACCGAAGGGAGGGGCAAGAGCAGTTTGCGGCCGCTTGTGGCCACAAACTGACGTCTTGCAATCCACCTCTACCCTGAAAAGGATACGGCGGAAAACCGGGAACGGTTCGCCGGTCCTGTGCGGTTATCTTTTCATCCGCTTTGAACTTTTATCCGGCTGACCGGATGGAACGGTTTGGGGCCGCACGAGCTCGCGATGCTCGTTGCCGGGCTGCCGGTTGTGCTCCTGCAAAAAGTCGTTCAGGTCCTTGTGCTGCCGGTAAAAGCAGGACTGGTCGACTACGTCGCTACCCGTACACGAGTGGACGATTCTCTCTGTAGCCGCGTGCCCGGCTCCGTCGTTGTCGAGAAAAGCATGGATCGTGCGGTGACGCTGCAGGAACGCCAACGCTTCGGGCAGGTTCACCACGGAATTCAGCACGGCGGAATCGACCGCCGGGCGCGGCGTCTTTTTCAAAGTCAAATAGGAAAGGAAGTCCATGAAACCCTCGAAGACGAGAACCGTATCGCTGCTGTTGTCGAGCGTGGTGATGTGCTTGGGGCTGATGCAGCCCTTGAAGCGGGCATTGCGGAGCTCCCACCCTCCGGCATCGTTGCGGAAGCCGACGGCGAAATAGGCCCTGCCGCCGACCGTGTAATGCACCTCCCGGCAATGCTCCGACGCAACGGCGGGGGCGATGCACCGGCTTTGAAGGTAAGAGAGCAAGGCGGGGTTTTGCAGCGGCCGGGCTTGTGCGATTGTGACAGCCGGTCCCCTGTTGGGCGGCGTGGAAGAATTTCCGTGAAAAGGAAAAGCGAGTGAACCAGAGATAATCTGTTCAAGCAGGTGCATCGCCTGTCCCGCCTCGCACCGTTCCAGTCGCATGGCGAGGTCGATCAGCGTGCCACTGTCGCCCGTGCCGTAGTCTATTCACAAATTCTTTTCGTAATCCACTTTCATGCTCGGATTACGGTCTTCCCTCAGCGGGGAGTGGTACAGTCCGTAATATCCCCGGTCTTTGGCGGGGCGGATACCCCGCCCCGCGAGATAATCCCTGATAGGAAACTTATTGATTGTTTTCGCGTCCATGACGACTGATTTAATGGTTTTTCTTTCACCCGGAATCTGACCGGGCGGTTTAACGGTACGGATAGCGGTTTAACCCGCCGTACCGGTTTAGAATGGTTTACTTATATATATCCCCGTATTAAACTAAACCGCTTTCGGAGCGTCAATAATGGAAGTCAGGATTGAACCGGTAGCACTTGTCCTCTTTGATAATCATGCGCTTGTTTTCCAGAAAGACTTTCAACTGTTTGGCCTTGTTGGTGCCGAACGAGTGGCCGATGGCGGCGTAGCTGTTTTGCAGTCTGCCGATCAGCGACGAATAAGAAATCCGGTCGGCTTCGGAAAACAGGAGCTTCAACGCTTCGCGGTGTTTGGCTTCGCCCACCTCCGAATAGTCGAACCCCTTGGGAGTTCCCGTCTGCCGGGGCTGATAGTCCTCGACCGGTTCGGGCAATGCTTCGGAATTGATGCGGAATGCGAACGGTTCGAAATCGACGTCCCGGATGTGCATCGAGCAGACGAAGCTGACATCCTTGTCGAGATCGTCTTTCGTGACTTGCAATATCGTTTCGGCTTTGTTGTTCAGTTCGGTGCCCAGATGCCCGCGCGTGTTGTCGTCGCCTTTGTTCAGGTGCAGGACGGTATGGATATGGATTTTCCTTTCATCCGTCCACTGCATCAGCTTCGTGATCAGGTCGGTTGATTCACCGGGACTATTGATGTCATAGGCCAGATCGCGGATGCCGTCGATCACGACGAGCCCGAGCCCGTCGAGCTCGCAAATGGCTTCCTCGATCTTTTTCAGCCGGTCTTTGGTCGCGTACCCGCGAAGACACAGGAACTCCAGACATTCCGGCTGACGGTCCAGCGAAAGCCCCGAAAGCCGCAGAATCCGGCCCAATACCCGCTTGCAATGGAATTTGCTTTGCTCGGTATCGACGTAAAGAATTCTATCTTTGCCTGGCGGCAAAGAGGCCGAGTAATTCAGAATTGTACCGCCGGTCATGGCTGCCGCGACGATAGCGCAAACGTTGAACGTCTTTTTACTTTTCGCCTTGCCGGTCGAGGCGCTGAAATTTCCCAGCGTACCGATGATCGAATCACCCACACGCAGAATGACGGGCGGAGCTTCGAACTCGTCGGTAATCAGCAGCCGGGCATCCCGCCACGAACCGGCGACCTCCGGCGTTATGGGAGAAGGCAAGGATTGGTTCGGCGTATCCATGGCCTATCTCCTTCCTCCGGTTTTCCGGCCTGCCAGTTCGAGGGCAAGTCAGGCATCGACGATGATCTTCCGGCCGATTTGTGTAATCGCCTTGTCGATCTTGCCGCTTTGCTTGATGCGGTTGGCCGTCGGCATGCTGCAGCCGAACAGTCCGGCAATGCCCCGGATGCCGTAAACATACTTTCTCGGATTGTCAGAGGCGGTTGCCGGTTGCTCCGCAGGGAGCCCGGCGTGTCGCTGCAGGTAGAGAAACTCCTCTCCCGTCATTTGCCAGAGCGGCTTGCTTTTCAAATCTTTTAATTCCATACTGTAAAGTTTTTAGTGAAACGATCGCCTCGTACTTCGGCGTGATGTTCGAACACGGCAAAACTAAGTATGGTTTCGAGTGGTGTGTATGGGGTAATGAAAAATGAATATTACTGACAATCAGGTGGTATTGAAGCTATTTCAGGTGATACACGTGGTGGGGCGGTGGTCGGAAAGATCATTTGAATATTTCATCAATCTCTGAAACAAATTCTTCGGATTTGCGGCCCGGAACATCCGAAGCCGGTTCCTTGTACTTGGATTTGTAAGATTTTTCGGTGATCCCAAACGTTTTCAATATCCTGCTGCGCCATTGGGTTCGGTCGTCCGTTTTCAGATATTCGTAAAGTTTGTGGACCAAGTAGTATACCCGCATTCGTTCATCGGGCTTGATGACTATCCCGACGTTGGCGGGCTGTAAGTTGAGAATGGCATACAAGTCCAACTCGGTCATATTCTCGAACTGAATGTTGTTGCAAATACGGTGAATCCGGGAAACCAGATACATGTCGAAATACGCGCCCGGCTTGACAGCGGGTCTGATCTCTTTGTGCTCCTTTTCTTTTTCAGGGGGAAAATAACTGTCGAATACAGCAAGAAAGCGGCAACTCAATCCGTGAATCAACGAATAATAGTTTTTGCCGATCCATGATGCGTTTGCACGGCGTAAATCATCCCGCTCATTGTCAAGCGCAATTTTATCCCTATGGTTTTCTTTAAGCAGCAGTTCTCTGTCCTGCTCGGTCGGATAGGGATAATCCTCGATGAATTGCTTGTCAAATTGTGAAACCTCGTATTTGTCGGTGAACAGATAATCCAACCTCAAGCGGCCAAGTCTGTTGAACTCTATGCTGTTAAAATCATCCTGACGGGTTTCGTATATCCGTATGTTTTCTTGAATAAGTCCGTACAAACGGGTCAACACATTGACGTGAACGGAATCCGCGATTATTTTGTGGATAATAGTCTCCAAGTCGAATGCTTGCAACTGCTTGTAAGTATCCCGGTATTCTTCTTGACTGTTTACTTGGTGGGGAGACGTTTCGCAAGGATCGTTGACCCAACTTGCGTTTAGCTTTTCGTATGAAACGGCCGTATCCGTTATCTCCTGTAAGAAATCCATAATCTAAATCTATAACAGGTTGAATTTATCCATCGCACTCGCCTTGGTGCTGTCGGCCACGTCGATGTAGGGTTTCATCGCCTTATAGTCGCTGTGCCCTGTCCATTTCATCACGACTTGCGCCGGTATTCCCAAAGATAGCGCATTGCAAATAAAAGTCCTACGCCCGGCATGAGTTCCCAGCAGTTCATATTTGGGCGTAACCACATCGATCCGCTCGCTGCCTTTGTAGAAAGTCTCGCGCACCGGCTCGTCGATCTCGGCCAGTTTCGCCAATTCTTTCAAATAATCGTTCATTTTTTGGTTGCTGATGACAGGTAGTGCTTTATCGTTTTCAAAATGAACGTCTTTGTATTTGTCGAGTATCGCCTTGCTGTGATTGTTGAGTTCGATGGTCAGGCTGTCGGCGGTTTTTACTGTCGTAACTTCAATGTGGTTATCCTTAATGTCGCTGCGCTTCAGGTTATATACGTCGGAATACCGCAAGCCGGTGAAACAGCTGAATAGAAACGCGTCCCGCACCCGTTCCAAATATTGCTTGCCCGGTGGTATCGGATAGCTTTTCAGCTTGTCTAATTCTTCTTTCGTCAGAAAGATCACTTTTTTCGGCGTATTCTTCAATTTGGGCTTGAACGTGTTATAGGCAATGTTCTGATTGTAGCCTTTCTTGAAGCTCCACCGCAAAAACCATTTCAGAAAACCCAGTTGCTTGCCTATGGTGCTGTTCCGCAAATCGCGCCGATCCCTCAAGAATGTTACGTATTCATTTAATCCGACCTCTGTGAAGCGGTCAAATTGCAAATGCGCATCAAATGCGGTCAAATGGGCTTTGACGGCATTGAATTTCTCAAACGTCGCCGCAGTCCAGTTGTTCTGCAGGCCGCACTCCTTTGTAAACTGGTCGAACACGTCGAACAGGGTTTGCCTTTCCGGCCCCGATTCCTCCGGTGCCCCGGCTCTTTTATTCCGCAGGTTAAATGCCTGTTTAAGTTGACAGGGGGACGGCAGTGCGTCCTCGACTTCGAATTCCTTGAAGATTTCCTGAATATCGGCTCCGTAACGCGACAGGTCCGCATTGATTTCCGCCGCGCTTTGCTTGAGCTTGTTCGTGCAGCCGTTCCGAACCCGTTGCCTGTCCGAGTCCCATTTGGACGCGTCTATGCGGTAGCCGGTCGTGAACTCGACGCGTTGTCCCGCATAAACGACCCGCATCCGAATCGGTACATTCTCCGTGACAGGGTGGCCATTTTTCTTCCGGCTCTCCAATGAAAAAATGATGTTTCTTTTAATATTCATACCGGGGTGCGCTTAAATTTACACCCAAATTTACACCCAATTTTTGAGATTACAAGCGATATTTTAAGATAATTTGCTTTTTATATAATTTGTAATAACTTGGTTATTAACTGTTAATTACATATTTATGATGCTTTATGATTTTATAGGTGGTAGAGCCTATCTCTCCGCAGAAAGAAACGGTGCGAATTTCATTCGCACCGTTTTGTTATTTCTGTCGGTTCCCGGGACACACCGAAATAAATGAAGCGCCATACAAATTCTAACCTCTCTTTCCGGTAAATTCCCCATACCTTTTCACGGCATGATCCAGAAGAACCGGATCGAAATAATATT
>QALR01000022.1 GCA_003150035.1 Clostridiales bacterium
CCGCAGATGTTCGGCAATCCCGAAGTGCTTGATGCGATGGATGCCCGCGGCAGTGAGGTCTTTGAGACCCGCCTCTATCATGAGATTAGTCAGCTGACGGAGGGATGATGCATGACGCCATTGCAGTGCGCAAAAGAGATTGCAGACTTCCTGCGCAAAGAGATTGCGCAGGATCAGGAAGGCGTACAGGCGATTTTTGTCGATAAGCCGCCTGAAACGGAAGAGATCCGCGTCTTTGTCGGCTTCTTGCCTCGTGCCTCGACAAATGCAGAGAAGAAAAAACTCTGTCCGGCTATTGTCGTGCGACCTGAATCGGTCTCGGATACAGATGATGGCAGCAGTGTGAAGCTGCTTTTCTCCGTCACGACATATGACGAGGATAAGGAAAGCGGCTATATTTCGCTGTACAATCTGCTCGAATGGATTCGCCTCAAACTTTTGTCGAATAGCCCCATCGGAGAGCGGTGGGATTTGCAGAGTTCATTAGAGACGGCTATACCAGATGAGCAGCCCTTTCCGCAGTGGTGGGGGTATCTTGAGGGCAGCTTCGTCCTGCCACAGCCGCATAAGATTTACTGGAGGAATCTCGGTGAAAGATAAAATCATGGAATCTGAGGGTATAGAAGATGCCCCAGCGGAGAAAGTAGAAGCACACGAGGAGGCCATGCTTAAAAAAACAGCTGAACCTCTCGTGTATGTAGGCCCTGGCTTCAGAGATTCGCTCCTCAGCACGTATGGCATTTTCGCTGATGGCGTGCCGGAGGAATTTAGAGGCACGGTCTATGAGAAGTTGTTTGTTCCGGCATCGAAGCTTGATGTGGCACGCGCATTGCTGAAACAGAAAGGATCGTACCTGTCTGTGTTCTTTGCGCAGGCGCTCAAGGAGCATGCTGAGAAGAAAGGAGCATAAATTATGGCTTTTTATCATGGTGTAAGAGCGTCGGAAGTACCTACGTCTGTCATCACGCCGGTAGCGACTACAGCGGGACTGCCAGTCGTCTTTGGCACGGCTCCGGTGCATCTGACGAGTGAGCCGACGCGCTATGTAAATCAGCCGGTCATCTGCTACAGCTGGGATGAGGCTGTAGCGAAGCTCGGCTACAGCGAGGACTGGGACAAGTACACGCTGTCTGAGGTTATGTACTCGGAGTTCAAGCTTTACGGTGTCGAGCCGGTCGTCTTTGTCAATGTACTGGACCCGACAAAGCACAAGAAATCAGTCAAGGATACCGAGGGCCGCGCAGTGAGTGATCATCAGATTGTCGTCAATGATTCCGTCCTGCTTGATACGCTCGTCGTCAAGAGAAACTCGGCGGCAGAACCGGCAGTACTGGGCACGGATTACACGGCGGCTTATGACGATGATGGCCAGCTCATCATCTCGATTCTCGAGTCTGGCAAGATTTACAGTGAGGCGACGCTGATTCTCGAGTATGATGCTGTCGACGCGACGAAAGTCACGTCTGCTGATATCATCGGCGGTGCATCTTCGGACGGCAAGACGAAGGGCCTCGAGCTCATCGATTCGATTTACACGATGCTCTCGCTCGTCCCTGGCATCATCATGGCGCCTGGCTTTACTGAGGACCCGACAGTGGCGGCCGTCATCAAAGCGAAGGCACTCAATATCAGTGAGCTCTTCCGCTGCATCGTGCTGACGGATGTCGATACGGGAGCTGTCAAGTCGTACAGCGATGTCAATGCGTGGAAAAATAAGAATAATTACACGGGTAAGAATCAGGTCGTATGCTGGCCTTGCGTCAAGAATGGCGACATGGTATTCCATATGTCGACACACATCCTCGGTGTCATTGGCGTGATGGATGCCGCGAACAGCGATGTGCCATACCAGTCTCCGTCCAATCGTGAGATGCAGATCACGGGCACATGCCTCAAGGATGGCACGGATGTCATGCTTTCTCTGCCGCAGGCAAATCTCCTGAACAGCCAGGGCATCATGACGGCTATCAATTTCAGTGGCGGCTGGAAGTCTTGGGGTAACTACACTGGCGCATATCCGTCTGTCACGGATGTCAAGGATACCTTCATCTGCGTGCGCCGTATGTTTGACTGGCAGTATCAGACGTTTATTCTGACGTACTGGCAGGAAGTCGATGTGCCGATCATGCCGCGCCTCATCAAGGCAATCATCGGCAGTGAGCGCATCCGTCTGAATGGCCTTATCTCGAGAGGATACCTGCTTGGCGCGGATATTGCCTTCCTCGAGAGTGAGAACCCGACGACAGATCTGCTGCAGGGCATTGTCCGCTTCCACACGAAGATTACACCGCCAGTACCGGCACAGGATATCGAGGATATTCTTGAGTACGATGTCAATAATTTCAAGGCCCTTTTTGAGTGAGGAGAGTGAATCTGCATGAAATACAATCAGATTAATGAACTGATTACGGATTGGCGTGCATATCTCGAAGGTAAGAATGATATGTATGGTGCCAAGGAAATCGAGTTCCCGGAGCTCAAGAATTTGACGACGGATATCGAGGGCATTGGTATTGCTGGCAAAATCAATGCTCCAGTGCACGGCCATTTTGATTCAACGGAGGTGACAATCAAGTGGCAGGTGCCGAATAAGATGAGCCTTGGCCTCTTTGGCGGAAGGCCTATCTCTATTGAGGCATATGGCGATATTCAGGGCTTCAAGTCCGGCAAGACAGAGTATGCGCATGACCAGCTCTACGCTGCTATCCGCGGGCGCATCAAGTCGGCTAAGCCGGGTACGATGAAGGCTGGCGATGCGATGGAGAGCGAGACGGTCATCGAGGCGCACTACATCAAAATCGAGTACGAAGGCAATACGATTCTTGAGGTTGATAAGTACGGCTACAAGACCGTCATCGACGGTGTTGATGTCCTTGGAGACATCCGTAAGAATATCGGCATGTGATGTGAGGAGGTATAAAAATGGCAGAAGAAAAAGATACGATGACGGCAGAGGCTGAAGTTACGATGCCTGACGCTGACACGACAGAAGTGAAACATGAGGTCCAGATAATTAATCCCAACAACATCCTGCACCTCTCGAAGCCGTTGCGCAATGGCAACGAGGAGCTCATCTTTGATTGGGATAAAATTACGGGTTACAACCTCATCGCCTGCGAGCGTGCGGCGAAGAAGAAGGACCCGTCTATCATGGTCCCGTCACTGAGCCAGTCCTACCAGGCGATGGTGGCCGGCCTGGCCGCCAATGTCCGCTATGATGATATCTGCGGTATGGGTGCGAGGGACTTTAGCGCAGCGTGCTTGATGGCGCAGAATTTTTTACTCGGCAATGCGGAGACCTAAGCACGCTCCGTCTCTCCGCACTGCGTCTATCCAAGTATAGCAATACATCAATCGATTTTTTCTTGCGTATCCCGATTGATGAGTTCTATGCCTGGATAGACGTAATGAATGGGGAAGTAGCGCGGGAGAATCAGGAAATGGAAGCATCTATGAATGACGCAAAGTGAAGAAGGGAGGTGGCTGAATGGCGGGCAGAATTATGGAGCTGGCAATAGCCATCAAGGGGCGCTTGGATGGCTCAGTGACGTCGTCTATGCAAAAGGCAGTCAGTGAGTCGCGCAAACTGCAGAAGCAGCTTACACAAGCGAACCGTGCGATGCAGGAGGCTCAGAAAGCCGCATCTGCTGAGCAGAAGGCGATGGGTCATGTCAGCGCGGCTCAGTATGAGCACATTGCCTTCTTGCAGGGCAAAATCAATGCTTTGACGCAAAGGCGCTCGGATATTCTCGATGCGCAGGCGAAGAAGGAGAATGCGGAAAATAAATTTTCGGCAGCGACTGGCAATCTTGCCAAGGGAGCCGCTGTAGTAGCTGCCGGAGCTGCCCCCTTGGCGGCCATGATCGGCACGGCGGCAACCTTTGAGCAGGCTATGTCAAAGGTAAAGGCTATCACAAACTCATCAAATGAGGATATGGCCAGGCTGAATGAGACGGCTCAGCAGCTCGGCGCGTCGACGCAGTTTTCGGCCACGCAGGCCGCAGAGGCTATGTCGTATCTCGGTATGGCCGGCTGGAAGACCGATCAGATTATCGCCGGCATGCCTGGCATGCTCGACTTGGCTGCTGCGTCCGGCAGTGACCTGGCAACCGTCGCCGATATCGTCTCGGACGACCTCACGGCTTTTGGCATGAGTGCAGATCAAGCCGGCCATATGGCGGACGTCATGGCAGCCGCCTCGACAAACGCGAATACCAACGTTGAGATGATGGGCATGACCTTTAAGTATGCCGGTGCTGTAGCCGGTGCGCTCGGCTATTCCCTAGAGGATGTCTCGATTGCCACGGGCCTTATGGCCAATGCCGGTATCAAGGCCGATCAGGCTGGTACGTCGCTGCGCGCCATCATGACGCGCCTCATTGACCCACCAAAAGATGCCGCGACGGCACTTGATGCACTCGGTATCTCGGCGATTAATGCGGATGGCAGTGTCAAGCCATTCCGCCAGACTATCATGGAGCTGCGTGAGAAATTCAAGGGCCTGTCACAGTCGGAAAAAGCACAGATGGCCTCGAGTATTGCCGGTACAGAGGCAATGAGTGGCTTCCTCGCCGTCGTCAATGCGTCAGACAGTGATTTCGATACGTTGGCCAATGCCATTGACAATGCGGACGGTGCATCCAAAAAGATGGCCGACACGATGAATGACAATGCGAAAGGCAGCGCCATCCAGCTTGAGTCTGCCATTGATGGTGTATCGATTGCCATCGGCAGTATCTTTTTGCCGACGTTGGCCATGATTGCCGGCGCAATGGCGCAGGCGGTTGGCAGTGTTGCCAACTGGGCCAAAGGACATCAGGAGCTTGTCGGCATCATCATTACGGCGACAGTGGCTATTGCTGGCCTCATTATGGCTGTCCTGGCCATCAATGCTGCCGCGGCTGGCATCATGTACTTGAAGAATTCATTTCTTTTGTACAAGACGGTCGTGTCGGATGCCAATATCGTCATGCGGCTGTGGGCTGGAGCGACGAAGGTGGCTGCGGCTGCACAGATGGCATTTAACGCTGTTATGTCGGTCAACCCGATTATCTTAATCATCATGGCCATCTTGGCGGCTGTAGCAGCATTTGTCTACTTCTACAATACGAATGAGAAATTTCGTAATATGGTCATTTCGGCGTGGAATGCCATCAAAACGACGGCATCATCTGTCTGGTCCGCTATTGTTGCTGCGATTGGAGGGGCCTGGGAAGGAATCGTGTCTGCTGCACAGGCGGGCATGGACATCCTGAATGGCATCTGGAATGCGATGGTGAGAGCCGCACAATCTGCTTATGCTGCTCTCATGGCAATTGTCGCTGCTTTCGTGGCAGCGGCTTCGGCTGTATGGCGTGTGATTCTTGTAGCCGCACGTGTTGTCTGGTTTGCCATTAAGGCTGTGATTGTTATTGTGGCCGTGGCCATCACATCCGTCATGTGGGCTATGGCGCATGCCATCATGGCCATCTGGCAGGCGATTGGTCCTACGGTGATGGCTGTATGGCAGGGCATCTGCAGCGCAGTATCCTCAGCTATCCGCATTATCACGGGCATTGTGGAGAATATGGCGATGCTGCTCTCGACGGTCTGGAATGGCATTGTGCAGGCGGCGCAGTTTGTCTGGAATGGGCTTGTCATGATTGTGCAAGGCGTCATGTCGGCCATCACTTTCATCATCCAAGGCGCTGTAGCTGTAATTACTGCATACTGGACATTTATAGCCCCGATATACATAGCAATCTGGGATGCGATTTGCTCTGCCGTGAGTATGGTCGTCTCTGTCATTGTGTCTATCGTCAGCGCAGCTGGCGCTTTGATTATGGCGGTTTGGGACGCCATCTGCGCGGTCGCAACGGCAGTCTGGAGTGCAATCTGCGCTGTGGTTACGATGGTCGTATCAGTCATCATGGGCATCGTTGACGCGGCGGCGGCTATGATCATGGCCGCATGGGATGCGATTTACCAAGCTGCCGTGTCGGCCTGGGAGGCCATCGTCGGCGTCGTGCAGGGCGTCATTGATGCAGTCGTGAATACGGTCAATGAGGGCATTGCGTGGGTTGAAGACAGATGGAATCATCTGCGAGAAATCTTTTCTGCACCTATCCAGGCTGTCGTCAATTTTGTAAAGACTGGCAGCTTGGAAGCAGAATCTGCTGCGGAAGAGCAGGTCGGCGAGTCTGCAGCTGGCGGCGTATTTACACATCCGTATCTGACTTGGGTGGCCGAGGCTGGCTATCCTGAGGTCATCGTGCCGACGAGAAAATCTGCACGCGCTGTGTCGCTCTGGCAGACGGCAGGCCGCATGCTCGGCCTTGTGCCGGATGGCGTCAAGACTGAGCCGGCACCTGAAGCAAAAGCATCTTCCCAGCCAGTAGCAATGCCGACGCCGCGGGAATCTGCCAGTAGCCCGTCCGTCAAAGTATCTTTTGCTCCAACGGTCAATATCTCTGGACAGGCAGACGCGGGCGTCGCTGAGATAATCCGCGCGGCCCTGGCCGAGCAGAAGCGACAGTTTGAACGCGACCTTCCTGACATGCTGCGGCGGGCACGCGCAAATGAGAGGAGGCTGTCTTATGCCTAAGACATACACGACGGTCCAGGGCGACATGTGGGACAGTATTGCTTATAAAGTGTACGGCCGAGAATACGGCATGGACACACTGCTGAAAGCCAACCAAGCATACCGCGATGTGGCGATATTCCCACAGGGAGTACAGCTCGTCTGTCCTGATCTGCCAGAAAGCGCAGCGGCTATCATGCCGCCGTGGAGGCGATGACGTGTTTAACATTCTTGATCAATGGCTGCTCGGCCTGACTGGCGGCGCGAAGCTGTCGCGGCGCGCATGGGTGGTCATCGAGTACACACCCAAAGGAAGTGGGGAAAAGAAGGATATCTCTGAGGATATCAGCAAATACTTTCTCTCTCTGTCATTCACTGACAATCTCTCTGATACTGTCGACGACATTACGCTGACTCTCGAGGATAAGGCTCAGCTCTGGCTTGAGGAGTGGTTCCCTGAGGTCGGAGCAAAGCTTGGCATTATCATCCACACGTACAACTGGACAAATCTTGCTGACGGAGAGCAGTACCTTCCCCTCGGTGAGTATGAGATTGATGAGATCGAGACGGAGGGTTTCCCTTCAACAGTGCAAATCAAAGCAGTATCCGCTTTGAGTGACAGCAGCTTGCGCGGTGTCAAGAAAAATCGCACTTGGGAGAATATCTCGGTCTGGAAATGTGCCAGTGACATCTGCAAAGAGAATAGCATCGATATTGTCTGGGACTGCGATGAGAATCCGAATCTCGACCATGTTGAACAGGCGAACCAGAGCGACCTGGAATTTCTTGAAAAAATCTGCAAAGACAATGGCAAGAATCTCAAGGTCATGATTGATAAGATTGTCATCTTCGATGATGACAAGTACGAGGCAAAGACGCCGGTATTCTTCTGCTTGAAGCCTGGTGCGTATGGAGTACCAGGCAGTGGGGGAGAGCTCCTGCTCTCTGGTATCACAGATTATAAACTCAAGGCAAAGACACGTGATGTCTACTGGAAATGCCATGTGCGGTATCAGCGGACACAGGATAAGACCGTCATCGAGGGAGAATTTGCCGCTCCCGACAAGACGGACGGCCCAATCCTCACCGTCAATGACCAGGTCAAGGACAAGACTGAGGCTGACCGGCTCGCAAAGAAGAAGCTGCGCGAAAAAAATAAAGAGGCGTATACAGGCTCAATCACTCTTGTCGGTAATTTTTATGTCGTTGCTGGTCTTGTAACGGAGCTGAAAGGCTTCGGCAAATTTGATGGGAAATACATCATTGTGAAAGCGGAGCATCAAGTCGGTGCAGCCTACACGACGAGCATAGATATCAGGAGGTGCTTGAATGGGTATTGACTTGTCAGAGTATATCTTCGTCGGCCTTGTTTCATCGGTAGATCCTGCTCATGGAACGGCTGTCGTGACACGTCCAGACCGCGACGGACGCACGACGGCGCCGCTGTCTGTGCTCCAGCGCGGTGCAAAGGATACTAAGGATTTCTGGATGCCGGCTATCGACGACCAGGTCGTCTGTATTCTCTTGCCTGACTCGTCCGGTAAGGGACCGTCGATGGGCTGGATCGTCGGAGCGTGCTACTCCGATATTGATACCGTGCCGTCTGGCGCAAGCAGCTCAACTCGCGTGCTCGCTCATCCAGGCGACATGACGCTGCGAATCGGCGGCACACTGACGATTGAGGCCGGCACGCTTGATATCCACGGAGGCGGCGATGTCGTGGCGAGTGGTATATCCCTTACCGGCCACGTGCATGGAGGTGTCTTGTCGGGCGGCTCGACGACGAGCGGACCGCAGTGATGATACTTTGCAAGACAAGAAAGGTAGTGGTGCTTATGTACATCGGGTACATGGGGAGCGTGGTCTTTGTCGTATCCTCGCATTATATGATTACGCCGTCGCAGGTGCAGCGTCAGGATAGCGGACGATGGACAGAGCATGATCTTATCCATAAAAAGCCGGTATCGCAATTCAAAGGCCCAGGACTTGGGAAAATCTCATTCAAGCTACAGCTGCGCGCTGATCACAATGTGAGTCCGTCAAGTCAGCTGCGTACATTGCGGCAGATGTGTGATTCCGGCGCAGTATTCCCGCTGGTCATCGGCGGGCGGCCAGTGTCGCAGAATTACTGGCGGCTCGATTCGCTGTCGCAGGATGAGAATTTCTACTCGCCGACTGGCAAGCTGATTCAGACAAATGTATCGGTATCTTTGGTAGAGTACGACGACTCGAATTACATCGAGGAGAAGACCGCTATCGACAAATATGGAGCCATCGGCAATGCCCTGGCATATTTCTTGTGAGGTGATGAGATGTCGTATTTACTGGCAGCAAATCAGAAGCCTGCGATTGATCTTGCACCAAAGACGACTGTGGAAGAGGTCTTACAGAATGTGCGGACCATCATCTCGACAATCAAGTACGAGATTCCGCTCGACAGAGGTTTTGGTATTGATGGCGATGTCATCGATATGCCGATGCAGCAGGCGCAAGCCAAGCTGACGCAGGAGATTTTCCGGGCTGTACGTCAGTATGAGCCACGGGCTATCATTGAGTCTATATCTTTTACTGGCGACGCATCGGGCAAGATGGTGCCGAAGATGGAGGTGAGCATCCGTGAAACTGGCTGATATACCAGACATTGATTTTGTCAATGTCGATGCGCAGGAAATCGAGAATGCAGTCTTTGATTCTTATCAGAACATCACAGGCCGCCTGCTTGCGCAGGGCGACCCTGTGCGGCTATTCCTGCTGTTTCAAGCCGATGTCATCGTTCGACTGCTCAACAAAATTAATTTTACGGCCAAGCAGAATCTTTTGAAATACGCGACGGGCGACAATCTTGATGTCTTGGCGGCCAATGCCTGGACGACGCGCATTGCAGCAAGTGCCGCACACACAACCTTTAAAGTGACACTGTCGGCCGTGCGCGAAAAGGAAACCATCATCCCGAAGGGGACGCGCGTCAGCACACAGGACAATATTGCTTTTGCGACAGACACAGCTCTGATCATCAAGGCCGGTGAGCAGGTGGGAATGGTAGCTGCAACCTGTACACAGACTGGCACTGTCGGCAATGATTTTCGCGCCGGTGAGATCTGCCATAGTGTGGACCCCATTGCTTATGTTGACACGATGGCCAATACGACGCTTTCCGAAGGCGGCAGTGATACAGAGACGGATGATTCTCTGCGCGAGAGAGTCTGGGAGGCGCCGGAAACACTTTCTGTTGCTGGTCCTACGGGAGCTTATGCGGCGCGTACGAAAGCCGCAAACAGCAACATCATTGATGTCTATGTGGATTCGCCTAGCCCCGGGGTTGTGCGCATTGTGCCGCTTCTGACGGGCGGCGAGGTGCCAGGGAAGGAATTATTGGCGGAAGTCCAGAGTGAGCTTTCAGCCGACAGTGTGCGTCCCCTGACGGACCATGTGCAGGCCACGGATCCGACGGTCGTATCATACGATATCAATGCGACTTACTACATCGATGATGACGCTGATGCTGCTACGGTGCAAGCCGCTGTAGCAACGGCGGTCAGTAACTTTGCCACGTGGCAGCGGGCGCGCTTGGGCCGCGACATCAATCCATCAAGACTTGTACAGATGCTGATGGGCGTCAGTGGCATTAAGCGTGTCGACGTGGTCAAACCGGCATTTACCGTGCTGAGCAATACGCAGGTAGCGCGCGAAAAGGCTGTGAGCGTCGTGATGGCTGGGAGTGAGGATGAATGAAGCAAGAAGAATATCGCATTGCCGACCACCTGCCTGAGTCATTGAATCGCGATAACCTGCGCGAACTGGCCGAACTCATCGACGAGAAGATGGCAGAAATCAATCGGATGAGCGAGCTCGTCTCGATCTATCCGCGTATCGATAAGCTGTCATCCAATCTCGTCGATGCCTTGGCTGTACAATTCCATGTAGATTATTACGACAAGGGTCTGCCGCTGGATACGCGCCGGTCCCTGGTTAAAAATTCGATGCGCTTGCATTTGCGAAAAGGCACGAAAGGCGTCGTGCAGGAGATGGTACAGACCATCTTTGCAAGTGGCGTTGTGCAAGAGTGGTATGAGTATGGCGGCGACCCGTATTATTTCCGCGTTGGTCTTATGACGTCGATGAGGATTACGCCAGACAACCTCAATCTGCTCGTAAAGCTCATCAACCTCGTTAAAAATGTCCGATCTTGGCTTGACGAGCTCGATTTTAAGCGCGAGGCGACGGCCATGCAGTACGTGGGCGGTGCCATACACACCAACGTCAAATATGAGATCCTGCCAACTGATATAAAGGATGTGTCCATCCCGTCAATCAGATATGCGGGCGGCGGCATCTATCATCATGTGGCTTATGAGGTATATCCGAAAGCATAAGGAGTGATAATATGGCAAACTGGTCGGGGGGTATCCTGACGGCTGCAGGACAGGCCCTGCAGGCAAAGGTGGAGGCTGGCACGAAGCTGGAGCTGACAAAAATCAAACTCGGTGATGGCGCAGAGAATATCAGCGATGTGGGTGGCCTTACAGACCTTGTGTCGCCGCAAGCTGTCCTTGGCATCAGCTCCGTCACAGCTAAAGACAAGCTGTGCACGGTAACGGGCATTATCTTGACGAGCAATGTCGCGACAGGATTTTATGCACGCGAGTGGGGCATCTTCGCAAAAGACGGTGATCGCGATATTTTATACATGATTGCCATCGATCCAAATCCGGACTATGTGCCGTCTTCGGATGCCGCGCTCAAAGTCAACGCGACCTATGCGATGAATATCGCGGTCAGCAATGCGGCAAATATCGCATGCACGATTGATCCGTCCGGCCTCATTAACGCCGAGATGCTCGCGCAGGCCGCAGGGCTTGTGCAGCGCAATACGGCTTATGAGCAGGGCGATATTCGGTATGATCCGCAGCTCTTTCGGCACGACTGGTATCTCGAGTGTGAGACGGCCGGTACAACGGGTAGTGCTATTCTCGATTTGAGCAATGCGACGCTCGGCAGCAAGGTCACAGACGGCACGGTCGTCTGGATTATCAAGCGCATTGCCACACAGGATGAAATCTATTTCGAGCTCGACGATCAGGGCGATATCATGCCCAAATTGGCGCAGTAGGAGGTGATGCGATGTTTAGCGTAAGACGAGGCGATATTTACCACATCCGTGGCGACACGGGAGTACTGCTCTTTCAGCCGACCGACGAGACCGGCAAAGCAGTCACAGACTTTCAGGCAACATTATCGGTCAAGCAGGATATCAATGCGGATGATTATCTCCTGCAGAAGATTTGCGTTGACGGAAAATTTGATTTCAGACCTGAGGATACTGACAGCCTATCGGCCGGCACTTACGTCTACGACATCGAAGTCCATACTGGTGACGACGTGCAGACAATCGGGCCGTACAAGTATTACTTGATGCCTGATGTGACGAGGCCGGTAAAGGGGTGACAGCTATGAGCGTATTGCGAGCAAATCTCTCGAGTAAAGCTGGCTCGTCCTATATGTCTGCTCGTCTGAGTGGCGGCTCTACGCAGAGGCTGGAGGCGGATATCCAAGGCGGCATCGAAGGGCCGCAGGGACCTCAGGGCGTCACGTATACGCCACACATGTCGGACGGCGGAATTTTGTCGTGGACGAATGACGGAGAGCTGGAGAACCCCGCACCAAAGAATCTGACCGGACCCAAAGGAGATGTTGGCCCGCAGGGCGCCACGGGTCCGCAGGGACCAGCTGGGCGCGATGCCGAAGCAGAGACGCTTATGCAGATGGATATCGACACATTGTTTTAAGGAGTGATTACCATGCCAAAATATTTAGATCTTGACGGCCTGAAATACTACAAGAGTAAGCAGGATACATTTAACGACGGCAAATTCGTGCCACAGGGCGTTGCCATCAATGGCGTTCCGCTCAACAAGACGGCCATCACAATCACGGATGATACGAAGCTGAGCAAGACCGATGCCGCGACTATTTATCTGAGCAAGACGGATGCTGCGAAAACGTACCTCGGCCTCCATGCCAAAGCCGACACAGCCGGTGCAGCCGATACCGCCGCCAAGCTGGCTACAGCTCGCACAATCAACGGTGTCGCATTTGACGGCTCGAAGAATATCACAATCAATGCGGTCGACAGCACGCCGCGCATTGCAACGTCGCTCATCGGCGCAGCAAACGGTGTCGCGCCGCTCGGGTCGGACAAGAAAATCCCTGCGCAGTACATCCCGGGCGATATCGGCGAGGTCCTTGAGGGCTACTACAGTGGCGGCAAATTTTACAAAGAGTCGGCACATACGACGGAGATCACGGGCTCGACAAATACAATGTACGTCGATATTGGCAGTGCCGATAATGACGTCTATAGATGGTCCGGCACAGCTTATGTGCTCATCAATGACTCCGTCAGCACTGCCGACAAGGCGGTCCGCGATGGCGACGGCAACACAATCTCGACGACATATGTCAAAAAAGTCAGCGGCAAAGGTCTCAGCACAAATGACTACACGACAGCGGAGAAGAACAAACTGGCCGGGCTTAGCAACTACACGCTTCCGGCGGCTACATCAAGCGCCCTCGGCGGCGTCAAAGTCGGCAGCAACATCAGCGTGTCGTCAGGCATTATCTCGCTGACAGCAGACAATGTCAAAGCCGCACTCGGCTACACGCCGTTTAATGCGGCCAATGTTGTCACGTACGAGGCTCTGAGTCAGACAGAAATTGACACGTGCTTTGCATAAATGGGGGTGAGCCTTGTGGCAAAATACCTCGACGATGCCGGACTCAAGTACGTCATCAAGAAAATCAAAAGCCTGCTTGCGAGCAAGCAAGACCTGCTGACTTTTGACGCTGCGCCGAAGAAAGAGTCAAAGAATCCCGTCACGAGCGGCGGCATCTATGCGGCACTCTACGAAACAGATGATATCTTTTTTGAGATTGACGCTCTCGGCAACATGATGCCACGTGACGAGATTCCGTCGCGGATCACGCATGAGCATGACGGCAATGGCGACTTGTCGACCGTAGTGACGTACCTCAGCAGTGATAATTATGAGACAGACAGCAATGGCGACATCATGCCAAAATGACAAAGCGAAAGGATGATAACGAATGCCAACAAGAAATTTCGTCCCCCGCGCAGATGGCGAGGGGAGTATCGGCACGGCCGCGAAAAATTGGCTCAGCGGCTATTTCAAACAGCTCAACGTGGCGGATGTGACGGTCGATGACAGCAAGAAGCCAACATCCAATACAACGGACCTCACGACTCTCCTCAGCAACCTTGCAAACGAGATTAAGCAAAGCAAAGGCACAGACGATTGGAAAACTGCCCCCGCAACAAACCTTGCCACGCTTGCATCGCTCGTCGGCAAACTCACAAGCGACTCAAACGTCACGTGGGAGGACAATAAATTCACAAATAGTAAGTTCGGTATCACCGGCCTGATGGAGCAGAATGGGTACATCTGTTTCGGCAAAAACTTCGGCGGCCTGATTCTACAGTGGGGATATGGTGGCGCTTTTTGGTTCGCCGTTGGTGTGTAAACAGTGGGGAATAACTAACGACGATGGGAAAGCAACATTTCCTATTGTTTTCACTAAGCCCATGCAAGTAGTTACAAACATAGCTCGTGGAAGCAGAGATTCGTGCAACAACTTTGACAACGATATTGATGATAGTTTGACTACAACTGGCTTTGAATGTAGGTATTATAAGCATAGATATATTTGTATTGGCATTTAAATACCTATTGCAAAAACAAAACCATTGTTCTGTGACGACTTAACACGAGACGTTGTTAGCTCACTAATGCGTGCCCAGTCGTTACTAGTACATATTGACCACGCCCCGTATACTTTTGCAAATGCTATCGGAAAAACGAAATAAGCGTCACTCTTTTTCCCACTGTTACGCTAGGCCTAACAGTAGGATAAGCATATTCGATGTATCGTTTGAACCATTATATACATAGCATTCTGACGAAGATGGGCTTACCACTCGATTGTTCACAGTACCATTACGCCCTGCAATCGGATTCGTCGTTGCGAATAAAACCTTTGACATTGTTACGGGGGAGCTGAACGCTTCAGTCAGACCACTTCCCACTGACATATTTCCCCACTGTCAATAGCCTATTGCAATCCAAAAGATTGGTCTTGTTCTACGAGCCGAGTAATATACACCGAACGATGTTAGACCGGGTGAATGGTATACGGCCGATTCAAAATCGTTTTTATCGTCCCCCATCACGACAGATACATTTACGGCGAGGCAGGCAGAGCCGAAAGTGATAGGGAAATTTACCTGACCGGATGTCCATCCATCGTGGGCAGGTAAGAATTTTCCCCACTGTTTACATACCTACAGCAAGCCAGAAGCCACTACCATCCGATATAAAAGAGAAGCCTGTTTTACTCAAGTTTGAGACCCATGCCCAGTGCCTGTCGTTGCAACTGCATATCACTCTAGCGAACGAACTAAACGCGATGGGGAACGTTACGTAGGAACCATTGCCTGCCTTTCCCCACTGTCACATGCCTATGGCCAGCCACATATGACGCATTGACGTGGATGATGAACCGACTATCATGCCTGACGTCGTTATTTTGTATACCGTATTTGCGTATGAAGGCCGACTATCGTGCTCTATACATGAGTAAGCGGCAAACACGGTAGAAGGAAACTGAATCGGAAAAGTAACTACCAATCCAGACGATTCAAGGATGCTTCCCCACTGTTGAAAGGATGATGAAATAATGGAAAAAGAGACATCGATTTATCTGTTGTATGGCAGGGAAGAAGACCGAGGAAAGCCTTGGTGTGTGTGGACTGGAGTCTCGGACGCCATCCATGCCTTGGATGAAGTGGCTGAAAGCTATGGTGTCGAATTTAGCCAGGAAGTAGTAGATAGGCTCTATAAAGAGCTGGATGATCATATTAAGAGTATGAAAGGATGAATCTTATGTACTTATGCAAGTTTGATACGGACGGCAAGCGCACTACTACTGTCGTCGATGGCGTCCACTTTTCGACCGTCGAGGAGAAACAGAAGTATCTCGATGACGGCTACATCGAGACGTCTGAAGAGGACTATGCGTACTATGTCGGCAACCGTGGCACTGGCGCGAATGGTACAGGCTATGTCCGCGGCGCAGATGGCAAGCCGATCGACGCACCTGCCATTATCGTGACGACGGAGCAGAAACAGGCGTCCATTGCCGCCGATTACGAGTCGCAGATCAGCGAGCTGAAAGATGCTCTTGCGACCGCTACGTTGGCTGGCGATGAGTTACTGATTGCCGAGCTTAAATCTGAGTATGCCGACGTAAAATCTGAATATGAAGCAGCATTGAAGGAGACTGAATAATCATGGCAAGAGCAAAACGTTGCCCATTCTGTGGGCATAAATTGGACGCCGAAGGTTGGTGCCGGAATACGAAATGTGCGGATTATATCCGGACGCAGACGCATGATGCCGAAAAGGCCACAGAGTCAAGCACGGCAACGGCTGATGGTTCTTCTGCACAGGTCACCGATGACATGTAAAATCGTGCGGGAATCGTGCGTTGCATCTGACGCAAAGAGCCGCCAAACCCATGTGGCGTAAGGGGTTAGCGGCTCTTGTAAATCGTGCGAAATCGTAATGACAGGTTAAGCGCAGGACGGCGCAGTCATGGCAAGGAATATCACGCGAGTGCATATATCGGTTAAGCACACGTCAAGTACAGACCTTGTCGATGGCTCTCAGCAATTCGCGGATGCTCTTATGTGTGTAGACACGTTCGGTCACACCTTCGAGGCTGTGTCCGAGGATGAGCTTGATGACGGTGCGGTTGACGTCGGCAGAGTCAAGCATACTGGCAAGCGTGTGGCGGCACTCATGCGGTGTATGCGACATGCCGAAGTGGTGCATGACAAGGTCAAAGATAGCGCGGCGGAAAGAGTCGTAGCTGTGACGGCTGCCATCTGCGCGTCCGCAGATGTAGAGTCCAGGAGTCTGCATAGCCTCCTCGTACCATGGCATGAGCTTGCGAGGGATGGGGATAAGCCTGCCCGCACCGGCATCGGTCTTGCTGTGCCGGATCACGATGACGCGGCGGCGTAGCTTGACGTCAGTCTTCCGGATGTGACGGTACTCACCGACACGGCATCCCGAGTATAATGAGCATGAGGACATGACGTGCTTCGGGCACATCATCAACGCCACGCCACAAGCGATTGCGCTGACGGACGGTAAACGGCTTTTTCTTGTGCAGTTTACGAGGTCGGTCAATATCGAGATATCGGGCATAATCTTTGACGACCAGGTCATATCGTATTGCGTACTTGTAAAGCTGCTCGAGCAGAGAGCGGACTTTCTTCTGCGTCGGGTATCCGCACCCGCTGCGGCGGACATCGTCAATGACCTGGTCAAGATGGCCGAGCCGTATATCGACAAAAATCATTTGATGGAGGCGGGAGCAATGCCGATAAGAATTTCTGTAGCTGATGCGTGCGGCTTCGCTTCGGAGCCGTGGAAAGTGCTGAGCTTTCCACAATGCATAGACTTCCGAGAAGGTCGTCTTGCTCGGGCTCAGCAGGGCAGGGTCACGGTTGTACTCGACGAGGTACGCCATGGCATCCTCAAATGTCTCGAAGTACCCAAGAGCTTTCTGTCTGTGCTGGATAGTCTTCTTGACGACATACGGCCTCCGCCGGTTTCCCTGCAGACGATACACGGTTCCAAATCCATTTGGTAGTTTCATTTATATCACCTCAAGTATGAGGATACCAGACGGAGGGCAGGAGGAGGGAGAAGTATTGAATCTTGATATTATCGCCGCTCTCGGACAGATTGCGGCTGTTTTGACCGTGATCGGCGGTATTTTCTCATACGCTGTGATTCGGCCGCTCAATGAATCCATTCGGGCTCTCAAAGACACGGTCGATGAGATGCGCGAGGAAATCAAAGAGGACCGGGAGCAGAGGCAGGGCCTTGAGGTGCAGCTCGCCAAGATTGACTCGAGCGTGCGCTCGGCTCACCATCGCATTGATGACCTGGAAGGGAGGATGCCATGAAGATCACAACAGATATGATAGCCGTTGGCGGTTTGGTCATCGCTCTTGTCGCTGGCATCGTGCTAAGTGCTCCAGCTGAGCTCCTGACCGGCATCGTCGGCGGCCTCAGCGGATACATCAGTAAAACTGTCCAGCAAGGGGGCGATGTAAAGTGATGCCATCTTTACAATGGCACTTGCTCTACCGAGCTTTTGAGGCTTTTGCTGTGCTTGCCCGTGAGTGCCACTTTTACATCGAGTCGATAGACAAGATGGAGCAGTCGCTCTTTGCGCTGTCTCCATATCCACTTAGAAAGGATGATTTAAGATGAAGGTATTTATCAATCCAGGCCATGATCTCGACTACGACAGCGGCGCCGTCAGCCCGCGCACGGGTCTGCGCGAGTGCGATGTCGCTGCCCATGTCGGCACACTCGTCAAGCATTATCTCGAGGCTGCTGGCTGTACGTGCGAGCTGATGCAGAGCGATAATCTTGCGCCGACAAGTATCGGGCGTAGCCGCTACGCGGACCGTCAGGGCCTCACGGTCACAGAGACTGCAAATGACTGGGATGCCGACATCTTTGTCAGTATCCATTGCAATAGCGCCGAAGCAGAAGAGGCCTGCGGTACCGAGACTTTTGCGTATGCTCTGAATGGCGGCGAGGGCGAAAAGCTCGCGACGTGTATCCAGGACCAGATTGTCGATGCGCTCAACAGCGTAGACCGCGGCGTGAAAGCGAATCCGGAACTGTTCGTACTTAAATACACTGGGATGCCAGCTGTGCTCGTTGAGCTCGGCTTTATCAGTAACGCTGGTGACGAGGAACTTCTCACGGCCCACCAGGACGACTTCGCCCGTGCGATTGCCCGTGGCGTAACGGACTACGAGCAAATGCTGATGGCATGAAAGCAGCTATCACGCGGCAAGAAATCAAAAAGATGGAGTGCACAGCAGAGCGCGGCAGATGGGTTGGACTTATCAAGCTCGGCGACATACCGGCTTTTGCGCACTGGCTCAGCGATGAGCAGCACGAGTGGACGATCCAGAGCCCGGACGTCAGCGAGGCGCTACGGGCATACAAGCCCGGCAGGCCGGTGCTGGTTATCCATTATGACGGTCGGCACACGGTCTGCACGCGCGCGGCTATGGCGCTCTGGTATACTTTCTTATGTTTCAGAGAGGATGGATGATTGATATGAGTAAATGGACGGATATCCGCGGCAGCATTGAGCAGGTTGCCAGCGATACACAGATTGATGAGCAGGTTAAGCAGGCAATCACGCAGAAGTGCTATGACGTGATTCTGCCGAGCCTCCAGAAGCTCGGCGACGGCTTTGTAACATCAGTCAAGACTCAGAGTGC